>DAWDCC010000074.1:0-15679 GCA_052355365.1 Prevotella sp. | reverse complement strand
GTGTTAAATTCGAAGATGGCTCAAAATGGACTTTTGACACAGCCTCAGTGAAATGTTTCAAGGGGTCGCAGGTTCTCGCAAGGGTGCGAAGGATGCGATTTGTCAAAGTTTAAGAGAAATCGATATCCTTTGGACTGCAAGTTAAATGTATTCGTTATTTTTATTTTTTCCTTGGATTGGTATTTTGTCATATGTCTGCCAGTCGTTTTAACTTGTTTGCCGATACTCGTTCTGATTGGTAAACTTTCTTACAAAACAAGTGCTCTGTGAACTTTCAATCTAGAGAAACCATTTTGGGACTTTGAGCCAAAAAGTGGAGAGAGAAAGTCTTTTTTCCGAGTTGAAACTATGAAAAAGGCGAGATGATGCGGTCAGAAAGGTACTTTGACAGTGTCAGAAAGGCGATTTGAGAGCATCAGAAAGCCTTTCTGATACGATAAAAAAGGTACTTTGACAGGAAATTCTCTAGAGAATTTTTCGTCAAAGTACCTTTCTGAGGAGTTGAAAATGATGGTTCGTTTGTATTCGCTTGATTATCAACACTTTATAAAAAGAAGCTGAAATTCGCAAAAATCAGAGCGAGATGGGACTTGTTTCTGAGGAACGTCTGTATTTGGGCGGAAAATTGTCAGTTTGCATGACAAAAGAGATTTCAACGGTCAATACGAGTTTATCTTCTGTCATAACTATCGATATCTATTCGGGAGGTTATTTGTCCGGGAGGTCCGCTGAGGGCGCGGACCTCCCGGGCAGCGGACTTCCCGGTCGTTGAAGAACCAGTGGCTTTACTTTACAGCAATGTTGATGGATTGGGTGATGCCACTTTCGGTGCTCACCTTCACAGTGATAGTTCCCGGCTTGTGCCCGCTCCTGACAGTGGCCACGAGCATGCCATGGAAGAGGTGCATCTCTGGTTTGACGAAACTCTCCAAAGAGGTTGCGTCGCCGTTGCAGATGCCTTGGAAAGTTCCTGCGCCCGAGACCTCCACACGAATCTTGTCTGAAGCATCGGGGCAGAGCGTGCCGTCTTTGTCGGTCAGCGCCACGGTGATGTAGCTCAGATCGTTGCCATCGGCCGCGAGCGTTTGCTTGTCGGCAGTGAGGCGAAGCGCTGTGGGCGCACCGGCGGTGTGCACCGTTTCCTCTCCGGCGGCCTTTCCGTTCTTGTCATAGACGACCACTTTCAGCTCGCCCGGCTCATAGACCACGTTGTCCCAAACGAGGCGATAGCGCGAGAGCTGGCTGTCCACTGTCTCTTTGCCCATCTTCTCGACGAGCTTTCCGGCCGTCGCTGACACCGACATGCGTCCCGTCTTGTGGCGGCGGCCCTGGCTTTTGCCGTTGACAAAGAGCTCAGCCTCGTCGTAGTCGGTGTAGCACATCACCGGTGTCACCTTGCCTTCGCGTCCCGGCCACGTCCAGTGGGGCAGCAGATGGATGGTGTGGTCGCGGCGGTTCCATACCGAGCGATAGAGATAGTAGCGGTCCTTGGGCAGTCCGGCAAGGTCGCAGATGCCGAAATAGCTGCTGCGCGACGGCCAGTAGGTGTCGTAGGGTGTGGGCTCGCCAAGATAGTCGAAGCCTGTCCAGACAAACTGTCCGATGGTGTAGTCCTTGTCGTCCTGCGCCATGAAGTCGCTCTCGGGCAGGTTGCTCCACGGGCAGTACTCGGTGTCGTAGCCCGAACATTGTCCGTCGGGATAGACGTTCTTGTCCGAAACGGTAACGGGGAACTTATACACGCCACGGCTGCTCACTGTCGAGGCAGTCTCACTGCCGAGGAGAAAACCTTGTGGCAGCTGTGAGATGTTGCGGTCGTATTTGTACACGCGGTAGTTAAATCCCGGGATGTCCATCACCTGAGCGAAGCCCGACTTCAGCGCGTCCTCGGCACGGTCCATGCCTTGGGTGACGAGTCGGGTGGGGTCGAGGCGGTGGCAGATGTCCTGCAGACGACGTGATATGCCGACGCCCTCCTGACTCCACTGCTCCGGTATCTCGTTGCCGATGGAGTACATCACCAGAGAGGGATGGTTGCGGTGGTTGAGCACGAGATGCTCGATGTCCTTGTCGGCCCATTGGTCAAAGAAGCGGGCATAGCCGTTCTTGCACTTAGGATAGCGCCACATGTCGAAGCTCTCTGCCATGACCATCATGCCTAAAGAGTCGTAGACCTCCATCTGCATCGTCGACGGCATGTTGTGAGATGTGCGGATGGCATCGCAGCCCATGTCCTTGAGAATCCTTACCTGACGGATGAGTGCCGCCTTGTTGACGGCAGTGCCGAGCGGTCCGAGGTCGTGGTGCAGGCAGACACCTTGGAACTTGCGGCTCACGCCATTGAGCTGGAAGCCATGCTCACGCGAGAAGGCGATCGTGCGGATGCCCGTCTTCATCGTACGGCTGTCCATGACGGTGGCACGGCGCCCCTGGCCTTCGATGAGCTCAATCTTGGCACGGTAGAGTGTCGGACTTTCCGGTGACCACATCTGCGGACGTGCGACCTTGAGGCGCAGGCTGACCTTGCCGTTGCTGCCCACCTTTCCCTCTGCTGTCGCTGCTACTTGTCCGTTGGGAGCATAGAGCTGGATCCGCTCACTGAGTTGCTCTCTTTGTCCACCCTTTACGTTGTCGTTGTAGACCAGGGTTGCCTCGTTGGCATCAGCCTTCTCGGTGTAGAGAAAACTCTGCCAAGGATCGAGATAAGCCTTACCGGTAAGAATGAGACTTACAGGCCGGTAGATACCTCCGCCCGGATACCATCGACTGCTCTCCTCGCGGTTGTTGAGGCTGACGACGACTTCATTGCTGCGTCCCTTATATATATAAGGTGTAATGTCGATGCGGAAAGCATTGTAGCCATAGGCCCACCATCCTGCCAGCTTGCCATTGACATAGACGTGGGGCTCGCTCATGGCACCGTCGAACTGCAGGTAGGCGTGAGCAGCGTCCTTCGATACGGTCAGCGTGCGGCGGTAGAAGCCGCGGCCTATCCAGGGCAGTGCGCCCGAGCGTCCCGACTTCTCGCTTTTCTCCTTCTCGCCGTTCTGTGTGATGGCCACATATTGCAAGTCCCATTTCTTGTCAAAGGGACCGCTGATGGCCCAGTCGTGGGGAATGGCGACGGATTGCCAGTGGAGGCTGTCACGCGAGAAGAGCCAGCCCTGTTGCAAGTTAATTTCCTGGTGCTGACTTGTGACGCCGCTCTTGGCGAGAGCCGTGACAGGCGCGGTGCCCAGCAAGGAAAGTAATAATAGAGAGATAGGTTTCATGTAAAGTATATGATTTTTCTGTTAGAATTTGATGAGATGGAGACGTAGTGTGCCGTCGTTGATGACGAGCTTGCCGCCGGTGAGTTTTTCTACGGTGAAGTCCTTCTCAAGATTATTGAAACCAAAGGGCCTGAGGACGTCGGGATCTGTCAGCGAAGGATCGCCTTTGCTACGGTTACTCAGTCTTGCGTCATAGATTTTGAGATGGCCGTCGGAGTGATTGAACTGGAAGATGTACTCAGCTCCGTTGTCTCTGTTGTTGAGCATCATGATTTTGCCTTGAACCGCCATGAACAGACTCAGCTCGCTGACGTTTTTCTGTCCGCCAGTGGCCAGCGTGTCGATAGTGGTCAATTTCCAATAACCGTCGAGTTTGCCGTTTTGGGAATGCTCCAGCAGATCTCCACAGGAAGCCAAGGCGAACAAGATGGTGATGAGGGAGAAGAGTATTTTGAAATGCTTATTCATGTTGTATCTTATTTATATATCTATTACTCTGTTCATGTTACCCGTGATTATAGATTGAAGATGCCAGACTTGGAAATGGTGATCTGAGCACCCTTGTTGTGTCCGAGGATATGACCGAAGTCCATACCGTAGGCAGTTTTGACATTCCACTGATGGGGCAGGGCGTACTGTGCCTCAACCATGAAGCTTACGTTATGGTGCTTCTTGGTGTAGGGATGTTCGTAGGTGCCGAGACCTTCCTGCCAAGAAGCAAGCACACGATAGGAGAGCGCATCAGTGGGCTGACCGTCAAAGCCGAGATGGAATGCCGTGAAGCGCGTGTCCTCAAATCGGAGCGTTCCGTCGGTGTTGTAGATCGGTGAGCGGTAGAGCGGGTTGCCCATGGCTTGTCCCCAATGTTGCCATCCAGGGAAGATATAATGATTGTAGTAATCATCCTTGCCGCAGATATGTTCCGGTCTTCCAGTCGTATGGTCGTGATAGAGTGGGCCACTCTGGTATTTGGTATAGAGATACTCTACTACGATGTCTTTCAGCCATGTGCCGTTGCGCAAGCTAAGTTCGGCCCCAAGCAACCAGTCTTTGAAGTCATAGAGGAAGTAGTGGTGGCGTTTTTTCACATTCCATTCATCTCCTGTGCCATAGCCGTCGTAGTCGAGTTGCAGCATGGAAGAGTGATCCTCGAAATACTTGTCGGCATAGATGCCGATTTTCCAGCTGTCGGCCTCGTAGTTGAAACGGGCTACCCATGCGCCGAGGATGTCGCCTTCCTCATTCTGATAGTCAGATCCTAACTCTAACTCTGGCGTATCGGCTCCGCCGGGGATTAATGCCTTGAGATAGTCTTTCAATCCGGAGCCGTTATGCACGGGCGACATCTTGCCATTTCCGTCGGGGCGGTAAGCCGTACCACCGAAGATAGTTGCCATCTCCAATCCCAGTTCCAGTGACCAGGGGCAGAACCGGTCGGGATTGCCTATCATCAGATAGCCGGCCTTGGTGTGCAAGAGCACGTCGTCGGCATATTTTGATTGCTTGTTGGTGAAGTCATGTTGCCAGTTTTGGTCGGTCAGGCGTCCGTAGGCAATGTGTCCTTTGAAGTGGAGCCAGCGGTTGGCAAAGGGCAGTGTCCAGTATTGTGGCAATGCCAGTCGCACTTGTGGTACCGGGCGTGCATTGATGCCCAAGGCCTGGGGGCCGGAGCTGAGTGCATTGTTCTTCAGTTCCATCTGCCACTCCTTAGCACCCACAGTGAGTGTGCCGTGGAGCCACCTCAGCTCAGCAAACGCCTGCTGAATGACAACATGACTGGTATAGTGAACAGGAGCCACCACGTCAAGACCATATCCGAGTCCCCAACGTTTGGCAGAGTCGTTGTTCAGGGGTCTGATGGCCTGCATGCGCAGATAGCCATTGTTCTCATCAAGGGAAGAGAGGCCATATTTATTAGCGTTGAGCCAGAGAGGTGTCTTGCCGCTCGACATGGAGCCTTGCATTTCTACCTTGTAGTTGATATCTTTGCCGGGTTGCCACTTTCCTGGATCAGCGCCTTCCTGCCATGCATACTGGGCAGAGGCTACGCTGGTCAGGCAGAGAGTGACGAAGGACAGAAGGATTCTTTTCTTCATTTTTTGCCTGTGATCGATAATTCAACTGCAAAGGTACGGCTTTTTAGGGATTTTCCTCTCTACGATAGGGGAAAACCTTTCTTAAGTCTTTTCTTTTTCCTTAATTTTGCAACGTAAAGAAGAGGAAAGAGCTTCTCCAAGTCTCTGCCTTCTGTCACAAAGATATGTTGAACAATTAAAAAGATGAAGATATGAAAAAGTTAGTTTTGACTCTTGTCGCTCTCTTGGTCATGGCTGTTCAGGCATCGGCCATGAGTTATGAGCAGGCACGCCAGCAGGCTTTATTCCTGACCGACAAGATGGCTTACGAACTCAACCTGACGGATGCGCAGTATGAGGCTGCCTACGAGATCAATCTCGATTACCTGATGAGCATCAACACGTATGATGACCTCTATGGTATCTATTGGCGCCAGCGTAATCTCGACTTGAGCTATGTGTTGCTTGACTGGCAGTACCGCACCTACGTCGATGCCGCCTATTTCTATCGTCCGCTTTACTGGGACGGCGGTTACTGGCACTTCAGCATCTACGCGCGCTATCCGCATCGTGACTACTTCTTCTTTGGTCGCCCGAATATCTATGTCACCTACTATGGTGGTCATAGCTGGCGGATGAATGGGGGACGCAGTTGGTACTACGGACGTCACTTCGACGGACCACGCCACGGAGATGGCGGACGCTACATGGGTATGCGTGACGGATTTGACCGCGGTGACTTTGGCAGAGGCAAACGCTTCGATGGCCGCAGAGGCTTTGGCGACCACAACGATGGAAACCGTAGCTTTGGCAATGGCACGCGCTTCGGCGGAAATAACGGCAACCGTAGCTTCGGTAGTGGCAACCGTACCTATAGCGTCTCAAGCGTTCCTTCGGGTCACGACCCACAGCGTGACCGTACCCGCTCATTTGGAGCCCGCGAGAGCAGCACACGTACTACAGTGACGCAGCCGAGCCGCTCGTTTGGCGGAAACTCTACGATGGGAGAACCCAGCCGCACATTCTCCGCTCCGAGCCGTTCGTTCGGTACACGTAGCAGCGAGTCCGGCAGTTCATTTGGTAGTGCTCCTAACCGTTCATTTGGCAGCAGCGCACCGAGTCGCTCTTTTGGTAGTGGCAGCAGTTCGTCGGCACGCTCTTTCGGTGGCAGCAATAGCTCACCTGCCCGCTCCTTTGGTGGCGGCAACAGTGCCCCTACCCGTTCCTTTGGTGGCGGTGGCGCCTTCGGTGGCAGTCATAATTCCGGCGGTGGTCACTTTGGAAATGGAAGATAGAAATCAATAGATACAGTATTAAGTGTCGTATTTTGGATAACATTTTGCCCGTTCTCCTGTCCTGGGAGAGCGGGCTTTTTGGTGAAGGGGGAGAGAAAGATGGCTACCGCACAGAGTACGAGGAAGGGCTGCTGCACAACAGTAAACTGGACACAAGGGAAGGGCTGCTGCACAACAGCAGCAAACCGAACGGAGAGAACTCGGTGCTCGAGGCTTGCTTTCTTGCGGGGGGCTCCTTTCTTGCGGCGAGAGGCGGAGCTATTACAAGACGAGCTTGCGGACTTCGGCGTTGGTCATTTTCTGGATTTCGTTCATCGGTTTGCCATAGTAGACGCTTTGGATAGCTTTGTTGACGATGCCGTGGCCGACAGCCAGTATGGTCTGGTCGGGGTAATTAGCCTTCAGCCAGGCGATGAACTGCTTGGCGCGGCTCTTGAGGCTTTCAAGGCTCTCGATATCATCGGGCCACTGCTTCACGGCTTGCAGATCGGGAATGAACTTGCCGGTGAAACTGCCCCAGTCTCGCTCTCGGAGCAGGGGCGTGGTGACAATGGGTTTGCCATGCGGTTCGGCAATGATCTCGCAAGTCTGGATGGCACGGTGGAGATCGCTGGCTACAAAGGTGTCAATGTGTACATTCTTCATCCGGTCGCGTACAGTCCCAGCCTGTTCCTTGCCCGTTTCATTGAGTTCACCGGGGGTCTGTCCTTGAAGGATTTGTGCTTTGTTGGCCACGGTTTCGCCGTGACGTACTAATAATAATGTGATCATATCCTGATTGAATCTATTTTTTTGTACAACTAATATCAAGTAATCGTTATCGTTTCCGTTTTTTTCCTTACCTTTGCATCAGAGAAACAAATGTAGATGATATCATGAAAACATTTCCAAAGTCCATTCTTCGCTCCTGCTGTGCCATTGCTGCCGGTGTGGTGCTGGTGCAATATCGTGAACAAGCCGTGATGTGGATCACGGTGGGTATTGGCGTCGTGTTCTTTATCTCGGCAGTCATCAGTTTCATTGACTATATGGCTTCGCGCAAAAACCGTGATGAGCAGGTGGAACTTTTCGACGCTCAGGGACGCAAGATGAGGCAGCAGCGCAAACGCTCTTTCCCAGTTGTTGCAGTGGGCTGTGGCATTCTTGGCAGCGTAATGGCGCTCAGTCCGAATACATTTGTCGGTGGACTGATGTTTGTGTTGGCAGCTCTGCTGATTGCCGGTGGTGCCTATCAGTTGTTCAGCCTTTCTTTAGCTACGCGCTTTGCCCGTGTGGGCTTTGTGTGGTGGGTGTTGCCAGTTGTCATTTTGCTCATTGGTTTATTGGCTTTGATTAAGCCGAGTGTGATCGCCTCTGCGCCACTGCTCATTATCGGCTGGTGCATGATGGTCTATGGCGTGGTGGACCTTGTCAATGCCCTGAAGATTCATCGTTGCAAGAAGCAGTTCGACAAGGCTGAAGAAGTTTCGTCCGTGCGCGGAGATGCTGAGCAGGGGCAAGAGGATGCGACAGAGCAGGCAAACGACAATGTCTCGGAGGATAATCCTACCGCATAGCATCTTTTCTCGCCGTTTTTTATTTCTTAGGTACCAGACCCTCAATGTAGTTGCAGAGAATGCCGATTCCCTTGACGTTCTCACCACCTTGTGGAATGATGAGGTCGGCGTAGCGCTTGGTAGGCTCGATGAACTGCTCGTGCATGGGCTTGAGGACTTTCAGATAGCGATCCACGACCATGGACACAGTACGTCCGCGGTCGATAGTGTCGCGTTGGATATTGCGGATGAGACGTTCGTCTGAGTCGCAGTCCACAAAGACTTTTAAGTCCATCATGTCGCGAAGTGTCTTGTTGAGCAGGGTCATGATGCCCTCAATGATGATCACTGGCTTGGGCTCTACGTGGATGGTCTCCGGCAGGCGGTTGCTGAGGATATAGCTGTAGGTGGGCTGCTCGATGGCGTGGCCATGGCGCAACTCGTTGACCTGCTTGATGAGCAACTTCCAGTCGAAGGCGTCGGGATGGTCGAAATTGATGACGGCGCGCTCTTCTTGGGTCATGCCCGTCGTGTCGTTGTAGTAAGAGTCTAAAGGTACCACAGTGACATAATGTGGTGGCAACATCTCTACGATTTTCTTCACCACAGTGGTCTTGCCGGAACCAGTGCCGCCGGCTATGCCGATGATGGTGACTTTCTTATTCTTGTTTTCCATATTGCATGTTTTTTGCTTGTTAATTCTCTTTCTCTAACCTTTTTGGTTATTTCAGTCCTATCTCCAGGAACATCTGGTCGTAGTATTCTGCCTTTTTTTCCACCTTCATTGGGTAGGCGCGTGAGGAGCTCGGCTCGCGGTAGAGGCGGATTGTGCGGCCCTCGAACATGAAGTCGAGGTGGTCCCCCATCTTCATCTTGCGTGCATCAATATGATAGTGCTCGGTGAAGAGCGTGGTGGCCAGCTGTCCGGCCGCGATCACCGCCTGACATTCTGGGAGAGACCGCAGCATGCTGTCTATATCAGCCTGCTCCACAACCTCTAAATCTTTGTCCGAGGCTGTACCCTTGGTGCGGCGGATGCGCAGGCAGGTGTCGAAGATGGCTACGCCACGGTCGAGCAGGAAGTCCTTTAACTCCTGCAGTCGGTAGGTCTTGTGGTCTGTGTCTACAAACCGCAACTTGTCGTCAAAGAAGCACAGACCGAAGATGCGCCACATGTCGTTGGTATAATTGGGATAGTACCATTCCATACACCAACGCTTGGGCGCAGGTGGGAAGGTGCCCAGCATCAGCAGCTTGGCATTTTTCGGGAGGAATGGCTCAAAAGGATGAACTTCAGTCATGGATGAATGATGAGTGATGAATGCTGGGGAGCAGTGAGACGGCACACAACGCCGTCATACCGAACGGATCCTCGATCCTATGCAGGGTGCTATGCTCGGTTCAAAGTAGGGGTCTTTGCTCGATCCTATATAGGGTACTTTGCTCTGCTCTCTATTTTCTTGTAGCATATTATTCCCCTTCCCTTTAGGGAGAGGTTAGGGGAGAGGCTTTTCTTTTACCAAGTACACACATACGGGCAGGTGATCGGAAAAGCCGTCGAGCCACACACCACCGGCTGTGGTACGCTTTGGCTCACCCTTGTACTTGCCCTCAGTCTGGAAGAGGTAGGGCATGCGCTGGATCTCACACTTGAAGTATTTTAGCGTCTTGTAGTCGTGTGTACCCTTTTTGTCGAGCAGTGAGGGGCTGAGGAGAATCTGGTCAAAGAGATTCCAGGCTCCTTGATAGCGCAGCGTACCGGTGCCCTGCTTGGCGAGGATGTTGTACCAAGGATTGTACATGTCGTCCTTCGAAACCATGCTGATCTCTTCTTTGCCGCCAAGCACCTCGTGCAAACTCTTGTTGGTCGGGTCGTCGTTCATATCTCCCATGACAAAGACCTTGGCGTCCTTGTCGAGTCGGAGCAGCGAGTCCTTGACGGCCTTGACTTGAGAAGCACCGACTTCGCGGTAATACGAAACATTGAAGCGACTGGGCAGATGACAGACGATGAAGCTCACGGGCTCTCCGGACAGTGTGCCGCTCACGGTGAGGAAGCCGCGCGTGGTGAAGCCCGAGTCCTGCTTTTCCGTGGGGACATAGGGTACGAGTTTGACCGTTTTCACTTGGAACATCTTGGGATTATAGAGCAGTGCGCAGTCGATTCCACGCTTGTCAGGACCCTCAACGTGGCAATATTGGTAGCCGCGCTGTTTCATTTCCGGCTGTGCGCAGAGGTCGGTGAGCACCTTGTCGTTCTCCACCTCTGCCATGCCGATAACCGAGCAGCCTATGCCAGGCAGCATCGTCGTGCCCATATCGCTTAGGGCGCGAGCCATGTTGTGGAGCTTGTGGCTATACTTCAGGCCGTTCCAACGATAGGAGCCGCTGGGCAGGAAGTCGTAGTCGCGCTTGCCTTCATCGTGGCATGTGTCGAATAAATTCTCCTGGTTGTAGAAGCCTACCGCATAAACGGCGTATTTCTTTTGTGCTGATGTTGCCAGGCACAACAGCAGGAAACAAGCAAATACTAAAAGATGTCTCTTCATTGTCGTAAAATCCAAGTAGTGATATAATGCTTTGCAAATTTCGTAATTTATTTTGAGATAAAAGTCCTTTTCTTAGATTTTTAACAAGAGAAATCGTGAACTCTCCATTTATTTTGGTAAATTTGCACATATTATCAATAGTATTATAACAACTGACAATTATGCAAAAACAGCTTATCTTAGCCGTGATGGCCATGAGCTATGCCCCGCTGACGCTCGCGCAGAGCGATTCGACCAACGTCGGTGAGGCAGCGTTCACCTTCACAGAAGCGCAGTTGGGTGAGGACGAGAACATGGGACAGAACGTCTCCATAGTCTCCTCGGGCTCGAATGTGTATGCCTCGGAAGTGGGGTATCTGTTCTCGCCGATGAGGTTTCGTTATCGGGCGCTCAACCAGAAGTATAACGAAATGTATATCAACGGCACGCCGGTCAACGACATGGAGACGGGACAGTTCCGCTATTCGCTCGTAGGCGGTCTCAACCAGCAGACACGCAACATGGAGGCGGCATTGCCTTTCGAGTCGAACAACTTCTCGTATACGGGTATCGCCGGATCGAATAATTACAACTTCCGTCCGGCTGCTATGGCTACAGGCCACCGTCTCACGCTCTCGGCTGCCAACCGCAACTATGTACTCCGTGGCATGTATACCTATAACAGTGGCCTGACAGAAAAGGGCTGGGCTTACTCGGCCAACATCACCTATCGCTGGGCCAATCCGGGATATGTCAAGGGTACGTCTTACAATGCGCTTTCCTATTTCTTCGGCGTGCAGAAACTCCTTAGCGGCGGTCATAGCCTTGCCTTCTCTACATGGGGCAACCCCACCGAGCGCGGTACGCAGGGAGCGTCGACCGATGAGATGTATTGGTTGGCCAACGACAATCAATACAATCCCTATTGGGGCTGGCAGGACGGTAAGAAGCGCAACAGCCGAATGGTGCGTGACTTTGCTCCTTCTGCTATCTTCACGTGGGACTGGAATATCAACGACAACAACAAGCTGACAACCTCTCTCTTCGGAAAGTACAGCATGTATTCCAGCACGAAGCTCAACTATAACAACTCAGAGAATCCGCAGCCGGACTATTACAAACGGTTGCCGAGCAACTTCTACGATGTGTGGAACAGCGGCAACGTGCAGAACACTGAGTTCGCATTGGCTGACTGGGAGAACGCCCGCGAGTATTTGGCTGGCAGTGAACGCAACCGCCAGATCAACTTCGACGAGCTCATCTATGCTAACCGCCAGGCTGCAGCCAACGGGCAGGATGCGCTCTACTATATCCAGAAGCGTCACAACAATCAGTTGAACCTCACACTATCCACTTCGCTGACTACGAATCTGACGAAGAACAGTACGTGGACTAATGGACTTTTCGCTGCTCACAATGTCAACTATCACTATCAGACGATGGACGATCTGCTGGGTGCCGCCTCGTATCACAACACCAACAACTACGCACTCGGCACTTTTGCTGAAGGCTCCGATCAGTTGCAGTACGATCTCAACCATCCCAATGCTGTCGTCGGCGAGGGTGATAAGTTCGGCTATGACTACACCATTCTCACTAACCGTGTGCAGGGCTGGACAAGCTATGCAGAGAACTTCGGTATCGTGCACTATATGATCTCCGGCCGTCTGGGCTATCAGAGCATGCAGCGCAATGGCAAGATGCGCAATGGACTCTTCGCCAACAATTCTTACGGCAAGAGTGGTACGGCTGACTTCGTGGAGGGTGGCATCAAGGCCAGCGGTAACTTCAATCTTGGTGGCGGCAACACGCTCACGCTCGGCATGGGCTATGACAGCAAGGCACCGCAGGCCTCGGTAGCTTTTGTCGCTCCGGAGATGAACAATGACTTCGTCGGTGAACTGCACAACGAGCACGTCTTCTCCTCAGAGATTGGTTATCAGTTCCTTAACAGCTGGTTGCACGCCAACATCAGTGGCTACTACAACCACATCACACATGCTACGGAGTGGACTTGCTTCTACTTTGATGATATCAACAGCTTCTCCTATAACTCACTGACCGGACTGAAGAAAGACTACTATGGCGTGGAGGCCGGACTGGACTTCAAGCTCACCTCAGCCTTTAACCTCAAGCTCCTCGGAACCATCAGCGATGCCAAGAACGTGAGCAACGCCAAGGTCGTCTACCTCAACTCCACACAGGGCACCTACAACCAGGATGTGGCTTTGGTGAAGGATATGCGCGAGAACGGCACACCACTTACCGCTACGAGCATCAAACTGAGCTATCATCAGGGGGGGTGGTTCATTGATCTGGCCGGTAACTGGTATGACCGCATCTATCTGAGCTACTCGCCGTACTACCGCTATCAAGGCAGTTTGAACAAGATAGGCAGTGTCGATGAGGCTGGCAATCCTATCGTCTCGCCACAGGATAAGGGTCACGGCGGTTGGATGATGGACGGATCCATTGGCCGCAGCATCTATCTGAAGCATGGCAGCCTGAGCATCAACCTCATGGTGACCAACATCCTCAACAACACCCATCTGGTGACCGGCGGTTATGAGCAGAGCCGCTCTGACTATACCTCTACGGGTAACTCGCGACTCTATCGCTTCTCGAAGAATCCGAAGAAGTACTATGCCTACGGCACCAACGGCATGTTGAATATTGCATATAAGTTCTAATTGCAGACTCAATTCATTATAGACATGAAAAACAAGATATTTTATCGGTTGGGCTTTCTCGTCTGCTGTCTAGCTCTGACTTTCTCGTCCTGCCAGGGCGACTTCGATGAGCCGGTGAAGACCGCTGACGAGGCGGGGATAGGCAACAGCAGCATCAGCGAGACGAATGTGGTGACTATCGCCCAGCTGAAACAGACATACAAGAGTGCTATCAACACCAGCTACAGCTACAAGAAGGTGGAGCAGCCACTGGAAATCAAGGGCTATGTCACCGGCAATGACATGCAAGGCAACCTCTACAACGAGCTCGTCGTTGACGACGGAACGGGCGCTATCACCATCGGCGTAGCACAGGGCGGTCTTTACGGAATCTTTCCCGTTGGAGCTGAGGTGATCATTGAACTCAATGGACTCAGCGTGGGCAACTATGGCTTGCATCCGCAGATTGGTACTCCTTATACGAGTGCCAAAGGACAGAACTCTATCGGACGTATGAGCCGTGCTGTGTGGAACCAGCATTTTCGCCTGACGGGCAAGAGTCAGACGATCGCGCCCATTGATTTCAACAACAGTTGGAAGCCTGCGTCCGACGGACTAACCTACAGCGGTAAGCTCGTCACCATGAAGAATGTGAGCTTCAAGGGTGCTGATGGCAAGAAGACATTTGCCAAAGCCAGTGACGGACCAGGCTCTGTGAGCGTCTACTTCAACGAGTATCCCACCACGACGATGGTCTACACCAGCAACTTTGCTGACTTCGCCAGCAATCCGCTGCCGCAGGGCAAGGTCAACGTCACGGGTATTCTCAAACGCTACAACAACTCGTGGGAGCTCATCATTCGCAGCCTCGACGATATCGAGGCAGTCAAGTAAATACACCTTATTATATATATAACATACAACGACAATGAAAAAGTTATTATCATATCTCTTTGCGCTGGCTGCCGTCGCTTTTGCGTTTACCTCTTGCGAGGACGTGCCCATGCCGTATGACTACCCGACAAGCAATGGCGGTGGCTCGGGTGAGACAACAGAAGTGGAACCGTCAGGTACTGGTACTGCAGCTGACCCGTATAATGTGGCTGGTGTGCTCAAGGCCATCAAGGACTTGTGCGAAGGTGAGTATACGCCTGTGGTCTATGTCAAGGGAAAGATCAAGAGCATCAAGAGTGTGGAGACCGAGAAGTATGGCAATGCCAACTACTACATCACTGACAATGGCTCCAACGAGGTCTATATCTTCCAGAGCTATTATCTTGGCAATGTGAAGTTCACTGCAGAGGATCAGATCAAGGTGGACGATGAGGTAATCGTCTGTGGTCGCTTCTACAACTACAACGGTAATACACCTGAGACAGAGGGCAAAGGTAAGTCGTATATCTACTCGCTCAACGGAAAGACAGCAGAAGGAGGCGGTGATACGCCAAGTGGTGATGAGAGGGGTCAGAGCAAGGAAAATCCTTACACGGTCAAAGAAGCTGTGGATCTTATCAACAGCGGTAAGGCTGGCAGCACAGAAGTGTATGTGAAGGGTATTGTCTCTTCTGTGGACTACTACAACTCTAAATACAAGAGTCTGAGTTATTATCTGTCCGATGATGGCAAGTCGAAGGATCTTGACGTCTATTCCGGAAAGGGACTTAACGGAGCGGACTTCTCAGGTAAGAGCGATTTGAAAGTGGGACAGACTGTCATTGTCAAGGGTAAGCTGGAACTCTTCACTGACAAGAGTGGTAACAAGATACCAGAGGTTTCTCAGAGTAGCGAGATTGTCAGCATTGAAGGAAGTGGTGAGACTCCAAGTACTGGCGACAAAGGTCTGAGCAAGGATAATCCCTTGACTCCATCTGAGGCTTTGGATATTGCCACAGCTCTTGGCAAGGGCAATACTTCAACAGAGAGTTATTACATCAAGGGAAAAATTAGTTCGATCAAGTTCAGTTTTGATGCTGAGCATGGTACAGCTACATTCAATATCTCAGCAGATGGTTCTAAGTCAGGTGAGCTCACCTGCTATAGTGTGTACTATTTTGGTAACAAGGCATGGGTAGAAGGTAACATGCAAGTGAAGGAAGGAGATGAGGTCGTTGTCTATGGGAAGTTGACCAATTTCAAAGGAACCCCAGAGACTGCTGCCAAGAAGGCCTGCCTGTACTCCTTAAATGGAAGGACAGAATAGTTGCTTACATTCTCTATTACATAAGCCCTGCACCGCTCCCTGCGGTTTGCAGGGCTTTTTGTTTGACCAGCATGTGTACCGGCTAACGGGTGCAAGTCCCGAACA
>DAWDCC010000073.1:0-15781 GCA_052355365.1 Prevotella sp. | reverse complement strand
GTCTTCATATTGGCCTTCCGTTCCTCCAGGCCAACACGAAGACCTCTTTAGTTTTCAAGAATTGGAGAATTTGGGAATTGCATCGTCATCACTATTCTCTGATTCTCCTATTCTTGAATAAGACAAATGACTAATATAGTTTTTAAAAAAGAAAACTTATTACTTTTGTTCTATGTCCATCACATTTTTCCAAGTTTTTTAGCCGGCTTTATCACATTTTTCCAGGCTTTTTCAGCTCTCATATCACATTTTTCCTAAAAGCGTAAGGAAGGATTGTGAGTATTATATCCCGTTTTCTTCAACGCGCCATCATTGAGGTCATAAAGAATGTCAACGAATATAACGAAATTAGATATTCGGGATATTCGTTGATATTCTTTATTCCGCGCAGCGGAGCGTTAGCCTATAAAGATGAATGGATCGTTTGTTTCTAAGTGAGTGTGTTGGGTGACGCAAGGCATTCATTGGTTGGCTGAGCGATAGATCTCCTCCACTCTCTTCACCTTTTCCTCCATCGGCAGCATGGCATCGATCCAGTGGATGACAGTGCCACGGCGCTCCATGCCCCGGAACCACGTCATCTGGCGCTTGGAAAACTGGTGGATGGCAATCTCCAGTTGGCGCATCATCTCGTCGTAGCTGAGTTTTCCTATGACATACTCTGTGACGTATTTATATTCCAGTCCGTAGTAGGTGAGGTCCTCGGCCTTGATGCCGCTGTCAAGCAGACGGCGCATCTCCTCCACCATGCCATGTTCGAGACGCTGATGCAGACGGGCGGTGATGCGGCGACGGCGCTCGTCTCGGTCAATGGCCACACCGATGACGACGCTGTTGACGGGCGGCATCGGCCGCAGCTCGGTGGGGTGCTGGAGGTTGTAGGTCTCTATCTCTATGGCACGGATGGCCCGCTGGCACGAGTCTACGTCAGTTTTGTTGTGCATTGTGGAGCCCGTCTGCTGTTTCAGTTTCACGAGCATGTCGGTCAGTTCGTCGAGCGTTTTATTCTCTAAACTCTGTCGCAGTTCCGGGTTCTGCGGTACGGGCGATAGCGCATAGCCCTTGAGCACCGCTTCGATATACAGGCCAGTGCCACCGCAGAGGATGGGCAGCACACCCCGCCGCTGGATGTCGTCGTAAGCACGGTGGAAGTCCTGCTGATACTGAAACAGGTTGTATTTCGTTCCCGGTTCCGCGATGTCGATGAGATGATAGGGTACCGGCTGACCGTCGACGACATAGTCTTCGAGGTCCTTGCCCGTGCCGATGTCCATGCCGCGGTAGACCTGGCGAGAGTCGCCGGAGAGAATTTCACCTCCGAGCGCGTGTGCCACGTGTGCGGCAAGGTCAGTTTTGCCCGTTGCTGTGGGGCCGAGGATGGTCAAGAGTTTCTTCATAGTGAGTGGATTCCTCTTTTACGTTCAGTGAAATGTCTGTATAGGTGGTATTCTATAAGGTATATATCACTAATTATGTCACAAAGATACCGATATTTTTTCAAAGGTGCAATACCTATGGAGAAATAGCGATATAAAGATGCAGTCGTCATACCTGTATGTTTTTTCTTGAGTATTCTGCCGGTGACATCCCAAAAGTTTGGTTGAAACACTTGGAGAAATAGCTTTGTGTAGAAAAGCCTACCATATACATCACCTCAGATACAGCAAACCGTCCTTGTTTAAGCAACACGGCAGCCCGCTGCATTCTCATCTGGCGGATGTAATTTACGGGAGTATAACCTGTGACCGCTTTCACCCGTCGATAGATGAGTTTGTTACCATATCCAGTCAGTTGAGTCAGCAGTTGTACATTGAGGTTTGTATCCGCTAAATGATCTTCAATCATAGCGGTGACAGCCTTCACAATGACATCCTCATTATCGTCACCGTGTGTGTTGATGACATTCTCAGATTGTTTAGAGTTGTCTTTCTTCGTGTTTTCCGTGTTAATATGTTCTGTCGAGTCATCAGAACATGTCTCCCGATGATCTATTTTATATCTCAATTGAATAGTAATAATGGTGTGTCTGTCTTCAGACTCGTCTAAAGAAGTGATAGCATTCATCATGCGCGCACGCTGACTGATCAGTGCAAGATGATTTTCACCGTAAGCCATTAATGCAAAGCGTCGATTGTCTGGTGACAGAACCAGTTGTTCCACATCAAGACGAAGTAACGCATATCCATCGTTCTCCAAAGCGGAAAGAATGGTGGCACCTTTTACCAGTGTATTGTCGTCGGTAAACTTTATGATAGCATCCAATAGCCCTAACATAGCGACTACGTCCACCTCTGTTGTCAGTTCAGGGGAACCAGCAGAGACGGACAAGTAGGTACCGCGCCCATCCTCATGACAATCAGAGACTATTATTCGACATAGCTCCGTCATATCTAGCCGTTGCATGACAGGCCGAGTAAAAGTGTTGGTTGTTGACAATGGCAGGTCCAGGGCCTCTGAGGCCATTAGACATATAGCTGTTCCATTACGGCGTATAGCGTTTATATCATTTTCTCGTTTACCATGAAACTGTGACCGAAGATTGAAGGCTGATGCCAAGACTTCTCCTGCCGATAACTTCAATTTCTCTGACAACGTTGCGAAGAACGCTGCACGCCGTGCGCTCTGTTCTATAGCATCATTACGGGCCTGTCGCTCACGCCGTAACTCCCTGCGTATCCAGACAAAACGCACACCCCATGCTATCAGTGCTAAGGACAACAGCAAATAGATGGTTTTAGCCCACCATGTGAGGTACCATGGAGGAAGCACCGTTACCTTCAGGCTATAGATTTCTTTAGACGGACGTCCCTGACCATCGACAACACTCATATGCAGCCGGTAGGTGCCATGAGGAAGACCGTTGAACGACACCTGTAAGACTTCTGCAGGCAAGAGCGTCCAATGCTTCTCAACTCCTTCCATCAGATAGGCGTAGCGTGCTGACAAGCGACCACATTGTGGATTGTCGGAGAATAGAAGCTTGAAATTATTTTCATTGCTGTGAAGGGTTATACTTTCTTCAGTATCGGCATATTGCCGGGCTTCATTTACATACATCTGCCGCCCATTCACCTCTATTCCTGTTAGTTGTAATTTACTTTGATTGACAGTGGCAAGATTCTCTGTGCTGACAGTCATCAGTACATCTTCGCCACCAAGCATCACACCTTTATGCCACTTACCAGCATCATCGGTCCACGTCAATGGTGAAGCCATTGAAAATGCATTTATACCATGAAAGGAAAAAGCACTGCTGGCTCCATTGGGGCGCAGTATGCAGACATCTTTATTGGCTGCTATCCATAATGAACCATCATCAGTGCTGAGAGCAGTAGGTGTCAGACCGTGGTCAGCCATGACGAAGGTGCGCCGGGTATTTAAATTGCCATGGGTAAAGCGCACCACTTTTCCGGACATGGTTGCCCACACAGAACCATCGGTGCCGGCTAATACCTTATCGATGGAAACTTCTTTCATCACATGACTGACACGCAGTGTAGTGGCATCGATACGGTCGAGACCGGCGCTGTAAGCTGCAGCCCATACACGACCACTCCTGTCAATGGCAAGACTCCCTACATTAATACCGGTGAGCGTGGGGCCGAGATGTGCATCAGCTCGCACGCGGCCTTGGCTGGAAAGAAGTCGCTGACGGTCAATAATGAATATTCCTTCGGCATAGGCAGATACCCAGCAACGTCCCTTTCTGTCCTCAACAATATCGTAAGCCCAAGTAGCATCGTAATGTCCCGTGCCATCGGTGAGCAGCACATTGTGAGTAGTGTCATTCTTTGGGTCAATGATGAATAGGCCATGATCGGTGCACGCAATGATGTGACCATCGGGCAAGCGATGCAGCTTCCTAATGCGATTGTGCGAGATGTTCCAACGAGGGTCACCTTGTCGGTACCATTTTGAGACTTTCCATCTGCCATTACTGCAAAACATGCTAATCAAGCCATTGTCTCCTCCTGCCCACAGCGACAGACCATCATTATCTGTCAACAAGGTTCCAAACGTATTGCCGTCACCACTGCCCGTGATGGTAGAAAGGTTCCAACAGCGAAAAGGCTCGTGAACTCTATGTATGGATAGACCGCGGTCCGTGCCAACAAGAAGATTGTTCCATTTATCTTTGGCAAGTGCCCACACGATGTTGCTTGCTAACGAATTAGCCGTACGTATGTCTTGGCACACACGTACGACATGCTGCTTGTTGATAATCATGTATAGCCCATCATCAGTACCTATATAAAGGGTATTTCTGACTTGACAGAGTGCCTTGATGGAGTTGGAATGCAACGCAGAGACTTCTTTCACAGAACGACCGTCATAATGATACAAAGCGCCTTCTGTTCCTATCCAATAGCCACCACCTTGAGCATGAGTCATCGCATTGACTAACGGATGGCTTGCCAGCATACCCGTATCGACAGCTCTTATGCGTCCATTTCGGAGAATGTACAATCCATGAAGCGTCCCTACGAGAAGCCCATGAGGAGTGTCCAGCAATGAGTAGACTTGAGGTAGCCGACGTGCGAGAATTTGTGTCTTGCCAGTCTGTATATTGTAAATGTCCACACCATTGGCACCACCGACAATCATCTTAGAACCTTTCCGCAGTAATGCACGGACACAACGGACACCACCCGTGTGAGGGAGTAGGTGCAGATTATGCCGCTCAGCAACACGCAGTCCACCATCAGTCCCCATCAGAATCTTATCGTATGTCAGCATCACTGTGTGGATGAGTGTCTGTAGATCGGTATTTCTAAAAAGAGTGTAGTCGCGATAGCCGTCATAAACGACAAGTCCTTTATCAGTACCCATCCATGTCTGTCCTTCGTCATCCGGTGCCATGCACTGTACTACCGATGAAGCGTTAGGCTTGAAATTAACGAATGAAGGTAAGGCGGTGGTCTCGCTGATTTGAGCTGATGCAACCTCAGTTTCTATTATTACGGATAATAGGGTAAAGAGGATATATAAAAAATGTAATTTCGATTGTGTCATATGATCATGTACTTGATTCGTCAGTGCAAAAATAGCAATTTTATCTAATCAAGCGGCATAATCTCTGAAAAAATAAAAACGGGCAGGACTAGATTATTTATAGCCTGCCCGTTTTATATCATTATTGAGCCTGATAAACTCTCACATAATCTACCTCATAGCGCAGCGGAAAATGCGCAACTTCCGGTTCGCCACCATTGCCTCCTATAGCGAGGTTGAGTAGAATGAAATGTCCAAAACCATCACGCGTATTAGAGAAGGGGTTGCCATAATCGTCGTCAATACCCCCATTGCAAGTCTTGGAGAGATCTACCTCGTTGAGCAACTCGTCGTCAAGATAGAGTCGGATGAAGTGTTCGTCCCAATCCATTCGCCAAACATGGAACTTCGAGGCCCACTCACTATCCTTTGCTATGAAATGAGAGAAAGGTGTAACGCTCTCGTCCCAAACGGCAGTGTAACGTTTGTCAGAGCCCCAACAGGCATTGGCCAGAATAGAGGGTGCACCATTCTTGATATAGAACTCCATGAGGTCTATCTCACCATTCTGAGGCCACTCTCCTTGGTTACCCAATGTCCAGATGGCTGGCCACGCACCGCGGGTGACAGGGATACGTGCGCGGACTTCCATACGGCCGTAACGGAAATGGAAATTTTTCTGCGTTGTCAGACAAGAAGATGTGAACTCTGCCTCAGGCCGTGAGAAACGCCAGTCGGTGGATTGCGAATCATAGTTGGGATTGCTGACCTTCTGCTGTCGTCCTTCGATCACTAACAATCCGTTCTTCACCGCGGCATTGCCGGGCTGATACCATTGCAGCTCCTCGTTTCTCACAAAGCCATGTTCGTAAGTCCACGCTTCCGAAGGTCGGCCATCCGTATTAAACTCATCGTTCCAGACCAGCCGATAACCGGCATATTCCACAGGCACAGCGTCTTTAGGCAGAGCCTTTTTAGACGCATCATCACCTGTAATAGAGCCAGGCTTCTCCGTTTGTGTCTGAGACTCTATAGGTGACGCTTCTGCCGAAGACTCGTGACATTGGCAGAAAAGCGCCAAACCTAAGAAGGAGAGAATAAAAGAGACTTTCATGTTCGCTTGCATAAACATTATTTCCACAATTCGTTTTGCTCCAGTTTTGGATTGGAGTCGATATCGTGCTGGGGGATAGGCCAGACATACTCCTGCTCACCGCGATAGTTACGGTGCTCATACGGGAAGTTATAAGTTTTAGCCTCATTGTTCACCCTGTCAACAGCATCCTTAAGGGTATGCCAGCGATAGAGGTCAAACAGACGCAACCCCTCAAAGGCCGTCTCCACGCGACGCTCATGGTGCACGATATTCCTCAGTTGCTCCTGTGACAATCCGGTGCCTTCCACATTTTCCACGCTGGGCATATGGGCACGTGCACGCACTTGGTCTATCAGACGTACGGCCTCATCGAGATTGGTACCTTTCTCTATCTCAGCCTCGGCCAATGACAACAGCACCTCGGCATAACGGACTATATAGAAATCCTGTCCAGAGTCCCAAGAGTCAGCACTAGAGAGTGCAGGATTGAAATACTTCATCACATAGATAGTGGAATAGGAATTGGCTGAACCACCATAGAGTGTAGAATTTCCATTCCAAGACATTCCAGGCACAAAGAGCGTAGCTTTCAGACGGGGGTCACGGTTCTCATAGCGCTTGGTGTTCACATTGTCCCAATAGTTGGGTGAACCATCAGGATAAAAGTCAATAACCCTCTTGTCCTGACAGGGTTTGCCGTCGGTCATGTAGAATGCATCTGCCAAATCTATAGTGCCGTTCATGGCCTCCAATGGCGCACCCCAATGCCCGCCTAATCCGCATCCTTCATTTTTACCAGGTCCTTTGTAACTGACGGACATGATGATTTCAGGACAATTCTCGTTGGCCTCGGTAAAGAGCTGAGTGTAATCATTGAAGAGACTATACTTGCCAAGGGCTATCACTTGGTGATAGGCATCGATGGCCTCGCCCCACATATTGTTATAGAGCGCTGTACGGCCAAGGATGCTCAGGGCCGCACCTTTCGTGATACGGTTGGTCTCAGGCGCATCTACAGGCAAAATAGCAGCGGCCGACTTCAAGTCCTCCATAATGGCTTTGACGATAGTTGCCCGGTCTGTCTTCGGGGTATTGGCTTCTTTCATGCTTTGCGGGGCTGTAATAAAAGGAACATCGTGATAGGTCATGGTGAGGTTGAGATACATCAGTGCTCTTATCACTTTGGCCTCAGCGGAATATTGCTCTTTTGAAGCTTCGTCGAGATCAGTGCGTCCCACATTGGCTATGAGTGTATTACAACGCTTGATAGCTTCATAGTTAGCTGTCCACCACTGTTCTACCAAGCGTGACGAACTGGAGTGAATGCCATTGGCAATATCCCAGCCGTTCATCCAACCCGACCAGTTGAAGCGGCCGCCATTATCGGTCATACAATCCATGTTGAGCGGTCCACAACCGTCCCATTTGCTTTGGTTGGTGGCATCGTTGTAGAGAAATGGATTCTGTAAAGCATCATAGACGGAGGTGAGGCCCTCATGGGCATCATCTGCTGTTTGCCAGAAGTTACCCGACGAAGAAGCAGAAAGGGATGATTTCTGCAGGAAGTCGTCGGAGCATCCTGTGTTGAGCATGGCTCCTGTGAGGAGCGTTGCAATGATGAAAATCTTATAGCGTTTCATGATTGTCTGTAAAGTTTAGAAGTTAACATTCACACCAAAGGACACTGACTTGGTGTTCGGGTGCATATCGCCACGCATGTCGCCGCTGGCCTTCTCCGGGTCTTTATTTTTAAGAGAAGTGAGGGTGAGCAAGTTGGTGGTCTGGAAATAGACACGTGCTTGACGGATACCGGCCCGATGGAGCAACGGCAGGTCGAAAGTGTAACCTAACTCAAGGTTTTTAAGGCGCAGGTAACTGGCATTATCAAGCCAGAACGTAGAATAGCGCTCATTGAAGTTGTTACCCAGACGTGGCATACTGCCATTGGGGGTATCAGCACTCCACCGGTCAAGCCAGCGTGTCGTCATGTTACCGCCATTGGTGATAGTGGCCTGCTCCCAGTTGAAGCGCTCCACGCCACTCACGCCCTGCCAGAGCATGGAGAAGTCGAGATGTCGCCAAGAGAGTGCGGCATTGATGGAATAGGTGAGCTTTGGGAAAGGATTGCCGATAATCACACGGTCGTTGTCGTCAATCTTTCCGTCATCATTGACATCCTCATACATGATGTCACCCAGCTGTGGGTCCAGTCCATTTGGCTTGATAATCTCGCCTTTAGAGTTGGTGCGTTTCAAGTCTTCCTCGGTGCGATAGATACCTATAGCACGCAGTCCATAATATGAGCCAATAGGATTGCCCTCACGGTTGATAGTGTTGCCGGAGATATTGTCGATACCATGATTGTCGATGATTCTGTTCTGCACGGTTGACAGGCTTCCACCCACTTGCCAGGTGAAGTCTCCTGCATGATCCTGGTAGTTGGCAGAGAGCTCTATACCTCTGTTTCTCACCTTTCCGGCATTCTGTGTGGGAGCAGCGAGCGTGCCAAGGAAAGTACTGGGCATGGTGAGCTGCATAAGAATATCGGAGGTCATCTTGTTATAGTAGTCAAATGTCAGAGAGATACGACTGCCCCAGAAAGAGGCATCCAAGCCAAGATCCGTCATCGTGGTGGTCTCCCACTTTATATCGCTGTTGGCTACCATATTTTCTGCCATACCGATAGAAGCGGTATTGCCGAAATAGTAGTTGTAGTTGGCTGCCATTGTGGCCTCGTAAGCGTAGTCACCAATCTCCTGATTACCCAATTTACCCCACGAGGCACGCAGTTTGAGATAGTTGAGTACCTTATTTTGTGGGAAGAACTTCTCATTGGTAACAATCCAGCCTCCCGATACAGAGGGGAAAGTGGCATAACGGTGCGACTTGGGCATACGGGATGAACCATCATGACGGATATTGAACTCAGCCAAGTAACGGTCATCATAGTTGTAACCCACACGCCCGAAGAAAGACTGCAAAGAATATTCTGTAGCATCACCCCATGCTTGAGGATTGCGTGTGCCGGCATCAAGCTGGTACAGGTTGTCAGTGGCAAAGCCTTGCTTACTACCGTTGATGGAGCCATCGTGGTTTTCCTGGATGGAGTGACCGAGCAAGGCATTGACATGATGGAGGCCAAAGCGCTGATCGTAACTCAGTATATTTTCATTGAGATAGCCATAGTCTATTTTATGATTGGCAGTGAGCGAGTTGTCGTCACTCTTATAGATGAGGTCACCCTCGGCATTGTACTTACGTGACCGCTTGTTATACCATGAGGCATCGTAGACATACAGTTTATAAGCCAGGCTGCTTCGGAACTTCAATCCCTTCAAGAGATTTACTTCTCCATAGACCTGTCCATCGAAGCGCCAGCCAGTCTGCTTGTTGTGCACTTGTGACATCATCTCAATCGGGTTCTTAAACTTGGAGAAGCTGATGTCAGAGCCGTCCTGATTGCCATAGTGTCCATTTGAATACATCACGGGTACAGTAGGACGTGTGAACCAAGTGAGTGAGCGCATCAGTCCGTTGTCGCCACCCATACCACCATTAGCCGTGATATTTTCTTTAGAACCGGAGAGATTCATTCCTATCTTGAACCGTCCAAGTTGAGCATCGGTATTGGACCGAAAATTGAAACGCTCATAGCCTGTATGCTCCATGATACCTTCCTGCTTCAGATAGCCAACTGACATCATATAATGTGCCTTTTTGCTGCCACCGCTTACCGACAAGTTGTGCTGTGTCATAGGTGCCGTACGGAACAGGGCATCCCACCAGTCGGTGTTGGCAAAATGATCAGGGTCGGAGCCGTCGCGCAGCTTGTCAAGCATCTCCTGAGTGTAGGTTTGTGTGTTGTTCGACTCATTGTACATCTTTGCCCATTCGTAAGAATTGACGTATTTTGGCTTCACGGTCGCTGACTGTATAGAGAAACTGCCATTATAGCTAATGCTCGGAGCGGTGTCACCTCCCCGTTTGGTAGTGACGAGGATAACACCGTTGGCAGCACGAACACCATAGATAGCAGCGGAAGCAGCATCCTTAAGCACGGAGATATTATCAATGTCACTAGGGGCCAGCTCTGCCAACTGCCCGATAGGAGCCTCCACACCGTCAATAAGCAGCATAGGATTGTTGTTGCCAAAAGTTCCCACACCACGGATTCTGATCTCCGGAGAGTCGGCACCGGCCTGACCACCATTACTTGTGAGCGTCACACCCGGCAAGCGGCCCTGAAGCAAGGCTGCCGTATTGGCTACAGGGATAGAACTGATTTCCTTACTCGACACGGAAGCAACAGAACCTGTAAGATTAGCTTTCTTCTGTGTGCCATAGCCCACCACTACGACTTCACTAATACTCTTGTTATCAGGAGTAAGATGCACAGAGAGATCGCCAGAGCCAATCTTGGCCGCATATTCTTTATAGCCAAGATAAGATACTTTGACTTGCCCAGCATTAGAGGGTACACTGACAGAGAAATGTCCGTCAAGATCGGTGACGGTGCCATTATGGGTACCGGGCACCTTTACGGTTGCGCCTACAAGAGGCTCTCCATTTTCATCAAGCACGGTTCCCTTCACTGTCTTTTGGTTTTGAGCAAGAATTGAGGATGGCATGAGTAGAGCTGCCACCGTCATCCCCGTCATCAATGATTTAGGGTTGATAAGATTTGATAATTTGTTAGTCATGAAAGTTGAATATGTAGATTTGTAATATTATTATTGCTGCCCAAACGTTTTAGCTATTTTCATCCAATTGTTTGATGTGTTTATATTGAAATATCGGTCTTGTGTATTACCGTCTATAATTTCTCGAGCAGTCCAAGTGGAGTCAGAGAGAAAATAGAATTTACCGGTCTGGTTACGACAAAGATAAGTATTAAGATAATATTTTGTGGATTCTTTTGCAGCCTGATGCATAGGAATGATCTGCCAATGACCGAATCCGTCATCGGTAAAATCACCAGTAATATAGCCTTTGGCCGATGAACCTGCTTTGTACATATCAACTTCAAATGTTACCTTCACATTGTAATCTCCATAAGCTTCAATAGCAGAGTGAGGTAGAAGATTGTTATTGAAATCAAAAAAAGTTGCGTTTTCCCAATTAGAGCCAACTCCCCAAAGTGTTTTATTTGTGGCGGACACCCAAAATGGTTCCCATACAGAGAATCCTGCACCACCATTATT
Source organism: Prevotella sp. (assembly GCA_052355365.1). Classification (GTDB taxonomy): domain Bacteria; phylum Bacteroidota; class Bacteroidia; order Bacteroidales; family Bacteroidaceae; genus Prevotella. Next base: position 4,492 of record DAWDCC010000073.1, on the reverse strand, counting down.
TTTTAGAGCTTCCTTAATCTCTATAACATAATCTTTCTGAAATTGTGGAGATGGTACATCTGGATACCCTGTACACATTTTACTCATGAGGTTATGATTGTTATCATTCCAGGCACGAGTCCATATTTGGCTTGTCTCTGCTACGAAAAGGCGCGTTCCATACTTAGTATGTAACGATGAAGCAAAGTTGCCAAGATCATCAGGAGTATATCCTTGCCATTGAGGATAATAAGATACCCCAAACAAATCAAAATAATTGAGCCCATATCTTTTATGTCTGGCTAACCAAGTTGTAGCACTTCCTGGATCTAATGCCACATGGAGCATTGTCTTAATTTGTTTGCCATACTTTGCATTGAAATCAGACACAGCTTTAAGACCAGCATTAAACAACTTTACATTTCGAGCATAATTGACTGGTTTTAAATCGTTATTGTTTGTCACCATTATATTAAAATTGGTCTCATTTCCTATCTGAACAATAATAGGTAAAAGGCCAACAGAGTTAAGGTGTTCAAGAGTGCGATAGGTGTAATTATAAACAGAATCAGAAAGCAATGACGAGTATTTAACAACACTTTTCCATGCCATAGGGACAATATTCTGTTGCGGATCTGTCCATGTATCAGAATAGTGAAAATCAAGTAGTACTTCAAGGCCAGCTGCTTTTGCACGTCTCATACTGCGCATCACATCGTTTAATGTAGAGTAGGATGTCCATGACGGATTATGCCATAGGCGAAGACGAACTATATTAGCGCCATAGCTATGAAGTAAGGTAAAAGGATCTATATCAACACCATCCTTATGGTATTTCACGCCTACATCTTCGAGCTCATTAACGTAGGATAAATCGGCACCTTCATAAAAAGTATATGTTGAAGTTCGTGTTTCTGCTGTAGATTCCGTTGTAGAATAGGTGGTAGACGTGTTAGACAAATAGTCTGCTTGATCTTGGCAGCCTGTTGCGATCATTAATAACAGCGCAAGGCTTAAGAGTATTAGCACATTGTAATTTTTCATTTTTTGATTTAGTTTTTATTTATGGAAGTACCATTGGTTTAAATGTGCTTGCAAAGTTAGGAAGAATACATGATGAGGGGCATAACAAATCGGACAAATGCTATAACGTTTTGGACAAACTTGACAAAACAAGCATGTAACAAGGAAAAAAGCTCCGTATAACTCTTATTTAAAAGGAGCAAGACCTATAATAGTGGTAAACAGTTGCAGACATTGGTAAGAAAGATTTTCTTTGCATTCTTTGCGGAAAATAAGCAATGATATGGAAAGGATCTGCTCATAATTGCGTGAATCTCCTCGTATATTCTTATGTCATCTATAAAGATTCATAGGTTCTATAATCTTCCAGTCGTTGATGGTTCGCTCCTCCGACGAGAAGTTAATGCCCACCTTTACGATCTTGCGGCCGTCGGCCTCGTAAGGGATTGCATAGCCTCGGTCGTCGATTTGCTTCAATGCGTCGTCGACGTTGCCGTCCATCTTCAGTCCCATGACATAGACGTTGCTGTCGGTCTTAAGCAGAATGTCCATACGACCCTTGGCGGTGCGTACTTGGGCATAGACATAGAGGTTGAGGAACGAGAACATCACGTAGAGCATGGCGGTGAAATAGCCTTCCCGTGCGGGTGCGTCCTTGAGCGTGCCCTCCTCGTAAGGGATACCGGCAAGGAACGAGCGCGCGATGCGCAGCGCCTCGTCGATGTTGTCCTTTCGTAAGGCCATATACATCTTACCCACGGTGATTGTCGTGAGGTTGGTGTCGCGGCATAGATAATAAGGTACGAGCGTGCGCATCATGCCCACCTTCACCTCCTCGTTGGGGTAGCCGAGCGTGTAGAGGTTGATGATCGGGTCGTAGGCCTTGATGGTGAGATAGCCACTCTGATAGAACAGCGGCAGCACGGAGTGCATGTCCTCCGTGGGAGCGTCAAACTCTTCCGCTATAGCCTCGCTGCCCTCCAACTGCGTGATGTCGGTGTGGAACTTCTTCAGCATGTTTATCAGGAAGGTCGGTGTGCCGGTGCCAAACCAGTAGTTGTCGATTTTGTCCATCGTGATGGCATATAGCAAACTGAATGGATTGTAGACACCTTCACTGTTTTCTGTGAAGTGGTAACCGTCGTAGCGTCGTTTCATCTCGGCAAATATCTTCTCGTCTGTTGTCTTGTAGGTAAGACTGAGCTGATGGATACCTTCCGCGAAATTGTCTCTGAGCTCCTGTTCGGTAATGCCGCAGATGGTGGCATAGTGGGGAGCCATGGAGATATTCACCAGATTGTTGAGTTGAGAGAAGATACTCAGCTGCGAGAACTTGCTGATGCCCGTGATGAAGACAAAGCGCAGATAAGGGTCGAGATCCTTCAGTGGCGAATAGAACGACTGCAGTTCGGTGCGCATGGTTTCGAGCCGCTCTTTGTCGTGGAGAACCGTGAGCAGGGGCGCATCATACTCGTCAATGAGGATGACAACCTTGTTGCCCGTCTTGGCGTAGATGTTTTTCACCAAGGCAGTCAGCCTCGTCGGGATATCATCGCCTCCTACGGGAATCCCATTTTCCTTTTCAGCCCATTCCAGTTGAAAGTTGATATTGTTGTCCAAGTCTTCTATAGTTCCTTTCTTTGCCGAGGCCAGGCTGAAGTGGAGCACGGGATATTGTTTCCATTCTGTTTCCAGTTGCTCCACCTCCAATCCCTTGAAGAGTTCTTTCTGTCCACTGAAATAAGCCTTGAAGGTACTGGTGAGAAGTGACTTGCCAAAGCGGCGGGGACGCGAGAGAAACACAAAGTTGTTCTGCGTGGCATCGTACATCAGCCGCGTCTTGTCGACATAGAGAAACCCGCCGGTGCGCAGCTTCTCAAAACTCTGTATGCCTACTGGATACTTTACCATCGTTGATTCGTTTTTTATTCTATTTGCAAACTTACATAAAAAAAGGAGACCCGCAAGTCGGATCTCCCGTTTTTTATGTAAGAAACACTAAAAAGAATGCAGAGTCTTCGCTTTAGCCTGAACGTATAGGACAGGAAAATAGCCACACCTATTTATTATAGCGACGACGGAATAGAAGCTGAAGCTTCCTTCCGTGCTATTTTTTTGCACGGAAGAGATATACTTGCAAAAATATTTGTTTTACTGCAAAACATGACGTAACTTTCAAGCGCCTTAAGGATTAATGCTGGCACGTGACAGCTATGTAAAACGTAATAATATTCACAAAAATGAATACATTGGTAAAAGAGCTTTCATATCATGAGGCTCAGTCAGCGAATGGAGGTGAAAGAACCTATGATGGCGGCACATTACCTGAAGTTGTATGTGTTGGTCATAAAAAAAGTTGGTGGGACAAATTTATAGAGTATATTCAATCAATACCCGGATTTGATTGGCGTGCTGAATATCTGTCAGGCGGATATGGACCTTACTAAACATTTCCTTAATGGTTGTTTTCGTATGTCTATATGAGTTACGGCACTAAGCTTGATGATACTAACTGTGTATTTGTGTGCTGTATAGGACTATATATAGATCCAAATGCACAGTGGTATTTTTGCATACCATACGCTTTACTATAATATAACAATCCGTTAGGTTTATGAAAGATGCAATAAGTATAAGAAGATTGTTTAGCACGTATGACAAGGCTAACCACTCTACCACCTACATTATTGTAAAAGCTATATTGCTGTTTATCGTCCTTTCTATATGTGTTCGCATTTTTATGGGCATTTGCTATTCCCTTTTGCCGTCGGACATGACATGTGATGTGAGCACCCCAGCTGAAGAGTGGACGATAAATGGGATCAAATCTTTTTCCATAAGAGCATGGGGGGCGGTCGTTGTCATTGGCCCAATGATGGAAGAACTCGCATATAGGCTTTGGCTCTCAATGAAGAAGATACATGTTGCTATAAGCTCTGCTTTCTTCTTATACTACATTCTTGGCTTCGTATTAGCCGGTTATGTTCAGAATCGTATGACGACCGCAGTGATTAGTGCGATATTATCTTTGTCTGTTGCTCTGTCGGTTTATCATCTTGTTAGTGAGGACTCATTGCTGAACATAAAAAACAACAATACAGTCTACCCCTTCGTTGTGTTATCCGGCTGCATCATCTTTGCATTAGCCCATCTGACCAACTACCTCATTTGTCCTTCTGTGTTGTTATGGGCGCTGGTCTCATGTCTTCCACAATTAGTGGGAGGTATTTCAATGTCTTATCTAAGGATTAATGTTGGCTTTTTGTTTGGTTTGCTATTCCATTGTGTCATCAACTTGTTGTCCTGTTGTATGACCATATTATAAGCTAATATAATGTCATTTTGAGCAGTTTCTCTTTGATGCCTTTCGTGGTAATCACTTTAATGAAGCCACCGCCAAAAGTGGTTCTCATTTCTTTTTGTGTTAATTCTACCATGTTGTACTAATTTGCGCTAAGGCGTAAAAGCTAAAGCCGTCCGCCAATAGCTG
>DAWDCC010000072.1:0-16042 GCA_052355365.1 Prevotella sp. | reverse complement strand
ATTTATTTTTGCAAAGCAGCAGAGAAGCTAAAAGTTTTAGCGGACACCAATAATAATATATAGGAATGAACGCTTTCCGTTCTACCAGCCATTTATAAAATAATAAGGGGAGGCATCTTTCCTATTTTACCTTTTTACTTTGATATAATGCCAACCTGCGTAGAGTTCAGGAACTCGATGATGTTGCGAACCTGCTCTCCGTCGGGCACCTGGTCGCGTATCTGCAACGCAGCATCGAAGACGCTCACTTTGCCATTGAAGACAAGCCGGTAGGCATTGGCCACATGTTTGCGGATGTGCTCGTCGATATGCCAAGTCTCCATCATGGTATTGTTGGGTCCCGCATATTCTATTGGGTTGCCGCCTGCGATGACGTATGGCGGTATGTCTTTGGAGAAGCGGGTTCCGGCTTGAAGCATGGCCAGATTGCCGACACGTGTGCCTGCATTCTCGATGACTGACGATGAGAAGATGACACCGTCACCAATCTGGCAGTCACCGGCGATTTTTGAACCATAGCCAAAGACATTGAAGTCTCCAATCTTGGTGTCGTGGCTGACGTGCACACCCTCCATGAGCATGTTGTTGTTGCCGATGACCGTCTTGCAACCTTCATGAGTACCACGGTTGATAATCACGTTCTCACGAATCACATTGTTGTCACCGACAACCACCTCGCTGCGCTCACCCTTGAAGGCAAAGTCCTGAGGCAGTGCACCGATGACGGAGCCCTGATGCACCTTGCTGTCCTTGCCCAGCTTTGTGCCGTTGAGGATACTCACAAAGGGGAAGATGACACAGTTGTCGCCGATCTCCACGTAGTCCTCAATATACACGAAGGGGAATATCTTGATATTGTCACCGAGCTTCGCCTTGGGCGATACTACGGCTTTGTCACTGATGTTGTTCATAATTCAAAATTGGTTATTCGTCATAGAATCAATTCATCATTCCACACTCAACACTTATTTCGCTCCTCCACCCAAAGCATAGTAGAGGTTGACGACAGCTTGCATTTTGCTGAAGTCGTCCTGGACCTTGCTGAGCTGTGAGTTGAGCAGGTTGCTCTCAGCGGTGATGACTTCAATATAGGTAGATCCTGCACTGGCCATCAAGTTCTTCGTGTCTTCCACGTTGCGTTTGAGTACGTCGATGCGTTTCTCTTCCAGTTTGCTCTTAGCGTCAGAGGCATTGTAGAGTACAAGTGCGTTGCTGACCTCACTACCGGCAGAGAGTACACTGTTCTGCCAGGTGTTGTAGGCCTGCTTGTACTGATCCTCGGCGACACGCAGTCCGGCTTTGAGTTGTCCTTTGGCGAAGATGGGCTGTGTGAGCGAAGCCACGGCAGACCACAGCATCTTACCCGGATTGGTGATGCCCATACCACCGCTGTTGGTGAATGCGCCGGTGGCACTGATGGTCAGCGACGGATAGAAGCGCGCACGGGCTGCCTCTATATTATAGAAGCAATTGGCGAGTGCCATCTCGTTGGCGTGGACATCGGCACGGTTGCTGAGCAGCTGGATGCCTACACCTGTGGAGAACTTGGTGGGAAGATTCTGGTTGTCGAGATCGCCGCGTGGGATCGCATGAGCCTGCTGACCAAGCAGCAGAGAGAGACTGTTCTCTGTCTCTCTGATCTGTCTTTTGAGATCTTCCTTCTGTGTCAGTACGCTCAAGTAGTTGGCTTCGGCGCTTTGCACAGCTGTAGAGCGCACGCCTGCAACAGACTGATGCTGGATCTTCATGATCTCCCACGTGTCCCTGGTGAGCTTCTCCATGTCGGTGACAATCTGCAATTGCTTGTCGAGCATCAGCAGTGTGTAGTACATGTTGGCCACATTAGCGATGAGCTTGGTCTGCACAGCCACCTGATAGTCCTTGGTCTGGAGCATCGATACCTGAGCGGCACGTTTGGCAGCAGTGAGGTTGCCAAAGAGATTGGCATCCCAACTGGCGTTGATCGGCAGCTGATAGGTCTTGGTGGCTTTGTTGTAATCCCATGACGAGATGGTTCCCTGTGGCGTGAATGAGATGCCTGGCAGGAATGCAAGCTTGGCAGCCTTGAGCTGAGCCTCGGCCATGTCTACGTTGAGAGCAGCATTAAGTAAGTCGGGATTGTTGGCGAGACACGTGCTGATGAGTGACTGCAATTGCGGATCAGTGAATACCGAGCGCCAAGGGATGTTGGCGAAGCTGGTCGTGTCGGTCACGGCAAGCGTGTCGGTGTTGCTCACCGCGTCGCGCACCAGTCCGGCCGTGTTGACCTGTGGCCGCTCATATTTGCCGTAAAGGCTCTTGCAGCCCGTCATGGCGACGGCTGCAAGACCTGTAAGTATGATCTGATATATCTTCATTTTGTCGAAACTCTACATTGTGTTACTTCGTATACGCGTCAGTATACGGCTCTTGCTTATCAGCGTGAGCGTACTGCGCAAGCTCGGCCTTTACCTCCTCATTCTCTTCGTCTTCGAACTTCAGCGGTTTCACCTTCTCCTGCAACCATTGGAAGACACAGAAGAGAGCGGGCACGACGAAGATCTGGATGAGCGTGCCGATGAGCATACCACCGACGGCAGCGGCACCCAGTGTCTGGTTTCCGTTCTTGCCTACACCGGAGGCAAACATCAGTGGCAGCAAACCGATAATCATTGCCAACGATGTCATTAGGATAGGACGCAGACGGGCTGCGGCACCAAGGATGGCTGAGTATTTGATGGCCATGCCTGTCTCACGGCGCTCCAAGGCGAACTGTACAATCAAGATGGCGTTCTTGGCCAACAGACCGATCAACATAATGAGCGAGATCTGCATGTAGATGTCGTTATTGTGACCGAAGATGTTGGTGAAGGCAAAGGCACCGGCTAAACCGAACGGCACTGACAGCAACACAGCCAAAGGCAGGATATAACTCTCGTACTGTGCACTCAGAATCAGGTAGACGAATACCAGACAGAGCACAAAGATCAGTGCTGTGGAATTGCTCGACTCTGCCTCGGAGCGACTCAGACCGGAGTACTCATAGCCGTAACCGGTTGGCAGGTTGTCCTTGGCCACTTCCTCAATGGCTTTCATCACCTGACCGGAAGAGTAGCCTTCGTTGGCGTTGACACTGACATTGATGGCAGTGAAGAGGTTGAAGCGGTTGATGTTGGAAGGACCGTAGACCTTCTTGAGTTTCACAAACTCGCTCACCGGAGCCATCTCGCCTGTGGCGGTACGCACATAGATGCGGGACAGACCATCGGGAGACATTCGACTGGCCACATCACCCTCGACCATCACACGGAAGAGCTTACCGAAGGCATTGAAGTTGGATGCATACAAACCACCATAGTAACCCTGCAGTACAGAGAGCACGACTTTCGGAGAGATGCCGGCCTGCTTGGTCTTGGCTACATCCACATCGACCATGTACTGTGGATAGTTAGGGTTGTAGGAGGTCATAGCCTGCTGGATTTCCGGACGCTTGTTCAGTTCGGCGAGGAAGCTCTTCGTGACGTTGAAGAACTTGTTCAGGTCGCCGCCAGTTTTGTCCTGCATGGTCATGGTCACACCGTTCTGCACGGAGAAACCAGGAATCATAGGAGGGCCAAAGGCCAGAATCTGTGCGTCTTTGATAGAAGCCGTCTGCTTATAGATCATACCGAGCACCGAGTTCTGCTCATAAGGGTTGACAACGAGTGCCATCGGATCCTTGTCGTGAATGGCGCGCTTGATGCGGTCGGTGATGCCACCTGCGCGATCCTCGAACGACTTCAACTTGATGATGAACGTTGCTTGGTCAGAGCCCTGTCCGGCAATGAAGTTATAACCGATGATGGCATTGCGGTGAAGGATAGCCGGGTTGTTGGCCAGCATCTTGTCTACCTCAGCCACAATTTCTTTCGTACGCTCCTGCGAGGTACCAGGATTGGCCGAGATGGTCACGAAGATGGTACCCGTATCCTCATTTGGCACAAGACCCGTCTTAGTGGTATTCATCAGAATGGCTAAAGCAGCAATACCCACAACCACGATACCGGCAGTGATGGCACGGTGATTGATGGCGCGCTCTACACCTTTCTTATATTTAGTGACCGTCTTGTCAAACACGCGGTTGAATCCGGCATGGAAGCGGGCCACAAAGTTCTTATTGCTTTCGTTCTTCTCAGCTTTGTGAGGTTTCAGGAACATGGCGCAAAGAGCAGGGGAGAGCGTCAAGGCGTTGACAGCCGAGATGACAATACTCACGGCCATGGTCACACCGAACTCACGGTAGAAGGTACCGCTCGTGCCACCCATGAACGACACAGGTACGAATACGGCAGCCATGACGAGTGTGATGGAGATGATGGCACTGGAGATCTCGTTCATGGCGTCGATAGCGGCCGTGAGCGAGTTGTCATAACCTTGGTCAAGTTTAGCGTGTACGGCCTCGACGACCACGATGGCATCATCGACCACGATGGCGATTGCCAACAACAAGGCTGATAGCGTCAGCAAGTTGATGGAGAATCCAAAGATCCAAAGGAAGAAGAAGGTACCTATCAAGGCCACCGGCACGGCAATCATTGGGATGAGTGTGGAGCGGAGGTCCTGCAGGAAGATATACACGACGATGAACACGAGGATCAGCGTGATAAACAGCGTCATCACCACCTCATGGATGGAGGCGAATAGGAAGTCGGTCACGTCGTACATTGTGACGATCTTCATCCCCGGTGGCATGCTCTTCTGCTGCTCAGCAAGGGCAGCCTTCACGTCGGTAGCAATCTGTGTAGCGTTAGATCCTGCGATCTGCTGCACCATACCCATACAGGCAGGCTGGCCGTCGTTGTCCAGACTCACGTTGTACATCAGTGAACCGAGCTCGATCTTGGCCACGTCCTTCAGTTTCAGCGTCTGGCCGGTAGTCTTGCTCGTGAGGATGATATTCTCGTATTCCACGGGCTCAGACAGACGTCCCTTATAGCGCAGCGTATATTCGTAAGTCACGTTGGAGTTCTCACCGAACTTACCCGGTGCAGCCTCGATATTCTGTTCAGCCAGTACACCGAGGATGTCTGACGGCATAAGTCCGTATTCTTTCATCTTATCCGGTTTGAGCCAGATGCGCATGGAGTAGTTGGCAGTAGACGGACTGGACACATCACCTACACCGTTGATACGCTTCAGCAGTGGCACGATGTTGATGTTGTTATAGTTCGTGACAAATTGTCCGTCATAGCGTCCGTCTGAGGTGACGGCGTACATAATGACGTTGGAGGTCTGACGCTTGGTGACTGTCACACCGACCTGTGTTACCTCGGAAGGCAAGAGCGCCTGAGCCTGTGACACACGGTTCTGCACGTTCACGGCAGCCATATCCGGGTCAGCACCCTGCTTGAAGTACACGGTGATCATACACATACCATCGTTGGTGGTCTGTGAGGTCATGTATGTCATGTTTTCCACACCGTTGATGCTCTCCTCCAAAGGCACGGCGACAGACTTCATCACCGTTTCGGCATCAGCACCCTGGTAGGAGGCCTGCACCATGATGGTTGGTGGGGCTATGTCCGGGTATTGCTCGATAGGCAGTGACACCAATCCGATGGTACCCAGCAGCACAAGCAGGATAGATACCACGGTAGAGAGCACCGGACGCTTGATAAAATTAGTAAATGTCATATTCCTTTAAATGTTGAATGATGATTGATGAATGTTGAGTGAATGGAATGTTGAATGTTGAATGATGAATGAGTGGCATCAAGCCTCCTTCTTCACGGCATCAAGTCAACATTCAAGCCTCAACATTCATCATTACTTTCCTGTCATTGCCTTGACGAAGCCTTTAGCCGTTCCCTGTTCTTTGGCCAGGTTGGCTGCGTCGTTGATCTTCTTTTGATATTGCTCTTCGGTGAGTGGTTTGATCTGCTCACCGTCAGTCAGTTTGCTGATGCCCTTAGAGACATAACGGTCGCCGACATTCAGTCCGGAGGTGACGACATAATTCTGTCCATCGTTTTGCGGGTTGACGGTGATCTCGCTATATCTCACCTTGTTGTTCTTGTCTACTTTATATACAAAGTACTTGTCCTGTACCTGTGAGGTAGCTTCCTGCGGAATGCTGATGATGTTGTTGCTCACATGTGGCACGATGATCTGTCCTGCACCGCCACTCTTTAGCAGTCCTTGTGGGTTGGGGAAGTGAGCGATCAGTGTATAAGCACCAGTAGTAGCGTCAATGACACCACTCATCTTCACGACACGTCCCGGTTGGTTATAGACTGTACCGTCAGCCATTTGCAGTTTCACGGTCGGCATCTCATGGATGACACTGGCCACACTACCGGCAGTCTTGGACATGCCGAGGATGTCGGCCTCACTCATAGAGAAGAACACCTCCACGGTGGAGACGTCACTGACAGTTGTCAGTGTGCTTTGGGTAGAGACGAGTGCACCTTTCTTAAACGGCAAAGAGCCAACGGCACCAGATGCCGGAGCGGTCACTGTGCACCATGCCAGTGTCTCACGGGCGGAAGCGAGGCTTGCACGGGCCTGGGCTACCTGAGCCTCAGCTGTCTTGTAGCTGTTCAGTGCTGTTTCCAGCTCATACTGTCCGATAATGTGCTGTGCGAAGAGCTTCTTGTTGTTCAAGTAAGTCAATTTGGTCGTGTTGGCCTGTGCGATGGCGGTGTTCAAAGCCGCCTGTGCTTGACTGACAGCGGCACGATAAGTCTCGCTGTCGATGGTGAACATTACCTGGCCGGCGTGCACATGTTGTCCTTCATGAACATACACATTGGTGATATATCCCGAAAGCTTGGGATGTACCTCCACATCCTGAATACCCTTGATGGTTGCCGGATAAGTAGTTTGCATATCGGCACTTGACTCGCCAACAGTACGCACGGCAAACTCATTGTCTTGAAGGTCAGCCAGACTGCCACCACTCTTCTTTCCACAAGAAACGAGTGAAAGAGCAGCCAAAGCCACGAACATACAATTCTTAATTTTCATACCTATATATATAATGTTTATTTTCTAATTGGAGTATCAAATGTCTTTGGAGTTGGATAGAACATCTCCTTTCAAGGTGCAAAAGTAGGCATTCTTGTTAAAAACTCAAAGAGCATCGGAAGTTTTTTAACAATCGTTCGTGTTTTTGAATTTACACTAACAATTAGGCTTTTACACGTATATGGTAGTTATCTGACAGTACCAGAATGTTCAAACCGTGAAAGTGTCTTAATGGATAGTGTCTTGCTTTTTTACAGTCTGCAAATGCCGCATCTCATGTCCACCCCATGTCGTGTCGTTGACAAACTCGAAGCCAAGGCTTCGATATAGGCGCTCTGCTCCGGGATTGCCTTTGTCCACTAACAGTCCTACGGGCTGTTCGTAGCCTTTCAACTCAATGACTATGTTCAGCAGCGACTTAGCCAATCCTTGGTGACGATAGCGCTGGTCTACAGCAAGCGAGTCGATATAGTACTCGCCTGCCTTCGTCTCGTCGTCCATGCCACGGAAGTCCTGCTCTAAGAACTCATTGGCTGCTTGGAGGAAAGCTTTGCGCAGTCGATGCTGGTCAGCACCGTCGTAACCTACGATGACACCAGCCACCACTGGTTCCCTATCGGCTGTGGTGTCATCGAGAGCCACCATCGCGTTGCGATAACTGTATTGGCTGTCATCTCTTCTGACCAGTGCTGTCATCATGCGATGGAAGTCCTCTAACGTATGATGTGGCCCGGCGAAGTTCTGACAACACTCGTGGTTCATCGCCATCATGATGAGAGAGGCGATCGACTCAGCCTGTTCGATGGATGCTGGAACGATTTTCATAAACTGGCAATCTTAATTGATGACTCGACGAAAGTCAAGCGTTGAATGGGGACAATTTTTTTGATTGGATATGAAGCAGTCTTCTGTTTTAATACGATGCCGTGCAGGGAATGCCCAACGCGATGACGCGGTCGCGGATAGCGTCCAGTTCCTCGTGCGAGGCCTTGCGTAGTTTCTGGTCGGGTGTCTCACGGTCGATGGTGTAGACCATCACTTCCTGCGGCTGAATGTATTTCACGGCTTCCAGCCAAGGCGCTACATATTCCTCGCCCGTGTTGTCAGTGCCGTCGCCTTTCATAAACATTGTCTGGATGATCACATGTCCCTTGAACCACCGCATGTTCTCGATGATGTCCTTCACATCGTAAGATGGCGGCACCGGTCGGTCCACCTTGCGGATATAATCCATGTTGACCGTGTCAAGCTTCAGAATGTTGTTGTCCACTTTCAGCAGAGCCTGACGGATGTCGTCGTGCCCAGAAAAGGTGGCATTGCTCAGCACGCTGATCTTTGCGTTTGGGCACCATCTGTCACGCAGTCTGATCGTGTCGTCAATGATTCCGGGAAAATCGGGATGGCTGGTGGGTTCGCCATTCCCCGCAAAGGTTAGCACATTGGGATGCTCCTGGTCGTTATGCATCTTGATGAGCTGTTTTTCCAAGGCTTCCGCCACCTGCTGTCGTGTAGGATGGGGCGAATATGTGCGGTGGTCCTTATTAAAACCACATTCACAATACAGACAATCGAAGGTGCATATCTTTCCATCTGCCGGCATCAGGTTCACTCCTAAGCTCAGTCCTAAACGGCGGCTGTGAACAGGTCCGTAGATGGGACTTGGATAAATAACAGTACTCATAACTCTATTTTTACATTTGTCTTGAGCAAAGTTAATAAAAATATATCATTACAGACGCTTTTCTTGTTGATTATTTGGTTAATGCACGTTAATCATCTCTTACTCTCTAATATTTTGATTAACTTTGTATCCAAATGCAAGATTTTGACCACTGCAATGGGAAAGAAGAGAAATAAGGTAAGCAGGCACACAGGGCGTCTGCAAGCTGTTACATTGTGTATCAGCACGGCAATGGTGCTCGTGCTGTTAGGACTCGTCGTGTTTTCTACACTGACCGGCCGCAATCTGTCGTCGTATGTAAAAGAGAACCTTGTCGTCACCATGATGTTGGAGCAAGACATGAGTGACAACGAAGCCATGACAATGTGCTCTCATCTGAAGCAACAACCTTATATCAAGCAGGTGCACTTCATCAGCAAGCACGCGGCGTTGGCCGATGCTACCCGTCAGATGGGTGCTGATCCCTCTGAGTTCACCGATGGCATCAATCCATTCCCTTCTTCTGTCGAGCTGACCTTGAAGAGCGACTATGCCAACAACGACTCGCTGAAATGGATCTCCGCGCAGTTGAAGCGTTATCCTAAAGTGTCGGAAATCAACTATCAGAAGGACTTGGTGGATGCAGTCAACCGTAACCTGACCAAGATAGGCATCATCTTGCTCGTCATCGCAGCCTTGCTCACTTTTGTGTCGTTCTCATTGATCAACAACACCGTGAAGCTCGGTATCTATGCCCGTCGCTTTTCCATCCACACGATGAAGCTCGTCGGTGCCTCATGGGGCTTTATCCGAGGTCCATTCATCCGTCGTGCCGTATTGACCGGATTGCTTGCCGCGTTGCTGGCTATCATCGTTCTTGGTGGTTGTATGTATGCGCTCTACCGCTATGAACCGGAGATTCTGAACATTGTGACTTGGCGTGAGATGACCATCACGGCTGTGGCTGTGGTCGCTTTCGGTATCATCATCACGGCCATCTGTGCTTCCATCTCGGTGAACCGCTTCTTGAAGATGAAGGCTGGAGAACTTTACAAGATTTAATGTCAGATAAGTTTTCTGTCATTCTATAAAGTTCTCTTCCTGCTCTTGGCAGTCATTGAATCAAAGCGAAGCGATCCGGAATGAGGAGATTGAATTTAGAATTATGAATAAACAAAATATGGATAAAAGAAATTATGCATTCGACCGTATCAACTTCACATTGTTGGCTATCGGTTTCGCCATTGTGGTCATCGGCTTCATACTGATGAGTGGCAGCAGTTCTACAGAACAGGCTTTTAATCCCGACATCTTCAGCTTCCGTCGTATCAAGGTGGCTCCTGTGGTGTGTTTTGTTGGCTTCATCTCCATGATCTATGCCATCATCCACAAACCCAAGGACAATGGTGCCGAGACGACTCCAGCTGTAACATCATCTAACAGCGAGGAGGCCTGATGACACTGATACAGACTATTATCATCGCTATCGTGGAGGGACTCACAGAGTTCCTGCCCGTGTCGTCGACCGGACATATGCTCATTGCCGAGAACCTGCTCGGTGTGGAGAACTCTTCTTTTGTACGGGCGTTCACGGTTATCATTCAGTTTGGCGCCATTCTTTCTGTGGTAGTGCTTTACTGGAACCGTTTCTTCCGTCTTGACCATACTCCGGCACCAGCCGGCAGCACGTCGTGGCAGCGAATCAAGCACAAGTGGAACTTCTATTGGTTGCTCATTGTGGCATTCATCCCTACTGGAGTGATTGGCTTCGCAGTGAAGAAGAGCGGAATGATTGACTTCATGCTCGATCCCTCCAACGCCATTTGGATTGTCCCCATTATGTTGGTCGTGGGCGGTGTGTTTATGCTTTTCTGCGACCGGATCTTTAACAAAGGCAGTGAGAACAACGAGCTCACCGAACGCCGGGCATTTAGAATCGGCCTCATCCAGTGTTTCTCGATGATTCCCGGTACCAGCCGTAGTATGGCCACCATTGTTGGCGGTATGTCACAGAAACTCACGCGTCGTCGTGCCGCAGAGTTCTCTTTCTTCTTGGCTGTGCCGACGATGGCTGCAGCAACAGGTCTTGACCTGCTGGAACTGTTCATCGGTGATGATGCTGTGGGCACGTCGTGGGCAACAACAGACAATCTCATCATGCTTGCTGTAGGCAGCGTCGTGGCTTTCTTCGTGGCTTTGTTTGCCATGAAGTGGTTTGTTGACTTCCTGTCTAAGTATGGTTTCAAATGGTTCGGCTACTATCGTATCATCGTGGGCGCGTTTATCCTTATTTGGATGCTCACGGGCCACAGCATGGTAATGTTTGACTAAGAGATGGATTTTATCAAAGGAGAAATCTTAGCTATCGACAAGCCCTACGGCATGACGAGCTTTGGTGCGCTGGCACACATCCGCTTCCTGCTCTCACAAAAGCTTGGACAGAAGGTGAAGGTGGGACATGCCGGTACGCTCGACCCATTGGCGACAGGTGTTTTGATTCTCTGCACCGGCCGGTGCACCAAGCAGATCGAAACGCTGCAAAGCCATACCAAGGAATACACGGCTACGCTGCAGTTGGGAGCTACCACTGCCAGCTACGACCGTGAGCACGAAGTCAACGCTACTTATCCCGTGGAGCATATCACGCGGGAGCTGATCCTTGACACGCTGAAACAGTTCGAAGGTGACATCCAGCAGGTGCCTCCAACCTATAGTGCGTGCAAAGTAGAGGGCACGAGATCCTACCAGTTGCGCCGCAACGGTGAGGCCGTGGAGCTGAAGCCAAAGGCTATACATATAGATAAGGTGGAACTCACCGACTATGACGGCGAGAAGAAGACGATGGCCATCCGCGTTGTCTGTGGCAAGGGCACCTATATTCGTGCGTTGGCGCGCGACATTGGCCGGACTCTGAATAGCGGAGCTTATCTCACGAGCTTGCGTCGGACACGTGTGGGCGACATCTGCGAGAGCGACTGCATCGAGTTCAATCATTTCGGAGAATGGGTGGACTGTGAGATTCCCAATGAGGTGAGTGCCGCATCACTCCAGCGTCCTGCCGAGGCAAAACCTCAGATCACTCCCAAAGCCGCCGCTGGCACGGAAGTTTAAACAAAAGCTGTCCGGTTGAGGACTGTAGACTGACAGAATAGAAAGGAAATATATATTATGAAGTTATCGCAGTTCAAGTTTAAGTTGCCACCTGAGTCGGTGGCTCTTTATCCTCACAGTATTGTGAGGGAGTATACGAACGACGATGGTATGAAGGGCTCTTTTCGAATTACCCGTCGTGACGAGTCCCGTTTGATGGTACTGCACCGGACAACAGGCGAAATAGAACTATACAAGAAGGATGCCAAGGGACAGCCTATCAAAGGCGAGTACCTTGACTTTCGCAATGTTATCGATTATTTCGATGATGGTGACGTGTTCATCCTCAATGATACCAAGGTTTTCCCAGCTCGTCTGTATGGTACGAAGGAAAAGACCGATGCTAAGATAGAGGTCTTTGTCCTGCGTGAACTCAACGAGGAGACTCATCTGTGGGATGTGCTCGTGGAGCCTGCCCGCAAGATCCGTATTGGCAACAAGCTCTTCTTCGACGAGGTGGGCACCATGGTGGCTGAGGTCTATGACAATACGACCAGCCGTGGACGTTCCTTGCGATTCCTCTATGACTGTCCTCACGATCAATTCAAACACGACCTCTTCGCTCTTGGTGAGGCTCCGCTGCCGGAGTATGTGCTCAACGGCCGTCCTGATGATCCTGATATGAAGGGTATGCACGTGCACTCTCATGCGACAAAGGAGGATCTCGAAGACTTCCAGACACTGTTTGCCCGCAACGAGGGTGCTGTCACTGTGCCGGCCACTGGACTTCACTTCAGTCGTGAGCTATTGAAGCGCATGGAGATCAAGGGCATCAACACGGCGTTTATCACATTGCACTGCGGTTTGGGCAATTTCTCACCTATCGAGGTGGAGGATCTTACCAAGCATAAGATGGACTCAGAGCAGATGTTTGTCAACAAAGAAGCATGTGACATGGTCAACACAGCTAAGAAAGAGGGGCATCATATTTGTGCCGTCGGAACGAGTGTGGTCAAAGCTACGGAGACTGCGGTAGGTACTGATGGCTTCCTCAAGGAATTTGACGGATGGACGTCGAAGTTCATCTTCCCATCCTATGAGTTCGGACTTGCGGACACGATGATCGCTAACTTCTATCATCCCGAGTCTACGCTCTTGATGTCTACGGCAGCTTTCGGCGGTTATGAGAATGTGATGGCCTGCTATGCGTTGGCTGTGAAGCACGGCTATAAGTTTGGTTGCTATGGCGACAGCCTGCTGATCGTAGACTGATCGCATACCAGCGTCATTGTTGTAGAAACGACTTATGACAGATATACACAATCCAGCTTTGCATCATGTCTATCTCGGTTTAGGTTCCAATATCGGCAACCGGCGGGGACTGATACGGCAAGCTGTGGAGTTATTGGAGAGCAGGGTAGGGCATGTCTCTTCCCTCTCTTCTCTTCATGAGACGGAACCGTGGGGCTTCGAGTCGCCTAATAAGTTCCTCAACGCATGCTGTTGCTGCTTGACGACACTGCCTCCGCGGCAGGTGCTCTTGGCCACACAGCGCATTGAGCGTGACCTTGGCCGTACGGGTAAGTCGGTAAATGGTGTCTATCACGATCGTGTCATTGACATCGACATCCTGCTTTATGACGACTGGAAGGTAGATGAGCCGGATCTGAAGATCCCCCATCCGTTGATGCATGAGCGCGACTTCGTCATGGTGCCGCTCAAGGAAATTTATAAATAATGTATAGTGTATAGTGTATAAAATAATATATAATGTATAGTGCGTAAATCTTAAATTGTTGTTTATAATTTCTACACTATACATTACATATTAAAAAAGCCCGCACTACAACTGTAGCGCGGGCTTTCTTCTTGCCTAATTTTCTTCTCGTATGAAAGAAGTGCTGTCTGCGATTACTTGCGGAGGCCGAGAGCCTTCACAATAGCACGGTAACGCTCAATGTCACGATCCTTCAGATAGTCCAGCAAAGCGCGACGCTTACCAACCAGACGAGTCAGAGAACGAGTCGTCACAAAGTCCTTGTGATGAGTCTTGACGTGCTCTGTCAGGTGTGCGATACGATAAGTGAACAGTGCGATCTGACTCTCAGCAGAACCGGTGTCTGCATTGCTCTTGCCATACTGGCCGAAGATTTCCTCCTTCTTCTCTTTGTTTAAATACATTTGTTTGTTGATGATTAATTGTTGTTGCATCATTACATCTTTCGCCCGTCGGAGTCTTCATCATTGCTCAAGCAGCCTTAAATGCATCGGTATCTCCGAAAATGCGCTGCAAAGTTACAAAAAAGTTCTCAGATTCAGCCACTTTTACCAGTTTTTTTTGTAATTTTGCAAGCAAATTATTAGCTCTATTAAGGTAAAGTAATGCAAGACATTCGTAACATCGCAGTTATTGCGCATGTCGACCATGGCAAGACTACGCTGGTTGACAAGATGATGCTCGCTGGTAAACTGTTCCGTGACGGCCAGGACAACAGCGGCGAAGTATTGGACTCCAATGATTTGGAGCGCGAACGAGGGATAACCATCCTTTCCAAAAACGTGTCTATCACTTGGAAAGGAGTCAAGATCAATATTCTCGATACCCCGGGTCACTCCGACTTCGGCGGTGAGGTAGAGCGTGTGCTCAACATGGCTGACGGCTGTCTGCTGCTCGTTGATGCCTTCGAGGGCCCTATGCCACAGACTCGTTTCGTGCTGCAGAAAGCATTGAAACTCGGACTGAAGCCTATCGTAGTGGTCAATAAGGTCGACAAACCTAACTGCCGTCCTGAGCAGGTCTACGAGATGGTGTTCGACCTGATGTGCGACCTCAACGCTACAGAAGACCAGCTTGACTTCCCTGTCGTATACGGATCTGCCAAGAACGGTTGGATGGGACCGGACTTCAACAAGCCTACTGACAATATCGATTATCTGCTCGATAAGATCCTTGAGGTCATCCCGGCACCGAAGCGCCTGGAGGGTACGCCTCAGATGCTGATCACCTCTCTCGACTATAGTTCCTACACAGGGCGTATCGCTGTCGGCCGCGTGCACAGAGGTACACTCAAGGACGGTATGAACATCACCGTCTGCCACCGCGACGGTACTTTTGAGAAGGATAAGATCAAGGAGCTGCATACATTCGAGGGTATCGCCCACAAGCGTTGCGACCATGTCGACAGTGGCGACATCTGCGCTGTCGTCGGTCTGCAGCACTTCGAGATCGGTGACACCATCGCTGACTTTGAGAACCCCGAGGCTCTGCCGCCGATCGCTGTAGACGAGCCTACGATGAGTATGCTCTTCACCATCAACGACTCACCTTTCTTTGGTAAGGAAGGTAAGTTCTGCACTTCCCGTCAGATCGGCGATCGTCTGCAGAAAGAGCTTGAGAAGAATTTGGCACTGCGCGTGCGCAATGTAGAGGGCTCTACCGACCGATGGATTGTCAGTGGCCGTGGTGTGCTCCACCTCTCTGTGCTCATTGAGACCATGCGTCGTGAGGGTTTTGAGTTGCAGGTGGGCCAGCCGCAGGTAATCTATAAGGAGATCGACGGTCAGAAGTGCGAGCCCGTTGAGGAGCTCGACATCAATGTGCCACAGGACTACGCCAGCAAGATGGTGGATATGGTCACACGTCGTAAGGGTGATCTGACAGGTATGGACACCGAGGGTGACCGTGTCAACATCACGTTCGACATTCCTTCTCGTGGTATCATCGGTCTGCGTACCAATGTGCTGACCGCTTCTCAGGGCGAGGCTATCATGGCTCACCGCTTCAAGGAGTATCAGCCTTACAAGGGAGAGATCGTCCGCCGTATCAACGGTTCCATGATTGCCATGGAGACAGGTACTGCCTATGCTTATTCTATCGACAAGCTGCAGGATCGTGGTAAGTTCTTCATCGATCCGGGTGAGGAAGTCTATGCCGGTGAGGTCATCGGTGAGCATGTCCATGACAACGACCTTGTGGTCAACGTCACAAAGGCTAAGCAGCTGACCAATGTACGTGCTTCCGGTTCTGATGAGAAGGCTCGTGTCATCCCGAAGACTGTCATGAGTCTTGAGGAGTGTCTGGAGTATATCAAGAGCGACGAGTACGTGGAGGTGACTCCAAAGTCGATGCGTATGCGCAAGATCATCCTCGATCACCTTGAGCGTAAGCGCGCCAACAAGGAATAATCCTTCCCCTACACATTATATTATATATATAGAAACTCCATACGTTGTGGGCTTGTCCTGCAACGTATGGAGTTTTTGTTTGACCAGCATGTGTACCGGCTAACGGGTGCAAGTCCCGAACAG
>DAWDCC010000071.1:0-16214 GCA_052355365.1 Prevotella sp. | reverse complement strand
ACCAACATTAAAAATAAGACTCAAAGTAGTCAACTTAAATCGTTAAACTACAGACAGCACGGAGTACTGTGGTGAAGTACTGGAGTAATCCCAGCTTTGTACTGCAGTAATTTGGGCGTAGTACTGGAGTAATCCGCCCATAGTACTGCCACCGAAAGGCAGAGATTTAGGCAACAAACCAGTTGGCACGTTGTAAGAAACCATCGAGATAGGGGACAGCGGAAGCAGCAACTTACAGAACCATGCACAACAATCCTTGCCTGGCTTTACAAGACAAGCACTAAGAGAGAGAAATGATGAGCCCTACTTCCCTCGACCTAATAATATGTGCTTTATGTCTTTCTGTCTAAAAATAAATATGCGTTTTCTGTCTAAAAATAAGAGACTTATGTCTAAACGGGCTTTGTGTCCTCATTATTGAGGCGACGCTTCACCACAGCAGGATTACCCACGGCGAGGCTGTCGTCGGGAATATCGTGCACGACGACGGCTCCGGCACCAATGATGCAACGCTTGCCGATGGTCACGCCGGGCAGGACGGTAACACCGCCGCCCAGCCAGGTGTCGTCGCCAATGGTAATCGGATAGGACGTCTCCATCGGCTTGCGCCGATCGAGATAGTTCATGGGATGCTGGGGCGTAAGCAACTGACAGTTAGGACCAATGAGCACATGGTTGCCGATGGTGATGATGGCTCCACCGAGAAACGTACAATTGTAGTTGATGAACACGTGTTCACCGATGTGGTTGCTGCTGGCATGGTCGCAGTAAAACGGCGGGCAGATCACCGAAGAATCGGGAATGCCCGGCGCCACGCGCTGCAGCAACGACAGAAAAGTCGGTGAGGTCAGCGTGGTCTGGTTGAACTCCAAGAGCAACTCCTTCGTGTCAATGCAACTTCGCTGTATCTCAGGGTCATCGATATGATAGAGTTCCTGAGAGCGCATCTTCTCAAATTCAGTTTTCATAGTCATCGTGTTTTGGAAACAAAATTAAGAAAAAACATCAAAAGAACAAACGCCAATAGCACTTATTTTGTAACTTTGTCGCAAAGTAAACACCATGCTGAAATGAAAAGAACCATCATCCTGCTGGTAGGCCTGTTGCTCTGTCTGAACACGCAGGCACAGATGTACAGCTACAACACCAGCTTCACCTTCTCCCAGACCAACTTCGTCGACACGATTCCCATAGAGGTTGTCGACGATCAGATATATATCATGGGCACAGCGGGCGGACGTCCCTGCCGCTTCAACCTTGACACGGGATCGAGTCAAGGCTCGGTCTATATGGGCAGTGGCATACAAGGCTTGCGCCCGTTGGGCAATGTCGTCAGCCGCGACGCCGCTGGTAATCTCGACACGGTGTCCGTGGTGGAGTTGCCGTCGCTGACCATCGGCAAGCTGACGCTCCAACACTATGTCGCCTCGGTGTTCCGTCCGCAGACGCCACGCCGCACGAATGATGCCATCCTCGGCTTCGACTTGTTCAACAAAGGGTTGTGCTGCAAGATCGACGCACGCCATGGCTGGATGATCCTCACCGACCGCCGCGACTACTTCGACCGCGAGCCGGGCGTGGGGCTGCACTATCGGTTGAAATGGTTCGTGCCCTATGTGCTTGTCAGTCCGTTTAAGCGTCATACCGACGAGGTACTCTTTGACACGGGCTCACGCCAACTCTTCACGATGAACAAGGAGAGCTTCGACGTGCATGCCTATAAGAGTAAGAATGTGGAGAGCCAGGTGGAAGAACGCGTCAACGGCTCGTTCACCATCGGACAGTTAGGCGCTGAGCGTCCGTCGGAGGTGGTGTTTATGAAACTCGACCGACTGAAATGGGATACGTTCTCGTTCAAAGATGTAAGAGCAATGACCACACAAGGTGCCAGCCGCATCGGGGCGAGCATCCTGCGCTATGGCACGGTGACCATCAACGGCTTCCGCCGCAAGATCTTCTTCCAGCCTTACGAGGGTGGCGACAGCGTGGAGGTGAACAACAAAACCTATACCGTCGCCTACGTGCCGGGCAGAGACGGACGTGCCATGGTCGGCCTGCTGATGGAAGACAGCCCCGAGTACAGGGCAGGCCTTCGGCAGGGCGACACCATCGTGGAAATTGACGGCAAGGCCATCGCCACGTTCGCCGACTTCCGGCATTACCCCTTTGTGGAGGGACAGACCTACACGCTGACGGTAAGAGGACAAAACGGAATGGAAAGGCAAGTGTCCTTCACAAGATAAAGTAAGGCTGAGCCTTTGACAAAGGGAAAGGGCCAGCCTCATATTTATATCGCAATGGTGAACGTGAAGCGCAGTCCGCCGGTGGGGTTGTTGCGCACGTTGACAGTCCCCTTGTGGAGCAGGATAGCGTTTTTGACGATAGCAAGACCAAGGCCTGTTCCGCCCATCTTGCGGCTGCGTCCCTTATCGACACGATAGAAGCGCTCGAAGAGACGCGAGAGGTGCTCGGACGGTACCCCTACTCCATTGTCGCTGAAGACAAACGTCCAGTAATCGGTGTGACGCTCGGCGGTGAGCGTGATCGACGTACCCTCACCAGCATAGGCAATGGCGTTGTCGGTGAGATTGCGGAAGACACTGTAAAGCAATGACTGACTGCCTTTGACGATAAGCTCACCGGGCAGATAGTCGTGAAACGTCATGTGTCGCTGCTGCAACTGCAAGGCCGTCTCCTTCTGAATGTTCTGCACCATCTCCGAGATATTCACGTCCTCGAAGTTCTGCATGTTAGGCGCATCGTCGAGCCGGTTGAGCGTGGAGATGTCGCGCAGCAACGAGGTGAGCCGCTCGCTTTGTGCATAGCAACGCTTCAGAAACATCTCCTTGGTAGGCTCGTCGATATGCGGATTCTCAAGGATGGTTTCGAGATAGCCCTGAATGCTGGCCACGGGTGTTTTCAACTCATGGGCCACGTTCTGGGTGAGTTGCCGCTTAAGGATGTCCTGCTCGCGCCGTGTGCTCTGCAAGCGTTTATAGATCTTGATGATGCGCTCGGCAATCTCGCCCAGCTCATCGTCGGGGAACACCACGAGATCCTCGGTGTCCAAACTCTCGTTATGGTCAGCGCGCGAGGCAAAGATACGGAGCTTGGTGATATTCGTACCTAAGCGATTGACGAAGCGGTAGAGCACGAGCGTCAGCAGTGCCATGACCACCAAAGCAAACCAGATGAAGTGCTGATCGGCCTGCAAGGTCCTTGCCAGATTGTTGTCGTAAGGCAGAGCCGTACGCACGACGAGACCGTCTTCCTTGAAATAGGTAGCAGAATAAAAATAATTACGATCAAGGGTTGTACTATGTCGGGCCAGTGAAGTGCCGTGGCCTTTTGTCAGCGCCTGATGGATTTCCGGGCGTGAGGCATGGTTGGGCATGTGGGCATAGTCGTGGCGGAAGTTGTCATAGAGTACACGTCCGTCCTTGCGTACCAGTGTGACACGCAGCTCCTTGTTGTTGAAGCTGTGCACGAGAGCCGCCAACGTGTTGTCGACCGGCTGCTGCTTACCATGAACCGCCTCATGCACCTGTGCATTGAAACTCTCCAGCCGTGCTTCTAACAGCCCGATCTTGTATTGCTTCTCTCTGGACTGCTGAAAGACGATGAACGCCACGGCAAAGACCAGGAAGAGAGACAGTACCGTCAGATAGAGTTTATTGCCGACAGAGATTGCCTTTACTTTTCTGAAATATCCATCCATTTACTCAATTCGTTTTTAAAGAACACGGTACCCGGGAACTTCCCTTAGGCATCGAAATAATAGCCGAATCCCAGTCGGGTGACGATGCACTTGGCAAAGCGCCCGATCTTCTTGCGCAGTCGCGTGATGTTGACATCGACCGTACGATCCAGCACGAGCACGTCCTTGGGCCACACCTTGTCGATGAGCTCCTGACGGGAGAATACACGCCCTTTCTCCTCAAGCAGGAGATGAAGCAATTCAAACTCGGTCTTGGTAAAGGGAACGTCCTCACCATCGATGCTCACCGTCTTCTTGTCGAGATTCATCTCCAATCCCTGATAGCGTAGTACGGCAGGCTCCGGATCTTGGTGCTCAGAAGTACGGCGGAGCACGGCGCGGACGCGGACGAGCACCTCACGCAAGGAGAACGGTTTGGGGATATAGTCATCAGCACCAAGGTTGAAGCCCGTAACCGTGTCGTTCTCGGTGTCGCGTGCCGTGAGGAAGATGATAGGCACGTTGGCAGTCGAAGGATTGGCCTTAAGCTGTTTGGCCATGGCGAAACCCGACATGCCGCCCATCATCACGTCGAGCAGCAAGAGATCAAACGAGGCGATGTCGAGCTTCAGCGCATCCTCAGCCGAATTGGCCGTAGAGACCTGGTAGCCCTCAGTCTCCAAGTTGAACTTCAAAATTTCGCAGAGGTCGTCCTCGTCGTCGACGACCAGTATCTTGTAATTCTTTTCTTCTTCCATGCTTATTGTATGTTATATTGCAAAGATAATCATTTTTTCTTTCTTAGGCCTCCGAAAGCACATTTTTCGCTGAGACTTTAGAAATGTGTCATGAACTCGATGACGATCTTATCCTTTTCCGAGGTCTTGGGGATACCGCCCTTGCGATAGAAATACTTCTCGTAGTTGATGCGGATATCGGAGACAAACGGCTTAGCAAGGCTGAGCGTCACACCTCCGGTCAGGCGGTTGCGCTGATAGTCGGTGGTGACCATGGCACCGTTGTCGTCGTATTTTGTGCCGTCGCTGTGGTCAGTCATGAAGTCGTAACGGATCAGCGGTGACACCTTTCTGATCAGGCTGCGCTTGTCGCGAACGAGAATGTCGTAATTGGCAAAGACATCCACGGCATGCACCTCTTTATATAAATGGTGGGAATACCGCTTATATAAATACTCTGCCTCGCAGAGAAACGGACCACGGTGATAGGTCAGTCCGCCATCGTACATCATAATCGTATTGTGGTTGGGACTGATCTTCTGTGCGCTGAGTTCCAAATCGGTATGGAAGGGAAAGAAGAACTGCACCTTGGAAGAGAAGTTCGTGCCATTGGTCCAGTAGTCTTTCTGCCCCGTGAGCCCTGAACCATTGAAGAGGCCTGCCTGCACACGGATGGGGAAGCCCACATGGAAGTCGTAAGCTGCCATAGCGCCCACGTCACGCACATTGCCCACCTGCTTGGCGATGAAGCTGCGGTTGGCAAAATACTGTTGGTCGGGTGAGCGGTGGGCGTCGATGGTAAACGGCACACGCATCTGTCCGATGGTGAACTGGAAGTAGCGCCAAGGCTTCAGCCGCGTGTAGGCATCGAGCATCTTGATGACGCCCTCGTCGCAAAGGTCGATCTCGGCTTTGTACTCCACTTCGGGCAACACCTTCCCCGTGACACTGACGCATGCCGTGCGCACCTCGAAGCAGCCTTCACCCTCCGAAGTCTGATATTCATACTTACCGCGCAACGTGCCGTGTACCTGCGACTGCGTGTCTACATCTTGAGCCTGAGCCGACCAAGCAGCCAGCAAACACAGCACAAGCGACAGAATCTTCTTCATATATGTTTCATTCTTGTTTTTACGTTCGCAAAGTTACCCCGACCATGTTTAGAAAAGGTGACACAGATGTTACAAAGACGTGACAAAAGCCTTTGAAACAGTTTCGTAATATCATTGTAACAGACATGAACAACATGTGTTAGAGATTATTGGTAATTTTGCACACAGAAAAGGAACAAGCATATCAACTTACAATCATATGAAAGCGAATAAGAAAGAGTTACTGGAGAGAATCACAAAGATGTCGAAGAAAGGTGGCAAACTCGAGACTGCCGTCCTGACACTGGCATTGCAAAAACTGGACAGTGAGGACTTCGCCTTTGACGAAGAGGGTGTCTACAACACCGACCGCACTCAACTGGTCTACTCACGCGGCAACCACGAGGAGGTCAGCGTGCCAGCCACCGTGCAGACAATCGGCGAGATGGCCTTTGCCCGAAAGAAGCATCTGAAGAAGGTGGTGTTGCCCCAAGGCTTAAAGACGATAGCCCGCGAGGCTTTCGCTGATTGCGATGCCCTGGAGGAGATCGTGCTGCCTGCTTCGGTGGAAACGGTTGAGCCGTATGCTTTCAGTGATTGTGACCGGCTGAAGCGTGTGGTCTTTGAGGGCGCACCAAAGAAAGTCAGCCGTAAGGCCTTCGAATCCTGTGATGAACTGCACGACATCTCAGTGCCCGACGATATGGTCAAAGCGCTGCGCAAGGCGCTGCACCTCAACGATGGTGACATCAACTACCTGGTCGTAGGCCACAACGAGGACAACAGTAAAAAGATCAAAGAGGAGAAAAAGAAAGGGAAGAAAGAAGAGAAAGCTGCCAAGAAAAGCAATAAGGCCGCTAAGAAAGACAACAAGAAATAGACTATTCTCAGCCTCAACAAGCATCAAACGACATAGCACCATGACAAAGGAAGACAAACTCAAGAACCTCTACGTCAAACGCGATGTGAGCTGGATGTATTTCAACCACCGCATCCTGCAGGAAGCCAAGAAAGAATACGTGCCTCTGTTGGAGCGACTGTCATTCTTAGGCATCTACTCCAACAATCTCGACGAGTTCTTCCGGATACGTGTGGCCTCGCTCAACCGCATTCTGGCCAGTGGCGACGTGGACAAGCACACCAAGCAGGATGTGAAGCGCACCATCAAGACCATCAACCTGCTCAACGAGAGCTATAGCAAAGAGTACACCGAAGCCACACGACAGGTGTCCCGTGAACTGGTACTGCATAAGATAAGGATGGTCAATGAGACACAGCTCAACGACGAACAAAAAAAAATGGCTCGAGGACTTCTACTACGACAAGCTCAACGGCTCGACCAACCCCATCTGGCTCAGCGAGATCAAAGACCTGAGCACCTTGGAGGACAACCGCATCTATCTCATTGTAGAGAAGACTATCATCAAAGATGCCCGCTCGAAATATGCCATTATCAAGGTGCCTGACAAGACGTTTGGCCGGTTCATCAAGATTCCGGCATCCGACGGCTACGACAATATCATGTATCTCGATGATGTCATCCGTTTCTGCCTGCCGTTTATATTCATCGGACTCAGACCGAGCTATTATCGTGCCTATAGCTTCAAGTTTACCAAGGACGCTGAGATGGAGGTGGACAACGACGCTGACTACGGCACGATGGAGCGTATCGCCATCGGTGTGGACAGCCGTAAGCGGGGAGAGCCGATCCGTGTGCTCTATGACCGCGACATGCCACAGAGCATGCAAAAGAAGATTCTGGAACGGCTCGACATCCGGGAACTCGACACTTTCGCTGGCCAGTGGACGCTATCAAAACCATAAGGATCTGATGACGTTCCCCGACTGCGGCCACGAAGAACTGAAGTATCCGAAATGGAAACATCTGATGAAACCGGAGTTCCTCTCAGAGCAGAGCATATTAGATCTCATCCGTGAGAAAGACCGGTTTATCCACGTTCCCTACCATAGCTTCGACGCATATATCCGCGTGCTGCGCGAGGCAGCGCTGAAGCCAGAGGTCAAGGAGATCAAGACAACGCTCTATCGACTGGCCAAGGACTCCAAGGTCGTCAAGGCGCTTATCTGTGCGGCGCGCAACGGAAAGAAGGTGACGGCCGTAGTGGAACTGCTCGCCCGCTTCGACGAAGAAAGCAACATCAAGTGGAGCAAGCGCATGCAAGAGGAAGGCGTAAACGTCATCTTCGGCGTAGAGGGACTGAAGATCCACTCCAAGTTGCTATATATCAGCAGCAAGAAGGGCGACATCGCCTGCGTGGGCACCGGCAACTTCCACGAGGGCAACGCCAAGATGTATACCGACTATCTAATGATGACAGCCCGCCCGTCTATTGTCTCTGAAGTGGTAAAGGTCTTCCAGTTCATCGACCGCCCGTTCCAGCAGGTGCGTTTCAACCAACTGCTCGTCTCGCCCAACGCCATGAAGAGCCGCATCCTCCACATGTTCGACACAGAGATCAAGAACGCCAAAGAGGGCAAGGAAGCCTGGGCAAAGATCAAGATCAACCATATCACCGACCCCGACGTAGTGGCAAAGATCTACCAGGCTTCGCAGGCCGGCGTGAAAATCGACATCGTGCTGCGCGGCAACTGCTCGCTCGTGCCAGACATACCAGGTGTGTCGGACTGTATCCACACCGTGGGCATCATCGACCGGTACCTTGAGCACAGCCGTATCCTCATCTTCTGCAATGGTGGGAAGAACAAGTATTTCCTCGGCTCGGCCGACTGGATGCCACGCAACCTGCTCAATCGCATCGAGGTGATGACACCCGTCCTATGACGAGGAAATCAAAGATGACTTGCGGCGCACGGTGGAATACGGCCTGCGGGACACGGCCAACGGGCGCCTCGTCGACGGCAGGGGCACCGACCAACTGCAAGAGGGCGAACCCTTCCGCAGCCAAGAAGAACTTTACAAATATTATTTGGAACACAACGAGTAGAAGTCTGTTTGCATAACTCTACCCGCACAATTAAAGAAAGAAATATGAATTGTACTTTAGCAGCTATTGATATTGGTTCCAATGGAGCCCGTTTGCTCATCAAGGCCTTCAATGACGAGGCTGTAGGATTGGAACGCGTGCGTAAACTCATGTTCGTACGTGTACCCTTGCGCTTGGGCAAAGATGTCTTCACCCTCGGCAAAGTGTCGAAAGAGCGTGAGGAGATGATGGTCCATATGATGAAGGCCTACAAGCAACTGATGAAGGTCTTTCGTGTTGATGCCTACCGTGCCTGTGCCACGTCAGCCATGCGCGATGCCGAAAACGGCATGAAGGTGATCAAAAAGATTAAGAAAGAGAGCGGTCTCGACCTGGAAGTGGTCAAAGGACCCGACGAGGCTTTGTTGCTCGTCAACAACCTCGTGGAGAAGACCGACTCCAATGAGGGGAACTTTGCCTACGTCGACGTGGGCGGTGGCAGCACGGAGATCTCACTCATACACGATGGTACGCTCGCCGAAAGCCACTCCTATAATATAGGTACGCTGCGTCTGCTCTCTGACCGCGTCACGCCTGAAGCCTGGAAAGCGATGGAGGCAGATCTGCAAGGCTATGCCAAGTTCTACCCCGACATCCACATCATCGGCTCCGGCGGCAACATCAACAAACTGTTCAAGATCAGCAAGGAAAGTAAAAACAAAAAACTCTCCATCACAGAGTTGCAACGGCTCTACTCCATGCTTAAGCCAATGAGCGTCGAGGAGCGTATGGTCTCGTTCAACCTCAAGGACGACCGCGCTGACGTCATCGTACCCGCTGCCCGCATCTTCCTTGACGTGAGCAGGCAACTCGGCTGCGACGAGATCATGGTACCCAACATCTCCCTTGCCGACTCCATCGTCGACGGACTCTACCGCGACATGAAAGCGGCGAAAGTGAAACCATAAGCATATTCAAAGCAATATCCACGCCTCAGCTCCCGATGCGCGGATATTCCTTTTTCTGCTATCTCTTACCAAAAGAAACTAAAAAGCACACATATGTGGTTAAAATAAACTAACCTCATGCAACTTTCCTTTCTTTTCTGCGTCATAATAAAGATATTTGCAACCAGATGGCTCGACGGCAATCTCCCTCTCGAAGAATTTCGAGCCTACGCAGTAAGTATATGAAACGACATTAATTAATAAAAACGATAAGATATGAAGAAGACTAACATCGCTATTGTAGCTCTACTCGCCGGTACCATGCTCGTCAGTAGCTGTGCCAGCAAGAAAGACTTGGTCAACTGTCAGACCGAGAACCGGGAACTGACTGCCAACTATCAGGATGCCAAAGAGAAGCTCGCTGCTTCTCAGGCTCGTGTCAGCTCGTTGGAAGATCAGCTCGCCCAAGCCAAGAAAGACTATGCCTCGCTGCAAGGTTCGCTCGACAAGAGCCTCAACAACGCCAACGCCAACAACATCAACATCTCAAAACTCGTTGACCAGATCAATGAGTCTAACCAGTATATCCGTCACCTCGTGGAGGTGAAGAGTAAGAGTGACTCGCTCAACATGGTGCTCACCAACAACCTCACCCGCTCGCTGAGCAAGGAGGAGATGAAAGAGGTAGACGTGCAAGTACTCAAAGGCGTGGTTTATATCAGTTTAGCCGACAACATGCTCTACAAGAGTGGCAGCTACGAGATCAACGACCGCGCTCAGGAGACACTGGGCAAGATCGCAAAGATCATCATGGACTACAAGGACTATAACGTGCTCATCGAGGGTAACACCGACAACGTGCCTGTCAACACCTCTGCTCCATCGATGAAGAACATCCGCAACAACTGGGACCTCAGTGCGCTGCGCGCCTCCAGCGTGGTACAGTATCTCATCGACCACTTCGGCGTGGCTCCAAAACGACTGACTGCCGGTGGCCGTGGCGAGTACAACCCTGTGGCAAGCAACGACACCGAGCTGGGCAAGCAGCGCAACCGCCGCACTCAGATCATCATCACGCCTAAACTCGACCAGTTCATGGATCTCATCGACAAAGCTCCTGAAGAGAGCAACAACAAGTAAGGATCACACCTATTATATAAGGGGGCTATGCCGCACGGCATAGCCCCCTTTGTAGTTTATCTCAATGAGAGTATTTAGTTCTGGCCTTCGAGTTTTTCAATCTCCGCTCTCTCACGGTTGATGGTCTCATAGCCGTTCTTGGTCATCTTGTGCACCTTGAACTTGTCGAATCCCTCACCATAGACACCGATGACATTGGTCTGAGTGACAAAAGCACGGGAATCGATGTCGTTGATGATCTGGAAGATGGTATTGCTCTCACGACGTTTCGCCATAATGAAGAGCATCTTTACAGGATGCCCCGTATAGAAGCCGTGAGCCTCGATGACCGTGGCACCACGGTGTGGATAGACAGCGATGCGCGAGGCAATCTCGCGATATTTGTCCGAGATGATGAAGAACTGTACGCTACGGCGCATGGAGTTGACGACCTGATCGATACAGAATGCGGTGACCATCAGCACCACATAGCCGTAGATAACCTGCTCCCAGTTGTGCAGTACAAGATAAGAGGAGGTGATGATGACGATATCGCAGAGCATGATGACACGCCCCAAGGAGATATCGCGGTACTTGTTGACAATAGCTGCCACGATATCCGTACCGCCCGTGGAACCATTGTTGGCCAGTCCCAGTCCTACTCCGCCACCGCAGAACATTGCACCGATGATACTTGCCATAAACGGCTGGTCAGAGAGCAGATGGGTATCACCGAGATTATGACGGGCCAAAGCCGTGAGCGAGGTCAGCACCACCACCGCATAGATCGTCTTCACACAGAACTTCCATCCCAGGATTCTCAGGGCAGCAACAAGCAGGAAAGCGTTGATAACGAAATAGGTTACCTGTACAGGGATACCCGTCCCCCAATAGACAACAGAGGAGATACCCGGCACACCACCCGTGGTGATATTGTTGGGCAAAAGAAACACGTTCCACCCGATACAATAGGAAACCATAGCTATCGTAATCATCAGGTAATCACGCAACTCGTTGACAATACTCTTCTTATTCATACACGAGACTGTATTAATAGTTCTATATCATGAATGTTTCAACATCTTGCTTGATTTATATTCCCAGTCCACCGGTGAAACTCACATCCATGGCCTTGCTCTGCATGATGGTGGAGTTGGCCGGTACACTGTGCGTGAGCCACACGTTACCGCCGATAATCGTATCATGGCCGATGGTGATGCGTCCCAACAATGTAGAATTGGAGTAGACAGTGACATGGTCTTCAAGTACTGGATGACGGGGCACAAGGCGTGAGCGGTCGCGCCGCGTCTCCTCGTTGGGTTGCTGATGTAGCGTATAATAAGGATTTTCCGTGTGTGCCGCACCCAGCGTGACACCCTGAAAGAGGTGCACATGATTCCCAATGACACAAGTTTCTCCGATAACCACACCCGTACCGTGGTCGATGGAAAAGTACTCTCCTATCTTTGCGCCCGGGTGGATGTCGATACCCGTGTTGGCATGTGCCTGTTCGGTGATGATACGTGGGATGACAGGAATACTCATCTCATGGAGCACATGAGCGAAGCGGTAGTGAATCATGGCCTGAATGACAGGATAGGAAAAGATGACCTCACTATGAGAGGACGCTGCCGGATCGTCGTCAAAGATAGCCTCGACATCGGTGTAGAGCAGGTGCTTGATAAGTGGCAGTTGGCCGATCAGCTGCAAGGACTTCTCAGCGGCCTCCGTCTCAGC
This sequence comes from Prevotella sp., assembly GCA_052355365.1. Taxonomy (GTDB): domain Bacteria; phylum Bacteroidota; class Bacteroidia; order Bacteroidales; family Bacteroidaceae; genus Prevotella. The sequence goes on along the minus strand of DAWDCC010000071.1, from coordinate 3,941 downwards.
ACTATGCTCATCGCTGCCATCGGCACAAAGAGCCAATGCCAGTTGTTTGCGCATGAGACTGCAAAGCCTCTCCATGTTCACGCCGATGTGGTAGGAACGGATGTCGCTGTCGATCTGCCGCTTGTCGAAGAAGCCAGGGAAGACAATCATCTTCACCAGTTCCACCATCTCGCGCAGCGCGTCGACCGATGGTAAAGGCGCATCGCCCTGTGGAGCCATCCGACGCTCATCGTCAGAGACATGCGTCATCATCTCCACACTCTTCAAAAATATGTCATTGTCTTCCATAATATTCGTCATTCACTAAGATCATGTTTATCTCCCTTCTCATTTCATTGTGGATTTAAGCGCAAAGTTACAAGAAATAATTCATAATACGACATTCCGCATTCACAAATTATTGTGTCCCTCCTCTTTTTTTGATTCACCCACATACATCCTTTCCCAGACTCGACCTTAAGCAAAGAATCAAAGCGATAAAGAGCAGCCACGCACCGAATGTAACACAATTGTAATACATATGAACAGTATTGTAATATGTGTTTAAACCGCTTGTAACATCCTCATTGTAACTTTGCGCACAAAAAGAATATAACTCATATTTTATGGAAACAATTTATTTGTGTATCGTCATCTTCCTGCTCTGTCTGGCAGTCTTTGACCTGTTCGTAGGCGTGAGCAACGATGCGGTGAACTTCCTGCAATCGGCCGTAGGCGCCCGTGTAGCGTCATTCCGCACGGTGCTCATTCTTGCCTCCGTGGCTGTGGTGCTGGGAGCTGTGCTGTCATCAGGAATGATGGACATTGCGCGCCACGGCATCATGATGCCGGCAGGGTATTCCCTTCACGAAGTGATGACCGTGTTCCTGGCTGTCATGGTCACGGATGTCATCATCCTCGACGTATTCAACTCGCTGGGCATGCCCACGTCGACCACAGTGTCACTGGTCTTTGAGCTTCTCGGCGGCGCATTCATGATCTCCACGTTGAAGATCATGGGCGACCCAAGTCTCGACTATGGCATGCTGCTCAACTCCGACAAAGCCTTGAGCGTGATCATCGCTATCTTCGTGAGTGTGGCTATCTCGTTCGTCGTCGGTATGATCGTGATGTGGATCAGCCGTGTGGTCTTCACCTTCAACTACAAGAAGCACAGCCGCTACACCATCGCCATCTTTGGCGGTATCTCCTTCACCGTGCTGGCCTACTTCATCTTCATGAAGGGCGTGGGCAGCAGTCCCTACGTCAGCGAGAGCGTGCGCGACTATATCAACGGCAACATCAACCAGCTGCTTCTTTATACATTCATTGGTTCCACCATCGTCATGGAAGTGCTCCATCTGTGCCACATCGACATCTTCAAGTTTGTCGTGCTCATGGGCACCTTTGGCCTTGCCATGGCCTTTGCCGGCAATGACCTTGTGAACTTCATCGGTGTGCCCTTGGCTGGCCTTTCCTCCTATCAGGACTATGTCGCCAACGCTCATGGTGCTGGAGTGGACAGTTTCATGATGTCATCCTTAATGGAAAGCGCCAAGACACCGCCATTCTACCTCATGGCCGCTGGTATAATCATGATTGTAGCCATGGCCACATCAAAGAAAGCACACAATGTCATCAAGACCTCCGTGGATCTGGCCCGTCAGGACGAAGGTGATGAGATGTTCGGGTCGTCCAAGGCCGCCCGTGCTATCGTACGCTTCTGCCAATGGGGCGTGGAAAGCGTAGCACATATCTTCCCCGCTTCCCTGCGCAAGTGGGTCAACTATCGTTTCAACGCCAACGAGGTGGAGCTCGTTGACGACAAAGCAGCCTTCGATGTGGTGCGTGCCGCCGTCAATTTAGTCATTGCTTCCATGCTCATTACCTTCGGTACCAACCATAAGCTGCCGCTTTCCACTACTTACGTAACGTTCATGGTCGCCATGGGTTCGAGCTTGGCTGATCGTGCCTGGAGCCGAGAGAGTGCCGTGTTCCGTGTCACCGGTGTGCTGAGTGTCATTGGCGGATGGTTCATCACGGCAGGTGTGGCTTTCATCACTTGTGCTTTGGTAGCATTAATCATGTGGTTTGGTGGCATTGTGGTGCAAATAGGCTTCATGACGCTCGTCGTCTACCTGCTCTGGCACAGCAACCAGCAATACAAGAAGAAGAAGGAGCAGGAAGCCAAGGACGAGGACAGTTTCCGCCTGATGATGCGCACCCACGATCCCGATCTCGTTTGGGACATGCTTCAGAAGCGTGTAAGCGATACGCAGTGCAATATGAACCGTTATGCTCTTGACATGTTCAACAAGATCATGGACGGCTTTGCCGGACAAAACGTGCGTGAGCTCAGCCGCTGCCGCAAGTCACGGCATAAGGAACAGGACAACCTGAAGAAATACCGTCGTCAGGAGATGCTCGGACTGAAGAAGTCTCCATTGGAAATAGCTATCGAGCGCAACACCTGGTTCCACCTTGGTGCCAACTCCGACCAACAGTTCATCTACTGTCTGCGCCGCATGTTGGAGCCTGTACGCGAACATGTCGACAACAACTTCAATCCGATTCCTAACGAGTATATCCATGAGTTCCAACCTGTACGTCAAAAGGTCAACGACCTTATGCACATGACACAGGGGATAATCGCCAACGGTAAGTAAGACGACTACCGCGACATTCTCTCTGAGGCTGATCTCTGCCGCGATGAGCTGTCAACACTGCGCAAGGGACTCATCGACCACATTCAGCAGTCATCCGGCACACAGATGCTTCAGGTGTCTCTTGTCTACCTCAATATCCTGCAGGAAACCGACGAGTTCCTCAACATCATGCGCCACCAGTTGCGTGCCGCCAAGAAGTTCATCGAGAACTAGGAGAACTAGATGAACTATTATCACTAGTGACACTAGTGACACTAGTTGTACTAGTTGTTCTAGTAGCACTAGTGTCACAAGCTGCATTAGATAATTTAGCCAGCTCGGCCTTCAGGCATTGTATTTCGTGCTCGTAGGCCGAGCATTTTCGTTTGAGAGCCTCGTTCTCTTGCTTGTATTTACTCAAGAGCTCATCTTGCTGCTGGCGGTAGCCAATGCGAGCCGCATACATTCTTTCCTTGATGCCACCCTTCTGCACAAAGTTCTTTTCCAGCCACTTCAGATAGCTGCACATCATCTTGTCGGTGATGTGGCAGAGCGTCAGAGCGACATTGCAGAACTCTTCCGCTGTCCATCGCATAGCATAAGGTTTATAGTCGGCAAACAGGTTGTGTGCTCGGCAATAAGCCAACATGCCATTGTAGCGGCAATGATGAAAATCCCATTGCTGCAGATTGCGTGAGTTGAGGTAGTCCTGGTAGTCTTCACGCAATTCTTGGAAGCTGCTTCGCGCCACATTGAGCAGTTTGATCTCCATCTCAGTGGAGGTCATGCCATCCTCCGAGCCCTCCACAATATTTTGCTTGCCCGATCGTGCCGCTTGTACCATTTGGTCTACCGTGCGGTCACTATACTTTGGAAGAAACCGCCGGCAGAAAATAAAGGTTAACTGATAGAGTACATCTGATTTCTGATATAAGTGAAGGTGATGCCAGTCAACCACGTCGCGAAGCACTTTCTTATCCTTATCTGCGGACAGCTCCTTACCGTCTTGATATGTATTCTCCATAAGCTATAACATGAGATGCTGCTGCACCGATTGTTCCCAGCTACAAAGATAAACAATTGCAGGCTAAAAGGGGAGTTTTGCACTTGTTTTTTCTTGCACCTCTACCTTTCTCGCCATTATATTGTATTGTTTCTGTCTATCCATTGTAAACGTATGGACATCAAAAGGAAACATCAACCTACTAACTTTGCAACAGAAAACTAAAGAGGTCTTCGTGTTGGCCTGGAGGAACGGAAGACCAATATGAAGACCGAGTTGTACGGCTGGAGGACATATCTATGGGGATTAACCCT
>DAWDCC010000070.1:0-16822 GCA_052355365.1 Prevotella sp. | reverse complement strand
AAGCCTGCTGTCCTTTCACGTTGAGTACGTTGTTGGTGAAGTTGTCGTACTCGTCAACAATGAGGTAGAGTTTGTTCCCTGCCTTCTTTGCCTCCATCCTGACTATGTTGAGCTTGCTTGCAGCAGTCTTCTCTCCATGCACCCACTCAACGACGTGGGGACTATAGTAGTTCTTATAGTTGTCGATGAAAGAATCCATCACATTGCAGCAGTAACGGTTGAAGTTCTCGTATAGATTCTCCAAGTCACTGCCCACCATTGAGAAGTCAAGATGCAACACTTGAAACTCTCCCTGCTCTTTTGTCGGATGGTCGGCAACATACAGTCCCTTGAACAACTCCTGGAAGTTGTCCTTTTGGTTAATGTCGTAATACGACTCCAGCATGTCGAGGAAAAGACTCTTTCCGAAACGGCGCGGGCGAACCAGGAAAAGGAAGTTACCTGCCCTCTCCATTTTCTCGAAGAACATGGTTTTATCAACCAAGTATTTATTTTCCTTCCTTACCTGCTCAAAGTCAGAGATACCGTAAGGAACAAGTTTGTAATCTGCGCTCATAGTGACTGCCTTTTGTTTCTACTTGCAAAGATAATAAAAATTTCTCTTGACAAAAGTATGTTCGTCACAATTTTCAATCTGGAGAATGAAAAAGAGGACTTTGTGGTTTCGCCGTCTCGTTTTTGGCTTGTCTCCGGAACAAAAAGGTACTTTGATACTGTCATCTCGGTACTTTGACCTGGTCATCTCGCCTATTTGACCCGATCAGCACGCCTATTTCATCGTTAGAAAAAGGCTTGTTGACAAGAAATTCTCTAAAGAATTATGCAAGAAACAGACGGATTCATGTCATCGCGAAAGCCAGAAAATTGTAATACGTTGATTTTCTGATACTTATAAAAACATGCGTATTTTCGCGAAAATCAGAGCAAGACAGGTGTTCGTCGAAAAGAATCGATTCTCAGGGACTGTTTTTTGTCAGTTTAGCGGACATTTGATTCTATGGCTCTTCCCGCCTCTGTTGTTTACAGTTTCTTTTGCAACCTTATCTATTATTATCTGTCCTTTTGTTACTCTGTCTTTCTTATCTTTTGCCTTTATGCTTTTGCGGTCTTACAGATACTCTTTCGGGAGTTTGCCAAACTGCTTCTTGAAGCAGCGCGAGAAGTATTTCGGCGTGTTGAAGCCTACGCGTGCGGCGAGGTCCACGATGGTGATCGAAGGCTCAGCACGCAGGATCTTCGCAGCCTCTTCGAGGCGGATGCCATTGACGAACTCCACGATCGTCTTACCCGTGAATGCGTGCACCTTATTATATAGTGTCGACGAGCTGACGAGCATCTCCTTGGCAAAAGCCTCACGGTCGAAGGCCGCGTCGTCGAGATGGTCCGTCACGATCTGTGTAGCCCGCACCAAGAAAGCCTTGTCGGGATCGCTGCCCGTAGGGGTCGTTTCTTCGGTTTGTTGGAATTTGGCTTCTTGTTGCGCGTTGTCCCTGACCTTTTGTCGGTTGGCGATAAGCATGTCGGCCCGCAACGTGAGTTCTTCAAACGAGAACGGCTTGGTGATGTATGCGTCCGCGCCGATGGCGTAGCCCTCATTCTCGTCCTCTTGCCGGTCCTTGGCAGTGAGCAGGATGACGGGCAACTGCCAGAAGCTTTGGTCGTTTTTGATCAGCCGCGTGAGTTCGATGCCATCCATGACCGGCATCATCACGTCGGTGACCACGATGTCGAGCCGCTCTTTCTGTATCACGTTCCAAGCCTGCTTCCCGTTTTTCGCCGTGATCACCCGGTAGTGTTTGCTAAGTGCCTGCTTCATCAGCTCCAGCAGGTCGGCGTTGTCCTCCACGACGAGCATGGTGGGCACGTTGGCTCTGACTACGACACGCTCCTCGCGGATGCCCGGTGTCGTCTCGCGGTCGTTAGTGAGACTGTGCATCGTCTCGCTGTCGACGGCCTTGCTGATTACCGAGCTGTCGATCTCGTGGGGGGGGTATGTCTTTTTGTTTACGGGGATCGTCACCGTGAAGGTCGTGCCCACACCCTTACTGCTCTTGCAGCGGATCGAGCCGTGATGAAGTGTCACGAGATCGTGGACCAGTGCCAGTCCTATGCCCGTACCTCCGGTGTTCTGTCGCCGGTAGTCGCCGTCGAAGAATCGGGTGTAGAGGTGGTTGAGCTGTTGCTTGTCCATGCCGATGCCGTTGTCCTCCACGCATATCACTGCTTTGGAGTCCTTGACGACGAGCGAGAGCAGGATATGTCCGTCTTTGCGGTTGTATTTGATGGCGTTGGAGAGCAGGTTGTAGAGGATTTTGTCGAGCTTGTCGGTGTCGAACCAGGCTGTTGTTTCCTTTTCCGGCAGTGCGGTCTCAAGGTTGATGTGTTTCTGCTCAGCCATGGGCCTGATCTCTTCCACCACATTGCTGACAAACGCCGCAAGGTCGCCTCGACTCACCTTCAGCCGGAGTTGCCCTGCCTGGCTCTTGCGTACCTCGAGTATCTGCGTCAAGAGTCGTTTGGTGCGCTGGATGTTGTTGTCAATGACCTGATATTCGTCCTCATATTGTGGAGCCATTGACCTCAGCTTGTAGATTGTGGCATAGATGACCGTCAGCGGTGTGAGCAGTTCGTGGGTGATGTTGGTCAGCATCACGCCCATGCGCAAGCGGTTTTGCGTGCGCAGGTGCTCACGATACCAGAGAATCGTAGCGAAGATAGCCGCACAGAGGAGTACTATATATATAAGGTATGCCCACCATGAAGCATACCATGGCGGTAGCACTCTGACGGTGATACGATAGTCCATCTCCTGCCATTGTCCGTTGCTGCCCGCGGCGCGCACGCGCAGATGGTATGTACCCGAGGGCAGGTTTTGATACGTGGCGCTGTGACTGCCGCCTGCACAGTATTTCCAATCGTCGTCATAGCCCTGAAGCATATACGAGTAGATGTTCTTCTTGGCATTGCCGTAGGAGAGCAACGCAAAGTCGAAACTGATCTTCTTCACGGATGTAGGCAGCGTGACACGACGCGTAAACGACGGCGACTCTTCTGAGATACGCTGTTGCAGCGCGCTGTCGGTCATCTGTCGCCAAGGCTCGTCGTTGATGATGATGTCTGTGATGATCAGCCGGTAGTTTTTCGCCTGTTTCTTAGCCATGGAGGATGGGTCAAAGGCGATAAAACCATGTCGGCTGCCGAGATAGATCTCCCGTCCGAAGGTCGCGATACTGTTTGTCGAGAACAGCAGGTCGCCGAGTCCGTCCTCACGGGTGTAGTAGTTCACATCTGTCGGCTTGCTGTCCTTGTCGAGCGAAAGGCGGATGAGGCCACGGTCAGATGTCAGCCACAGGTCACCCTTGTGGTCTTGCGCGATGGCGAGGATGCGGTCGCCGGCAAGGTGATAGTCGCGGTTCTTCGCTTCAAAGTGGTTGTCGGCAGTATTGTAGAGGAAAAGACCACCGCTGTTGGAGATCGCCCACAGCCTTCCGCCACGGTCTTGCAGGCATTTGGTGGCATCGTCAACGGCGAAGTTCCCGTTTTGCGGTGCATACTGTCTCACTGCCATACGGGCATGACGTCCGTCGGGCTTCACCACACAGATGATGCCCTCGTTGTCAGTAGCCAGCCAAATGTTGCCCTGCCGGTCCTCGCTGATGCCTCGGATGTCACAGTTGGAGAGGTCACGGTTGCCTTGCCGGAGCGTGACCTGGAAGCCGCGGCCGTCGGGCAGCACCATGCTCAGACCACTGTGCTGTCCGATCCAAAGAATATGTTTTCTTGACTCGAATATCGTGTTGACGAAATTCTCTTTCAACCACGGGGAGTTGCTCATGTCGAGAACTTCGGCCTCGCCCTGAGCCTTCTTGACGATGATGCCGTAGTTGTTGTCAGCGAACCACAGGTCGCCGTTGCTTCGTTGGGTGATGCTCGAGAAACTTGTATTCAGCGCACTTGCCGGAATATTGCCGAAGCCGGGGATCTCGTGGTTGGATAGCGTGGCGCCTGTCCGGCGGTCATAGCGTGCGATTCCATAGGGATTGAGTCCGATCCAAAACGTGTTGCCGTCGGGCGTGTAGAGCGAGCTTACAAAGTTGACGGGGAAATTTTGCTGTCCTATGCTCAAGTCGTAGTTGAGAAACGGCGACCGGTCGAATGTCGTCTGAATGATACCATTGTTTTGCGTGAGTACCCAGACGTTGCCGCAGAGGTCCGTGGCGATGCCGTTGCTGTAATTAAGATTTGTGCCGTCGATGTTGGTAATCCGCTGCCACTGCGCCTGGTCGTCGTCGGCATTGATCGTGCAGATTCCTTCGCGTGTGGCAGCCCACAGGCTGTGGGAGACCGGATCTTCCACGATACTGAGGAAGATGTCGAAGTTGCCGGTCATGAAGGGATAAGCTTTCACCGTGGAATGAAGAATATCGTCGGGGGAGTCAACGCGCACCACGCCGCTGCCCCAAGAGCCCACCCAAAGGCGTCCGCGGTGGTCATAGCAGAGCGAATAGGCCGAATGGATGGCGTTGAAGGCGGGATAACGCAGAAAGGTGTGCGTGCCGCGGCGCAGCCGCAAGAGGTCTGCCGACCACGTGCCGATGATCAGGTCGCCATTGGGAGCCTGCACCATGCTCTTCACACTGTAGTAAGTCATCCTCATCTTTTTCCCGTCTGGTGTGACGAGCCATGAGTTCTTATTCGTATAGGTGTGGAATTGCTGTGTCTTCTCGTCATAAACCGACAGTCCGCCGTCGGTACCCACCCACAGACGGCCTTGCGGGTCGACATAGAGCGCGTAGATGATGCGCTGGTTCTCGTCGGGCAGATGGAAGGTAGTGACCTGTCCTGTGCGCAGGTCAAGGCGCAGCAGTCCGTTGCGTGTGCCCACCCACAGCTTGTTGTCCTTGTCTTCGGCGAGTGAGCGCACGGTGTTGTTGGGCAGCAGATACGGCGAGTAGGCATCCGACCGGTAGGTTCTCACCTGATATCCGTCGTAGCTCTTGAGCCCATTGTCGGTACCGATCCACAGCACTCCTCTATGGTCAAACATCATGCAGTAGGCATTCTCCGAGGGAGAGAGCAGTAGGGGAGGGAAGCTGCGGAGGGCAACTGCAGACATCGCATAGTGCTGCCAAAACAGCATTGCCAGCCATAGCACCGTTCGCTTTATATTTTTTAGTTGTTTCATACTTTTGCAAAGGTAGATAAAAATTGAATAAAACCTAAGGGAATCACGAATAATTATCCTCGTTAAGGCTGTTTTTTCTTATCTTCTCCTCCATTGATCGCTGTCGGTCTTTGCTTGACTTGTAAAATATGAACAAAAGAACTTGCACAGACTATCAATCGAAGCATGAGCAAATTAGGCATTTGTGTGATATAAATATAGCTAAATGACGATTTGTTTCCTACCTTTCGCATTTTCTTACCCATTGTTTGCGTTCTTTATATCATCTTTGCAAAAGAAATATTAGTAAAGATAACCGGTTAAAAGACCAAATTTATTACACCTATCTATATGCATAAATTATACTCCATTCTACTTGTGTCAGCCTTGATGACCTTCGGGTGTGGTTATGCAATGGCAACTACACCAAAAGCTCCATCCGTGGATATGACAACCAGCCTTGTTAGCACGACCATGAACAACGCTGGGAAGAAGACAGTGACTTCTTACAATGGCTATGCTGTGACTGTTATGGGCAAGACAGACCTTCACATCACGAGTGCCACAGCACCATTGACTGGTGGATCCACCGTAGATCTCCAAGGCGAAAATGCTTGGCTGTTTTTCGACAATGTGCATCCTTACGACGTTGCTGCCAAATACCTCAAGCAGGTGACCGTGGACGGCAAGGCCGTCGTCTTCAACGTCTCCAATCGTTCGGCCAACAACGTGCGACTGGCCATCTACGACAACGGCTGTGTGGTCATCCCCTATGGCGAGGCTGCCTGCAAGAGCGCTGTCACTGTCTATGATGGTGAGAATTTTACAGGACATTCCATGGCCATGGACGTGAATACCTATCACAACAACCTTAGCGAGTGGGACAATAAGATTCGCTCGTTTAAGCTCCGTCGTGGCTTCATGGCCACGCTGGCCAACAATGCCAACGGAACTGGATTCAGCAAAGTGTTTATCGCTGACGAAGCAGACTTGGAAGTACCCGTGCTCCCCGAGGGCATGGAGCAGTTTGTCAGCTTTGTGCGCTGCTTCAAATGGGAATGGGTGTCGAAGAAATGCCGTGCCGGCAATCCCGGTGTCGGCGATGCCAATAAACTCGACGTCACCGCATATTACAACTGGAGCGCTGACCGGATGAGTGGCGACCCCCAGCTCGATGTGGAGTTCTCCCCGCAGTTCCACCATGCCGGATGGCCTTCTGCCAGCACCATCAACGGTCTGCAAAACACCACCCACGTGCTCGGTTACAATGAGCCCGACAATACCAATGACAAACGTGAGCATCCTGCCACGGCCGTCGACGTCATCAAAATGTGGCCTACCGTCATGCAATCGGGTATGCGTGCCGGTTCTCCTGGCCCTACCTCTGTGTGGAGTTGGAACGATGCTTTCATCAAACTTGCCGACTCGCTCAACTATCGTGTCGACTTCATGGTGGCTCATATCTATGAGCCCAACCTCAATGCTGAGACCCTCAAACAGCGCATCGACCACCTCTCCAGCGTTGGTGGCGGTCGCCCCGTGTGGATCACCGAGTGGAACAATGGTGCCAATTGGACCAATGAATGGTGGCCTGACCAAACAAAGAATGGTGGTGGCTACGACCGACCTTACACTGCCGCCAATGGCGAGCGCCAACGGAAGTTTATGGCTGAATGCCTGCCTGCTCTCGACAAGATGAATAATCTCGAACGCTACTATGAATATGACTGGGTGCAGGATGCACGTGCCCTTGTGCTCGGTGACACCCTCACACCCGCCGGAAAGGTCTATGCTGAACATAAGGCACCACTGGCTTACCGCAAGGCCGACGCCTATGACTTTAAATGGAAGATTGCTCCTCCTCTGCCCGAGATGACGGTCTCGCCTTTCAGCAAGAAGGTCAACCTCTCTTGGTATGATCATAACGGTGAGACCGGCAAGTTCTACGTGGTGCAACGACTTATCGACAGCCGTGTGGCCTACGACACTTGTGACACGCTCTACCTTGGCAAGGATTATCAGGCCGGTGGCACGGTGAACTATTCCGAACCCATCGCCGGAAACACCAAGGCTATATACCGTGTCTTTGCCGTGAGCTACAAAGACACGAAGTCTGTCTTTTCCCGACAGCTCACCTTCACGCGTGACAAGGCTGTCGCCGCTCCGGTGATCAAGGCCGCAGAGGTGACTACATCGAGCATACGTCTCACATGGGATGCTGTGGACGGCGCCCGCGGATACCGTATCGAACGCGCCACCAAAACGGACGGCGACTATAGTGTCGTGGCTGACAACCTCACCACCACCTCGTTTATTGACAATGGCCTGAACGACAACACCACCTATTATTACAGAGCCTATTCCGTGACCACTGCTGCCAAAGACAGTGCCTCGGCCGTGCTTGCCGTGACCACCGCCAAACGAGAGACCCCTACGGCTGTGGATAATGTCCATGTGGCTGCAGGCGATGGCAAGGTGTCGCTCTCTTGGGACTATAGGTCGGGTTTCAGCTATAATGTCTATCGTGCAGCGAAGGCTGAGGGCGACTATGCCCTGCTCAGCACTACGTTCTCCGGTTCATACTCGGATGCCACGGTGACCAATGGCAACACTTACTATTATAAGGTACAGATGGCCAAGGGCGATGACTTCGGTCCTCTGAGCGAGGCTCTTGAGGCCCAGCCCGTTAAAGGTCATTATCTCCACTACGCTTTCGACGAGATGACAGGCGGTATCACCTATGACAGTTGGGGCGGCTATAACGGCACGCTCTTCAAAGATACCACTTGGGTGAAGGGTAACTATGGCGGAGCTTTGGTCATGTCCAAGGACAAAGGCTCCTATCTTAAGATTGCCAATGATGCCTTCTCTGATGTCTCAGACTACACCATCGCCGCCTGGGTGCGCCTCTCGTCTGAGCGCGGTACACTCTGCACCTTCGGCAGCACATCCTACTTTCTCTCCCTCGTGCTGGGAACCGGGGACATCACTTTCACCCTTAAGACCGCCAAGGGCTTTGCCCAGCAGACCTTCAGCGGGCTCTCTCTCAGCGATGATGAGTGGAGTCATATTGCCCTTTCTCAGCAAGGTACTAAGGTCGTGCTCTACGTCAACGGTGCTCCGGCTGGTGAGTTTGCCATGGATGTTGCCATGACACCTGCCGACATGGGCAAGACGAAGAAAAACTATCTCGGCCATCCCCGCTCTTACGATGAGGACTATTGCAGCCATGCTTATGACGATTTCCGAGTCTACAGCGAGGCGCTCTCAGCTGCCGATATTGCCTCTCTGGCGAAAGGAGATGAACCGACTGGTATCGTTGCTGTGTACACGAGTACTACTGCGGCATCGGTCTACACCCTCGACGGACGCAAGGTTTGCGATGACCTTTCCAAGTTCCATGCCCTGCGACCTGGCGTCTATATCGTTGGCGGGAAAAAACTTGTAGTTAGGCGTTAAACAGATCAAATTGCGCATATTCACGATTTGTGACCCTATAAATCACGATTTGTATCCCGTGCTTTAGTTTATTTTTTCTAATTTTGTGCGTAGAATTTACACCTAATAAAAATTAAAACATTTATCCTAGATTTATTAGCTTATGGACATTTCAAATTTACTTCTGACGAGTGCGCTGCTGATGGCAACGGCCCAGGTGAATGCAGAGATTACCCCACGTGTGAAACCGGTTCCTGCTAAGTCTCCTTTGGAGATGGGTAAGACCATGTACCTTTATAATAAGGACGCGAAGGGATTCCTGCTCGGAGCCAACGACTACGGCACACGCGCCAGCTTTGCTGACAATGGTTTCAAGGTCCGCATCACCCAGCACTTCGACGAGAATGGTCAGCCCATGGACGGTGTGGTCGCTCTGACAGACTCTGTCGAGTCGAAGAAGAAGTGGCTCAACACTTGGTTTGCCGCTAACGGTGATATGTGGGTCGACCTGAACAACCAAGCCGACACCCTTTTCACGCTCTCTAAGCAAGGTGACGATGTCTATCGCCTTGGTTCCAGCTCTCTCAACCCGGCTAATAAGCCCGACGAGGACGGCACACAGTTTGTCGGTGCCAAAAAGGACGGCAGCGACACCAAACTCTATTGGAACCTGACAACTGACGACGGCTATGTCGACTGGTATTTCGTATCGGAGGACGACTATGCCAAATATCTCGATGCTGATAGCATCTACAACGCTGCTGAGAATCTGCGTAGCTTGATGGTCACTGCTACTGCCGACGGTATGAACGTCGATAAGTATGTGGCAATCTACAATGACAACTCTAAGACCAAAGCAGAGTTGGAGCAGGCTCTCGCTGACCTGAAGGCAGACTATTCTACTTTTGTGGAGGAGGGTACTAAGGCTTCTGATCCTAAGGATATGACTTCGCTCATCACCAACCCTAACTTCGACAGCAATAAGAAGACAGGATGGAGTGGTACAGACCCTGGCTTCCAGTCCTATACCGATGCTGAGTTCTATGAGAAGAACTATGACTTCTATCAGAAACTCGCCGGTGGTCCTAAGGGCGTGTATGCTCTCTCGGTGAAGGCTTTCTACCGCGCCGGATACTCTGATGCCTCTTACACCAATTTTAAAAATAAAGCCGAACAGAACGCTAAGCTCTATGTCGTTGCAGGTACTGATACTGTACAGAGCAACATCAAGAATGCGTTTGCCGGCGCCATCACTGCTGCCAAGGGCATGAACGAGTCCAACGTGACCGATGAAGACGGCAATACGCTCTATATTCCTAATAATATGGAGACCGCTGAGGCTTATTTCAATGACGGAGACGCTTACCTTAATACTCTCTTCTTCGCTACCGACGATGGTACGATGCAGGTGGGTCTGAAGAAAGATAGAAAGCTTACCGGTGACTGGACGCTCTTCGATGACTTCAAGCTGAAATACTACGGCAATGGTGCTGACGCTTATAACATATGGCTCGACGATGTCAAGAGTCAGGTCAATGACTACACTACGTTACCTGCTACCACACTTATTACCAAGGGCATGGCCGATGACTTCAAGACACTCGTCAGCGGTCTGACTGCTTCTGACAAAGATGGTGTGCTTGCGGCTATCCAAAAGATCAAGGCAGGTGAGCAGGCTATCAAGGACAATATGGCAGCTTGGGTTGATTACAAGGAAATCTACGATAAGTGCAACGAGTTGGTCAACGACGACCAGGTCAGCGGTGAAGGCAAGGATAAACTCGGTGACCAGATGATGAACGAGGAGGAATTCCTCGCCAACCTCACTGCATCCACCGAGGAGGTCAAGGCCGAGACAGCACTGCTTAAGAAGATGAATGACGACGCTATCAAGAACGGACTTGCCGAGGGTACCGATGTCACCGATAAGTTCATCGTCAATGCTGGTTTCGAGACCGACAACAAGGGTTGGACGGTGAAGAAGGCCAGCGGTGGTAATGTTGCCTACGGTGGTCCGAAGGAAAACCGCTGTTTCGAGGCTTGGAATAACAAGGACTTCGATGTCTATCAGGAGGTCAAGGACGCTCCTGTCGGAGTGTATACCATCACCGTCCAGGGCTTCTACCGCTACAAGAGAGGTAACGACGCCTACAACGCATATAACGATGGCTCGGCTGCTCAGTACAAGGATGCCGTGAAGGTCTATGTCAACGATAACTCCGGTAATTTTGAGAGTGTCTTCGACGAGAAGGTTGCCAAGGGCGAGCTCTATGACAACGATAAGGAAGCCACCTATCAGGATCCCGACGGTGCTTACTGGTATCCCAATGGTATGTACAACGCCGGCATTGCCTTTGGCAAGGGCATGTACACCGCTACTTCTTTTGGTGTAGTTGCCAAGAAAGGCGATGTGCTCCGCCTCGGTGTAAAGGGTAACTCCAGCCAGGCCAACGACAGCTGGTCGATCTGGGATAATTTCAAGATGACCTTCCAGGGCACCAAAGCAGAGGTTGTCAAGCCTTTGTTGGAGCTGGAGATTACTAAGCTCTCCGCCTCTTTGGAAAAGACTGATCCTACCGGTAAGTCAACAAAGGAACTGGCTAACAAGGCTTTGGCAGCTGCTCAGAGTTCAGTTGACGACACCGACGGCAAGACCCTGTTCAATGCTCTTTGCGGTGCGATTGCTGCTAACGATACCCTCTCTAAGTCTCGTGCCCTTTTTGCACAGCTGAAGACCGACAACGATAACCTCAGCAGTGTACGCGCCACATCAACGGCTAAGCAGAGCGTTCTCGATGCTGCTACGGAGCTCTTCAGTGAGATTGACAACGCCATCGCCAATGGTGAGCTCAACGACGAGGACGTCGCTGACTATGAGAAGCAGATCGCTGCCCTGATCGTCAAACTGGGTATCCCTGCTGACGCTGATAACGCAAGCGACGACAATCCTGTCGATATGACGAGCTGCATCAAGACTCCGAACTTCGATAAGGACGGTGCCAACTCTGTGGAAGGCTGGAATGCAAACGGCTACAGCTTCGGTAACAACGATACACAAAAGAGTGCTCTGCTGCTCGAGTTCTACAACAAGAACTTTGATCTCTCGCAGACGCTGCATGGTCTGCCCGCTGGTACCTACGAGGTGAAGGTACACGCTTTCTACCGCTATGGCTCTGCTGCTGAGGACCTCAAACACTTCAAGGCTGGTGAGAACAACCCCAACGCCTTCATGTACACCGTGGCTGGCAGCGACAGCATCACCAAGCCAATTGTGTTGCTTGCTTCCGACGCCTCTACCGATGAGGCCCGCGGTATCTCAGGTACGGTTTCTGTCATTGACGAGGACGGCACAGTATACTATGTGCCTAACGATATGGTTACCGCCAACGCCTTCTTCACCGAGAACGAGAACGGCGGCACCGGCAACGAGTATATCAACAGCATCATCGCCAAGGTTGGCGAGGATGGTGAACTGACCATCGGTCTGAAGAAGACTGGTACCAACTACGGTTCCGATTGGGTGATCTGCGACAACTGGACACTGACTTACTACGGCAAGGACAGCAAGAAGACTCTGACTACGGGTATCACCAACGCTGTCTCCGACCGCAAGTTCACCGTCAAAGAGGTCTACACCCTTGACGGCCGTCGTGTCAAACGTCTGCAGAAGGGTCTGAACATTGTTAAGGTGGAAGACGCCAACGGCAATGTCTCCTTCAAGAAGATGATCGTTCGATAACTTAAGTTTATCCAAAGAACTGAAATAGCTATAGGCGACGGCCCTGAACCTCTGTGTCGGGGCCGCCACCATGGCTTTTTCTTCCTTGCCAATTGTTATAACTATCTATAAATCCTACCCAATAACATCTTACACCTAAGGGGAATGGGAACAATTACAAAAGCTCTCTCACTTGTCTTACTAATGGCTGCTTCACATGCGCAGTCACAAGTCACGATGGACGTGGACGCCGCTTTGCGCGGTCCTTTAACCAGTCCTTATCAATATGGCCTTTTCTTCGAGGAAATCAACCATGCCGGTGAGGGGGGACTCTATGCCGAGCTCGTGAAGAACCGTTCGTTTGAGGATGGCACGGAAGGCTGGCAGACTATCAACGGAGCTACCATGAGTATGACCGATATCGGACTGCTCAACAAGGTTCAAGGCCATGCCTTGACGGTTGCTGTCAAGGGAGCCTCAGCTTTTGCTCCGAAGGGTATCGTCAACAACGGATACTGGGGCATGGCGCTGCGCAACGATTCTACTTACACGCTCTCCCTTTGGGTTAAGGGCAGTAAAGCCCTCAACAACCATCTCGTGGCCCGGCTGGTCAACGAGGCGGGGACGACTATCGGCGAGGCAACTCTCGCTGGCGATGTCAATCTGTATAACTGGACAAAACTAACGACTACGATTACCGCACATGCTGATGCGGCCAAAGGCAATCTGCAACTCCTCGCTACCGCCGACGGCACGATGACCGTCGATGTCATCTCTCTCTTTCCTGCTACGTGGAAAGGGCGCGCCAATGGACTGCGCCCCGATTTGGCACAGCTCCTTGCCGACACTCATCCTACTTTTCTTCGTTTCCCCGGCGGTTGCTATGTCGAGGGGCAGGGAGGCTACGACAATGCTTTCCAGTGGAAGAAGACCATCGGACCCATTGAGCAGCGACCGGGACACTGGAATCGCAACTGGGGCTACTGGTCATCCGATGGCCTCGGCTTCGACGAGTATCTGCAACTCTGCGAGGATCTCGGCGCCGCGCCGCTCTTTGTCGTCAACGTCGGCCTTGGTCATGGCTTCACGTTATCGCTCGAAGACACCAAAGCACTTGTGCAGGACTGTCTCGACGCTATCGAGTATGCCAATGGCGAAGCTTCTACAACGTGGGGCGCCAAGCGCGTAGCCAACGGTCATGCTGCTCCTTATCATTTGAAATTTATTGAGATTGGCAATGAGAACTATCAGGCAGATGCTAACGCCCAAAGCAACGAGTACGCCGAGCGCTACAAGATGTTCTATGATGCCATCAAGGCGAAATACCATGATATCGTGTGCATCGGCAATGTGGAAGCTTGGGGCACAGACAGTCCCTCGTGGCGCAACGCCAATCCTGTGGAACTCGTCGACGAACACTATTACCGCAGTGCTGACTGGATGATTGCCAACTACAACAAATACGACAACGTGTCGCGCTCCATTGGTATCTACAATGGTGAGTATGCTGCCAACGGCGGTAGCTATGGCAAGTATGGTAATCTCTCAGCCGCTCTTGGCGAAGCTGTCTACATGCTGGGTATGGAGCGCAACAGCGACGTGTGTCGCATGGCTTCTTTTGCTCCTATCTTCACCCATGAAAGTAATCCTACATGGGCCTACGACATGATTCACTTCGATGCCGATAAGTATTTCGTAACACCGTCTTATTACGTTCAGAAGCTGATGGGCAGCAACCTCGGCACGCAGAACTTGAAATGGACCGAGACAGGAAACACTGCCGCACAAGCCGTGGCCGGGCAGAAGGTCGGTGTGGGTGCCTGGTACACCAAGGTGAGCTACGACGATGCCCAGTTGCTCAATGCCGACGGTACAGCTCTGGGTAATGCCGACTTCAGTGGCGGACTGGCGCAGTGGACTACCGGCACCGGCTCGTGGAGCACTGACGGTGGCGTGCTCGCGCAGTCCGACAATGCCCAAAACTGTACGGCCGTGCTGAATATCCCCGTCAAGGGTGACTATACATATAAGGTACGCGCGCGTAAGGACAGCGGTAGTGAGGGCTTCCTCATCATCTTCAACTATCAGGATAGCAACAACTATCTTTGGTGGAACATCGGTGGTTGGGGCAATACTCAGGATGCCGTCGAGCGATGCGTGAATGGCGGCAAGACCACCATTGATCCGAAATCGTTCTCGGTTAACAATGATCAATGGTACGATCTGGAGGTGGACGTGCGCGATGGTCAGGTCACCTGCAAGCGTGACGGCGAGACGGTACACACCTTCTCCCTGCCGGTCGAGCGCAGCGTCTATCAGAGCGTGCAGCTCGACACGCTGAGCAACCAGCTCATCGTCAAGCTCGTTAATCCTTACGCTTCGGCACGCTCCGTGACCGTGAACCTGAAGAACATGGAGGCTACCGCAGGCACTGTGCAGCGCCTGCAATCGGCTTTCGGCACTGACGAGAACACGATGGATGAGCCCAATAAGGTCGTGCCCGCTAAGAAACAGATCGTCAGCGGCTCTCACGACGGAGTGCTCACCCTCGATGCTCCCGCCTATTCGCTGAGCATCTATCGCTACGACGTGAAAGACGTTGCCCCTGAGTCTGTCGTCACTTATCCTGCTTACGAGGCTGAGGATAAGGACAAGGCCGGATATCTCTATGTTCACATGAGTTCCAAGGGCGAATTCACCAGTTATTCGCTGAGCCGCACAGGACAGTACTGGACAGATCTGCTTAGTGGCTCTGAGGTGTTCTCTACCAAGGACAACACCATCACCGGTGGCATGCGCGACGCTTATGTCACCCGTCTTGAGGACGGTAGCTTTATGCTCGTGGGCACAGATATGACCTCGCGTCTCGGCTGGACCAGCAACCATATCATGGATCTGATGCTCTCTCCCGATCTCGTGCACTGGACCAAGAACGTGAAGATCGACCTTGAGAGCAGCGACAACCTCAAGGCCCTTGGCGGTATCACCGCTGACCAGATGACTGCCGCCTGGGCGCCTCAGGTCATTTACGACCCGGTTACCCGCCACTATGTAGTCTACTATAGCGTTGGCTTCCCCGACCGTCACCGCATCTACTATCAGCTCGTTGACAAGGATCTGAACATCCTCACGGAACCCCGTCTCTATTTCGATCCCGGCTACGATATCATTGATGCCGACATCGTGTACAATGCAGTCGACAACGATTATCAGATGGTCTATAAGTGCGAGAAGGCCAATGGCTTCAACCGTGCGACAGCACCGCATCTTGTGCCTGCCGACGGCGATGCTGCCACCGGAACTACGGTGTGGACGATTACTGACGGATTCCATGTCAGCGACAACAACCAGACCATCGAGGCTCCTACACAGTGGCGCGAGATCGGACAGACCAAGTGGAAGCTGAGCTTCATCAACTATGGTGGCGGTTATGGCTATAAAACGCTTGGCCTTGACGAGCACGGTCTCCAACCCTCTGCTCCCGTGCGCATCGTTGGCAGCAACAATGCTCAGCATGGCAGCATCCTCAAGCTTACACAACCGGAATACGACTATCTCCTCTCTTGGGACAGCGTCAAGACGCTCCTGCCCACCGTAGAGGGCATTTATAAGACTACCGCTAACACATCAGTGAAGGGGGTCATCGACCAGGCCAACGAGGCACTCACGCTCTCTACTACCTTTGAGGAGAACACCGCACGCATGACAGCTGCTGCCAAGGCGCTGTCCAAGGTTGCGGGCGAGGTGGCTCAGTTCCTTCGCGACGAGGCCAACCAGGGGCGAGCTACAGACCTGACTCCACTCATCGCCAATGCCGACTTCTCTAAAGGCTCGGCAGCATGGGAGACAACGACTTCGTTTACACAGGCCAACGGCCAGGTGGCTGAGTTCTACAACAAGAACTTCGATTTCCATCAAACCATCACCAATCTGCCTGCGGGCGACTATGAGATCGGTGTGCAGAGCTTCTTCCGCTATGGCAATAAAGAGGTGGCCTACGCAACTCATGCCGACGGTTCGGAGAGTCTCGATGCCGTCTTCTATGCAAATGATGTAGAGGAGTCCGTGATGAGTCTCTACAAAGACTCCAGTTCGCGCTACACTTTCTCGCCCTATACTTATCCTGACAATGTGTCGCAGGCCAATGAGGCTTTCAACACCTATGGCCTCTACAACAACATCATCAAGCTCACGCTTGCCAAGGCCGGTGACATCACCTTGGGTATCCGCAAGGAAAGTTGGACGGCTTCAGACTGGTGCTGCTTCGACAATTTCACCCTCCGCTATCTCGGACAAGCCACCGGCATCCGTAACGTCCGTGATATAAAGTCCATCGACAGACGCGCCTATACGCTTACCGGACGGCCTGTCGACTTGAAGACGGGCGAGCACGGCGTCTATATCCAAGATGGAAAGAAAATCGTAAGATAAAGAAATAATATAATAATAACGTGAGTTCGATGAATTATAAGTGCTTATAAATTTGGTGATTAGCGAAATTT
>DAWDCC010000069.1:0-17116 GCA_052355365.1 Prevotella sp. | reverse complement strand
CTTTAATGTGTTAAATTCGAAGATGGCTCAAAATGGACTTTTGACACAGCCTCAAACAAGAATTCCAGCGAAACCAAAGAAAGTGGTGAGCCAACAATAAAGGCGTCGCCGCACAGCAGCAACCTACAGAACACAGCACGACAAGACAGGAAACAAACACGACGAGACCGGAGTCCTGCACAACAAGAGTGAATGACTCTCTCAACGAAAGACAGCACGGTGCCGACGGAGTACTGCGGTGAAGTACTGGAGTAATTGCGACTTTGTACTGCGGTAATTTGGGCGTAGTACTGGAGTAATCTGCCCATAGTACTGCCACTGAAAGGCTGAGATTTAGTCACCATTCCAGTTGACTCGCTCCTCGAAACCGTCGAAGTCGAGGTCATCGGGAACGCCTACTTGCTTGAGCACACTACGTATAAACGCCTGTTCTGAGGGTGGAATGGGCATCGCTCCACGCCGTCGCATGAAATAAGGATTACGCCCAAAGTGCGACACGCAGACCAACATGAATTCTCGGTACTGATCCGGGTACATATGTTTTTGGAAGTTGGTGAATCCAAGGGCATAGCGCTGCGGGCGGTCATCGCAGTAGAAGGAACAATGGCCGTCGAGTGTAGTATGATCGGGATTGAGCACAACGTACTGCCGCATGCTGCTGTCGCGGTAGTTCCATGCCCAAGCATGCAGACAATGGCTACGCTGGGGACAGTCACAAGGCAGGCAGGCCTCGTAACCATTGGGAATAGATGTTTCTTTGTTGTTCATAAAGTTGTTGAAAAATAGAATAGTTATGTGTATTGTGTCTGAAATATTACCCTTAGAAATCTACCACCGTGATACCTGCCCCGCCAAACTGCACATTCTCATCTGCAAAATAGCTGACATTGGGCTCAACACTCAGATATTGACGGATCAGTTGACGTAAGATGCCGTTGCCCTTGCCATGGAGAATGCGCACACGGGGCATGCCCATAAGAATGGCATCGTCGATGAAATAGCGGACTGCCTGCAATGCCTCATCACCACGCATGCCTCGGACGTCGAGATCCTGATGGAAATTCTTTCGGTGGTCGTCGATCGTCTCTTGCGTCATGCGAGAAATGCCATACTGCTTTAAACCCTCTTTCAACTCGTCCATCTTTGTCTTGGGACGATCACTGCTCTCGGCAGAGGCTAAGCTGTCGGCTAATGTCAACCTGCTCAAAGGGACCTTGGTGCGCATATCGCCAAAGATCACCGTAGCTGTATTGTTACCAATGGCCTCTACCCTACCCCGCGACTGAACTCCGCGCATCTTCACAGAGTCTCCAACAGCAATGGGGCGATTTACATTTTGTTGCCCCTTAACCACAGCTTCTCTCAGTACCTTGGCAGCCTGCTGTTCACTCGCCAGCTTGTCCTTCTTGCGCTGCTCATGACGTTGCTTGCGAGCTTGAATCTGTGCCACTTTCTTTTGGAATTCCTCGTCTGAAAGAATACCCGTAGGACGCTTGTCCGGCTTCTTCCACGTTTCTTCATCAACTTCCTGCTTGAATTGCTCCAACTCTGCCCGGATTTTTTTCGTTGCCTCCTTCTCTGCCTGCTCCTCACGTATCTCACGGATGGCATTCTCTATCTGCTTGTTGCTCTGTGCAAGCAATTCTTTGGCCTCCTGACGGGCGTTGGCAAGTATTTCCTTGCGCTGCTTCTCTACTTCGGAAACGCCTTTTTCGTATTCATCAATTTGACGTTGCAAACGTTTCTCCTGCTCATGTACAGCTTGTCGCTTCTGTTCCCAGTAGCGCTTGTCACGCACAATATCTTGAAGGTATTTATCGCTTTGAATATAGTCGGAACCGACAATGTCCGATGCTTCACGAATCACCTCCTCCGGCAATCCTATCTTACGCGCTATCTCGATAGCAAATGAACTGCCCGGTCGGCCGATTGACAACTGAAACAGAGGGCGCATCTCGTGACGGTCGTAGAGCATGGCTCCATTCACCACACCATCGTGACTGTCGGCAAAATGCTTTAGATTCTGATAGTGGGTTGTGATCACTGCCCACGCGCCCTTTTTGCAGAACTGACCTAAAACGCTCTCGGCGATCGCACCTCCAATTTGGGGCTCTGTACCCGTTCCAAACTCGTCGATCAAAATCAAGGTCTGAGAACTGGCTTGACGCATCATCACCTTCATGTTCAATAGATGTGACGAATAGGTACTCAAGTCGTTCTCAAGACTCTGCTCATCACCTATATCAATCATAACATCCTTAAATACACCACATCTGCTTCGTTCGCTTACAGGTATGCTTAATCCCGTCTGAAGCATATATTGCAAAAGTCCCGTCGTCTTTAAGCACACCGATTTACCACCAGCGTTGGGACCAGAGATGATAAGAATATGCTTTTCAGGAGTAAGCAGGATATCCAAAGGTACCACTGCTGTTGGCTTCTGGCTCTCTGTTATGCCACTATCTTCGCCATCACGTTTTGCACGAGCGAGATGACGCTCCAACAGTGGATGACGGGCTGAAATGAAGTCGAGATAAGGATACGCCTTCAATTCCGGCTCTACAGCACGCATAGCCTGTGCCAGTTGGCATTTCGCCTGTATCAGGTCGATTTCGGCAAGGAAATGATACGAATCGAGCATCTCGCGTACATAGGGGCGGATGCGGGACGACATCTTTGTGAGAATACGGATGATTTCCTGACGCTCCTCAGCTTCCAATTCCCGGATCTTGTTGTTGGCCTCCACCACCTCCGTCGGCTCTACAAACACCGTACGGCCCGTGGCACTCTCGTCATGTACTATGCCTGGAATACGACGCTTCAACGAAGGTACGATAGGTATCACTAGTCGCCCGTCGCGCAACGTTGGAGTTACGTCTTTCTCCACTAAGCCCTCGCTTTGAGCCGAGTGGAGAATGCCGTTAAGAATCCTTGAAATGGAACCTTCCGTTCTGGCCAATTCTTGGCGGATGGCATGCAACTCAGGTGATGCACTATCGCGCATGTGACCATACTTATCGATTATCTGGTCGATCTGCTGGATGATAACCGGAAACGTTGCGATACCGTCCGCAAGATTGTGAAGGGCAGGATAACTCCACTTCTTCAATTCAAGATCATCATCCGACTCTGCCTTGTCCTCCACAGGTTCACCTCTATAAAGAAATCGGACCAATGAGTCTATCGTTGCCAAGGATCGTCTGAGGTCGAATAGCTCGCCCTCTTCCATCCATGTTCCCTCCAAACGCACTCGCTTCAGACTGTCACGCACGTCATAGAAACCCGACAGTTCGAAGTCTTCTTCTTCCTCAATGATTCTCCGCATCTCACGGTTCTCCTCCATCCAAGTTGCAATCTGTTGAGAATCAGCAGAGAAGTCCATCGCCTCCACCATACTTTTTCCGAGAGTACTCAAACAATAGCCTTTTAGCCACGTCCGCACCTCGTCGTATCCTATCTTCTTTTCGAAGTTCTTTGGGTATATCATTTCTGTTTTATCTAATTTGTTCTTTTATCATTTATATCTTTTTCCTGGCCCTCTCTTGTTATCAGATCCAGAACTACCTGCTCCGTTTCTTCCGATCCATTTATCAGATCTTACTCATATCATATTTATATCAGATCTTGTTCATATAAAATCTGATTAATATTGACCTTATGTCGGATCTGATTTATATAGGCCCGATTTACGTCAGGCCTAATTTGTCAACCTAATCCTGTCAATAGCTTTTAGCATCAATCCACATAGCCTCATGGTTTCCTGATATCATTGTCTGCACTTTCTCTTTTCAGAAAGAATGTCTACTATCAGTAACCACTCTACCGTATGACATTAATTGCAAAATTACCTCTTTTCATTTAGCTACCTATCTTATTAATGTTAATAATATTTAATCAACTTATGATTTCTTCAGTATTTGATCCCTATTTCAAATGAATTGTATACCTTTGCACCTGAATTCAGAAATGATGCAGGTATATCACAACCATTGGAGAGATGGTAGAGTGGTCGATTACAACGGTCTTGAAAACCGTCGTACCGAGAGGTACCGGGGGTTCGAATCCCTCTCTCTCCGCTGAAAAATTTTAACATTTATTGCTAAAAGTTCAAGAAATTAGCTAAGTGCCGTAATTTCAAGGAGTTACGGCACTTTATTTTGTATTCGTTCTCATCACGAAACCTCTAAAAATCCTCTCACGGGTCTCAAGATGGTCTGTTTTCGGTACATATATGGTACAGAAAATCATCATCGACGAAAATTGTACCAAAGACCACGTAAAGACCCTGCAAAGACCTTGCAAAGACCACTATAAAGTCATTGTAATTCAGCCGATTATGTTTAACTTTGCAGCCGGATAAATTTCGGTGCTTGAGCCCACAACTCCTGCTTTTTGTGTACCAAACGGTGCATTTTGGCAGGATTCCGTGTACCAAGCCTGGATACCGCTGTACTATTTAAAAATTAATTCGTTATGAGACGAGCTTTTAAGACGATTTTCTACATCCGTGGAAATTATGTGAACAAAAATGGACAAAGTTCCATCATGATTCGTTTGTGCCTGGACAGAGACCGCCTTTGTATCGGCACAACTGGTATCACCATTGACCCTACCCTTTGGGACAAGGACTATCAGAAGGTGAAGGGTCGTACTACCGTCGCCTTGCAGGTGAACAAGAAGCTTGAGGGCATCCGCACCGAGCTGCAGGGCATCGCTGACAAATTGGAACTGGAGAATACCCTTTCATTGGACAAGGTGAAGGCAGCCTACCAGCATGAAGACGTGGAGTATAACACCATTGGTCAGCTCTTCGACAAGTATATAAGTAATGTGAAGGCGAAGACAGGCACAACGCTCAGCACGACATCCTATCACAAGTATGAGCTTTGCCGCAAGCGTTTCATGGAAATGCTCGAAGCCAAGTACCACTGCAAGGATATGCTGCTCCATGAGCTTAACCCCACTGTCATCGAGGATTACTACATCTATCTGACTACATCTATCGGCCATTGCAACAATACTGCCGTTAAGACGATGAAGACCATGCGAACCGTTATCCTTCACGGCATCAAGATGGGCGTGCTACACAACGATCCGTACCTCGGTGTCCATTTGCACATGGACGAGGTTGACCGTGGCTATCTCACGGAAGAGGAGATTAAAACCATCATGGAAAAGCAGTTCGATCTTGAACGCCTTGAGCGCACCCGTGACCTTTTCATCTTCTCATGTTTCACCGGTCTTGCATATATCGATGTCAAGGCATTAATGCCGGAGAACATCGTCATCCTCAACGGTGTGGAATGGATAAGCTCTAAACGAGTAAAGACAGGAACGAAGATCAGTGTCGTACTCTTTGAGGGTGCCAAGCTAATCATTGAGAAATACAAAAATTATCCTAGAAAGAAAGGTCATGTATTCCCAATCTACTCCAACCAGAAGACAAACGATTATCTGAAGGAGATCGCTACGGCATGCGGCATCGACAAGGATATATCGTTCCACATGGCGCGTCACACTTTTGCCACACTGACGCTTAGCAAGGGTGTGCCTATCGAGTCCGTTTCCCGTATGCTGGGTCATAAGAACATTAAGACTACGCAGATTTACGCAAAAATAACCAATAAGAAGATCGAGGAGGATATGGCCAAATTCTTCAATGACAAGACAATCAGCAGCCTCGGTGAGGAGTCTGTGAACATGACGGCCAAGGATAAAAACACCACCAAGGCCAAGAATAAGAAGAAAGGCGGCACCCAGGCATCTGCCCAGGCTTGAAGCCTATAGCCCGCCTTGTTGTCCTTACTGTCGAAAAAGGCTCTTGATGCAACAGATGTATCAAGGGCCTTTTTGCGTTTATACATGCTTAGCCATTTATCTGCTTGTATAACGACTATCCATCAAAGGCTTGGAAGCCTCAATCGTTCTCGATCTATAACGTTCTATGGATTGTGTGCCGTCAACGCAGACGAAGCGCGGCAAATCCGAGCGAAGCCGCTTGCCGCCAACGAAGGCGAAGATGACAGGCACTCAATCCTGAGAACAAACGAACAGACCACTCTCCCCTGCCGCCGGAAGTCCCCGTCCGGCGGTTAAAGCGGTGCTGCACGAAGCATGGCTTTAAGGGTGAAAGGATAACCTATATGAGCCGATACACATTATTATATAGCCTAAGCCATCGTGTCAAGTCCATCTTTAATTCAGATATTTGCTTTCAGAAACGAGTATATGGAATAAAATACCTAAATTTGTAGCCCAAACTTATCATCCCGCAATTATGAAATACGAAGAGATAGAGAAGAAGCCATATCACTTCACGTTGGAGCGCATAGACCCCTACGACGAGAATGTGCCCGAAGCCGTTATTCCCGAGGATAAATGCCTCTACTTCCAGCCGGAGGAGCTGCTTGAGCTTCGCAATTTCTACAAAAGGGAAGGTCGTGACGCACCTTTCGAGTTCTTGCAGGATTATGCCCCCGATTCCTATGACGAAGACTGGTGGGCCCTGCTTGACTATCTCTACAGCTGTACATCCATTGACATGATAGTAGCGGAAACCGCTGCCGCTCCCGACCCTGTGATAAACAGGGACGCATTAGTTGCCCGTCTTCTGAATGAGCTGCCTTACAGTCTTGATGACTACAATATCATAGCCCCGCAAGAGCTCATTGACGATGTCCTCGATGACAATTTTACGGACTGGGTTGGGATAAGGATTCGGATAGAATTAGACAATGCCCTCGTGGATGCGGACTTTTATGATTCTGAATGCAAATAGTCCTGCAGGAGTCTTGTGTGGCAATCAAGACTTTCAATTCTCTCTGTCAAGAATATCCTGAAACTGCGGATGCCTCTGGTACCAGACAGCGGCAAATGAGCAGACGGGCTTCACTTTCAGTTCTTTGCTGACAGCATAGTCGTTGACAGCACTGACAAGCAGACTCCCCACACCCATCCCCTCCTTGTAGGCATACGTGTGGTCAATGCTCAATACATTTCCCTTGAAGGAAAATTCCAGTCGGCCGACAAGTTCGTCACCGTCATAGGCAAGCACCTTGCCGCCAGTATTCGTAGTCTCAATCTTCGTCTCCATATTGGGCACAAAGGTACGATATTTCCCCGACATTTCGGAGTTATTGTATTTCATACTCATATTATTTTATTATATATCTGATATTTCCAATCAATGCATAGCGCTTCAAGAGCTTGACTTCGCCCTTGCAGTCCCCGGACGAAAGAGCGAAGTGAAGCACTCAAGGGCTTGTGCGCAAGGCATGTGGCGGAAGAGCATCGAAGCGCAGCCTTGATGCCACTGTAGCCACTTGCCTTGCGATACTGTGGTACTCCCATGCATTGCATGGCTTATACTTCCATGCATTGCATAGCTTATACTTCCATGCATTGCGTAGCGGATATTCCCAATCATTGCGCAGCGCATCAAGAGCTTGACTTCGCCCTTGCAGTCCTTGGACGAAAGAACGAAGTGAAGCATTCAAGGGCTTGTGAGCAAAGCATGTGGCGAAAGAGCATCGAAGCGCAGCCTTGATGCTACTGTAGCCACTTGCCTTGCGATACTGATAATCAGCCAACAAGGGCTACACTTTTCCAAGCTCTGTTCCCAATTGTACGACCAAAGGCCGTGTTAACTCGTCCAGTCTCCAGTTTTTCCCTTCCGCCAGCGTGACTTCCTTGCCGCTGTAAAACTTGGCAACGACATTGTTCCGGTCGAAGTCAAGACGCGCCTGTATCAGCTCAAAATATCCTGGATGCAGATAGATGACCGGCCGTATCTTCCTCAGGAACCTCACCTGCTCATCAGCCAGTTCCCCCATCATCCTTAGGTAGTCGATGAACTGCTGCAGCGACGCTACGCTGTCCTCCTCGAACGCCGTCGAGAGGATGTCAAACTCCCCGAAGTCCCGGATCTGAATGCTGTACCCACTCTGACGCAGCACGTCCAGTCCGTAGCCGTTGATGAACATCCAGCTCACCGGCCCAGTCGTAGCCTCCACATGTCCCGTCTGCCAGCCGAAGACCTCGAAAAGTCGGTCCGCATCCTGCCCTATGGCCGCCCAACGCCTGGCATTCGGCTTGCCACACGGGAAGATGACGATATGCACGTCCTCCCCACGCTGCGTCGCCTTGAGCAGAATGTCCACCAGCTCACGGTTCCACTGTTCCGTCTCCGTCCACTTTTCCGGGTTGAAGCCTAACTTCCACCTAATGAAGACAGACAAGATCTTGTCATTGGCACCCTCGGCATAGTCGTCGAGAATGCCCAGCATATTATTCTTCTGGGCTATGCCATCCACATCCGTGAACGACAGCCCATAGTCTTTCAGCAGCTTTCGCCACTGCTTGAACTCATCCACGCTCGTTACCGACAGCAGCGTCTGATAAGCCTTCCGAAGCTCCTTGTCTTCGAGCAGCTGCTGGTTTCCGGCGTAGAAGTCCAGAATGTCGAGGTACTGCTTTCTGAGCAGATTCACCCACGTCATGTTCAATGTTTCCATAGTAGATTCTTGATTGTTCGTTACATCATTCATAATATAAGGTATTAACAGTTACGGTATCGGCAGTTCAAAGGCTTTGTACACCTGCTTGCCCTCCTTGTCGATGAAGCACCACCGCTCCGAGCGGTACGGCAGTCCGGCGGCATCAACACAGGCATAGTCAATCTTCACCTTCCATCCGCTGAACTCCCCCTTCCTGTCGCCTTTCATGATGAGCGATCGTATGTCCGCCATGCTCCGCATCTGCCGTTCAGCAAGACTGACGACATAGTGGTCGGACGGATTGAACCGGTTCATGTTGTCCGTGCGCTTCATGATCGTGTCCGTGACCACCTGCATCGTCCTGAGCATTCCCTTCACCTCATCCTTGGTGAAGTAACCCGTTCCGAATGCCGAGTCCGGCTCCGACACCGCCAGCACACGCAGCTGCTTGGGATAGTCCACGCTGAGCTCCAGGTTCTCCTTTGCCAGCCGCTTCATCTTCTCACCCGAGTTGCCGCACGACACCATCAGTGCGGCACCCATCATCAAACACATAAATTTCTTCATGGCAATACAGTTTCATCGTCCGTACTTCAATGTGTAGTTGATCACGTTACCGAAGGCCTTGAACTTCACCTTCTTCATCGGCGGCGCAACGAACTTCTCCCCCGTCTGCGGATTACGGCATACACGCTCCCCGAACCGGTAGATGTAGAACTTCCCGAAGTCTGGGATGATGACCTCCCCGTCCTCACGGAGGATGTCCGACACCGCGCAGAGGAAGGCATCCACCGCCTTCTCCACGTCCTTGACAGAAAGCCCCGACTCAAAAGCCGCCTTTCTCAACAGTTTCTTCTTGTTCACAGTACTCATGGTTAATGGTTTGAATGGTTGATAATCAATAGAATAGTAAAAAGTAGACAACGTTTAGTTTAACTCGTTATAGTATGCTCACTTGTTATAATCCGCCACAATCCGTTTCCGGTCATCCGACAGCCGCAGGTACGCCTTCGACAGCGACCCCTTCTCATCCGTTAGCATCACCTCATTCTTCGTGACGCCATACTCCAGCAGCTCCTTCAGCTCGTCGAGCGTCACCTCATGCCCACGGATATGCCGCCATAAAGTAAGGTGGTATGGCTCCCCGAGTTTCTCGTGACAGGAACAGTTGAACGCCATCGGACTCACCAGCACGTCCTCGCCGCATACCGGGCATTTGCCCACTACCGAGCTCAGCGACATGCCATAGACCTCACTCTCCACCAGCACCGCCGAGAAGATCCGTCCCTGCGAGTTGAAACAGCCGTCGAGTACCGTCGGATGCCCGTCAAGGAACGCCTCTATCTCATGCGGCAGGATAAAGCGGTGCGAGAGGATGCCGTTGCAGTGCCATTTGCAAGCATCACCTTTGTCAAAGTAATGCTCACAGAAGTACCCCTTCGAGGTGATCTTGATACACCCTCCACAGTGCGGACAGCGGTGCTCCAGGTATCTGCCTTCCGACACCACAGCCATCTTGCCGTCCTGCATCTCGATGTGCGCCATGTACTGTTTTCCCTTCTTGTCCTTGGATGTCAGCACACGGCTTCTGCCCGTGTCCTCCAATTCCTTGATGACAGCGTCCGTGATCTGTACGCCACGGATAGATTTCTTGATTTCCATAGTTGATAAAGTTAATAGTTGATGATTAATAATGATTCGTAGTTATTGATTACTGATTGTTGATTAGTAGTTGACAGACAACTATATACATAACAACGTTGAAGTTGATTTGCGACTACAGATACTTCCAGTCCAGTATCAGTCCGTCCACGACCGCCTTGCCCGACATCACCGTCGCCCATCCGTCCGGGTCGAGCCCGAACCACAGGTCATTCCACGACAGCGTCCGGATCTGCTAGGCCAGCAGCCACAAGTCCGTGTTGATGCTCTCCAGCCGCGTGACAATCTCATTGGCTACATAGTACCGCTCCGCCGAGTTCAGCAGGTTGACCTTGTGCTTCTCCGTCTTGCCGTCCGCATTGGTAACGTTGTACGACCCACTTGTCACCAGCTGCTTCATGAACGGATAGAGCGAGAGCATCTGTGCCGAGGCATCAACAAGCTCTTCCGAGACCAGCACGGCAATGGCAGTACCCTTCAGATTGCCCGGCAACGACTTGCGGAGCAACGCCATGTTTTTCGGTATCTCCATTCCCACGAGCTCCGCGGCACGTTTGATCTGATAGATATTCTGCATGGCGCCCTGCGCATTCTGCAGATAGCCCAACATCTTATCCTCCAAATGGTGCATCCGCTCCATGGCCAGCGTGACCCCGGCTTCC
Organism: Prevotella sp.; assembly: GCA_052355365.1. Classification (GTDB taxonomy): domain Bacteria; phylum Bacteroidota; class Bacteroidia; order Bacteroidales; family Bacteroidaceae; genus Prevotella. The sequence goes on along the minus strand of DAWDCC010000069.1, from coordinate 6,297 downwards.
GTTGCGATGATCGCCTCCTGCGTCTTCTCACGCTTCTTGAAGAGCTTCTTCAGCATTTCCGTCTGTGTGGTCACCGCCCCCGTCAGGAGCGGGTCTGTCTGCTGTGCGAAGCCGCAGACGGAACAGGACATGGCCAGCAACAGACAAAAGAATTTTCTTTTCATGGTTCTCCGGTTGTTATGGCTACGGACATCACTGACGGTACGGACTTGAAAAGTCGGTGCCGGAAGTGACGAACCGTGACCTCGTTCATAATAATAAGCCATAGAACTTTTGAGAAGTCAAAGTCTCCTATCCCATTGGCCTTTACATCTTAAAACCGCTCTTGCACTCGTTCCGCTCCCTGAGCTCCGTCCTTATCCTCGCGAGATTCTCGTCCCGTTGGAACTTCGTCTTGAGCTGCAGGGCTTCCAAGGGCATGCCGCGTACAACATCGTTCCAGTCCTTGTAGTTCACCAGCGGCTTCATCACCTCGATTCGGTCAGATAGTTTTACGTGCCTCCCAAGCTCTTCCACAGAGACTTTCCCCACCGGCATGTCGAAGGACTTCCCATCCATCTCCAGCCTGAGGTTGTTCCCCATCTGGATAACGCTGAGCCGCTTTCCATCGAGAAGAGCCGCCATACGCATACCATAGATCCGCCCCGGCAGGTCATTGTCGAAACAGTCCACCGCCTTGGCCATGCAGTAGTGCTTCATCAGTCCCGACACCTGTCCGTTGGACAGCGCACCGCCCACAGATACGAATGCCGAGTGTGGAAGGTCAATCTTCGCCCGGTTCGCCTGATAGAACGACATGGCATCGTATGCCGACTCACAGAAATAGACATGCCTGACCATCTGCGGATTGTTCAGTGCCGAGTGGATGCCCGCCGTCCACATCGCCGTCGTCGAGTTCGTCCCTGCCGCCTTGCCCTTGAACCCGCGGTCGCCCCGCAGCTCATAGCCTGCCAAGTCCGCATTGAAGTCCGGCTCACGGTACGGGAAGCCTATCATCGGCAGTCCGTTCCTGTTCTTCTGGTCCGTGACAATGGCGATATGCCGCTCAAAGAGCAACACCGTCTCACGGCTGATTCCCCTGTCCTCAAAGATCCCCATAGCATAGTCCATGTTCCTTGCCAGCGGCTGAGCCGTGTAACGCTTTGGATTGAACACCGGGTTCAGACTCCCCAACCCACCACTATACCCACGGTCGTGATTGTCCACTACCGGCATGTTGGCGAAGTCCGCCAGCACCTTACCGATGACCTCCCACTGGTTGCGTCCGAACTTGTTGAAGCGACCGAGGTTCTCACCGATGAAGTCCACCACGTCGCCCCGCTTGCCCGAATTACGGTGGAAGTACCGCTGCCGGTCCTTCTCCTGCGGATGCGAGATGACGATGGTGTCGAGCTTCTCACCCCTGCCGTCGGGCAGGACCAGCTCGATGTACCGTCCCACGCCCGCCTGTCTGTTGAGCTTGTAGCCGAGCGAGAAGGCAACATCGTCAATGCCTACCCTCGGCTTCATTTCCTGAAAAGATACGTAAGACATAGGCTTGTAGTTTGATGTTTGTTATAGTTTTGATAGTTATGAAGCCCACAAATAAAGTTTAATATATGGACTTAATCATCACAATTTCAAGCCTTTATTTTCCTTATTCTCCTGTTTCTGTTCCCGTATCTCACGCACTTCCCCGACGAACTTTCTCGCTACCGTATCGTGCAGCATCTGATCCTTCAGCGCCCCCACCGGCATCATCTCATATCTGATACCCGTAATCTTGCTGATGGGCTTCATGCCGAGGTCTTGCCCCTCGAAGGAGGCACGCACCGCATACCCCCCGTCCATACGCTTGAAGATGGACGCACTGTCGAACTTCGCCGAGAGCGCTATGTCATGCGGCTGCTGCCACTCCTTCTTGGCAGCTTCAATCCCCTTGTCAAGTCCCACCTTACGCTGGTTCTCTGTAAGGATGGGCGTTTCACCAAGGGCAATCTTCTGCTCGTCAATCTTCTCAAGGATCATCTTCGAAGCCTTGTTCACGTCCGCCATGACCGATACGATGAACTTCGGCTCCTCTCGCAGTGCGTTGATCCATCCGTCCATGTAGGCAGCATTGTTGTTGAGAATGCGCTTGTCAAAGCCCAGGGCATTGCCCACCATGGCAGCCGTGAGCTCCGCCACCAGCTCCTCCTTGGCATACTTCTCGTCCCCGAACTTCGCCCCCTTGTCACGGTTCAGCCGGTTGGGGGTACCCGTGGAGTGCGTCATCTCATGGAGCGCTGAAGAATAGTACTCCATGCCGTCCTTGAAAATCTCCTCCGCGTTCTTGCCGATGTTGAACTGCTCCTTCTTCGGAACAATGACGATGTCACGTGCCGGAGAGTAGAACGCCCCGTCCACGATCCTGTCGGTCTGCACGCGGCATATCCACTCCTGCCGCTCGAACATACGGTCGAGGGCCCGGTTCTCGTACATACCCTGCGTGTCACGCAACTGCGGACCTTTGAAACGGTCAACAATGGCATCGTACTTTTCCTTGTTCACCTCTTCTAAGTTAGTCTGATCCACGTTGAACACGGAGAAAGCACGGAGGAACGGCCTGACCTCGCACTTCGCCTGCTCGCCACGGCTCATCTGTCTGTAGTCCGACTCGGCAATCCGCTTGCCCCGCTCGTCCTTGATATTGAGGTCCCAGTAGATGACCGGCATCGACTGCGCACCCTTCTTGATACGGAGGTTCTCCTTCTGCGCCTGCATGAAAGTCATGTATACCGGCGTGCGGTAAGCGTTCATCGCCGTGTCCATCTGTAGGAAGAACGAGTTCGTGCCCGAGTAGTTGCGTCCGCTGAAGTTCTGTGGCATGCCGAGCATCGTACCCTTGCCGTTCGTCCATCCCTGCCGCCAGTCCGATGCCTTCATCGCCTTCATGCGGTCGATCATGAGCGTGCAGAACCTGTCTATGGCCTTGTCACCGCTGCTCTTGTAGTCCTGTCCTTTCTTTGACTTGGAATCCTTGTTTTCCATAGTGTCAGTATTGGTTAAGTTAGGTTAGTAGCCCCTCAGTCCGATGGCACAGCCTTCGCACTGAGGGCGAATTTTGTATATATGTCTCTCACGGTATCACTGAGGCAGTGACAACCGCCTTAGACGACGGCTCTGGCAAACTCCTCCGCGAACTCGTTGCCTCCGTCATAGATACGGCTCTCTGTCTCTTCGAGGTAGAGCTCAGCGTTGTTGTCGTCAGGCTCGATGCCGTGGTCGTCGCACCACTGGAGATAGGCTTTTCCGTGGTCACTGCGCAGTGCGAGCTCGCACCATCCTATCTTGCCGTCCTGTTTGAGTTGAATGAGTTCTTCGATTGTATTGTTCTGCATAGTTGTGATGTGTTAATGGTTGATTGATAATGGTTGATAATTGATAATTGATAATTGATAATGGTTGATGATAAAGTTGGCTTACCGCTCTTACTAAACCTTCTGACTTTTTCTATTATTCATTGAAAGACAGTGTATAACGTCAATAAGTTGAAGTAGATCTATCGTTTGAACGCCTGTTTCGCACTGACCTTCTCCGACTGCATCTCCTTGATTTCCGTGTTGAGATAGCGTGCGGCTAACTGCTCCTTGGTAGCCGTCTTGTGCGTGAAGAGCGCCTGCTTGTCGTGCCATGAAAGCACCGCCTTGCCGGTCATTCTGTCGTCATCGAGCTTCGCCGATACCGTCCAGTCGCCTTGCTGGCTCTTGGCGATGCGTACCTCCTTTACACCCTCCTCCAGCTTGAACTGGTTGTAGAAGGAAGCGAGATGCAGCTGCTCCCCGAAATTCTTCTCTACGAGCTTGGAAGGTGTTGTCACACGGTCGAAGTAGGCGTTCAGATCCTCCTTCGACATCGTGCGAGACATCTTCTGCTCGCCCACCTGCGTGTAGAGCTTGTACTTGCCCACGTCCTGCCGCTGCTCATCGTGTTCCTTGTAGACCACCATCTTGTCGATGATGCGCCCGTCAGAGAGCTTGTTGTCAGCCTTGTACTCCTCCGGCGTAACCTTCTTGACCAGCTTTGAGGGATAGTACGTCTGCATGAGCCCTTCAACAGTTGTCTCCCTCTTCTGATAGGCAACGGCATCCTCCGGCTTCATAAGCTGCGGACGGAGCTGCTGTCCGTCGATACGGGCGGTAAAATACCACTTGTTCGGATCCTGGTTGCTTTGGAAGGCATGGCCGTGGGTCACCTTCTCACCGTTGACCGTCACCATCTGCGGCTCGCGCGGTTTGTGAACTTTGGTGTCAGCGGACTGACCTTCTGTTCTCTCTGTAGAGTTGCTGACAGCTTTCTCTTTACTTTTTGAAGCGTCAGCCTTGACCTCTGTCTTGTCAACCTTGGCAGTCTCAGCCTTGTCGACCTTGTTCTCGGTCTTCTCAACCTTGGCTTCCTTCGTCTTGGTTTTCTTCTTTTCTGTTTTCTTTTCCATAGTATCGGTTTGAGTTTGGTTTTTGGTTTGATTAGTGGTTTGCTTTTTGCTCGGCTCCTGCATGTCAGCGATCGCCACACGATAACCTGCCCGGATGAGTTTAGGCAGGTAGGTGTCGAGCGTATGATGCGGAAACTCCGCGATCAGCTCCCCGTCCTTCTTGAACTTCGGCTTCTGTGCCGGAATCCGCAGCGTGTCCGACAGTTTTTGCGCGTCCTCATTCAGTGAGCGGTAGAAGTCCCCGTTGCGCATGAGGATCAGCGCGTCGGGGTGCTTGCTCTTGAGCCGCCGGTACACTGCCAACGGAGTGTCGGTCTTGTTCCTTACTTGCTTCTTCGTGGAATCAGCAGATTGCTTTTTGTCAGAAGGCTGTTCTTGCATCTTCTTTTCCATGTTAGTAGGAATTAGGTTAAACTGAAAGTTCTTGTTGGTCAGATGGTTCTTCGTATGTCCGAGGACGGCGAGCATCGTATCGGGATGCCCTACTACAGCTTTGATGGCGGCACCTGCGGTATAGCCGGTGTCCAGCACATTGTCTATGACGATAGGCGTGAACTGCTCCGGCACTTGTCGGTACAGATTGAGTTTCAGGTATATGCCCTCCGGCTTGAGGTCATTCTTCTTGGCATAGTGCAGCGGCATGTGCGGGCGGCAGGAAAGGATGTCCCATGTCGGGATGCCCGTCCTCCTGGAAATCTCATTGGCGAGCGTCTTGGTGTATATCGCCCTCCCATGGTGGTTCGGGACAGGCACCAGCACACAGTTGCGTCCTGCTGCCATCTCCCTTATTCCGTCCGCCATCATATCCGCAGCCTTGCAGATACTCGCGTAATCACCGTCCTTCAGTCCGTGCGCCAACTGACGGACTTTAGGGTATGGAGCACAGGAGGTGAATGTACATTCTTGTTTGTTTGACATAGTAGATATAGTCTCATAGGTTTGTAGATGGATGAAACGAAGAAAGTAAGCTAAGGAAATGAACTAAGAACTAAAGTGACAACCCTCTCTTCTTGTCCTCTTTCCTGTCTGCCTTTTCCCTCTCGGTCAGCCGGATGCTCTCCTCGTGGCGCAGCCTGTCCACCACCTGCTTGTACTCCCACCGGTTCTCGTCGGTCTGCACGTAACCCATGTAGCCCTCGTGCGCGTCGTCATAACGGATGGCCTGCTGTTTTTTCCATTCTTCTAAGTCGCCTTGCATGACCTTGAAGCCTACCGGCTCACGGAGGTCCACGCCCACGGTTACCTTCTGGTCACCGACTTCAAGCTCCACCGGCTTGCCTGAGGCGAGCGCTTCCTTTTGCCCAATTCCGAGTCCGATGTCCTTGATTCTGTCCACTTCCCGAAGTTTTTCCTCAAAATTAACAGTCGCCACATCACGGTACATCAGCGCGTTGGACTCCTTGTCCAACTGCACGTAACCGCATCTTGCGGTTGTCACCCTCCTTGAACTCCTTCTGTATGACATCTCCCTTGCGCACACGCTCCAGCTCTGTGTCATTCAGCTTCAAGTTATTGTCAAGCTCACGATGTATTTGATACGTAAGCAGTTGCAGCTGTCCGTCCTTGTCGTGAACGAGCTGGATTTTCATGGGTATGGACACCGCAGAGTTGTCGCCCACGGGCACGTTGAGACGCATGAGCGGCGAGAGCTCACCGCTCAAGATAGAGTCGCGCAAGTCCTTCGGCATGTGCATGAGATCCTTGGGATAGATGCCGATTTTGGCAAATTTGTCGAATGGTACTGGTTCTGTTTTCATAGTTGATGGTTTGGTTATTCTGTTGGTTTATACGTAAGCGTCTCGGCATTACCGTATTTCAGCCTCGCTTAAAAGTCTGTACCTTTG
>DAWDCC010000068.1:0-17699 GCA_052355365.1 Prevotella sp. | reverse complement strand
CGGCATCGCGAAAGGATTTTTATGCGGTTTTCATTTTTAGCGGACACCAATATTTAGAAACAATGATGGGACAGTATTTCCGCAAGTGGCTCGTCGACGAGGGGCTCTTCAAGGAGAATGCCACGCCATCAACCGACGATGTGAACTTCTATGCCAACAGCATGCAGCGCACCATCGCCACAGCACAGTATTTCTCTTCCGGTTTCATGCCTTTGGCAAATATCCATGTAGGGCACCGATTCTCCGCAAGCACGATGGATCCAGTTTTCTGTCCCAAGCTCACCAAAGTCAGTGACGCTTTCCAGGCAGAGGCCATGAAGGAGATTGCGGCCATGGGCGGCAAGAAAGGATTGAAAGGTATCGGTGAGAAGCTGAAGGCCAACTACGCTGTGATTGCCAAAGTTCTTGACCTGAAGGACTCTCCTGCCTGCAAGAGCGGCGAGACCTGCGATTTTAAAGATGACGACACGCAGATCATCTTCCGGCTGAACGACGAACCGCAGATGAAGGGTTCGCTCAAATTGGCCAACTCTGCCTCCGACGCGTTCATCCTGCAATACTACGAGGAGCCTGACGCACGCAAGGCTGCCTTCGGTCACGACATCACGGCTGAAGACTGGGAAAAGATCGCACAGATCAAGGATGTCTATGGCGACGTGCTCTTCACGGCTCCCATCGTAGCGGTTAACGTGGCTCATCCGCTGCTGATGTATATCAGCGACGAGCTTCACGCCAAGAACCGCAAGTTCACTTTCCTCTGTGGTCACGACAGCAACATTGCCAGCGTCGACGCAGCGTTAGGTGTGGAAGACTATTCGCTGCCCAATTCCATCGAGAAGAAGACACCGATCGGCTCGAAAGTGGTCTTTGAGAAATGGACGGACAAGAGCGGCAAGCAGTTTGTTGCCGTCAACCTCGTCTATCAGTCCACCGCGCAGCTGCGCGGACTGACGATGCTCGACCTGGACAATCCGCCGATGATCTATCCGCTCAAGCTGCGCGGCCTCACAGCCAACGCCGACGGTCTGTACTCCTTTGATGATGTGGCCCAGCGCTTCACCGAAGCCATCAACGCTTACGACAATATCAAGTAAGAAATAGCAATTTAATACAAGGCAAGGCTGACAATGTTAGTCTTGTCTTCTTTCTTTGTGCTCAGCATGAAGGCATAGCGGTTGCTCTTAGCTTCCCCACCCTGATAAGTCATCCAACTGTCATCGTCGGCATTGTGGTCGAGCCATCCATAGTCGCGGCGCAGCTGCTGTTGCAAGCCGGCGCTGAGGTCAAAAGCCTCCTGCGCGTTGCGGCAAGACTCGGTCAGTGTCAGGCCCTTCATCATTTTCAACTTACCAGCCTGCTCGTACTTTACAACTATACAATCCCATCGTGTACCGCGGAACATAAGATCATGATACACCACTTCGTCGCCGTCGGCATTTACCTCGTCGGGTGTTCCTAACATCTTCACGACCGTCTGCTCCCCGCATCCCATAGTGGGCATCACCACGTTCTTTTCCGCACTCATCGTCAGGCAGACTACAACTGCCACGACCGTCATCATCATTCTTTTCATACGCTTTTCTCCTTATTATATATATACTTTGTTCACTTGCAAAGATAAGGAAAAAAGAAATTCCAAGGCTGCGCTTCTCCCCTTCTATCCAACTTCCTCACGCCATCTTCACACCTTTGTATCATGTTTGACATTTGTGTATCATGTTTGACATTTGGTGGAGCCCACCCTACAGACAACACATGACTCGTTTCAATTTATTTTTCACTGTTTTTATTTTGATAATTTGAATAAATAAGTTAATTTTGTCCCTGTCATGTCAAACCTTCATCTAAAATCAATCTGCCTTCTGCCGCTCATGGTAGTGACGTCGCTGCTTGTCTTTGCAGGTAGCGGACATATCTTTACGTCCGGTAAACTGTCGAGTTCGCTCATCAACTGTGTGGCGCAAGACCGTTACGGCTATATCTGGGTCGGAACAGAATATGGCCTCAACAAGTTCGACGGCTACAACTTTTCCTCCTATTTATATAATAGCACCGATCCGAACACCATCACCGACAACACTATCACCGATTTCCTTGTCGACCGTAGCGGACGGCTTTGGATAGGAAGCGCAAAGGGACTTATGCGCTATGACTACCGCAAAAACAACTTTGTGCGCTATCCGTTCCCCGACGGACGCCGCCCCCGTGTCTATTCCCTGATTGAAAGCCGGCAGGGCGACATTCTCATCGGATCGGCAGGATACGGTCTCTACGCCATCAAGCATGGTACTGACAGGGTCATTCACGAACGGGAATATTCCCGCCGCAATTCTGAAGACTTCTTCACCCACATCTATGAGGACAGCCGCAGCCAACTGTGGCAGAGCAGTCATATAAGCCTGTTCACCCGTTTTACCCGCAATGACCATCGTGTCATCGCACACGACTACATCTCTCCGGTGGGAGCGCCTGTGGCTTTCTTCCCCCGTCACGACGGCCGCCTTCTTATTGTCTGCATGGGTGGCATCATCGTCTATGACTATGCCACTGACAAGCTCTCTGATGCCGGATATGATTTTGGCAGCTATTCCGGTCATATCACGATCAATGCCGCCACTTTCGACAAGCATGGCAATCTGTTTGTGGGAACCTCTGAGAGTGGCGTCCTCGTGGCTGCTGCCGGCAAACGCACGTTCGTCCCCTATACACAGTCTTCTGACGATGGCTTCAACATCACAGCTTCCTATGCCAAGGATCTCATGTTCGACAAGGATGACAACCTATGGGTAGGCTGCTACCGTAAGGGACTTTATCTTGTCAACGACAACGCTCCGTCATTCTCCAGCTGGAGTTTCTCCAAACAGAATTACTCCATTGGCAGCAGTGTCTCGTCACTCGCCAAAGGCGATGGTGGCACTATATGGTGCACGGTTCAGAACAGCGGTGTCTTCCAGTTCAATGCCGACGGTAAGATAACAGCCCATCTGCCTTCGCCCAGCGGCACAAGTATTATCTACCGCGACAGCCAAGGCCACTACTGGGTGGGTACGGGCAATGGCCTCTACAGCTACGACATAACAACAGGCTCCGCCTCCAAGAAGATGAACTATGCGGGCGACGGTACTTATTGTATCGCCGATGACGGTCATGGAATACTGTTCGTCTCTGTCTACAGCAAAGGATTATACGTTTACAACACCCATACAGGACAGACACGCGTCTTCAACCAATCACAGCGAGGGTCACACGGTCATCTCTGCAACGACTGGATCAGGTCGATGACTGTCGACCACACAGGACTGCTATGGATAGGGACATCAAATGGTGTCACCTGCCTGGATACAAAGAATATGTCCTTCAATACGTTTGGTAATAAATATTTCCTTCATGATATACAGACCAACTACCTCTGTGAGGATCATAACGGCAATATACTCATCGGTACTGACAATGGCCTCTACGTATTCCTGCGCAAGAAACGCAGGGCCGTGCCGTTTCCAAATGCCGGTACTCTCCGTGGCAAGCAGATATGCGCAATAGCTATTGATCATAGCGGCGACTTGTGGATAAGCACTACAATGGGTATTTGGCAGTATGACAGGAAGCATCGCAAGTTTCTCGGCCACGTCAGTGGCAACGGGCTAATGTCGAGAGAATATACTCAGGGAGCAGTGCTTCATGACATCGATGACCGTATCACCTTTGGTACCGGTGACGGCATCACCCGTTTCTATCCCGACAACGTGCGCAACCAGCGTATGTATCTTTCCAATGTCTATCTCACGGGGTTTATTGTTGACGGAAAGATGATGGACTGTCTGTCCGACAATTTCACCATCCCCTACTCCGAGAACACCTTCACCCTACAGTTCTCCCTCCTCAACTATAAGAATCCTACCAACGTATATTTCCAGTACCGTATTAATGGCAGCGAGTGGATTCTCAACAGCGAAGGAGACAACTCTATACCCTTCACCAAGCTCCAACCCGGGAAATATGTCATTGACGTAAGAGCCTATGACAACGGAGTGTGCTCCGACAAGATCCGCACGATCACCATCCACGTGAAAAACCCATGGTATCTGTCGCCGCTGGCCATAGCCTTTTACTTCATTGCTGTAGCAGGCATAGTGGCCTTCGCATTCTTTTTCTACTCCCGGATGAAAAAAACAGAGCTTGAGGAGTCGAAGATGCGGTTCCTCATTGATGCCACACATGACATCAAGTCGCCGCTAACCCTCATCACAGGACCGCTGAGCCGTCTGAAGACTCGTCTTGCTAACGATGAAGAAAGCCTGAAATATATCAAAATCATCGACCACAACGCCAATCGCCTTCTTGTCCTCGTCAATCAAATTCTTGACGAACGCAAGATCGACAAAAAACAGATGCGTCTCCAATGTCAGGACACAGAGATGGTGTCTTTTGTGGCAAACATCTGCAATCTCTTCCAATCTGTTGCAGAGGAGCGTAATATACAACTGAAGTATGTTCCTAACATGAGTGAGGTACATGCCTGGATCGACCGAATCCATTTCGACAAAGTGGTCTCTAATCTCCTTTCCAATGCCGTAAAATACACATTTGACGGAGGAGCCATTGACGTTGTTGTCGACAGCGACGGCACCAATTTCCATCTCGATGTCATGGATACTGGCATCGGTCTTAAGGAGGAAAAGATCAGTAAGTTGTTTGACAGGTTCTTCCGTGGTGACGATACCCGCGGCCTGCATATCGAGGGCACTGGCATAGGCCTCAACCTCTGCCGCAATATAGTACGGATGCACGGGGGAGCAATTAGCGCTGTCAACCGTCATGATGTGCCCCATGGTTCTGTCTTCTCTGTCACAATACCACTTGGCAAGGCCCATCTCAAACCTAAAGAAATGATCTCCGGCAGCGCCATAGTGCCTGCCTTCAGCAGTTCGGCGCCCGCAAGCAAGAACTATCGCATACTGATCGTTGATGACGACCGCGAGATCGCCTTATATATAAATAATGAGTTGTCATATTGGTATCGCTTCGACTATAGTCCCAATGGAAAAGATGCGATGAAGAAACTTCTCACCGACACATATGATATTGTCATCTCAGACGTGAAAATGCCTGAGATGGACGGTATCACACTCCTGAAGAAAATCAAAAACAACAGCAACATCAGTGACATCCCCGTCATCCTTCTGACCTCGAAAACAGATGTCGCCGACAAGCTCGAGGGTATCAAGCGCGGCGCCGACGCCTATCTTTCCAAACCCTTTGACATGGAAGAGTTGCACATGCTCATTGACAACCTCGTGAACAACGTCCGACGGCTGCGTGGCAAATTCTCCGGAGCACAAGAGCAGAAGGACAAGATGAAGAAGGTGGCCGTGCGCGGCAATGACGATGTGCTCATGGAGCGCATCATGAACATGGTCAATAAAAACATTTCCGATCCTAACTTCAATGTAGAGCACCTCACTGTGGATGTGGGAATCAGTCGTGCTCAGCTCCACCGCAAGATGAAAGAGATGACAGGCATCTCTGCCGGGGAGTTCATCCGCAACCTACGACTTGAGCAAGCTGCCCGACTCATTGCCGAGGGCCATATCAATATCACCCAGGTGGCCTTTGCCGTAGGATTCAACAACCAGACCCATTTCTCGACCATTTTCAAAAAACACTATGGTGTCACCCCCTCAGAGTACAGCGAAAAGCATAGAGCCGAAAAAGACGGCCAACCTGATGAAATATGAAAACTATCATGCAACAAGCATGTACGCCTGTTTCGTTCTTTGTGATAATCTATTGACTTTAAAAGATTTATATGCCTGAGACAAATTAAAATGATTATGAAACATTTAAAGTTGGATGGTTGTAACAAGTTAATGTATCTTTGCAATTGCAAGATTTCAAGAAAGGAAACCATAACTAAATATTAAATTAAATACCCAACCAATTTAATTACCAAGACTATGAACCTACGATTAAGTAAAACGACTTTGCTGGCCGGATTGCTCGTGTTTGGAGGGCTACTCTGCCCACAGTACACTCAAGCCGGAGTGGAGAACACCACCCCATCCGTACAGCAGCAGACTGTAAAAATGGTAAAGGGAACTGTCAGTGACCCATTAGGAACACTGATTGGTGCCACAGTCCTTGAAAAGGGAACGCGGAATGCCACGGTAACAGACCTTGATGGGAACTTTGTGCTCAATGTCAAGCCGGGTGCCACACTTGTCGTCTCTTACGTCGGCCACGTCACCAAGGAGGTAGTAGTGGGCCAGAAGAATGAATTGGATATCTACTTAGCAGAGGAAGGAACGAATCTGAACGACGTTGTCGTCATCGGTTACGGCACACAGAGACGCGAAGCCGTCACGGGATCTGTTGCCAACGTCAAAGGCGACATGCTGAGAGAAGTTCCCGGTTCCGATGTCAGTCAGGCACTTCAGGGCCGTATAGCTGGTGTGGAGATGGCACAGACATCTTCTAAACCGGGCGCTTCCATGCAGATACGCATCCGCGGCACACGGTCGCTGACGGCAAGCAATGACCCGCTAATCGTCCTTGACGGTATCCCTTTCGCTGGATCACTCAACGATATCGATCCGAACAACATTAAGACGATGGACATCCTCAAGGACGCATCTGCTACAGCTATCTATGGCAGCCGTGGCGCAAACGGTGTCATCATCATCACCACCTACAAGGGCTACACCGAGCAACGCCCTACCGTTACTTATAACGGATACGTAGGTTTCAAGACGCTCTTCCACCGCTATCCGATGATGAATGCCGAAGAGTTCACCCAACTCCGCAATTATGCCAACAAGTTCCAGTATGGAGCCGACGAGATTCCTTACGGCCAAGAGGGCGCTGTGGACATCGACTGGCAGGATAAACTGTTCCGTACAGGTATGACTACCAACCATGATGTAGGCATTAGCGGTGGCAGTAAGACCGGCAGCTATAACTTCGGCCTAGCCTACTACCGCGATGAGTCGGTCATCCCTTTGCAGAACTTTAACCGCTATGCCATGCACGCCGCCATCGACCAAGAACTCGGCAAATGGTTTAAGGTGGGAATGAGCACGAACACAAACTACAGCGTGACCAATGGTGCGGACATCAGCTTATACAACACGTTAAGTATGACGCCGATAGCCAATCCTTATAATGCTGATGGGACGATGAAAGCCCGTGTGAGCATGGCCAACGATGACCAATGGGTTTACACAAAAGACATCCTGGAAAACCTTGGCAGCAGCTATAAGGACCAGACCAAAGCCTTCGGCACCTACAACAACTTCTATGGTGAATTCAAGTTTCCATGGGTCAAAGGACTGAAATACCGTATGAACCTTGGTCTTAACTATCGTCATAGCGACTACGGCAACTATGTTGGGCAAGGCGTGTTCTCAAACACAGAGAACTCAAAATCACATGCCACCGACCGTACTCAGAACACGACGAACTGGGCTGTCGAGCATATGCTCACATTCGATCAGACATGGGGCAAGCACTCCGTCAACGCAGTGGCACTCTATTCTGCAGAGCAGACGATCTATCGGCAGAGATACATCTATGGTCTGGATATCCCCAACGACGCTTTCCAGTTCTACAATATGGGACAGGCTGCCAACATCACCCTTGATCCGGGCTCACAAGTGTACTACAAAGCCGGACTCATCTCATACATGGGACGTGTGATGTATAACTACGACGACCGTTATATGGCAAGTGTCGCCTTCCGCTCCGACGGTTCTTCCCGTCTCGCCAAAGGACACCGCTGGCATACTTATCCTGCCGTCTCATTGGGATGGAACATCTCTAAAGAGAAATTCATGCAGTCGGTCAAGTGGCTCGATAACCTAAAACTGAGAGTGGGATATGGTGAGACTTCCAACCAGAGTGTCAACCCCTATCAGACGCTCGGCACACTTTCCACGCGTCCATACAATTTTGGTTCTACCTACGCCACGGGCTACTATGTCTCCTCCCTTCCCAACTCTGACCTCGGATGGGAATATTCCAAGACATGGAACCTTGGTCTTGACTTCAGCCTCTGGAACGGCAGATTGTCGGGTACGGCAGAGTATTATATTACCAACACCAACGACCTGCTCATGAGCGTCAACTTGCCGGCAACAGGTGGTGTACCCAGTTACATGGCAAACATTGGAAAGACAAAGAACTACGGCTTTGAGCTTTCGCTCAATGGAAAGATCATCGATCATCTCAAGGGATGGTCATGGGATGTCGGCTTGAACTTCTATACCAATCATAATGAGATCACTGAACTGGCCACTGCTGATGGCACCGACGAAGCCAACTGGTGGTTCAAGGGCCATCCCATCAATGTCATCTACGACTACCAGAAAATTGGCATCTGGCAGAGTAATGAAGAAGCCATCAGACAGGTGGCAGAACCTGGTGGTAACGCTGGCATGATCAAAATTAAATATAATGGCACCTATGAGGCCGACGGCGTAACACCCACACGGGCTTACAGCGCTGCCGACAGGCAGATCATGAAGGTAGACCCAGACTGGGAAGGAGGATTCAACACACGCGTGGCTTGGAAAAACATCGACCTGAGCATCGTAGGCTCGTTCAAGCATGGCGGCACGCTCATATCTACGATCTACGGATCACAGGGATACCTGAACATGCTGACCGGACGTCGTAACAACATTCAAGTAAACTACTGGACTGAGGACAATCCAACAAATGATTATCCCAAGCCGGGAGGTGTGGAAAGCAGCAATAATCCTAAGTATGGCAACTCGCTCGGATATTTCAGCGGCTCTTATCTGAAGATCCGCACGATCACGCTCGGGTATAATTTCGAAGATCAATTCATCAAGAAGCTCGGCATCAGCAAGGCACGCGTCTACTTCACAGCGCAGAATCCTTTCGTCCTCTTCTCGCCGTATCATGACGAGTCAAAGATGGATCCTGAAACGAACTCTTACGGCGATGAGAACCAGGCCGTGAATACATTTTATCAGTCCCGTTTGCTCGTCGTCGGCTACAATACACCATCAACGCGCAATTGGTTGTTCGGACTCAATCTCACTTTCTAACTTCGACAAACATGAAAAAGACATATATTAATAAAATAGTTCTTGGAGGAATCGCTGCAGCGCTGACACTCAGCAGTTGCAACAATGTTCTTAACGAGGTCAACCGCGAGACCTACACGCCAGAATACTTCAAGACAGAAAAAGGTGTTGAGGGTGGCATAACTTCTTTATATGCCAACCTGCGTAACCTTTGGGGCAATGGCTACTGGCTCATTGCCAACGAGACAGGTACGGATGAATATACCTTCGGACATGGTGGAAACGAGAACGACAAACCGATTGATATGTCGGGAAACGGTGTGCTCGACGCTACCAACTGCCGTGCCGACGTCCTGTGGAATTATGCTTTCTCCGACATCAATACAGCCAACGGCGTCATTGACAACGGATCGGAAGCCGGAGTCAGCAAGTCGCTCTTGGCAGAAGCCCACTTCTTCAGAGCTCATGACTATTTCTGGCTCGTGCAGACCTTTGGCGGCGTGCCACTTGATCTGGGTTCCGGAGAACTAAAGTTCAACACCAGTGCCACACGTATCTCAACCCGCAACACGGTTCCAGAAGTCTACACCAAGGCCATCTTTCCCGATCTCACAGAGGCTGTCAATAATTTACCCGACAACCCGCGTGTTACCGGCGGACTGACAAAAACGGCTGCAAGACTGCTGCTGTCAAAGGCTTATCTCACTTATGGATGGTGGTTGGAAAATCCAAACAACATCCCAACCTATCCCGACTGTGCACGTACTGATCCTGACGGGCATGATGCCACATGGTACTATCAGCAGGCTTACAACATTGCCACAGAAGCCATCAGCAACCCCGGACCTTTCAAGCTGCAGAAATCTTTCTACTTGGTCAACGTCGGAAGCAACGACCGTAATGCCGAGATCGTTCTTTATGCTGACCATACCGAAAGCAGCAACTACTATGATGGTGGTACAAACTTCGACTGGGCCAACGGCACTGCTCCAGGAAACTTCGCACGATGGATGTGCAGATGGGATTACACTTTCCTCGAGTCTTCGTCTTCTTCTACCTCTTGGATGAAGTTCCGCTCCGTACAGCGTGAGGCTGTTCAAGGCAAGGACCGTCCTTGGAAGGAAATGGCAACACCACAGGAAGTCATGAAAGTAGTCTTCACTGACAAGAACACCGACTCTCGCTTCGACGGTACGTTTGCTTATCAGTTCAGAGGCAACTGGGATAAGTCAGGTGCCAACAGTGAGAATGGACAGCCTCTCGTGGCTTACAACGCCAACATGCTGCCTGTACACGCCGGTGACTCCATACTCACGTTCGTAGACAGTGATGAAGGCATCACCTACCCGTCAAGCAGCGACAACGGCGGAGCAGGACAAAGCAACGTAGGAGCCGGATGGATTCCGGGACGTGCCGACTGGGTTGTAGGCCCGTCAGCCATCAGCCGCTATAAGTATCTCAATCTTTGGAAAAACGGAATCTACCGTACTGACAATGGCAACGGACTGGGACGCCCTAACGGTGACAGCCCACGTCCTTATCCGGTACTGAAATTCTCAGAGCTCTACTTTATCGCCGCCGAGGCCGCTGTCAAACTGAACATGAACACCGAGGCCCGCAACCTCATCAATGTGATCAGAGCCCGTGCTGGCGTCTGGACATACGACAACAATCGCGACAGGGTGAAGATTGCTGATCACAGTGCTGAGATGACAGCCGCCACACCACAGGTGATCACCATCGACTATATCCTCGACGAGCGTGAACGGGAATTCTTTGGCGAGGGATATCGTTGGACAGATCTCGTGCGCACACAGAAATGGGCCGAGAGGGCAGGCACCTATACCATTGCCGGCCTCAGTGCTGGCGACCATACGCCTCAGGTAGTGACACGTACGATCACAAAGGACGATTACCTGCGACCGATACCACAGTCGCAGCTTGATGCCATGAGCATGCCGGAAGACCGGAAGATGGCTTTCCAGAATCCTGCTTACAGAAGTAAATAATTTATATTCTCATATTTAGACTTGGGCAGCGCTAACGTTGATACCGTTTAAAATGCTACAACAACTTAGGGCTATGTAGGGTACCATTCAGCGATATGCGCTATGATGATAACGAGAAGTTCTATGAACTTTTTAACATACGGTGTGCGCGAGGCTACCTTCTCAACTTCTCTCTCAGCGCATTGCTCCTTCTGAGATAAGCCATCAGGAGGAAGACACTCAGGAAGGCGATGACCAAAGAGATGAGATAGAAGCCGCCGGCAAACAGGTCGTAGAGGCCATGGAGCGTGGCGGGGATAGCCAGCGCCAGCACATAGAGCGACTTGCGATACTGGGGATAGAGACCGGCCATGCCTACGAAGTAACCGCAGATGCCAGCCCACACAGCATGAAGAAACGGCAGGGAGGTCAGTCGCGCGATGTTCAGCACAAAAGCCGTGGTGTAGTCGGCCCGGATGTTGATCGACGTCTGATACTGCACACCCTCGAAGACGCCGAAAGCAATACCCGCCATGAGACCATAGAACACCATCGTCTGTGGCAGCTGCGGCTCGCGCGCCCGACGCTCCAAGACGAGCAGCGGGATCATCTTGGCAAACTCCTCGGTCAGGCCGATGCCGAGGATATAGCCGAGAATGCTCAGCGGGAAAGGAGCCGAGGTGAAGTTATAGAAAAAGTTCAACTCAT
Source organism: Prevotella sp. (assembly GCA_052355365.1). Classification (GTDB taxonomy): domain Bacteria; phylum Bacteroidota; class Bacteroidia; order Bacteroidales; family Bacteroidaceae; genus Prevotella. Next base: position 5,956 of record DAWDCC010000068.1, on the reverse strand, counting down.
TGAGTCCCGAGAAGATGATGAACACGCCGAGCTGTGTGAGGAAAAACGTGGAGACAGCCTTGCCCTTGCTGATCTGCCGCGTACGGAAGAAATAGGAGAAAAACAGTCCCCAAATAGTAGCGAAATAGAGACTCACGGCATAGAAGACGAGATAGCCGCCGATGGGCAGCAGCATGATGATGGACAGCGACAGGCCTACGATGGCGAGGATGAGCAGTCGCTTGTCCTCCATGAGATGATGCCGCTCCATGTCGTCCTTGGGGAAGATAAACGCATGACCGATATATCGGAGCTGCTGCATGAGCGAGCCACGGCTGCGCACCCGCGGACGGATGCCATGCGTGGCGAGCAGTTCCTCTACCGTTCCCTCGTCTCCGGACTCCGCGTCACGTGCACAGTCATTGAGCAGCAACCGTCCTTCTTCTACGTATCTTGCAATGTCAGACTCCTCGTAGGGTCCGTATTCGTGGTTGTTTCTGATGATGATTAACATAGCAAAATATTTTTATTGTCTTCCCGCCCCTTCCCTCTGCAAAGGTTCGGGCCGATGGTTATTTACTTGAACTTAAGGTTCTCAGTTTCTTTCCGTTGAAGGTCATGGCGAGGTGCTCGACTTGCTCATAGAGCCGCGGCACCTCGTAAGCCTCCAGGTGCGCAGCCAACGAGCGGGCGAGCAACGGCTTGGGAAGCGGCTGCCCCGACGTGGAGACATACTGCAACTTCAGACAGCGGCCGAAGAGCGGACTGTCGGCCACGACACAGACGCAGTCGTCGACGCCGCTGATCTGCCGTGCCGCCGCCTCGATCTTCAGCGGGTCGATCTTGAAACCGCCTATATTCATCATGTCTCCCTCGCGCGCCTTGAAATGCAGCCGTCCCTCGTCGTCAACCGTTCCGAGGTCTGCCGTCACGACCCATCCGTCTTGCATCGTCCGTGCCGTAGCCGCCTCATCATTGCGATAGCCGCTCATCGCCATCGGCCCGCGGCAGGCGATATGTCCGTCGTCGGTGATCTTCACCTGAGCATGACGTGTCGGACGACCCACACAACCGGTCAGGCACAGCCCGTCGTTGTAGTTATAGGTACAGACGACGCCGGTCTCTGTGGAGGCATAGGTGTTGAAGAGCCGCGAATGGGGCAGCAGTCGGCAGAGCCGCAGCATGTCGTCATGCGGCATCGGCGCGGCTCCAGTCTCGATGAAGTCGATGGCCGACGAGAGTGCAGCCAGCTTATCGCTGCCCCACTGCATGAGCTGATGGATGGCTGTGGGCACAAGGAAGGTCGCCATCCCGTGCGGCGCGGTGTGCATGGCACGGAAAAAGGCATTCATGTCTTTCAGTCCGTCGAGCAGCACAACGGTACCGCCCACCAGCATCACGGGCCACACCTTCGACAGACTGCCCAGGTGGTTGAGCGGTCCACAGATGACGAAGGTGGTGTCGGCCGTGTAACCATGTGCGTCGACGAGGTTCTCGGCATTGGCCAAGACCATCTGCGGCGTATAGGCCACCTGCTTTGGCTTGCCGGTAGTGCCGGTAGTGGAAAGGGTTATATCTCCCAACAACCGGGTGGCAGAAAGCGTACCAGACACACCCTGCAGCGCGCCTTCCTGCTCATCGCTCCAGTCCGCAGAGAGTGCTTGCGCAAGCTGCTTGTAGCTTACCCGCTGTTTCCCCACGACAAAAGCGATCTTGCCGGGGGTCCTCAATGCGTGCTGACGGATATAGTCTTGCAATGTCTTCATCGTCAATTCCTACTGTATACCTTATGATCCTGTGCTCCGTTTCTTATTATTATCCAGAATTTGAGAATTACAGAACTTGTCACGTGTGCGCTACTTCCCTTGATTCTTTTGCGCCACCTTTCTCTCCACCATCGCCACGATGCTGTCGAGATTCTTCAAATTCTTGGGCGTGGCATCTTCCACCTCCAACACAATATTGTATTTCTGCGACAGCGTCATGAGGATGGCGGTGATGCCGAGCGAGTCGAGTTCCGAGAACAAGAAGTCGGAATCGAAGTTCACCAGCGGCAGGATGTCCTCCAACAGCGCTCTTATTTCTTCTTTCATCACTTCTTCTTATTATTTTAGTCTCCCGGCCATCAACGATCATGGCCGGGAGCAAGCGTTATTCTGTGACTTAGATCTGATCCAGAGCCTGCCTGATGTCGTCGAGGATATCGTCCACATCCTCTATTCCCACAGACAGACGGATGAGATCCGGTGCGATGCCGGCGGCCTTGAGCTGCTCATCGGTCAGCTGGCGATGGGTGTGACTGGCCGGGTGGAGCACACAACTGCGGGCATCGGCCACGTGGGTGACGATATTGATCATCTGCAGCGAGTCCATGAACTTCACGGCGGTGTCACGGTCACCCTTCAAGCCGAAGGCGATCACCCCGCAGCTGCCGTTGGGCATGTATTTCATGGCACGCTCGTGATAGCGGTCGTCTTTCAGTCCGGAGTAGTGCACCCAGGCCACGCGCGGGTCTTCATGGAGGAACTCCGCCACGGCCTGCGCGTTTTTGCAGTGCTGTGCCATGCGCAGGTGCAGCGTTTGCAGGCCAAGGTTTAGGATGAAGGAGTTCATCGGAGCCGGTATGCTGCCCAGGTCGCGCATGAGCTGGGCCACGAGTTTGGTGGTATAGCCCATCTTGCCGAAGGCCTTGACATAGGTAAGTCCGTGGTAGCTCTCGTCGGGCGTGCAGAGTCCCGGGAACTTCTCGGCATGCGCCATCCAGTCGAAGTTGCCGCTGTCCACCACAGCGCCACCCACCTGCGAGGCTGTTCCGTCCATATATTTCGTTGTGGAGTGCGTCACGATGTCAGCGCCCCACTCAAAGGGACGGCAGTTGACGGGCGTGGCAAAGGTGTTGTCGACAATCAGCGGCACGCCATTGCGGTGGGCCACTCGGGCGAACTTCTCTATGTCGAGCACGGCACAACCAGGGTTGGAAATCGTCTCGCCGAAGAGCAACTTGGTATTGGGTCGGAAGGCTGCCTGCAGCTCATCCTCCGAAGCATCAGGGTTGACAAAAGTACACTCGATGCCGAGTTTCTTCATCGTCACACCAAAGAGGTTGTACGTACCACCATAGATCTCGTTGGAAGCCACGACATGATCGCCGGCCTCACAGATGTTGAACACGGCATAGAAGTTAGCAGCCTGACCGCTTGAGGTGAGCAGGCAGCCCACGCCACCTTCAAGTTGTGCGATCTTCCGCGCCACCGCATCGTTGGTCGGGTTTTGCAGTCGTGTATAGAAATAGCCCTCTTTCTTCAAGTCAAACAACTGTGCCATCTCGTTGGAGTCGTCGTACTTGAAGGTAGTGCTTTGGATGATAGGCACCTCAATAGGTTCACCGTTTTTCGGCTGATAGCCACCTTGCACGCAGAGGGTTGCCGTCTTTAAGTTCTTTTTCATTGCGTCGTTTCTTTATGTCGATTAGATGATAATCTGTCTTGTTTCTATTAGTTTCAGCTACAAAAGTACAAAAAAAGTAAGGATTACGGGAAGTTTTGCAGAGAAAAATACAACCGTCTCACCCCTAATCCCTCTCCGGCCTCACCCCCTAACCCCTCTCCAAGGGGAGAGGGGGTGAGGCTGAAGGAGTTAGGGGACGAGGCTACTTTGTTTATAATTCTGACATTTTTCCGCCCTTTTCCTTGCGATTTTCTGAACCGACACCCATGTTGCTCTCAAATACGCGAATTTTGAGGATGTTTTTGTAATCATCTGATACACAAAATGTTACAGATATAAAGCGTTTTCATCTCCAAGAAAACCGCAATTTTTACAATGAAATATTAGTGAAGTTGCTTATCAGAAAGCCTTTTTGATGCTGTCATCTCGGTAAGATGACATGGTCAGAAAAGCACTTTGACCAAGTCAGAAAGCCTTTCTGACAGTATCAGAAAGGTACTTTGACAACGACAGACCACAAAATTGAATGTCCCATCGCGGTTTTTTCTCGTTTTCAAGTTTTCTCGCTCTCTATATTGCAACCCCGCGGTGATGTCTTTTTGTAAAGATTCATCCCATCTAAAGAGATGAGTTTTTACATCACAGTATAGGCAAGAAGGATTATTTGCCTATGCTATTAGCATGAAAGCGCATCAAGAACCACCACTTCAACCACAGATTTTTCTTCCTTACCCATTATTTCAATCTGATGTTGACCCCACCATTGCTTTTATTGAGGAGGGCAAGGACTTGACGGATGCCAAGCCTACGGCTGACCTGCAGGCTGACGATATGGTCATGCGGTGTGTCACAGAGAATATCGGTAGGATTATAATCGTAATAGCGGCAGAGATCCTCGATGACATGAGAGAGACGCGCGTCGTGGTAGTAGAACTCGCCTTGCAGCCATCGGGTATAGGTCAGCGTGTCAGCCTTGATGACATCCGTGGCCTGATAGTCGAAGAAGCGCACCTGCTCGCAGGGTTGCAGTACGACACAGTGATAGGCATCGCAGACCTGCACACTGCCGCTGATGAGCGTCACGCGTGTGGGAGCTCCCTCATAGGTACAAACGTTGAATACGGTGCCGAGCACCTTGGTCTCCACACCTGCCGCATCCACAAAGAAGGGATGACGGGCATCGTGACGCACGCAGAAGGTTGCCTTGCCGCTGAAACTCACGCGGCGCTCCTCACCGTCAAAGCGAGAGGGATAGCTCAGACGGCTATGGGGATAGAGATATACGCGGCTGCCGTCAGGCAGTGTCACGACACGGTTCTCGCCTGCCGCGGCCTCAGCGGTCATCAGCTTCACGGGTGATTCATGAGCCGCCCTCGGCTGTGCAGTGAAGGTGACCGGCTTGAACATCGACTCCATGCTGACAGGCATCTCCCGATCTCCATCAGCCAAGAGCACAGGCTGGCGACTGAGCGTAGTGGCGGACTGCTCCACAGGCGGCTTCTGCCCCGGCAATCGCGGGAGAAGCAAAGCCGACAGACCGACAAGCACCAACACGGCAGCGGCGACAGCCCACCAACGGCAGTGCGACACGCGAGGCTGCAGTGCCACCCGGCGTGCGCTGTGCTGCTGATGAAACTCGCGAAGCGCAGCCTCAGCATCAGGATGTTCTTTGCTACGCCGGCAAGCCGACGCCAGCCCCAGCACGTCCATGCAGGCTCGCCGCAAGCTATCGTCGCGCAATGAGTCCAGCAGAGCCTTGTCGGGCTCGGCACCGTGCTCCATGAGTTTGAGCAGCCGGTCTTCGTCGGATGGTATATGTCTTTGATTATCTTCCATTATAGTTTCCTTCAATCATTAAAAAAACGATGATGGCAACAAAAAGGTTATGATTTCACCTGGCTTTTAACAATTTTCAAGGCTCTGACAACATGCTTTTTTACCGTGCTGATACTGATGTTCATCTCCTCGGCCACCTCTTTATATTTCTTTCCCTCGACATAGCAAGCCTCAAAGATACGGCACGTTGTCTCTGGTAAAGCGTCAAGTCGCCGGGCCACAATGCGCTCACGCTCCTGCTGTTCCAGCGGATCGGTGGTCTCGGCCCACTCCTCGTTGAGCAGCAGCGCCGTGACCTCGTACTGCCGTGCCCGGTTTTGTCGCCGCAAGTAGTCGATGCACTTATTGCGCAGATCGACAAAGAGCCAGCTCTTCGCCGCCTCGGTCTTCACGCCACCGCGATGCCTCCAGAGATCCTCAAAGACATCCATGACCAGGTCACGACACGCCTCCTCTTCGTCCACAAAATGGCGGGCGAAGAAATACATCGGCTCATAATAGCGCCTGAAGACATTGTCGAAATCACCTTCCCGGTTCATCTCTTCTTGTGATGTTGCTACAAAACGACTACAAATATAGGAATTGTTGATGAAATTTGCAAATGATTTGATCTGTAAGTTTCTCCTTTATACGATAAAGAGAATTATTGGTGTCCGCTAAAAATGAAAACCGCATAAAAATCCTTTCGCGATGC
>DAWDCC010000067.1:0-17876 GCA_052355365.1 Prevotella sp. | reverse complement strand
TTTCTGAAACATCATTTAACAAAAGGGTCTGAGATAGCTGCAAGTTGGGTTAATGATTCTCTCGAAGGTTTGTATACCTACCGGATATTTTCTCATCATCTGCTCCATAGTGCGTTCATTCTTTATTCTTTTGCAAACTTACGCAATTTATTTGGATTTTGCAACTATGCGAGCGAATAAATACTGAGTATCAGACTATAAGAAGGAAAGATGAAAGGAGCCAAGGCAAGCCTACAAAACTCTTAACAAAACCTTGTCAACATTCTCAGTCATTCTAGAGAGAAGCGTGAGATGAAAATCAAGGAAAAGTCTATAGATGGTGGTCAGCCATTGATGGCCACATCCAGACTATCGGAACCAGCGTATTGACCCAATAAATTACAAGTGACAAGAGACGCTAACATGAAAGATTATAGATTTATTTCGGCAGAATCATTAGCTGCTTCTTCTGCAAACGCATCTAAGAACTCTGATGGCATCATTACTCTTACCTCTCCATCTTTGGGGAAATCTTTCACATTCCTTGTAACAATAACGTTGCAACCAGCAGAACACGCGGAACAATATTGCAGATTATCTTCAAAGTCCTTGTCATCCATCATAAATGCTCTTGCGAGTTCTTCTTCATCCATTGGCGCTGTGTTCAGGAAGTCATGAAACAGTTGTAGCTTCTTCAAAGCCTCAGATTTCCCCAATTCCTTTCTTCCTATGTACAAAGCATTAACAAAAGAAAGGGCTGTAGCATACAATGCTATCGCCCCGCTATCAGCTAACTGAAAAATATTAGAGCTTTGCGCTAAGAACTTCTTACGTCCGAGCAGGACGTCTATTATAATATTAGTATCAATGAATACTTTATCCATTACCATTACCATATTTTCTTTCAAGACTATCCATACGTGCTTTTCTACCATTTATATCATCTTCCGCCTCCTTACTTATTTGTCCAGGGCCAATAAGGCTCTGCACTCTTGGTGATAGCTCATCAAAAGACTTAAGCTTAAATTTCTTTGAAGAGCGCTTGTCACGGTTAATAGCATTTATGATGATATTCTCAACGAACGATTCAAGACTTACGTTATGCATTTTCGCATAGCGCATCGCCTCTTGATATATACTGTCTCTTAAGTTTACTATACCTGTAGCCATTGTTTCTACCTCCTATCAATATTAATTATTCTCTATTGCAAAGATAGATTATTATTTTGAAAGAAGCAAGTTTTGGGGTCTATTTTCTAAACATAACCGTGCGTATTCTATTATTCTATCTTTCATTTGACGGCACTGCCAACAACCAACTTCTTATCTTTTTCATTTCACGCTCCCGCTCTCTCAGTCTAATTCGCCTTTGCGTCAAAACAAAATTCATTACAAAACCTTGTCAACATTTCCAGTCATTCTAGAGAGAAGCGTGAGGTGAAAATCAAGGAAAACGAGGATGAAGGCATCAAAAAGCAGCCGTTTAAGAGAGAAAACTGTGAGTTGACTTGGTCAAAAAGGCCTTTTGATGCGATCAAAAAGGCGAGATGACCGTGTCAAACAACCGAGATGACAGAAAATTCTCTAGAGATTTTTTTGTCAGAAAGGCTTTCTGACAAAGAGCCAAAAACGTCGTTTTTCATATCTTATTGTGTATCAGAACATTATAAAAACCGCCCAAAAATCGCAAAAATCGGAGCAAAAGACAGTTTGCTCAAAAAGAACGCCTTCTCAGAGCCCTTTTTTTGTCAGAAAAACCAACAAACATGATACTACGGGAAAACAAGGGACACGAAGGCACTACACAAAAAAGAGGCTATGATTACGTAAAAACGAGACTTTATACGTTATATTAATAAAAAACAAAACGCATGAAACATACAGTCCTTTATCTTAGCCTGCTGTCGATGTTACTGCTCCCTCTCAGCGCATCAGCCAAAGCCACAACAAAGGAAAACGCTGACCTCAACCGATGGAAAGCCAACACCGAGCGCTATCTCGCGAAAGTGTCGGCCGACTCCACTTGGCTGTTCTCCCGCCTACAGATGTATTGGAGCACGCACGCCACCGATGTCTTTGTCAACAGCGAACACTTTGACCACGTTGGAGGAGACCGTGCGCCCGTGGCCACCGTGAAATACAATGGTACACGCGGCACCGAATCGGCATACAACCGCCCCAAACTCGACGACGTCATCCCGTACGACGATGACGCACAGGGCAATGTCACCTATATCAACAAAGCCACCGGCAAGATGGAGAAAACGCATCCCTCAAAGACCGGATGCAACATCAACAGCCTCAACCTGCAGATCCTTGGCATCGCCCGCGACGCCTCGCGCATCTATAAGGCTACCGGTGACCGGCGCTACGCAGCACTGGCCTACCCGGTCTTCGACACCTATCTCAAAGGCATCTACTACCGCAACGTGCCCACCGATCTGACCCATGGCCACATGCAGACACTCGTCGGCATGGCTACCTTTGAGGTGATCCATGAGGACGCTATCGCCTCCATCACCGAAATCTACGCCAACCTCGGCAAATACATCACCCGCGACCGTGACCTCTACGAGGCCGCCATGAAGAAATGGGCTGAGAACATCATTGCCAACGGCGTGCCGCACAACAACTGGGATCTCTTCCAGGCCGAGTTCATCACCGACGTGGCCCTCGTGCTCAGAAGCGACAAGGACTATGCCGACCACAAAGGACGGGAATATTATCTCAACTATATTCAAAACACATCGAGCATCCGCCAATGGAGCATGAGCCGGCTGATCGACTTCGGCTATGACCCTCAGACCGCCATCTGGTACGAGAGTCCGGGCTACAGCACCACGGTGGCCCGTGACTTCACCGCGTTTGCCAACCGCCTCGACAAGGAGGCCCACGCCGACCTCTTTGCCGCGCATCCCATGCTGCTCCGCGCCGTGAAAGCCACAGCGCAGTATCTCTTCCCCAACCGCATGATTGCCGGATTCGGTGACACACACCCCACCAACCTCGACCCGGCCATGGTCAACTCGGTACTCGACTATGCCTCACGCCATCGCAACAAGGCTTTGCAGCATAGTTTCGACAGTCTGAAGACGGCCATCCTGCCGCAGGCTTCGGCCGAGACAATCTGCCGATGGGTGTCCCCGTCGTTCTATTCGCCTAAGGTCTCATGGCTGGCACTGCGTAGTGGCATGGACCGCTACCACGACCTGATGACCTCGCTCAATGGTAGCCGCGGCAACCACCAACACGCCAACGGCATCTCGATGGAGCTCTACGGCAAAGGCTATGTACTGGCACCCGACGGTGGCATCGGCAAATACCTCTACAGCGGTGACGACTACCACGAATACTATTCTCAGTTCCCCGCCCACAACACGGTATGCGTCAACGGCGTGTCGTCCTATCCCGTGATGATGTCGCAACATGCCTTCACGCTCGTGAAGCGCTATCCAGCCTCTAACGACCTCTTCACCGCCGGTGACTCCACCTGCAACCTGAGTTATGCTACGGTCAACTTCACCGAGCCTGAGACACAGGCTCAGCAGCAGCGCACCAATATCGTGATGAAGACTTCCAAGACAGGAGGATTCTATGTCGACATCTTCCGCAGCCGCTTGCCGAAAGGACAGGAGCTCATGGAACCGGAATTCTACGATTATTTCTATCACAACCTCGGACAGCAGATGTGTCTGACCGACACGGAAGGACAGGACTTCAACCTCCAGCCTACCGACGAGTTGGCTTTTGCCGGAGGGCACATCGGTGCCTACTCCTATCTCTTCGACAAGAAGACGGTCACCACCGACAAAGACGCTAAAGCTACCTTCGACGTGCTGCTCACCGGCAAGGACATCGACGAGGTGAAAGCGCACAATGGTGGCCGCATCACCATGACGATGTGGATGGAGGGAGAGCCGCAGCGCGACCTCTTCACTGCCCTATCGCCCGTCAACCTCGAATACGAGCGTATGAAGGGACAGCCCTATGACATCGGACAGCAACCCGTCCTCACCTTCGTAGCACGCCAGCACGGCGAAGCATGGAACCGTCCCTTTGTCGCTGTCTTCGAGCCCTCGTCAGAGAAGGAACCGTCTGAGATAAAGTCTGTCCAGTTCTTCCATCCCGAAAATGCTGCAAATTCTGTGGTTGGCATCAAGGTGATACTCAAGAACGGAACCACAAAAGTCATCACTGCCGACGACAAAGGCAATGTAGAAGTCAAGTAAAAACGTGAACCACATGAAAGCAACAATTCTCTTTCTCCTTGCCTTCCTGGGCATCCTGCCCCTGGCAGCACAGAGCACCGAAGAGCTCTCCTCGCCCGACGGCAAATATGTCTTCAGCTTCAACCCGCACGACGGACGGCTGACCTACTCCTTATTATATAAGGGCAAGACGGTGGTCAGCGACGGCGATCTGGGCATCAACATCGACAACCACCTCATCGAGAAAGCCATGGGCATACCGCAGGACACGGCCCACATCTGGTCTTCCTCCATGCGACTCATCAAAGTAGACCGCAGCACAGCCGACACGACGTGGCAGCCGCTCTATGGCGAGCAGGACTTCATCCGCGATCACTACAACGCCATGACGCTGCACTTCGAGAAAGGCAGCGCTGAGCAGGGTGTCGGCACAGCGTATGACAAGCGTCAGCGCTACGCCTTGGATATCATCGTCAGACTCTACGACGAAGGACTGGCCTTCCGCTATCACTTCCCCGAGAGCGGCAACGGACTCTTTGTCCACGTCACCCAAGAGCTGACGACCTTTCCTTTCTCTACCGGCACGACAGCGTGGCACGAAGCTTGGGCGCAGGGTCCGTTCCACCACGTAGCCTTGCAGTCCTCTGCCACCGTCGACGGACGGCGTGTCTGGCAGGACGTCTCTGAGTGTCCGCTCCTGCTCCAACTTTCCGACGGACTCTATGCGGCTGTCGGCGAAGCAGCCCTGAGCAACTATGTGCGCGGCAAGTTGCGGCTGGTCAAAGACGGCGTGCTCGGCGTGGCGATGTACGACGATGCCGATGTCATCCCGCCCTACTCAACCCCATGGCGCTTCCTCATGGCAGCAGAGCGACCCGTGGAACTCATCAATAACAAGCAGTTGCTGCTCTCGCTCAACGCCCCGAGCCGCTACGAGGGCGACGGCCGCAAGCTCAACGACTATATCCGTCCGGGCCGTGCCTTCCGCTGCTGTAAGCTCGAAAAGCAATGGATCATCAAAAGCATCGACTTCGCACACGACTTCGGAATAGAATATGTGGAGCTCGACGCCGGCTGGTACGGTCCTGAGATGCTGTCTGCTTCCAATGCTCTCCGCGTCTCCCCACAGCGCGACTTCACGCTCCGCGAGGTCTGCGACTACGCCCGCAGCAAAGGCGTGGGCATCTGGCTCTATGTCAATCAGCGCGCACTCTACAATCAACTCGACAGCATCCTGCCGCTCTATCAGCAGGTGGGTGTGAAAGGCATCAAGTTCGGCTTCGTACAGGTGGGTAGCCAGATGTGGACGACCTGGCTGCACAATGCCGTAAAGAAATGCGCCGAGCACAAGTTGATGGTGGACATTCACGACGAATACCGACCGACGGGATGGAGCCGCACCTACCCCAACCTGATGACACAGGAGGGTATTGGCGGCAACGAAGAGATGCCCGATGCCCGCCACAACACCACGCTGCCCTTCACGCGCTTCCTCGCCGGACCTGCCGACTACACGCTCTGCTATTTCAACGGACGCGTGAAGAACACCAAGGCCCACCAGCTCGCCATGTCGGTGGTCTACTACAGTCCCATCCAGTTCCTCTTCTGGTATGACATGCCCGACACCTACAAAGGTGAGCAGGAACTGAACTTCTGGAAGGACTGCCCCACGGTGTGGGACGAGTCAAAGGCACTCGACGGCCTGCCGGGAGAGTATATCGTACAGGCCCGCCGCTCCGGTTCGTCATGGTTCGTCGGTGTGCTCAACGGCATGGAGCCCCGCACGATCACCGTCAACACGGCTGACTTCCTGCCAAAGAAAGGCAAGTACGCCATGAGCCTCTATCAAGACGATCCCAAGCTCAACACCCGCACGAAGGTATCGACGACCCTGCGCACCATCAAGGCAGGTGAGCGCATCACCCTGCCACTGCTTAAGAGCGGTGGAGCGGCCATAGAGTTTAAGAAAATCAAGTAGACTTCCATATACTAATTACATAGGTTTGATAAGATGATTCAGCATTTCAAGTATATTCTGTTCACGGTCTTTGCCATGCTCACAACCCTGTCGGCTCAGGCCGTAGGCCCTTCGGGCATGTATCAATATTCCGTAGCACTCACCCACTACGTCTCGCCGGAGACCGGCAAGGCACCTACCGCCTACCTCTGGTTGCCCAACGGTGAGAAGAAGGTAAAAGCCGTGATGCTCGCCCAGCAAAACATGACAGAAGAGGCTCTCTTCAAGATGGAGAGCTTCCGCAAGGAGCTCCGCCGCATGGACGTAGCACTGCTGTGGGTGGCTCCTTCCTTCTCACAGAAGTGGGATCCCGCCACGCCATGTCAGTCGATCTTCGACGACATGATGACTGCTATCGCTTTTCAGTCGGGTCATCAGGAGATTGCCAAGGCACCAATTATCCCCTTCGGCCACAGCGCGCAGGCCACCTTCCCCTGGAACTTCGCCGCATGGAATCCCAACCGCACGTTCTGCATCATCTCCTTCCACGGTGATGCACCGCGCACCAACCTCTGCGGCTTCGGTACCGACAATGTGGAATGGGGACGCCACCGCAACATCGACGGCATCCCGGGACTGATGATCGAGGGAGAATACGAGTGGTGGGAGGCACGCGTGCGCCCGGCACTGGCCTTCAGGATGATGTATCCCAAGAGCTGCGTCTCGTTTCTTTGCGACACCGGACACGGTCATTTCGACTGCGCCGAGAAAACTGCACACTACATTGCGCTGTTTATCCGCAAGTCGATGGAGCACCGGCTGCAGGCCGACGGCACGCTCAAAGCCGTCGATCCCCAAGAGGGCTGGCTCGCTGACCGCTATCACAGCGACCTGCCGGGCACTGACGGTGATGACAAAGGCAAGATCTATCCCGTCAAACCTTATGCTGTCGCAGCACCGTATAACGCTTACAAGGGCGATCCCCACGATGCCTTCTGGTATTTCGACCGCGAGATGGCCGAGATGACGATGGCCCGCTACCACGAGAGTCAAGGTAAGCGGAAGCAATACGTAGGTGTTTGCCAAGATGGAAAGCTGCTGCCGCTGAACGGCAAAGTGCAATGCGGTATGCTCGCTCAATGGACGCCAGACGCCGACGGCATCACGTTTCATCTGCAAGCAGCCTATACCGACAGCACCCACGTGGCACGGACTGACGCTCACGCCGCCAACAGACCGCACATAGAAGTCATCAGCGGACCTGTGGAAAAGATTGACGACAACACATTCCGCATCACCAACTACGAGGCCGGATGGGACAATCCCCGCCGCTCCTTCTCGGTGCTGCTCGTTGCCGTCGGTGAACCCGACAAGCAATACCGCGGTTGCGTACAACCCGTCATGCTGCAACTGCCCCATGACATCATGGACCGGCTGAAATGAAAAGACAGTCCGCTGGTTTAGCCCTCCGCGTCATGAAAAGAGCAGGAAAGGCGTAACTTGCTGTTGTTATCGCACACAGTCACTTGATTTAGATTAAGAAAGAAGGGAAAAAAGATACTTCTTACAGAAAATATTCGAGGGTACGAAGAATTCGTCGTACCTTTGCAGTGTCAAAAGGTTAATAGATTGTTTAGGTTAGTAATAGATTTAGGTTTTTAGTTATTAGGTTTAAGATTGTAATCAGTAAGGTATTAGTAAAAGGTAAAGAATAAAGATTGTAGGATAACCAAAAGGAGCGAATCGTCGCTCTACATTGAAAATTACAAATTTCAGATACGAGACAGCTTGGAAGTGATTCCAGGCTGTCTTTTTTTATATACGTATTTTACTGAAGTTATCCGTACTATATATTAAAAACACTAAGTTACCACTTCTATGCAAAGAAATCCAATCTTCAAGATGCTCAAGCCTCAGCGGCTCATCAAGATATCCACCTTGATACTCTTGTTCTCGGCTTCCGCCCTCACCAGCCACGCCGATTCGTCGTTTCAAGTCGACCAGCAGTTGCAACGTTGTCATCAGAAGGTGAGACAAGCCCTGCGCGACCTGCAAAAACCCGACGGTTCGCTGGACTACAGCATGGAGCCACGCAATATCCTTCATGGCGACAAGCAGAAGGCTTGGAACTGCCGGAAAGCGACAGCCGAGGAATGGTGCTCAGGATTCTGGCCCGGCATTCTGTGGATGGACTACGGCTACTCTCACGACAGCATCATCGGCCGAGCTGCCGAAGGCTATACGGCGGTGCTCCGGTCATGTGTCTATCGTCCTATCTACGACCACGACTTGGGATTCATCACCTTTTGCTCTTTCGGCAAGGGCTATGAGCTGAACCATAATGCCGCCTACCGACAGACACTGCTCGACGCGGCCGACTCGCTCGCCACACTCTTCCGCCCGCTCGTCGGCACGATCCTCAGCTGGCCCCGCAACGTGAACATGTTCGGCGGCCACAACACCATCATGGACAACATGATGAACCTCGACTTGCTCTTTTGGGCTTCCCATCACGGTGGCAACCCGCTGCTCTATGACATCGCCGTCATGCATGCCAAGACCACGATGAAACACCATTTCCGTCCCAACGGCGGCTGTTACCACGTGGCCGTCTACGACACTTTGACGGGCGAATTCATCAAGGGCGTCACTCACCAAGGCTATGCCGACAACAGCACATGGGCGCGCGGACAAGGCTGGGCCGTCTATGGCTATACGATGGTCTACCGCTATACCCACGAAAAGGTGTTTCTCGACTTTGCTCAAAAGGTTGCCGACTATTATCTCAGCCGGTTGCCGGAGGTAGATCTCATACCGAAGTGGGACTTCGACGACCCTGATCCCAAGGCACCAAAAGACGCGAGTGCGGCTTGCGTCGTAGCTGACGCGCTGCTGGAACTGCAACAATACGTCGGAGGACAGAAGGGACAGCAATATCGTGAGAAGGCTATTGCTATGCTCCGCCAACTGAGTTCTCCCGAATATTTCAGTGGTAAGCGCAACGATGCGTTCCTGCTCCACTCCACCGGACACCATCCGGCAGGCAGCGAAATCGACGCCAGCATCGTCTATGCCGACTATTATTATCTCGAAGCACTGCTGAGACTACGCAATATTAAATAAGGTGTGTCGTTATAAGAGTAAACAAACAATAGCTGCCAAGTTATCCTGTTTACCAAAAGAACCTAAATTGATGAACCGATGAAAAAGAAATCTCTCTTTCTCACACTCTTGTTCTGTGCCGGTGTGGGACTGCTTCCAGCCTCAGCACAATACCATTCCAAGGTCTGGGATCCGGACTTGGGCAACGGCATGTACAAGAATCCGGTACTCTTCGCCGACTATAGTGATCCTGACGCTATCGCTGTCGGTGACGACTATTATCTGACGGCAAGCAGCTTCAACTGCATTCCCGGACTGCCCATCCTGCACTCCAAAGACCTCGTCAACTGGGAGTTCATCGGATACGCACTCAACCGTCAGCAGCCCGATTCGTTATTCAGCAAGCCTCAGCACGGCAAAGGTGTGTGGGCTCCGGTCATTCGCTATCACAATGGGGAATACCTTATCTATTGGGGAGATCCCGATCAAGGCATCATGCGCGTGAAAGCCCGGCAACCTCAGGGGCCTTGGAGCGAACCGGAGTGTGTCATTCCAGGAAAAGGCCTCATCGACTCCTGTCCGCTATGGGACGAGGACGGGCGCTGCTATCTCGTCAATGGATGGGCTGGCAGCAGGTCGGGATTCAACAGTGTGCTCACCATGTGGGAGCTCTCCGCCGACGGCAGTCACGCCATCAGCGCACCGCGCATCGTCTACGACGGAGGGCAACTCAACCACACCACAGAGGGTCCGAAGCTCTATAAACACGACGGCTGGTACTGGATCCTCTGTCCGGCCGGTGGCGTGGAGCACGGTTGGCAACTCGCCATGCGCGCACGGTCGCCTTTCGGACCTTACGAGGCACGCACGGTGATGCACCAGGGACACACCAATATCAACGGCCCTCATCAGGGCGCGTGGGTGCACACGGCACTGGGCGAGGAATGGTTTCTCCACTTCAACGACCGAAGCGCATACGGACGTGTCGTCTATCTGCAACCGATGGCATGGAAAGGCGGATGGCCGGTGATCGGCAATGACAAGGATGGCGACGGATGCGGTGAGCCTTACGCCACCTATCGCAAACCGAAGAGCAACTCCAAGACGCGGGTCAACCCACAGGAATCCGACGAGTTCAACAACGGGGAACTCGGACTGCAATGGCAGTGGCAGGCCAACTACAACCCGCTGTGGGGTATGCCGACAGCCAACGGTACCCTGCGGCTCTTCAATGCCGATGAGCAGCCGGGCACCGGTCTGTGGCAGGCAGGCAACCTGCTTTTGCAAAAGCTGCCGGCGCCTAAGCTCACAGCTACGACCAAGGTGCGCATCTCAGTGAAGAGCGACGGACAGTATGCCGGTGTCGTCGTGATGGGCATGAACTACCAGGCACTCGTATGCAGACGGCTGGGCAATAAATTCGAACTGTTGCAAATCAACTGCAAGGATGCGGACCGACAAGGAAAAGAAACGGAAAAGGTGCTGGCGACCTTGAAGCCTACTGAGGTAGACACCATCCCCTACTCGCCCGCCATCCATGAGAACATCTATCTGCGGATCAGCATCGACAAGGGACAAGCCCGCTTCTCCTACAGCCTCGACAACAAGCACTATCGCACAGCCGGCGACACCTTCACACTCAGAAAAGGCAAGTGGATAGGTGCCAAGATGGGCTTCGCCAGCATGCGTCCCGGCACCACGGGCAACCGCGGATGGATGGATGTAGACTGGTTCAGAGTGGAGGGTAATTAACCCACCACTTTGAACATACTACCCATCGGGCACACGAAGCGACAATAGGGCCGCATGACGATGGCGGAAAGAAGGGCAAAGGCCAGTGCGATGGCGATGACTACCCAAGAGGCAGACTCCACCATGAACGCGGAGAACGGCTCATAGTTGACCCAGTCAAACCACAGTCCTGTCCACAAGCATACCATCAGCGCACCCCACAACACCTTGCGGAAAGTGTCGAGACACCTGATAGTCTTACCACTGATCTTCACCTTGTAGTGAACGGTCTTGCCCATCAGCTCCTGCAAGCTGCCGTAGGGACAGACATAATTGCAGTAGTAGTTCTTCTTGCCGAACATCGGATAGAGGAAGGCGATGACGAGCAGCACACACGGCAACAACAAGGAAAAGACGTTCATGCCATTGGACATGTAGCCAATAAGCGAACTATAGGACACCATCGTACCGCACCAAAAACCCAGCACAACGATGTTGAGCACTTGCTGCGCGATGCGATAGCGCCGGTTTTTGATGAAGAGCGGAACGATGGCAGCCATCAGTGCCACGATCAGTCCGGCTATATTCTTCGCACTGAAGTCGAATTGCATACTCGTCTGAGCCTTTGCGCTGGCCTTGTCGGCGTATTGCAGTCCGCGCTGCATATTGGCAATGATGGCCTTGGAAGAATAGGTGGCTCCCGAGACAGCGTCGACTTGTGTGGCTTCGGCTTCTTTCAGGCTCTTGCCTTTCCACGCATTGAACAGTGCGCTCGCACGGTTAAAGAACTCCGGCGTCTCGCCATTGGTCAAGGCCTTCACCTGTGTGATGATTCCTTTCTTATTGACAGATATCTCCAACGGCACCGCTCCGCCATATCCCGAGATGTCTTTTCCCAGACTGGTGGTGTTGATGACCATGGTACCGTCGGGCTCCATGCGCAGAGTATCGTTCTTCACTGAGGTCTCTGTCTTTTGCCTGGCACGAAAATCATGTCCCAGCAACTTGCCGTCACGACGCAGGGAGACGGCAGCCACCATCAGCAAACAAACAATGAGACTAAGGACTTGTGATAGTTTCTTCTTCATTACTTCTTTCTATTAAGGACGCAAAGGTACTCAATAAAAACAGAATACCGGAAAAAAGAAACATCTTTTAGCAATGCACTTCGCGTGGGCTATCATCCAAGGCACAGGGAATTCTACAATTCTCAAATTCTTGATTAAAAGAGAACATCGGCATAAGAACATTCGGAAAAACAGCGCTATCCCTTGACAAACTTTATCACGAGACTTTGGCATTTAAACAAGTAGATGCCCGTAGTGAGACGGCTGATGTCTACAGAAAGAATAGGACTGTCAACCGTGCGGGTGCCCAGGCAATTGCCCATCAAGTCATAAAGAGAGTAAGTGGAGCCCAGCGTCAGACCTTCCACACGCATTTTAGAGGTTTGCACGCCACTGACAGAAAGAATGCGGGCCTTGTCGACACAGTCGCGGCAAGCCAGATTGATCATCACATCGGCCAACCGTCCCCGCATGACGGTATTATCGCTCCACCGCAACGACATCATATTGCCTTCCATCTCTATGGACGTCACATGCTTGCTCACCTCGAAGCCGTTGACCCTCACAAATGGTCTTTTCGCTTCAAGGCTACCCACTGCCATCAACAAACAGACGACAGAGACAGCAATTCTCCTAATGATGTCCATAGGCTTAAATCTAAGAGATGTCCATATCAACTGCAAATATAGCCGTTTTTCTTATTCGTTGTTATTTCGACCTGAAGAAATTAATAATTATTAAATGACGCGTTGCTCAGCATTCAACATTGAACCAACTCATCATTCATCACTCAACACTGAATAACTCATCATTCATCACTCAACATTCAACATTGTTATCGCTCCTTCTTGCTTGGTTCCGTCCATGAGTATTCTCAGCGGCCGGTTGAAGCGGACGTGGCGCACATATTGCGTTTCCTCCACAGCGGGCATAGCGTCAAGAATATCCTTACGCACCATGCCGCCCTGCCCCGCACTCTGATTGGTGTCGATGGTGAAATAGCCCACACCAAACGAGGTGAGGTTTTGGAAGAAATGAGTGCCCTGGCTGGGATCTACACGATAGTTTTTCAGTGCCACCTCCACGATCACCTTCGCCGCAGAGATGTGCGGCCACTTCACAGGGACGCCAAGCCACGGATCGCTGGAACCCCACCGTCCAGGGCCGATGAGCACGTAGCCACGCCCCTCGTCGATCATCTGCCGGTTGATATGCTCTATTTCAGAGGCTACAGCAGGATTGTTCATCGCCGTGAAGTGGTCGTCGTATTTCACATAGACCACGTCGGTCACGTCGTCAACGATGCCGTGACCCAGTGAGCGGTGACTGCGCAACAGACATTCATCATCGGGCAATGCCGCCACATCCTCGACAAGAGTTTGCTTGCGGTCAACAATCGGACGTATCTGCAAGAGATAGAAGTCACCCGTGCGGTCGGCATTGAGGTTGCAGGCGAACTCTATCTCTACCGGACGCCGCATGGCCTCAGCACCATACTTCATTGACATCTGCATGATCTCGGGCAGGGGAAACACATCCTGCTGAAGCACGCCACAGAACGAGATCACCTTGCGACCGCCCTCATAGACACCGTCGCGGATGATCTGGTCATAAGGATCGTAGGTCGACGCGATATATTGCAGTGTACCGTCCTTCTCGGCTTCCTTGACACGCAGGTTGAGGATATTGAATCCATCGTCGACCTTAAAGTCACTGCCCACGTCGCGCTTCATGTCGAGTGCATAGAAACGCGTCTGGGTCTCACGCAGTGCCGCCTCCATCTCAGAGAGCTGCATGACCTGACGAGGATGCCAAGGCGAGACGCGCAAGGTCTGCCCGCCGTCGACGATATACTTGCCCAATCCGAGTGCCAGCGAGGCGATGCCTTCCTCGGCCTTCTCCTCACCCACAGGATAATAGTTGAGCGAGCGCAGCACACCCGACATGGTGGGATAGTAGCGGTCGCCATGGTTCTGTCCAACTACTTCCTGCAAAACGACAGCCATCTTCTCCTGGTCGATGACATTGGATGTCGCGGTCATATAGGCTTTTGAGTCACGATAATAGACCGAGGCATAAACTCCTTTGATGGCAGCGGCAAGCATACGAAGCATCTCGTACTTGTCGTCGAGGTTGGGAATCATATACGTAGAATAGATACCGGCGAAAGGCTGGTAGTGGCTGTCCTCGAGCAGTGAGCTGGAGCGAATGGCGATAGGACTGTGCGTAGCCTCAAAGAAGGTGAAGAAGTCGGCGATGTAGCTGTCGGGCAACTGCGCTTCCAGGAAGTGCTGGAGGATGACTTCGTCGGGCGCATCACTGAGGGCAATGTCATAGAGATTGTTCTGCTCCATGAACTGATCGAAGACATCGGTGCAGAGCACCACGGTCTTGGGGATCTGCACGGTGGCGCCACAGAAGCGGTTGAAGTCGGGATGCGTCTTGATGATGTTGTCGAGAAAAGCCAAGCCACGTCCTTTGCCACCAAGCGAACCGTCACCGATACGCGCGAAGTGGGCGTAGCGGTCGAACTTGCCACGGTCGAAGACAGCCACAACGCCGAGGTTTTTCATGTGACGATACTGCACGATGGCGTCGAAGATGATCTGTCGGTGAGCATCCACATCCTGGAGTTTATGCCACGTGACATGCTTGAGGAAGTTACTCACGGGGAAGATGGCACGGGCACAAAGCCAGCGACTCATGTGGTTGCGCGAGATATGATAGAGCATGGAGTCGCGTGGTATCTTGAAGATATTGTCCTGCAACTCCTTCAAGGTATGTATGCGCATCATCTCCCGATGGGTCTTCGGGTCGCGGAAGATGAAGTCGCCAAAGCCCATGTGCTCTTCCATGAGATGGCGCAAGTCCACGCTGAGCATCTTGGAGTTCTTGTCGACAAACTTAAAGCCTTCCCTTTCGGCCCGCTCACGGTTGGCCGATTCGGCACTCTCCATGATCAGCGGCACATATTCGTCCTCGCGTCGGATGGCCTCCAAAAGCTTGAAACCGGCTTCAGGATCTTTCTCTTCCTTGTTGCCGCCCATGGCTCCCTGATGTTCAGGATGGGCATGGATGGGGAAGCGCACATCGCTGATGACGCCCAAGCAGTTGTCCTTGTATTTCTCATAGAGCTGTATGGCCTCATCGTAGGTACGGGCCAGCAACACCTTTGGACGACCACGCATACGCAGTGTGGCGGCATGGCGGTTGAGCGCCTCGGTAGCGAAGTTCTGACTCTGCTGCAAGATATAGTTATAGAGGTTGGGCAGAATGCTGGAGTAGAACCGTATGGAGTCTTCCACAAGCAGGATCATCTGCACGCCGGCAGCCTGAATATCGTGGTCGATATTCATGCGGTCCTCGATGAGTTTGACGATGGAGAGAATGAGGTTGGTGTTGCCCAGCCAGCAAAAGACATAGTCGAAGATGCTCAGATCCTCGTTCTCCATGCGTTTGCTGATGCCGTGGGAGAAAGGCGTGAGCACCACGCAGTGGATGTCGGGAAACTTCTGCTTGATGCTTCGCGCCACGGTGAAGGCATCGTTATCGGCGTTGCCGGGCATACAGATGACAAGGTCGATCTTTGTGGAACTGAGTATTTTCTCGGCTCCCTCAATGGTCGACACCTGGGTGAAGGTGGGCGGATAGCGCAGTCCGAGCTGCGCATACTCGTTATAGATCTTTTCCTCCACGCGCCCATCGTCTTCAAGCATGAAGGCGTCGTAAGGGTTGGCGACGATGAGCACATTATATATATGTCGCATCATCAGGTTGACGAAGGTCACATCCTTAAGGATGAACCGTGTCCACTCCTGCGGTATCTGTGTTGGCATAAGCTTTCGGTCTTTAGTCTACTGCAAACTTACACAATTTTTCCGAGAAGAAGAAAAATCGCAAACACAAAATGTTTATACGAGTTTATTCGTTATTCTCCTTCTCCATCAAGTACGCTGCAAAGATCTTTGCGGCGCACTCTACCTTTGCCGCACATGGGCGGGTTTTGTAATACTCGGCGGTGCGGGGAGAGGCTACATAACTGGTCATCGCCTTATCATGGCCTTTCAGCCCCAACAGCTCAGCGCAGATGACAGATCCATTCTGCTCCTTGAACTCCGCCAACAGCTGCTGTACCACTTGATAGCAATGCGACTTGCCCATGCGGTCGCTGCCTTCTGTTTGGCCACAATCCAGTCCAACCAGCATGACAATTCCCGACACGGCACCGCACATCATTCTCAACCGCCCTACTCCACCGCCGAAACCGGCAGCCACACGCTTGGCCATCGTATCGTCCAAGCCATAAAGGTCGGCAAAAGCTGCCACCACACTCTGACAACAGCCATAGCCCTGCATGAAGTTATCTACCGCACGCTGCACACGCACGTTCATTTCCTGCTCATCAATTTTCTTCTCCATACTGCGTATCTCTTATGTTGTTTTTGTTTACAAAGTTACAATACTTCTACGATAACGACAGCTGCTTTAACCAGAGTTAACGCAATATGATTATTCCACAATTCCGTTTTCTCTTACATATTCCATAACTACAATCATAACACAGTAACCTACCCAAAGCTAAGAGCCATGGATTTTCCAAGTTTTTATTTAAGGAAGTGTTTACGTTTCTCAGTAAGATTGATTATCTTTGCAGAGCTTTATCATTAGTAGTTTACATATAAATGCTATTAATAAATGAGGGAACTTGTTGCCGAAAGGCAGTGATCATCCGATATGCGCTTGCCCTCGCAACCATCTCGGCAATGGGAGTCGTCGCCACGTCGCTTCAAGATCGCGCGGTGATCTATCCTCCTGTCGCGGCGTTGGCGCTGGGATTGCTCATCAAAAAGCAGCGTCCTTGGCACGTGTCGCTTTGGCAGATACCAGGGTTGCTGGCTTTGTCGGCTCTCGTGGGCACATTGCTATCCACGTGGCTGAGCGCCTACCCCGTCGCTGCGCTCTCGCTGGGATTTCTCTTTGTCGGTACACTTTTGCTATTGACCCGCGCCACGCTATTTCCCACTCTTGCCACTTGTCTGTTGCCCATCGTACTGCACACCACGTCGTGGAGCTATCCCTTGAGCGTGCTGATGCTGTCGCTTGTCGTCACACTGCTCTCTTCCCTCATAAACCGTGAAAAGTGGAGATTTTCTTCGGCACCCCTCTCTTCATCCCGCCACAGTTTCTCCATCGGCCGTGCACGTCACTGGTTGCTGATGTGGATGGGAGCGTTGCCGCTGCTGGCCTTGGCTGAATATCTCCACAAGAGCGCACTCATCGCTCCTCCCCTACTCGTCGTCTTCGTCTCGCTCTGCCAGCCCGGTGACCGTCTGCACCGCCATCCCCGTCGTGTGCTCACTACCATCTTTCTCTCAGCCTGCTGTGGTATTTTTGGTCGCATAGTTCTGTCCGACAGTACGGGGCTGCCGCTCTTCATCGTCTTACCGCTGACACTGATGCTGTCACTCTTTGTCATGAGCCGCCTGCATATTACCATACCACCCATCGCCACCATCAGCCTGCTGTCTTTTGTCATACCCGGCAGCGTGCTGCTTTTCCCCGTCTTTGCCTCGCTCGGCGCCGCTTACCTGCTGATCTGCGCAAGAACTGATGTCAGGCGCTTCCTCGTGCACCGCATGGCACTACTGTGGCAAAGGACACCATTCAGATAAAGATCCCCATTTCATATCAAGCATTTGAAAAGATGGGCGAACAAAGAAGAATTGTTGTAATGAAAAAAAAGATGAACAAGAATGTGATGCATTGAAAAATATTTCTTATCTTTCCTCTATAAAACCTAATAGATTTCCGGGCAGGAGTAACTAAAACAAA
>DAWDCC010000066.1:0-17975 GCA_052355365.1 Prevotella sp. | reverse complement strand
AGCTATTGGCGGACGGCTTTAGCTTTTACGCCTTAGCGCAAATTAGTACAACAGAGAAATAAACAAGCACTTAGCTGTTTATAACAGAACAAAGCACAGCGCTACTTGAACTGAAACACAGCGCTACTTGAGCAGGAACACAGCGGCAGAGACTGGACCGAGAGAGACAATATCACTGCTCTTACCAGCCTTATAAGCTGCCTTGCCGGTGACTATCAGCGTCTGTGGCTTATAGGCACCGGCCTTCACCGTGCCCTGCTCCAGAGAACTGTTGTCTGTCGGCGTCTCCAGTCCGAGCCGCGGCAGCGAAGCCTTCACGGCCTTGCCACTTGGGTTGAGTGCTACGATACAGGTCTGCCCGCCCATCGTCCGTTGGTAGACCATCGGGTAGGGCTGTTTCAGATTGCTGACGAGTTTCCAGTCAGCAAGGTTGCCGAGTGCCGGTGTGGCGTGGCGCAGCTTCACGAGACGGCGCGTATAGTTGAGCATAGAGTTGGGATCTTTCTCTTCAGCGGCCACGGTGATCTTACCGCCATCCGTGGCTACAGGCAGATAGAGTTTGTCGAGCGCACAGGTAGAGAAGCCGGCGGTGGCACCCGGAGCCCACTGCATCGGCGTGCGCGTACCGGCACGCTCGTTGGAGCCCTCCTTGCTCGGCAGGTCCATCTCGTACTTCATGCCGATCTCATCACCATAATAGATAAACGGCACGCCGGGCATGGTGAGGAAGAAAGTCATCGCCACCTTGAGCTGATCGGGCGTGTTGCGCGTACCGATATTAGGCCGCTGATAGTCGTGGTTGGCCGACGGGATGGCGATATAGCCCTTCTCGCGTGTCCCGAAATAGGAATGGGAGTAGTTCTTGACGAATTCGTCAAGCGTACCCTTTCCCTCCTTGTCGAAATAGCAATACTTATATGCCGTCTGCTTATTGTCCCACGGCTGTATCTTTCCCCACGGTGTGTTACGGGCAAAGAAGAGCGAGCCATAGCCGGGTACGCCAAAGTGAATCATGAAGTCGATGTTGAATCCGGCCGGTATCGCCACGGTTGGGTCGGCCCATTCCGAGATAAGCACACACTGAGGATAGTTCTTGTCCTTCCAGGCGCGCATCTCGTTCCACAACTTCGACGTTTCCACCTTACCGGGATCGTTCTTGACGAGCGATGCCGCCATATCCACGCGGAAGCCATCGACGCCCTTGTCAAACCAAAACGCCATGATGTTTCTCAGTTCACGCCGCAAAGCCTGCGGGCCCGGCGCGGTGACAGGCTGCTCCCATTGATGGTTAGGATCAGGATGGGCAAAGCCATAGTTGAGCGCAGGCTGACACTCAAAGAAGTTTTTCTCGTAGTATTTTCCGCGCGGCGCGTCAATTTCCACGTAACGGCCAAGTGTAGACGACTCGGGATTGGGTTCCTTATGGCGCGCGACGATGTCGGCCTTGTCTTTGTCGCTGATGGTGTCAGTCCATATATAATAGTCGGCATATCGCCCGTTGCGGTCGCCGTTGGCACTCTCCCGGAACCATTGACTCTTCACGCTGGAGTGGCCTGCCACGAGGTCGAGACACACCTTGATGCCGCGTTTGTGGGCTTCGTTGACGAGTGTGACCAGATCGGTGTTGGTACCAAAGCGCGGGTCTATCTTGTAGAAATCAATGACATCGTAGCCGCCGTCAAACCATCCCGACTCAAAGCAGGGGTTGATCCACAGAGCGGTGACACCGAGACTTTGGATATAGTCGAGTTTTGAGGTGATGCCGGGCAGGTCTCCGATGCCGTTGCCGTCGGAATCCATATACGCCGAAGGATAGATTTGGTAGAACACAGCATCGTGGAGCCATTGCGGTCCGCGTGCGTCGGTGGTCTGTGCCGAAGCCGTTGTGAGCGATAGTGACATGATAGTTGAAAGCAATAGTTTGTTCATAGTGTTATACATTGATGGTTGGAACAATCGTGAAGAAACAGTTCCGTCCCCACACCCTGCGACG
Source organism: Prevotella sp. (assembly GCA_052355365.1). GTDB lineage: Bacteria > Bacteroidota > Bacteroidia > Bacteroidales > Bacteroidaceae > Prevotella. The sequence continues at coordinate 15,982 of DAWDCC010000066.1, read as the reverse complement.
GCGGGGAGGGGGACGGATAGATAACGAAACAGCAGGTGGATTTCGTATCCGGTCAGACTCTCTTACTTACTTTTTATATCCCGGATTTTGCTTCAGGTTCTTGTTGAGGTTGAGCACAGAGTAGGGGATCGGATAGACGACGGTGTAACCTGTCTTGTCGTCGTTGTAGTCACCGGCCAATGAGCTGTGTGCCACACCGGAATAGCGGTCCACGGTAGGCTCAGTGAAGGTACAGAAACGTATCTGGTCCTGGCGCCGCGTGCCTTCCCAAGCGAGCTCGATCATGCGCTCATCGAGAATATCATTCAAGGTGAGCGACGTGCGTGGCGTTGCCTTGGCGCGTGTGCGTATCTCGTTGACGAGAGAGAGCGCTCCGGCCTTGTCGCCCAAACGGTATTCTGCTTCGGCCTTGAGCAGGAGCGCGTCGCCATAGCGCCAGATGACCAGGTCATTGTTGTTCTGTCCCTGGGAGGAAGCCGTGCCGTCGTACTCATATTTCTTAAAGCGGGCACCGGCACACTTCACGTCGTGCGGGTCGGCATCGTTACTGAAATTGACCATCGCCTTGAGCGGCTCATACTCCAGCGGCTTGGAGGTGGCACCGTCGCTGAGCGATCCTGTCTTTTGCTCCTTTTCGAAATCACGGTCGCACCAATAGTTGAGTCTCAGGCGCGGATCCTCGTTGGCCGTACCATAACCCATGACCTGCATGGCGCGTACTGTGGCACAGGCACCGTTCCAGCCAGAGTAGCCGATGGCCGAAGCATGGTTGTAGTGGAGCGAGCGCATGAGATTGTAGTCCGTGATCTTATAGGTCTTGTCGTCGTTGGGGCGCACGAAGATGTTCTCAGTAGAACTCTCGTTGGCCTTGACGAAGTTGTCGGCATAGTTGGCTGTAAGGCTGTATCCTGCGGCCTGAATCTTATCGACACAGTATTTCACCGTCTCCCAGCAGTTGCGCTGGGTGCCGTCAACGGTCATCATGATGGTCTTACCCTTGTCCGAGACAGCCTGTCCGAGGGTCTCGCTGGCCGTCGCCTGCTTGCTGAGGTCAGTGCCCACAAAGGCCTGATAGCTCGATGCCGAAGTGTCGTCGATGGTGTAGACGGGAGCGTTGATGGCGCACTTGGCGAGGCACATGTAAGCCACGGCCTTGGTCACGCGACCGTAGTATTCGCCAGTGTTCTGGCTGTGGCCGTCACCGAGGTCGGGCAGGGCAGCCTCTAACTCAGAGGTGACGAACTTAAAGACATCGCTGCGGTTGCTCTGCTTCACATCGCTGGTCGACTGCTTGGAGCTGGTCACGATAGGCACCTGGGCAAAGAGGTCCATGGCATTGTAGTAGTAGATGGCACGCAGAGCACGAAGCTCAGAGACATAGGCCTTGTAGTCGGGGTGCTCCTCCAAGAAGGGTGTGAGCTTGTCGATGCTAGTATTGCACAGGCCGATGATCTTAAAGAGGTGGTTCCACACGGTAGCGTAGGTGTCGACTGACGACTCGAAGTTATGCAGAAACATATTCTGCCACTTGCCGCCGTCGACCCAGTCACCCTGTCGTCCGGGCAGCATGGTAGCGTCGGACATAAACTCCTGCAAGGTGTGGACACAATCGGTACCGCCGTAGAGGCCGTCGCCGATGGCCGAGTAGACGTTAGCCACAGAGTTGACATAAGTTAGAGTGGAGTTCTTGAAGGCTTCTCCCTCGCTGAACTGGCTCTTGGGGTTCTCGTCGAGCGAGCATCCTGACAGCAAAGCTGCGGAAAGCAGCGCGACACCGAAAATATATTTTTTCATGGTAATATAGTCTTTAAAGGTTTAGAAAGTGATGCCCACATTGAACGAGAAGGTGCGTGTGAGTGGGTAGATGCGCTTGTCGTCGACACCGAGGGTGCCATACTGTGTAGTGCCCTCAGCCTGCTGGATGAGTGAAGCCGAGTTGATCATAGGTGTGAGGCCGTTATAGCCGGTGATCGTGCAGACATTGTTGACAGCGAGGCCGAGCTTGATGTTCTGGATGTACTTGGTCTTGAGCTGCTTCTGCGTGAAGTTGTAGCTGAGCTGCACATACTCGAAGTTGACATAGTCGCCTTTCTCAAGCCAGTAGTCGGAGATGACCTTGTCCTTGATACCCTTGGCAGGCGCGTCCTCGAGGACGTTGTAGGTTGGGAAGTTGGAGAGGTCACTGTAGGTCATCGAGGTGCCGTTGTAGATCTTGTGACCAAAGGCACCGTTGAACTGCATGGCGAGATTCCAGTTCTTATAAGTGAAGTTGAAGTCCCATCCGAGATAAGCCTTCGGGATGGCCTGACCGCAGACCTGACGGTCGCCGGAGTCTCCGGTGTCGATGGTCTTGTTGCCGTCGAGATCAGCGATGATGTACTTACCGTCCTTGTCGATACCCTCGCAGTGAGGCAGATAGAACACGCCGATAGGCTGTCCCTCCATGAGGTAGGTGACACCATAGTTCTGTGTCAGTCCGGCAGCATTGATGCGTGCCACCATGATATGCTCTGAGGTGGTGAGCTGCTGACCCTTATAAGTACCGGACAGCGAGTTGAGCTTGTTGCTCTGGAAACTGAGGTTGAGGCCGGAATTAAAGGTGAAGTCCTTGGTGCGGACGATGTCTCCGCGGATACCAATCTCGAAACCATGATTGGTCATCTCACCCATGTTGGCCAGCAGATTCTCGTAGGTAAACGGCGGCACAGGCACGGTATAGGTGTAGAGCAGATCCTTGGTCTTGGAGGTGTACCAGTCGAGGGTGATGTTGAGTCGGCTGTTGAAGGCTGAGAAGTCCAGTCCCACGTCGAAGGTGTGCTTGGTCTCCCACTTCAGGTCGGGGTTGTCATTGCTCTGGATGGCAAAGGTGGTGGTGTTGGTGCCGTTGACAGGTGTCACGCCGTTAGGTCCGTAGAGGGCCAGCGAGGTGTAGGGGTCGATGGCATCCTGATTACCGGTGACACCGTATCCGGCGCGGAGTTTCAGATTGTCAATCCACTTGACGCCTTTGAGGAAGTTCTCCTGCGAGAGCACCCAGGCTGCCGATGCCGATGGGAACCAGCCCCACTTGTGGCCGCTGCCGAGCTTCGACGAACCGTCGGCACGGAGATTGGCGGTGAGGATGTATTTGTCAGCGAACATATAGTTGACGCGGGCCATATAGGAGCTCAGGGTGTATTCCTTCGAGTCGGACTGCACGTCGCCCCAGGAGACGTTGGCGCCGGCCTTGAGATTGTTGTACTTGAAGTAGTTGGTCTCAAAGCCCTTGGCCTGCTCAGAGTGGGTGAAGGTCTTGTATTTCTGCCCCTCCATGACGGCGAGGGCGTCGATATGATGCTTGCCGAAGTCTTTGGTATAGGTCAACTGGATGTTGCCCATGTAGTCCTGACGCTGCCAGTTCTGGATAAATGCCCATCCGTTGCCGTTGAGCTCACCTTGGCGGATGTCATTGGGCACATAACGCTTCAGCTCAATATTGGTCTTGGTGTAAGAGCCGAAAGCCGAGAGAAAGAGACCGTCAACGATGGTCCATGTGGCCTTTCCGTGAGTGACGAGGGTACCGACATTATATCGGTTGTCGATATCGAGCTGACCCAGTGGATTGTAGATCTCGTTGGCAAGCATATCCTCGTCCCATTTGCCAGTGGTGGCATTCTTATGATTAGGATAGGTGGGATTATAGGCTGCGGCAGAGTAGAAAATTTTCTGCATATCATACTGCCGCTTGCCGTCGTGCTCAGAACCCATGATGCCGAGTTCGAGTTTGAGTTTCTTGTTGAAGGCGAGCTGCTGGGCGTCGAGCTTGGCGGTGTAGTTCCGCATATCAGAGTTGCGCAGGGCACCCTGCTTCTGTACGAAACCGAGTGAGGCACGGTAGTTGCCCGTGTCGTTGCCGCCCGAGAAGGCTACGTTGTGATTCTGAGTGATGCCCGTCGAGCGCTCGATCTCATCGAGCCAGTTGGTGTTGCCGCCGAGGTCGGTAGCGGTCAGTCCCATCTGCTTGGCGGTAGCGCGGTAAGCATCGGCACTGAGCATCTTGATGTTCTTGAACACCTTGTTCATGCCAATGGTACCATTATAGGTGATCGAGCTCATGCCGTTCTTACCCTTGGTGGTGGTCACGACGATGACGCCGGCCGCACCGCGCGAACCATACTGTGCGGTTTCGGAAGCATCCTTGAGGATGGTCATGCTCTCGATGTCACCGGGCTGCAGGGCGTTGAACATGGTCATGTCGCCATACACGCCGTCGATGATGACCAACGGGTCGTTGCCGCCGGAGAGCGAGGAAGTGCCGCGCACGCGGATGTTGGTGGTACCCATCGGGTCACCGCCGCTCTGCGAGATGATCACACCGCTGACCTTGCCCTTGAGGGCATCGGCGGCACTGGTGACCACACCCTTGTTCATATCCTTGCGGCCCACGCGCTCCACGGCGCCGGAGACGGTGCGCTTCGAGCCAATGGCGTAACCGACGACGACGACCTCATCGAGATCCTGCTTGTCGGGTTCAAGAATGATGTTGAGGCTCTTTTGTGCGCCCAAGGTGATTTCCTTGTTGGCATAGCCCACATAAGAGATGACAAGTACTTGTCCGGGCTTGGCGTTGCTGAGTTTCCAGTCGCCGTCGAGGTCGGTGACGGTACCTCCTTGCTGTCCCTTGACTTGAATGGTGGCACCGATGAGCGGCTCACCCGATTTGTCTTTCACTGTGCCCTGCACGACAGATTGTGCCAGGCTGGTCATTGTGCATAAGACCCCTGCGCTTAACAGCGCGGCTCTTTTCAAGATTGTTTTACCCATGTGATGGTTAACTTTTAGGTTTTATATAATTAGTAATAACTTCGTTTCGTCGTGCTCCGCCCCTTGGCGGAAGTGTTAGGTTTATACGCGTCTCAATGTGTTTCAGTGGCAAAAATAAGGGAATATGATGAAGTGTTGTTCTCAAAAATGCACTTTTCCTTCTTAAATTCTATGCAATCGTTTACATTTTCTATACTCTCGTGGAGTTACGAAAATAATACAGCACGTAGAAAAATCAAAAAGAACAGCATGAACAGATAAGGAAAACTACGAGCATCATCACAACAGATCAGCAAAACAGAACCGAGCGGCACCATAGAACCTAATGTCCGCTAAACTGACAAAAAACAGCCTCTGAGAATCGATTTTTTTCGACCAAGCACCCATCTGCCCGCAATTTCGCGAAAATTGAGAATGTTTATATTTATCTGGCTATCAGTATATTATAAAAACAACAAGTTTTTTTACACTTCAGAAATGACCATTTCTACTCCTCAGAAAGGTACTTTGATGCTGTCATCACGCCTATTTGACACGATGAAACAGGCGTGATGAGGAGATGAAAAAGCCTTGATGACAGTATCAGAAAGCCTTTCTGACTGACAAACGCTTCCTTTTTGTGATTTTCATCTCGATTTCGCTCTCTATATTGAAAGTGCAGGACGACAGAACTTTGTCAATTATTTTAGTGAACAAACAACACTTAGCGCTGAAATGTCAAAAATCGATATATAACAAGAAATTGTAGGCTCAGACTTTCATCTTCGTTGATAAACAACCGATTAAATTATATTTTTTCGTCATCTTGCCAAAATAATGATTACAAAATTTGCTTTATTCCCAATAATTTATTAACTTTGGGGTGTCAACGCAGAGCTTACGCTCCGCGCCAACCATTTGAACAATCATCAATAATATATAACAACCTTAATTGCGAACTATGAGCTATCTAAAATTTGAAAAAGCCCTGATGACCAATTTACAGGAGAGTCTGCCCAAGGAGATTCTGCGAACAAACCGCTCGGGAGCTTACTCTTGCTCGACGATAGTAGACTGCAACACTCGCAAATATCACGGTCTGCTCGTGGTGCCCGTGCCCGAACTCGACGATGAAAATCATGTGTTGCTCTCTTCACTCGACTGTAGTGTCATCCAGCATGGGGCAGCCTTCAACCTGGGTCTGCATAAGTATCAGGGCAACAACTACAGCCCCATGGGGCACAAGTATATCCAATCGTTTGATTGCGACAAAGTACCCACCACCACCTATCGCGTCGGCGGCGTGATCCTCAGGAAAGAAGTCGTCTTTCAACACCATGAAAACCGACTGCTCATCCGCTACACCCTCGACGACGCACACTCAGCCACGACCCTGCAATTCCGTCCCTTCCTCGCTTTCCGAAGCGTCAGACAGTTCACACATGAGAACAGTGTGGCCAGCAGAGACTATTCTGAAGTGGAAAACGGCATCAGAACCTGCATGTACCCAGGTTATCCCGATCTCTACATGCAGTTCTCCCGCAAGGTGAAATTCGTCTTCCAGCCCGACTGGTACCGCGGCATAGAGTATCCCAAAGAGCAAGAGCGCGGATACGCCAGCAATGAGGATCTCTATGTGCCCGGCTATTTCGAGGTGCCCATCCGCAGGGGCGAGAGCATTGTCTTTGCCGCCTCTACCACGGAGAACAAGGTGCGCACTCTCAAACCGCTCTTCCAGGAAGAAGCCGATGAGCGCGCGCCACGCGACAATTTCTTCCACTGTCTGATCAACGCCGCCCACCAGTTCCACGTCGAAGACAAAAACGGCGAGAAATATATCCTCGCCGGTTATCCCTGGTTCAAGGCGCGCGCCCGCGACACCTTCGTCGCTTTGCCCGGTCTGACGCTGAGCATCGAGGAGACGGAATACTTCGAGGCAGCAATGAAGACGGCAGAGAAAGGTCTCCGCGAATTCATGGAGGAGAAACCGCTCACCGTCAAGCTCTATGAACTCAACCAGCCCGACGTGCCCTTGTGGGCCATCTGGTGCATCCAACAATATGCTAAGGAAGAGGGTGAAGAGCGTTGCGCCAAGAAATACGGACAGCTTGTCTGGGACATCCTCTCCTATATCTCCGACGGCAAACATCCCAACTTGCTTGTTGCCGACAACGGTCTCGTGAAAACCGACGGATCAGAGCGCCTCGTCACTTGGATGAACTCTACCGCCAACGGACGCCCCGTGGTGCCGCGCACAGGATATATCGTGGAGTTCAACGCTCTGTGGTACAATGCACTCTGCTTCGGTGCCAAACTGGCACAAGAAGCTCACCATGACGACCTTGCCGCCGGCCTGAGCCAGCAAGCCGACAAGGCCAAAGAAGCTTTCCTCGCTACCTTCGTCAACAAGTTTGGCTATCTCTTCGACTATGTCGACGGTGAAAACCAGGACTGGAGCGTCAGACCCAACATGATCTTCCCTGCTGCCTTTGACTACTCACCGCTCTCGCAGGAACAGAAAAAGAATGTCATCGACATCTGCACCAAGGAACTGCTCACCCCGAAAGGTCTCCGCTCACTGTCGCCAAAGAGCGGCGGATACAATCCCATGTACGTCGGCCCCCAGGCACAGCGCGACTACGCCTACCATCAAGGTACGGCATGGCCGTGGCTCTTCGGTTTCTATGTTGAGGCCTGCCTGAAACTCTATAAACGCACACGCCTGAGCTTCATCGAACGACAGATGGTCGGCTATGAAGACGAGATATTCAGTCACTGTGTCGGTACGCTTCCCGAGCTCTTCGACGGCAACCCGCCCTTCCACGGCAGAGGCGCCATCTCCTTCGCAGCCAATGTGGCCGAGATACTCAGAGCATTGGAACAACTGGAAAAATATAAATACTAATAAATAGGAGGAACCAATATGAAAGTCTTAATGTTTGGATGGGAGTATCCTCCTCATGTTTACGGTGGTCTGGCAACTGCCAACTTCGGTATCTCGGAAGGACTGCACGCTCAGGGCGATATCGACATCACGCTCTGCCTGCCAAAGCCCTGGGGCGACGAGGATCACACCTTCGCGCATATCGTGGCCATGAACTGCGTGCCTATCGCATGGCGTGATGTCAACTACGACTACGTCAAGCAGCGTATCGGCAACCTGATGAGCCCCGAGGAATACTACCACCTCCGTGATCATATCTACGCTGACTTCAACTATATGAACGTCAACGATCTGGGATGTATGGACTTTGCGGGTGGCTATCCCGCCAATCTCCACGACGAGATCAACAACTACTCGATCATCGCTGGCGTGGTGGCACGCTCGGAAGAGTTCGACATCATCCACGCTCACGACTGGCTTACCTATCCCGCCGGCATCTTTGCCAAGCAGGTCAGCGGAAAACCCCTGTGCATCCATGTCCACGCTACTGACTATGACCGCTCACGCGGACATGTCAACCCCACTGTATACGGCATAGAGAAAGACGGTATGGATCATGCCGACTGCATCATGTGTGTCAGTGACCTGACACGCAACACGGTCATCAACCAATACCATCAGGATCCACGCAAAGTCTTCACCGTGCACAATGCCGTCTACCCGCTTTCATCCGAGAACGAGATGATTCCGCGCCCCGATCATACCGGACGCGACAAGATCGTCACCTTCCTGGGACGTATCACCATGCAGAAAGGACCGGAGTATTTCGTCGAGGCTGCCAACATGGTGCTCCATCGCACACGCCACGTCCGCTTCTGTATGGCAGGTTCAGGCGACATGATGGACCAGATGATCTATCTGGCTGCTGAGCGCGGCATCGCCGACCGCTTTCACTTCCCGGGCTTCATGCGCGGCAAGCAGGTCTATGAATGCTTGAAAGACTCCGATGTCTATGTCATGCCATCGGTCAGCGAGCCCTTCGGCATCTCGCCACTCGAAGCCATGCAGTGCGGCACGCCGACGATCATCTCCAAACAGAGTGGATGCGCAGAAATCCTGCACAACTGCATCAAAATCGACTACTGGGACATTCACGCTCTGGCTGACTCCATCTACAGTATCTGCCACAACCCAAGTCTCTTCCACTATCTGCAAGAGGAAGGAAAACGTGAGGTGGCGCAGATCACGTGGGAGAAAGTGGGACGATGGATTAGAGAGCTATATATAAGAACACTGGGGTGGTAAACATCATTCAACATTGATATAATTCATCATTCAACACTCAACTTTCAACATTGAATATTATGAAAACCATTTGTTTATATTTCGAAATACATCAGATCGTACATCTGAAGCGCTATCGCTTCTTCGACATCGGTACCGACCATTACTATTACGACGACTACGAGAACGAGCGCTCCATCAACCATATCGCCGAATGCTCCTATATGCCTGCCCTCAATACACTGCAAAAGATGATCGAGGACAGCAATGGCTACTTCAAATGCGCATTCTCTATCTCCGGCGTCGGCATGGAACAGTTGGAGGTGCACGCTTCGCAGGTACTTGACAAACTGCAGGAGCTCAACAAGACGGGATGCGTGGAGTTCCTCGCCGAGCCTTATTCCCACGGTCTGTCATCGCTCAAGGATAGTGAGTGCTTCGCTGCCGATGTGCGCAAGCAGTGCAAGAAGATGGTCGACTATTTCGGACAGAAACCTACCGTGCTCCGCAACTCCTCGCTCGTATACAGCGACGACATCGGACTGCAGGCTGCTCAGCTCGGCTTCAAGGGAATGCTCTCCGAAGGCGCTAAACACGTGCTCGGATGGAAATCACCGCACTATGTCTACAACTGCTCAATGGCTCCTGAGCTGAAGCTTCTGCTGCGCGATGTCGTCATGAGCGACGACATCAGCCTCAGATTCAACAACAGCGACTGGGAAGGATATCCGCTCTTTGCCGACCAGTATATCGACCGCATTACCAAAGCTCCGCAAGAAGAGCAGGTCTTCAACATCTTCATGGAGCTTTCTGCCCTCGGCATCGCACAGCCACTGTCGTCAAATATCCTTGACTTCATGGCTGCCCTTCCGAAGTTCGCCAAAGGCGCCGGTATCACATTCTCCACGCCTTCCGAGATTTGCGACACTCACAACAGCGTAGGAAACCTTGATGTGCCCGACACACTCTCCTGGACCGACGAGGAGCGCGACGTCAGCTCATGGCTCGGCAACCCCATGCAGCGCGAAGCTTTCGACAAACTCTACAGCGTGGCGGAGCGTGTGCGTATCGCCGACGACCCACGTATCAACCAGGATTGGGACTATCTGCAGGCCAGCAACAACTTCCGCTTCATGACCACAAAACCCAGCAGCGTAGGACTCGACCGCGGCATCTACTCCAGCCCCTTTGACGCCTTCACCAACTACATGAATATCCTCGGCGACTTCATCAACCGTGTCAACAGTCTCTATCCCCCAGAGATCGACAACGATCAGCTCAACTCTCTGCTCACAACTATCAAGAATGAGGGCGACGAGATAGAGATGAAAGACAAGGAGATCGCAAGACTGCAGGCTAAACTCGAGAAACTCGAGTCTGCCAACGAGAAACTGCGCGAGAAAGAGGAAAAGCCAAAGGCTAAGCCAGCACGCACAGCACGCAAGACCACAAGCAAGAAGGAAACCGCTAAGAAGGAAACGGAAAGTAAAACAGAAAACAAGACTCCCGCTCCAGAAGAAAAGAAGTAGGAAATACTCCATCAGAAGTTCCCTATTCATCCACAATGTCAGGGAAACGGCATGATTTCAAAATGAAACACCAACTCCATCACGATGGAACAAACTCGAAAGAGGCGACGCACTGCAAAGATACGTCGCCTCTTTTATGCGCTTACGCATAATTTTCTTATAATATCGCTGTGTGTGCGTACACAAATGTTTGATATAGGTCAAGAAAAGAACATTAATCCCATAAAAATCATGATAAAGTGTTGTTCGTACATAAAAAACTTTCTACCTTTGCAGTGTCAAAAGGAAACAAGTTCGTGAGAACGATAATCTGAGTAGACTGAACACTTTTTGTTCAATAGGTTTAAGGTTAGTAGATTGTTTCATATAGGTTTTTAGTTTTTAGGTTTAAGATTATTTTTTTTAGGTTTTCATTAGGTTATTAAGTCACTTAAAGGTAAAGTAAAGATTGTTATTTAGGTTAGCACAAATCCTCACCTCCCAATGGGAGAGGTGAGGATTTGTTTTTTTATGCTATACCAAAGTATAGAGTGTCTCACGGGACAGCAACGGCTCCCGCTCTGTATCACATAGATAGTTAATATTTTGTTTTCTCGAAATATATTTGGTATCTTTGCACTATAGATAAAATCACGATGATGGATGCACTCACCTACCTTGAAAGTCAATGCCGGCTCAGACGCAATGTGCTGACCGGGGAAACGCTCTATGCGCCTTCCGACATGACGGAATACCGGCCGCTGTCGGTAGAAGCCAAAAACACACTGCTGTTGATGGCCAACAGCCAGGGCGTAAATCTCACAGAGCAGCAATTGGAACAATACATCCACTCAACCATCATCGAGCAATGGAATCCTGCCAAAAGCTGGATGGAAAGCCTCGAACCGTGGGACGGTAATGACTATGTGGGTGAACTGGCACAACGCATCATCACCTCCAACCCTGACTGGCCGCACCGCTTCCATAAGTGGATGCTGCAGATGGTCGCGCGTTGGATGGGACTGACTGTGGCACAAAACGATGTCATCGTGCCCGTCATCGTCGGACAATTCGGCTATGGCAAGACGACCTTCTGCAATCTCATCCTTCCTCCAAGCCTCAGACGCTACTACACCGATCAGGTGCGTGTGCGTCAGATGGCCGACGTGCATGAGCTCGTCACCACCCATCTGCTCGTGGCTCTCGATGAGTTTTATCAGGAAAACACCGATCAGCTGCCTGCCGTGCGCTATCTCTTCTCGCGCAGCACGCCCATGCAGCGATGGCCTTACAGCACCACACGGGAACCCCGGAAAAACTATGCGGCCTTCATCGCCACAACCGGTAACCTCCATCCAATGACCGACGCTGCCGGTGCCGCGCATCTCGTCTGTGTGGAGATCACCCATGCCATCGACACCAAAACGTCCATCGACTATGACCAGCTCTATGCTCAGCTTGCTGAGGAACTGGAGAATGGTGAGGACTACTCGCTGACCGATGAGGAGCGTGAGGCCATGGCGGTACAGAACTCTCCCTTCCAGGAAGCTGACAACCTCGTGAAGATGGTGTCCATGCTCTACGCTGCACCTCCAAAGGGAAAGAAGGTGAAAGCCACATATATCGACGCGATCATCGACCGGCTGATGAAGGAATATCCTTACTGGACACCGGGTGAGCACGTCAATCAGGACGTGGGCTTCGCCTTACTGGACGCTGGCTTCACACGCACACGCATTCACGGACGCTCTGCCTATAAGGTTGTAGAGAAAGATCCAAGGAAGATCGACGAAAGCTTCGACAATGAGCCAAAGGAGAAAGAAGAGGAAAACTTCGACAACAACCCGCTCGCACGTGCATTGCTCGCCGGACTTGGCGGACTGAAAAAGCCATGACGGCGGTGTGCTGCCTGCTCTAAGACAGAAATACACCTCATCGTCATGCCGCATATACCCTATGGCAATGCAATTGTTAAGTGCACCTTATTATAATAAGGTGTCCAACGCCTTTAATAAGGCACCCACCGTTACATTTGCCCGCACTCCTTATTATATATAGAGACATCAACAAGACAATTCATCGATATCAAATCATTCTTATGAAAAAAGCATTTCTCTTTCTGCTGTTCAGCCTGCTGACAGTAGCCATACATGCTCAAGGTTATTACACGAAATACTATGCCGACAAAGCCTTCGTCAAAGAGGCACAGGACTGGATGAACAGCGGTGCCTGGCGCGAGGGATTCACAGCAGCAAGTCCTCACGCTACCGTCAACGCCGCAGAGTTCTATACTCAATATCAGAAGAATCCGGAACAGTGGAAGGCACTCTTCAGCTGGTTGGCAAAGACAGACTTGCTGGCACTGCCCAAGGGACGCACGCCGATTCCCGGCTCTACGCTTGTCGCCAGTGTGGAAGACGATGTCAACCAGGAGCTCAGCCAGCAGCGGTCGGAGAGTCATCACCACCATATCGATTTCCAATATGTCGTGAAAGGTACGGAGCGCTTCGGTCTTATCGACCACTACACCAGCAAAATCAACGTACCCTACCGCCCCGATGTCGTGCACTATGCCTATGACTTGCAGCGTGCCCGCTTCTACGACAGCGATCCGCAGCACTTCTTTCTCTTCTTCCCGGGCGACTGGCATATCGCTAAAGTCAAGACTGACAGCGGTGACCAGCACATCCGTGTCGTCGTCGTGAAAGTTGATTATCTCTAATCCCACGATAATGGGTATTTTTCATGAGCTTACATGCTCCGTACAAGCTCGCTAAGTCTGTAACAAAAAGATATGTCTACAAAAGATACGGCGCTCACGCCGATGATGAAGCAGTTTTTCTCGCTCAAGGCCAAACATCCCGACGCCTTGTTGCTCTTCCGCTGTGGTGACTTCTACGAGACCTATGGCGACGATGCCATCGTGGCCTCGCAGATCCTCGGCATCACGCTCACCAAGCGCAACAATGGCGGCAACACCGGCGACACGCCGATGGCCGGATTCCCGCACCATGCTCTCGACACCTATCTGCCGAAGCTCATACGAGCTGGAAAACGCGTGGCAATCTGCGACCAACTCGAAGACCCGAAGAAAAAACGGGCCGCCATCAAGGGCAAGAAAGGGCTCTCCGAGATGGACAAAATGGTGAAGCGAGGCATCACCGAACTGGTCACACCAGGTATCGCCATGAGCGATAATGTGCTCAACTACAAAGAAAATAACTTTCTCGCTGCCGTACACTTCGGTAAAACAGCCTGCGGACTGAGCCTGCTCGACATCTCCACGGGTGAGTTTCTCACAGGCGAGGGCACCTATGACTACGTCGAGAAGCTTCTTGGAAACTTCTCGCCGAAGGAGGTACTCTATGACCGCACACGCAAGAAAGACTTTGAACAATTCTTCGGTACGAAATATTGTGTCTTTGAAATGGACGACTGGGTGTTTACAGAACAAAACGCTCGACAGAAACTCTTGAAGCATTTCGGCACCAAATCGCTGAAAGGCTTCGGTGTGGAGCATCTCAAGGCAGGTATCGTAGCCTCCGGTGCGATCATGCAATACCTGGAACTCACCCAGCATACCAGCATCAACCACATCACATCCTTGAAGCGGCTGGAGGAGGAGAAGTATGTGCGTCTTGACAAATTCACCATCCGATCACTGGAGCTCTTGCAGCCAATGCAGGAGGACGGACTGTCGCTGCTCGACGTCATCGACCGTACGACCACACCAATGGGTGGACGTATGCTGCGCCGGTGGATGGTCTTCCCGCTGAAAGAGGTGTCGCGTATCAATGAGCGACTCGACATCGTAGAGTATTTCTTCAAGCATCCCGACTTCCGACAGCTCATCGACGAGCAGCTCCATCGTGTCGGCGACCTGGAACGTATCATCTCCAAGGTGGCCGTAGGACGTGTATCACCGCGTGAAGTCGTACAGCTGAAAAATGCGCTGATGGCCGTGCAGCCTATCAAAGGAGCTTGTCAGACTGCTGACAATGACTGTCTCAAACGACTCGGCGAGCAGCTCAATCTCTGTGAAAGCCTGCGTGACCGCATCGAAAAGGAAATCACACCCGATCCGCCACAGCTCGTCAGCAAGGGAGGCGTCATCGCTGATGGCTATAGCCCCGAGCTCGATGAGTTGAGAAATATCTCACGCGGCGGTAAAGACTACCTGTTGGAGATACAGCAACGCGAAACGGAGAAGACCGGAATCTCCTCGCTGAAAGTGGGATTCAACAACGTTTTCGGTTACTATCTTGAAGTGCGCAATACCTTTAAAGACAAGGTGCCCGAAGGATGGATACGCAAGCAGACGCTCGCACAGGCCGAGCGCTATATCACGCCTGAGCTGAAGGAATACGAGGAAAAGATATTGGGTGCCGATGAGAAAATACTGGAGTTGGAGGCCCGCCTCTTCTCTGAACTCATCGTGGCCATGCAGGAGTTCATCCCGCAGATACAGATCAATGCCAACATTCTGGCGCATATCGACTGCCTTCTCTCCTTTGCCAAGGTATCGGAAGACAACTGCTATGTGCGCCCCGTCGTGGACGACAGCGATGTACTCGACATTCACCAGGGCCGCCATCCCGTCATTGAGACGCAGATGCCACTCGGCGAGCGTTATGTGCCCAACGATGTCTATCTCGACACAGAGAAGCAGCAGATCATGATGATTACGGGTCCTAACATGGCCGGTAAGTCTGCTTTGCTGCGCCAAACAGCACTGATTGTACTCCTGGGACAGATCGGCTGCTTTGTTCCGGCTGAGAGTGCAAGAATAGGTGTCGTAGATAAGATCTTCACACGCGTAGGAGCCAGCGACAATCTCTCTTTGGGAGAGTCTACCTTCATGGTGGAGATGACAGAGGCCGCTGATATTCTGAACAATGTGTCGACCCATTCTCTCGTGCTCTTCGACGAACTCGGACGCGGCACCTCCACCTACGACGGTATCTCCATCGCCTGGGCCATCGTGGAGTATCTTCACGAAAATGAGCATGCCCACGCCCGTACGCTCTTCGCCACGCACTATCATGAGCTCAACGAGATGGAGAAGCACTTCCCAAGAATCAAGAACTACAATGTCTCGGTCAAGGAGGTTGACGGTAAGGTGATCTTCCTGCGTAAGCTTGTTCCGGGCGGTTCAGAGCACTCCTTCGGTATTCATGTGGCTGAAATCGCCGGTATGCCACGCTCTATCGTCAAGCGTGCCAACACCGTCTTGAAGCAGCTTGAGGAGGAAGGATCGGAAGTGGGAGCGGCAGGAAAGCCTAAGTTGGAAAACATTGCGGACAAGAAAGACGGTGTGCAGCTCAATATCTTCCAGCTCGACGACCCGGTACTCTCACAAGTGCGTGACGAGATTCTCGGTCTCGACATCAATAACCTCACACCCGTGGAAGCCCTCAACAAGCTCAACGAAATCAAGAAGATAGTGACAGGTAAAAGCAAATAAAGAGTAGAGGCTGTGTCAAAAGTCCATTTTGAGCCATCTTCGAATTTAACACATTAAAGC
>DAWDCC010000065.1:0-18061 GCA_052355365.1 Prevotella sp. | reverse complement strand
GAACGCGAAAGGTTTTACCGACTTTTTTCATTTATATGCGGATAATCATTTAATTGAAAATAAGCAAACCAACAATAATTAGTCATACTTTTTTCAATACGACACCGCATTTTTCATGCTTTTCAGACGTGGAGAGCCTACAACCGCCCTTCTTCGCGATAGCTGTAATAGCTGCCATCAGTGATGATGACATGGTCAAGAAAATAGATACGCATCAGCTCGCAGGCCTTGCGGATGCGGTCGGTGAGTTGGTCGTCCTGCCGACTGGGACGCTTGCTGCCACTGGGATGGTTGTGACAGACAGCAAGGATCGTGGTGTTGCAGAGCAGCGCGTCCTTGATAATGATACGCACGTCGACGGCCGTCTCCGTGATGCCACCGTGACTGACGCACTCTTCCTTGATGAGTTTAAACGACTGGTTAAGCATCAGGATGTGAAACTCTTCCACGTCAAGATCTTGCAACTTGGGATGCATCAGGTTGTAGATGGCTGTAGCGGAGCCGAGATCAGGGCGCTCCTCGGCAACGGTGTCTTTGCGACGCTTGCCGAGTTCACAGGCCGCAAGGATGGTGATAGCTTTGGCCGGACCCATGCCATGATAGCGGCACAAGTCGTTTACAGTCTTCTTGCCTAAGGTATTGAGGTTGTAGTTGCAGTCGCTGAGCACCGTACGCATCAAGTCTACGGCACTCTGCCGGTCAGATCCGGAACCAATGAGAATGGCAAGCAGCTCGGCATCGCTGAGCGCTGCGGCTCCGAGTCGCATCATTTTCTCACGCGGCCGGTCCTGTTCGTCCCAATGATTAATGCTGAGTTTTTCCATCCTTCAACACCTTTATGGCTATCCGTTGACAATCTTTCATGCCATCATTGGGTGCCGGGTTGATGCCAAGCAGACGGCAGACCAAAGCATAAACGGCGGTATTGGAGAACGCTCCGATATCCTCGCCACCTCGGACATCGGGTCCCATGGCACGGAAGAGGGCGTGCATGTCGCTGTAGGCCGGGTCGAAGCCATGCACACCTCCATCGTGGCAGGTCTCGTCGGTGAAGAGAAAGCCCTCGTCGGGCAGCACCAGCACGTCGCCAATATTCGGATCAGACTGATAATGAAGCCACTGGGGAATGTCTGCCTTGCGCCACACATGCAGGTGGGCAACATGACTCAAAGCTGCCACGATACTGTCCTGCTGCCAGCGCTGCGCTGCATAGATATTGGCCGGGAGGTTGCCTTCGATCGATTGATACCAGTCTTTATGAAGATAGCGGCTGACGGTGATCTGGCGCGAGGGCGTAAACCACGTCATGCCATGGTCGGAGACGATGACAAGGTTGACGCTGTTCTGCAGTCCCGCCTTACCGACACGTGTCCACAGACTGCCCAGCAGTGAGTCGATGCGCTCCACGGCAGCTCGCGTCTGCTTGGCTTGCGGACCATAGTTATGCCCGCTGGCATCAGGCTCTTCGAAATAGGCCATGATGAGGTCGGGGCAATTCTTTGCCGTCAGTTGCTGCATGATGCCGTCAACACGTTGGCTGAAAGTGAGATGGGGCTTCTCGTCGTAGCGGTGCCAGATGTCGGGATAGTGACCGTCGACAGCCACGTCAGATCCCGGCCAATAAAAGACTGCCGTATGCAGTCCTTGGCGCTGGGCTGTGAGCCAAAGCGGTTCGCCATGATAGAAGTGGGCGTCGAACTTGGTCTTGGGATTGGACAATGAGAAGCGTGCTCCCGTGGCACGGTCGAGAAACGAGTTGGCGATGATGCCATGATGCTCGGGCCGCAGTCCGGTGGCAAGGGTATAGTGGTTGGGAAAAGTCTTTGAGGGGAAAGAGGGAACGAGCTCACCCTTGACACCCTGACGGGCCATCAGGTCGAGAAAGGGCGTGTCGTACATCTCGGCATAGTCCCAGCGAAAGCCATCACAAGAGATGACTATGGTGGTCTTCTTGGCCAAGGCGCTCACCATGCCGGACATCCATAAGATGGCAAGGAGCACTGCAGTCTTTACCATGCGGTAAATATTTCGGTTCATAGGCTGTCTTTTATAGGGTTGGAAATAGATGGAAGCAACAAGACTACTTGTAGAAGTTCTTCTCGTATGCTGCAAATTCGTCTTTGCCACGCACGCACCGTCGCCACCATGCCTGAAGGAAGCCACAACCGTAGCCCATGAGCTGAGTGAAGGCAGCGCGCACGCTGAGCAGTCCGATCTTTACGCTGTGGTTCTGACACGCAGAGTCTGCAAAGATCAGCAGACTGTAGAGTATCAATGGTGCCAAAGCCAGTTCCATAGCATCGAGTCCCCAACTGCTCGCGTCAAGTGCTTCTGAGAATAAGTAGGTCAGGAGGCCATCGACAAACACTAACGCCAAAAAGGCCACGCCAAGCGTGAAGACCATCGGCAAGAGATGGACGAGCTTGAGGCTTTCGGGATATTTCTTGTAGAGGTTGATACGGGCGATGCCACTGTTGAACACCTGTCGCCAGAACTTGCGGAAGTCTGTCCTGCGCTTGTGATAAACCCATGCGCCGGGGAAAAGACGGCAGTGACAGCCGGCCTTGAAGATGCGGATGGAGAAGTCAATGTCCTCGCCGAAGCGCATCTTGGAGAAGCCGCCGAGTCGTTGGTATACGTCGCGACGGATACCCATGTTGAAGGAACGGGGATAGAACTTGTCGAGTTTCTTCTTTCCACCACGGATGCCGCCGGTGGTGAAGAAGCTCGTCATGGAATAGGAAATAGCTTTTTGAGTCGGACTAAACGAGTCAGCAGCACGGTCGGGACCGCCGAAAGCCTCACAGGGCTCACGCCGCAACTCGTCGTCAACGGCTTGGAGATAACCGGGAGGAACCACCACGTCGGAATCGAGAATGATGACATACTCACCACGCGCGCGCTCCACGCCATAGTTGCGGCTCTGTCCGGGTCCGCTGTTTGGCTTACAGAAATAGTGAAGGTCGAGTTTTCCCACATAGCGCGCGCAGACGTCGTGGCAAGGCACTTGCGAGCCGTCCTCAACAATGACGACTTCAAAAGCGCTTAACGACTGGCATGTCAGACTGTCCAACAGCTCGTCAACCTCGTCGGGACGGTTGAAGACAGGAATGACAAAAGAGTATTTCAAAGGCTGCTCCATAGTAATAGAATTCTCCAAGACACTGACCGGCCTCCGGAGAGAGCGGTCGTTAACAAAAAAACCACCCTTCGCAAAAGGAAGGATGGCGTAAGGCTTAGTGCCCAATTATTTCTCGCTCACGCGGCCCACGTAGCTGCCGTCGCGTGTGTCGACCGTGATGGTCTCTCCCTCATTGATGAACAAGGGCACACGGATCTCAGCGCCAGTCTCGAGAGTGGCGGGCTTTGTAGCATTGGTAGCTGTGTTGCCCTTCACACCCGGCTCGCTGTGAGTGATCTTCAGGTTGGTCTTCACCGGCATCTCAGCAGAGAGGATGGTGCCGTCAGAAGTGTCGGTCTGCACGTCAACGACGTCGCCTTCCTTCATAAACTCCCAGCCAGTGATCATGTCCTTGGCGATAGGGATCTGCTCGAAAGTCTCCTGGTTCATGAAGATATAGCCAGTAGGATCCTCATAGAGATACTGATAAGGACGATGCTCCACGCGTACGTCATCGAGCTTGAAGCCGATCTGGAATGTACGCTCCAGCACGCGGCCGTCAGCCACGTTCTTCAGCTTGGTGTTCATGACAGTATTGCCCTTTCCTGGCTTACGATGCTGGAAGTCAACGCACTTCCAAATGCCGCCGTCCATGCGGATGCATGTACCGATCTTAATTTCCTGTGAATTAATCATTGTGTGTATATTATAAGTATATTATCATGCTTTTGCAGGTGCAAAGTTACTATAATTTTAGATAAAAACATCTTTTTAGCACTGAAAAATCACTTAATTCTTTGTCATCTCGAAAATTATGCGTAATTTTGCAAGCCATAAGAAGGGCAAAGGCTCGAAAAGAGAAGAAACAAATAATAAATTAACAATAAATAAAGATGAAAAGAACATTTCAGCCTCACAACCGCCGTCGCGTCAACAAGCACGGTTTCCGCGAGAGAATGGCCACAAAGAATGGCCGTCGCGTGCTGGCTTCCCGTCGCGCTCATGGCCGCAAGAAACTGACCGTCTCTGACGAGAACCACGGCAAGTAACTCCTTAGCGTCTATGCGCAAGGCAGCAAAAAGCAGCAAGGATAACACATCCTTGCTGCTTTTGCCGTATCTAAGGTAGCTATTACAACGCATCTAACATGGCTGCCAAACATACCGAAGGCAGCTCTAAACATATCTAAGACGGTTACTCCAAAAAGAGTCGCCGTCGCATACAAGGAAAAAGAAAATATTCGCTGCTTTTATTTTGTATTTCGCGCGGTTTACATTACCTTTGTATTAAATAAAGTATCGATGACAGCATCAGAATTCTTAGGCAAGTTCAAAAGTACCTATCTTTGGGGAAACCTCGCGGAGATGGCCGTCGTGGTCGTCGCGCTGGCTTTGGGCTTCCGCTTTGGCATTGACTTGTATACCCACCACGGCGAGTCGATCCCCATCCCCAATATTCTGCACAAGCGATACGCAGATGCTGAGCAGATCGTCAACAACCTGGGACTGGAGATAGAGGTGACCGACACGGGCTATGTGCGTTCTCTCCCACCCGGAGCTATCCTCGAACAGACACCGGGACCCGGTGAGCGCGTCAAGTCGGGACACATTATCTATGTCACCATCAACGCCGCTCACTCTCCCACGATCACCCTGCCCGACGTCATCGACAACAGTTCGCTGCGTGAGGCAATGGCAAAACTGACAGCCATGGGATTCAAACTGGGCAAACCGCAATCGATACCCGGAGAAAAAGATTGGGTCTACGGCATCACCGTCAACGGGCGGCACGTGGTGGCCGGCGACAGAATTCCGGTCGACGCCACGCTGATCATACAAGTCGGTGACGGGCAGCTCGACCAGAGTGACGACATCAACTATGTCGACCCGGACATGGAAAACGACAACGCCAACGACGAGAACGGAGATGTGGACAACTTCCAGGAGATCCCCACACCTCCCGACCAGCCCGAAAACAACAATACGGAGGAAAACACCAATACGGGCGAATAAGTCCGCTTGGCACCTTTCTCTTCAACAAAACTTCAACAGACATGGCAGAAGACAACATATTCTCAGACTTGCTGGACGATGAGCTGGAGCAGACCGAAGACAACGAACGCGACGACCAGAATCCTTCCGACGGCAACCGATATGAGCATTGGCGCATCGTCGTCGACGCAGGACAGGCGCCCGTGCGCATCGACAAGTTTCTGGCCGAACACATGCAGCACTCCAGCCGCAACCGTATCCAAACAGCTGCCGACGCCGGATGTATATGCGTAACTGGCAAGGCTGTCAAGAGCAACTATAAGGTGCGGCCAGGAGATGTCATCACACTCCTGCTCGACCATCCCAAGCACGACACCAGTATCGTGGCGGAGGACATTCCACTCAACATCGTCTATGAGGACGACGACCTGATGGTGGTCAACAAACCGGCAGGCATGGTGGTGCACCCGGGAGCAGGAAACTTCACTGGCACACTGATCAATGCCGTGGCCTGGCATATGCGCGACGTACCTGCCTTCGACGCCAACAACCCAGAAGTGGGACTGGTCCACCGCATCGACAAAGACACGAGCGGACTGCTCGTCGTGGCGAAGACACCGGAGGCAAAAACGGCCCTGGGTAAACAATTCTTCCACAAGACGACCCACCGCTCCTATAACGCGCTCGTTTGGGGACACATCATGGAAGACGAGGGACGCATAGAAGGCAACATCGGACGCGACCCGAAAGACCGACTGCACATGAAGGTCTTCGACCCGGAATCGGGTATCGGCAAGCCGGCCGTCACCCATTATAAAGTATTGGAGCGCTTCGGCTACACTACCCTCGTGGAATGTATACTCGAGACAGGACGCACACATCAGATTCGCGCCCATATGAAGCACATCGGGCACCCGCTCTTCGGTGATGAGAGATACGGTGGAACTGAAATCCTGCGCGGACAGCGCAGCGCTTCTTACAAGGCTTTCATCAACAACTGTTTCAAGATCTGTCCACGTCAGGCGCTGCACGCCAAGACTCTTGGCTTTGTGCATCCCCGCACCCATCAGCAGATGGACTTCGACTCACCATGGCCCGAGGACTTCGCCACACTCATTGACAAATGGCGCACATTCATCAAGGGAACGAATAGAATGTTGAATGATCAATGACAAATAATGACTTGAGAAATGGAGAGTGTGCAATGGTGAATGATGAATTGAGAAATATTGAATGATGAATTGTTCAGTGGTGAATAACAGTACTAAATAAAGAATTAACGAAAAACAAATGATATGAAAGATTTAAAGAGAAACATTGCCATCGTCTGCGGTGGCGACTCATCCGAGCACGACGTATCATTGCGCTCAGCACAAGGTCTGTATTCCTTCTTTGACAAGGAACGCTACAACGTCTATATCGTTGACGTGAAAGGACAGGACTGGCATGTCAACTACGAGGACGGCGACATTGCCAAGATCGACCGCAACGACTTTTCTTTCGTCAACAAGGAAGGAAAAGCCGTTGTCTTCGACTATGCTTATATCACTATCCACGGCACTCCAGGCGAAAACGGCATTATGCAGGGCTACTTCGATCTGATTCATCTGCCCTACTCTACAAGTGGTGTACTCGTGGAGGCTATGACTTTCAACAAATATGTGCTGAACAATTATCTTCGCGGCTTCGATGTCAACGTTGCCGACAGCATTTTGCTGCGCCTTGGCGAGAGCTACGATGCCGCTGCCATCGAGAAGCGCTTGGGTATGCCGGTCTTTGTTAAGCCTGCTGCCGACGGCTCAAGTTTCGGTGTATCTAAGGTGAAGAATGCTGATCAGCTGGCTCCCGCTCTGCGTGTCGCCTTCATGGAGAGCAGCGAGGTGATGATTGAAGGATTCATGAAGGGTACAGAGATTTCGATCGGTTGCTACAAGACGAAGGATAAGGCAGTCGTCTTCCCGGCCACAGAAGTCGTGACGAAGAACGAGTTCTTTGACTACGACGCTAAATACAACGGCCAGGTTCAGGAAATCACTCCTGCCCGTCTCAGCCCTGAGACCGCAAAGAAAGTTGCCGACGAGACCAGCCACATCTACGACATCCTTCATTGCAACGGCATCATCCGCATCGACTATATCATCAGCAAGGACACTGATGGCAAGGACAAAGTCAACATGTTGGAGATCAACACCACGCCGGGTATGACGCCTACAAGCTTCATCCCACAGCAGGTAAAGGCTGCCGGACTGAGCATGAAGGACGTACTCACGGACATCATTGAGAACCAATTCTAAGCAAGAACAACACATACACCTTATATATTATGTGTAAGACACATATATAAATAAGGTGTATGCTTCTATCTCACAGCAATGCGCCAACTGATATCAAAGCAAAGCGATACCAACCAAAAAGAGGAATGCTCCGAAAAGCATTCCTCTTTTTGGTTGGTCGGGATGACCGGACTCGAACTGGCGACCCCTACGTCCCGAACGTAGTGCGCTACCAACTGCGCTACATCCCGATGCAGTCGCATGAAGAAGCAACAAAGCACCTCTTTCTGTTTTGCGGTTGCAAAGGTAGTACTTTTTTTTGAATTAGACACAATTTTATTGAGAAAAATTTGCGAGGTTGATAAAAAAGTGCTACCTTTGCACTCGCATTTCAGAAATATCACTCCATAACAATGAGATGCAGTAAGTAGTGGGTGCCTTAGCTCAGGTGGTAGAGCAATGGACTGAAAATCCATGTGTCCTTGGTTCAACTCCAAGAGGCACCACTTCCTCCTTTCATTCAATCCGGTTCTTGTCGTTTGACGGGGCCGGATTTTTTTGTATCTACTAATGCAAAAATACTGATGGACGTAGTTGTTACTTCACGTACGGAAGACCGTCTTACAGTTTCTTTATGGGATCACGAGCAAGAGAAGCATAGCCACGAACCATACAGCAGCCACACCCCACGGCATACGATCGTAGCGTTGCAACACGTGAGCAGGACATAAAGAGATGACAATGTGGGCTACAAAAAAGCCGACAGCTGCTCCGCAGAGGACATCACCAAGGTAATGGACACCGAGATAGATGCGGGAATAGCAGATGGTGATCGCAAAAAGAGCAAGCACAAAACGCATGAGCCTGTCGCGATAGATATAACTCAAAAAAGTGACAAGACAGCAGATGTTGGTCGCATGGCCGGACACAAAACCGTAGTGACCACCATGATAATCATTGACATAGTGAAGCATTGGGGCCAACACGAGATTGTGGGACGGACGGGGGCGCGCTACCAACGGCTTGATGATACTTGAGGAAAGCTGATCGGTGAACGTGATCATTGCCGCAATGACAAGCAACAGCAGGAGACGGTCACGCCACGAGCCTTGATGCCATACCAGCGTGTAGCCTGCCAACACCGCTACCAGCGGCAACCAAGTCTTCATCTGACTATAACCATAGAAGAATCGATCCGCTACTGTGCCGCCATTAAAGTTGAGCAATACCATAGCGCGCGCATCTGCTGTTTGAAGCGCTGCAAGCAAAAACGGGTATTTCCCAAAGAGCGTATAGAGTAAAGCCCCGGACAGAAAGGCGATTGCTACGATGACCATCAACAAGTATGGCCATCTCAAGACAAGACTTTGTGTATTGGGAGCAGAATAGGAATATCTCATGCTTAGATTGTTTGATGCAAAGGTACTATATAATTCTGTAGAAATGTTGTATTTGCCTATAAAAATGTTCTAAATAGGATTATTATTACAGACTTTCGCATTTCTTAAACCTTGTATACATGAAAAAAGCCTGGGAGAAGCAACGTAGCGCTTTCCCAGGCTTGATAAATTGAACCGCCCTCAGCAATAGACTGAGGCCGTACTTAGTGCTTACGAGTTTACAGCAGTCCAGGCAGTTGGAAGAGTTTGATACCGTTGCTGCCCTTGACAAGGATGTAGTAGCCCTTCGGCTGCTCCTTGGCAATAGCGGCTTTAACCTCTTCGACATCCTTGAACTTGCGGAAGTCGCAGTCGGTCTTACCAAACTCCTCACCGACGAGCCAAACCTTGCTGAAATTGTCTTTCCCGAGCGTGTCCACCACCTTTTGGTGCTCTTCCTGGCTCACGCTGCCAAGCTCTCGCATGTCGCCAAGAATCACTATCTTTGGCTGCTTGACGGTGATGCGCCGGAAGTTGTCGAGGGCAGCGGCCATACTCGTCGGATTGGCATTATAGGCGTCGACGATGAGCCAGTTGCGCTCAGTCTGTTCCAATTGTGAGCGGTTGTTACTTGGCTGATAGCTCTCCAAGGCGTGGCAGATCTGCTGCGGAGCCACGTCGAAGTGCAATCCTACGGCGATGGCGGCCAGCATGTTGTCCATGTTATAAGTACCTACAAGATGTGTGTGCACCTCATAGACATTGGGCTGACCGTCGACATGCCAGCTAAAGGTAAGGAAGGGCTCGCACACACCGACCTCGCCCTGCACCTGCGCGTCGCCGTCTGTGCCGTAGCTGACGATACGTTCCAGCTCACGCTGCTGCGCCATGTCAACGAGATGCTCATTACTGGTATTAAGGAAGACGAGTCCGTCGTGGGCTTTGAGGAAGTCATAGAGCTCGCCCTTGGTCTTCATCACGCCCTCAAATGATCCGAAACCCTGCAAGTGAGCGCGGCCAACGTTGGTGATCAGTCCGCATGTCGGCTCTACATAGTCGACCAGTTTCTTGATGTCGCCGGGATGCGAAGCGCCCATCTCCACCACAGCAATCTCATCGTCGGCGGTGAGCCGCAACAGCGTCTTGGGCACGCCCACGTCGTTGTTGTAGTTTGCCTCAGTATGCATCACGCGATATTTCTCAGCGAGCACAGCCGAGACGAGTTCTTTGGTCGTGGTCTTGCCATTGGTGCCGGTGATGCCGACAACGGGGATGGAGAACTGGCGGCGGTGCTCACGGGCCAGTTCCTTATAGGCGGTGAGGCAATCGTCGACGAGTATAAAGCGGTCGTTGCCCTCCTCGGCGTATTCCTTCTCATCAACAATTGCATAACTGCATCCTTTCTCGAGTGCGCTCTTGGCGAATTTGTTTCCGTCGAACGACGTACCTTTCAGCGCGATGAAGATGCTGTCCTTAGGACAGTCGCGGCTGTCGGTGGTCACCTGCGGATGCTGCAGGTAGAGCTGATATAATTCTTTTGCGTTCATAGTCTTGGGAAATGTGTTGATTCGTAGCCCCTATCTTCTTATAAGCACCTTTGTGCTACTATTCTATTTGGGCTTTTACAAAATCTTCTGGGGAACAGATAATGATTGGGTCACAAGCGGGGAAATCCTTCAAGTTGATGGTAACAATGCAGTCACAATCGTTCTCCAAAGCACAATAATACTGAAAACTATCTTCTATATCTTTGAAATTCTCATCTTTCAATGCGATTGCAGTCTGATCGTGGGATATGTCTACAATCTGAATATATTTCTCTAATTCAATGAGTAAGCGCCTGATCACATTTCTCTTCTCAGGCTCATGGATATTATTCTGCTTCAATCTGAGTCCAAGAAGATAAGCCACTGTTGACAGAAATATTGTAGAGATACAAGCTTCGAGCAAGCCCAATTGAGCGGCTCGCATGATCTTTCTCACTGCAACATAATGCGTCCCCTGTGTAAGGAACTCCATGACTATATTTGTGTCCAGAAAGACTCTCATAGATATTCTTCGTATTTCTGACTCAAATAATGCTCCTTCATTTTCTCGTCATCACCGGGCATAGTCTGTGAAAAGAGATCCATAAACTTGTCTGTAGGCAATGGACCGTCGTCAACATGGATTTTCTTAGTCGTCATGACCTGTGCTCCATGTTTCTTCTGCCAAGAAAGCTTTTTCAAGTATTCCAAAGCCTTCCGGAGGTAATCTTCACTATCTGCGAGATAGTTGAGATTACTATGGATTTCTGCATTGAGTTGTAGCGTTGTCATTACAATTCCTTTCTTTGCTGCAAATATACGAAAACAATTTTAAATCTCATGGGATAAGACCGAAAAAACAACGTAATTATTTGCATGATAGCGGAGAAATAGGTACATTTGCAAATAGTGTATACGATTTAGAAGTAATTACATTCATGAACCATACTATTAACGTGCGGGGGCGGTTGCTCTCGCTGGCTCGTCCTCAGGTGATGGGCATCCTCAATGTCACACCCGACTCCTTCTATAGCGGAAGCCGTAAGCAGACTGAGCGCGAGATTGCTGACCGCGCCAACGAGATCATAGCGCAGGGAGGAACCATCATCGACGTAGGAGCCTTCTCTACGCGCCCCGGTGCGCAAGAGGTAAGCGAGGAAGAGGAAGCTCAAAGACTGAAATGGGCGCTTGGCATTGTACGCCGTGAGCAGCCCGACGCTCCCGTGTCGGTGGACACCTACCGCCCGCTTGTAGCCCGCCAATGCATTGAGGACTGGGGAGCCGACATCATCAACGACGTGTCAGAAGGAGGCCTTACCGGTATCGTCAACACGCCAATTCACGAGACCGGCAGCATGTTTGAAGTGGTGGGACAGTTACGCGTGCCGTACATTCTCATGTCGGTGAAGTCCGACATCACAAGCATGATGCAAGCCTTCAGCCATGAAGTGCAGCAACTGCGCGACTTAGGTGCACGTGACATCATCCTCGACCCAGGCTACGGATTCGGCAAGACATTGGAACAAAATTATGCAGTCTTGCGCAACGCTGACAAGCTCCTAACGCTCGATCTGCCTGTACTTACGGGTGTGTCGCGCAAGTCTATGATCTTTAAGCTCGTCGGCGGCGATCCGACAACATCTCTTAACGGCACAACGGCCATCCACGCCATCGCGCTGATGAAGGGCTCCTCCATCCTGCGCGTCCATGATGTGAAGGAAGCCGCAGAGTGCGTAAAGATATACGATGAAATGATGAGTGTTGAATGATGAATGACTTCAATGATGAGTGTTGAATGATGAATGTTGAATATTCTCCACCCTGGGCACTGATTTATACATTATCATTTCTACACTATACATTATACACTACTTATGTTTTTTGAGTTTGGAATCAAGGATGTCATAGACATCTTCCTGGTCGCCCTGATGCTTTACTACATCTATCGGCTGATGAAGGAGAGCCGTTCGCTGAACGTGTTCTACGGCATCATCGTGTTTGTCCTCATCTGGCTCTTTGTCTCCCAAGTGCTGGAGATGAAGCTCTTGGGCAGCATCCTCAGCCAATTGGCCAGCGTGGGTGTCATCGGCCTGATCGTACTGTTCAAGGAAGAGATCCGCAAGTTTCTCTATCAGTTAGGTGCCCACCAACGCGTGAAGAGCATCATGCGCTTTTTCTCCCAACACAAGGACAACGGACGGGACGAAGACAAAGAGACCATCATGCCGATCGTGTGGGCATGTATGGATATGGCAAAGCAAAAGGTGGGTGCCCTCATCGTCATCGAGCGAGCCACGCCACTCGACGATATTGTACAGACCGGCGAACAGATCGACGCGCGCGTCAACAAGCTATTGATAGAGAACATCTTCTTCAAGAACTCTCCGCTTCACGACGGTGCCATGATCGTGTCGAAAAAACGCATCAAAGCCGCCGGATGTATCCTGCCTGTGAGCCACAATATGGACATCCCTAAGGAGTTGGGCCTTCGCCACCGCGCCGCCATGGGCATCTCGCAGGACTCCGACGCCATCGCCGTGGTAGTCTCAGAAGAGACCGGCCGCATCAGTGTGGCCATCAAAGGGCAGTTCCACCTGCGTCTCTCTGCTGAGGAACTCGAGAGCATACTCGCCAAGGAGATGATTGGTTAACAAAGGCTTTTTTATTCATTGATTTGTTGCTGTCCGTTTGGTCACCTCGCAAAGATTACGTAACTTTGTAACATCGACATTTCAAAACTAATATATTACCGAACACTATGAGTTTATTAGAGCAAATTGTTGCGCGTGCTAAGTCTAACAAGCAGCGCATCGTGCTCCCCGAAGCTGAAGAGGAGCGCACTCTGAAGGCTGCCGACCGTGTACTGGCCGACGACCTGGCCGACCTGATCTTGATCGGCAATCCCGAGAACATCCGTAAGGAAGCCAAAGAGTGGGGCCTCGCCAACATCGACAAGGCTACCATCGTCGACCCGCTGCACTGCGAGAAGACCGAGGCGTATGCTACCTTGTTAGCTGAGCTTCGCAAGAAAAAGGGCATGACCGTTGAGCAGGCCCGTGAGCTGGTAACGAAGAACAACCTCTATCTTGGCTGCATGATCATCAAAACCGGTGACGCTGACGGACAGATCTCCGGTGCGTTGAGCACTACGGGCGACACACTGCGTCCGGCTCTGCAGATCATTAAATGCGCTCCGGGCGTGACCTGCGTCAGCGGTGCTATGCTGCTCATCACCGATCAGAAGCAGTATGGCGAGGACGGTATCGTGGTCATGGGCGACGTTGCTGTCACTCCTAATCCTACAGCCGACCAACTGGCTCAGATTGCATACTGCACAGCCGAGACCGCGAAGAGCGTGGCAGGCATCAAGGATCCCCGTGTGGCTATGCTGAGTTTCTCCACCAAAGGCTCTGCCAAGGATGCTAAGGACAAGGAGACGGGCAAGAGCGTCTATATCATCGACAAGGTCATCGACGCAACAAAGATTGCTCATGAGAAGTATCCCGAGCTGAAAGTCGACGGCGAGTTGCAGGCCGACGCTGCCCTCGTGCCTTCCGTAGGTGAGTTCAAGGCTCCGGGCTCACCGATTGCCGGACACGCCAATGTGCTCGTAGTACCTAATCTCGAAGTGGGTAACATCGGTTACAAGCTCGTTCAGCGTCTTGGCGGTGCCATTGCTATCGGCCCTATCATTCAGGGTATCGCTCGTCCGGTCAACGACCTCAGCCGCGGTTGCTCTGTCGATGACATCTACTACATGGTCGCCATCACTTCCTGCCAGGCAATGGACGCAAAGAAATGATGAATGTTGAATGCATCCAACATTCAACATTGTTAATAACTCAACATTCAACACTCAACATTCAACATTGTTTATGAAGATTTTGGTTCTGAACTGCGGTAGCAGTTCCATTAAGTACAAGTTATATGATATGGCCGACGAAAGCGTGCTGGCCCAGGGTGGCGCAGAACGCATTGGCCTCGACGAGGCCTTCGTCAAAGTAACAATGAAAGACGGCTCCAAAGAAAAGCTTATGCACGACATGCCTTCGCACAAAGAGGGCGTGAAGTTCGTGCTCGACCTCCTCGTAGATCCGAAGTACGGCTGTCTGAAGAACCTCGACGAGATCGATGCCGTCGGACACCGTATCGTGCAGGGCGGTGACCTCTTTGAGAAGAGCTGCATCGTCACTCCCGAGGTGGAGAAAGGCATTGAGAGCCTCATCGACCTCGCGCCGGTGCACAACAAGGGCCATTTGGCCGGCCTCCGCGCTGTCGATGCCCTCATGCCCGGCACACCGCAGGTGACCGTATTCGACAATGCGTTTCACAGCACCATGCCGCCGTATGCTTATCTCTATGCCGTGCCCTACGAGTTCTATACCAAGTGGCACGTACGCCGCTATGGTTTCCATGGTACCTCTCACCGCTACATCTCTCAGCGCGTGTGCGACTTCCTCGGTGTGGACATCAAGACACAGAAGATCATCACCTGCCACATCGGCAACGGCGCCAGCGTGGCTGCCGTGAAGTATGGCAAGGTCATCGACACCTCCATGGGTCTTACACCGCTGGCCGGACTGATGATGGGCAGCCGCTCGGGCGACATCGACCCGTCTGCTGTCACCTATCTGATGCAGAAGACCGGCATGGGACCACAGGAGATGGCCGACTTCCTCAACAAGCAGAGCGGCGTGCTCGGCATCACTGGCATCTCCAGCGATATGCGTGAGATCGAGAACGCCGACAACGAAGGCAACGAGCGCGCTCACCTCGCACTGCAGATGTACAACTACCGCATCAAGAAATACATCGGTGCATACGCAGCTGCTATGAACGGTGTCGACATCATCGTGTGGACTGCCGGCGTGGGCGAGAACCAGGAAGGCGTGCGCTGGGATGCTTGCTCAGGATTGGAGTACCTCGGCGTGAAGATGGACAAGGAGCGCAACCACGTGCGCTCGAAAGAGCAGATCCTCTCTGCCGACGACTCCAAGGTGAAGGTGGTGATGATTCCTACCGACGAGGAGATTGTCATTGCCCGCGACACACGCGACCTCGTGGAGGCACAGAAGAAGTAATATCGCAACCTGAAAATAGGCGGACACCCACGATGGGCAGTCCGCCTTTTTTAGTTTTCTACAACTATTAAGTAAGCTTTCTGCCATAAGTAATAATAAGGAGTAAGGGAAATGAAGATTGTTACATTCGGGGAAATCATGCTGCGCCTGTCCAAGCACGGTGCCATGCGACTGACACAGGGCAACTCTTTCGATGCCAACTACGGAGGCTCCGAGGCTAATGTAGCCGTGAGTCTTGCGATGCTCGGCGACGACGTGAAGTATGTCACGCGCGTGCCCGATAATGCCATCGGCGAGGCCGCACTCATGCATCTTAGGGAATATGGTGTCGACGTGCGCCATTCGGTGAAGGGAGGCAAGCGACTGGGCACCTACTATTTCGAACCTTCAGCCGCCATGCGCTTGTCGAGAGTGGTCTACGACCGCGAC
Organism: Prevotella sp.; assembly: GCA_052355365.1. Lineage (GTDB taxonomy): Bacteria > Bacteroidota > Bacteroidia > Bacteroidales > Bacteroidaceae > Prevotella. Next base: position 2,261 of record DAWDCC010000065.1, on the reverse strand, counting down.
GACTCTGCTTTCAACACCTTGTCGTTCGGCGACATCGACTGGGCACCGATATTGAAGGAGGTAGGATTGTTTCATTGTTCGGGAATCACCTGCGCCACCAGTCAGGCAGCTCTCGACACCACGATGGATGCCGTGCGCCGGGCGTTTGAAAGCGGAGTAGAACTCACCTGCGACATCAACTACCGTGGCAACCTGTGGAAATATCCGGGTGCCAACGCCCGCAAAGCCCTCGACGAACTCATGCAGTACAGCTCGTTTATCTTTGGCGATCAAAACGAGTGGTATGTGGCCAGCGGACTCGATCCCATCCCTTTCACTGCTTTGGATGAGAGCTATCAGTTTGACTTGGACGCTTACCGCCGCTATTTCGACCGGCTCCACAAGATGTTCCCGCGGGCTGAGCGCATGCTCATGGCGCATCGCAACCAACTCTCATTCCAGCATCATGTCAATGCCGGAGTGCTGTGGGTCAACGGAGAAATCTACACCTCACGCATCTGCGACATCCAGCCTATTGTTGACCAGATGGGCGTGGGCGATGCCTGGGTGGCCGCATTTATCCATGCGCGCCACCGCTGGCCCGATGATGACCGCCTTTGTCTGGAGTTCTCCACGGCCGCCGCGTCGCTGAAGAATACCGTTCCCGGTGATCAGAACTTAGTGAGTGAGCAGGAGATCCTTGCTGCCATGCAAGGAGGCAACGGCCGTATCGACCGATAAAAGAATTGTCAAATAGTTGGTCAAACGTTCGTTGGACATTTGGTCAAACAATTGTTTGACTATATATACAACGAATGTTTGACTATTGGTCAAACATTCGTTTAACCATCAATAAACTGCCTTTTTGACAATAACAAAGCACGATTTTAATGAAGCCATAACCATACGATGAGTAGAACTTATGAGTATAGTCCAACAAAAAGCGTGGCGACCACTCTGTTTTCATTGTGGTCGCCACGCTTTGCTTTGTCTGTAGCTTCTGTTTATCTTTTCCGGCGATTATGGTTTGCTTTCGCCCTCGACATATTCCTCAAGCAGCAGATGCTCACCGTCGAAGACTGCATAGGTGAACTGCGTGATCCAGTCTCCGAGAATCATCATCCGTGCCTTGCGGTTGAGTGTCAGCTCCAGTTCTATATGGCGATGACCATAGATGAAATAGTCGATGTTGGGGTGCGTCTTCATATATTCCTTTGTCCACAACACCAGGTACTCTTTATCTTCGCCCATATAGGGAGGCTCCTTTCCGTCGGCGCGTTTCAGGCGGCTATGCTTAGCCCAGTTGAGCCCCAGCTGCATGCCCCACCAGGGATGAAAGAAGTTGAGCAGGCGCTGACAGCCACGGTTGTGAAAGATCTTGCGCAGGAGTTTGAACTTGTTGTCAGGGTCGCCCAGCCCGTCACCGTGCGCCAGATAGAACTCCTTGCCGTAGAATTCCGTCGTCAGCGGATGGCGGTGAAGGATCACTCCGCACTCCTCTTCGAGATAGCCATACGTCCATATATCGTGATTGCCGGTGAAGAAATGAACTTCCACGCCCATGTCGGTCAGCTCCGATATCTTACCTAAGAAACGCGTAAAGCCCTTCGGCACCACATATTTATACTCGTTCCAAAAGTCAAACATATCGCCGAGCAGATACACGGCAGCCGCCTTGTCCTTGATGCTGTCAAGGAAACGCACCAGCCGTCGCTCTTGGGTACGGCGATGAGGAATGGCCAACGACCCTAAGTGCGCGTCGGATAAAAAGTATATGTTCTTTCTCATAGCTACCAAAGTTTTGTTAGACATCCAACTTTCATCATTCATCACTCAACATTCAACACTGAACATTGTATTCATTCAACACTCAACATTGAACATTCAACATTGCTTTAGTCCAGTCCCAACTCCACTCTTGCTTCTTCACTCATCATGCTTTGATCCCATACAGGCTCAAAGACCAGATTGACGTTGGCGGCTTTCACGCCCTCCACGCTCTCTACTTTCGTACGGACATCTTCCAGTATGAAGTCAGCGGCAGGGCAGGATGGCGCAGTAAAAGTCATGTCCATGTCGACTGTGCCATCATCTTTCACGTCGATCTTGTAGATCATTCCGAGGTTCCAGATGTCCACCGGAATCTCTGGATCGTATACTGTTTTCAGCACATCCACGATGCGCTCTTCTATCTTTGTCTTTTCTTCTTGTGTCATCTTCTCTATACTTGAGTCCACTTTAAAAAGTGGCAATTTAAAATTTTATATGTGGCCGAGACCGGT
>DAWDCC010000064.1:0-18437 GCA_052355365.1 Prevotella sp. | reverse complement strand
TTGCTCCCAGCATCAGGCGTGCGCCGTAGTTCTGAAAAGCGAGTGCAAAGGTACACGTTTTCCCGATACCCTCCAAACTTTTCCAAGATTATTTTGAAGAAAAAGTGCAGGTTTTCCACAATGTTTACAAAAAGTAAGGGCAACACCTTATTAAAATTAAATTATAAGGGAAAAGATAGCAAGGAGGAATAAGGACGCGCGTCGCTGCATAGCAGCAACCTACAGAACCCAGCACAACAAGACAGAAAACAAACACGACGAGACCGGAAGCCCTGCACGGCGAAACAGGGAACCCAGCACAACAAAAGTAGTGAAAGGCTACATCGGCGTCGCTGCATACAAGGGAACGAACCGTGCCCACGGATTCAATAGCACTCATCTCACGATGTCATGCTTTTGCAGGAAGACGACTCTGCCATAACGTTTCAACTGATCGATGTTGAGTTTACGCTTGTCGCCCACGATGATATAGCTGGCGGGAATCGTTTGTACATGCGACCGGTAGAAGCGAGTGACATCTCCTATGCCCAAAGTAGGTAATAGACGGAGTGTCGCTAAGTCGGGATCCTGGGTATAGCCTTTCAACCGGCAAGCGGCGACGAAGTTGCCCAACGAGCGGAAGACGGGATAGCTGTTGTTGATGACATTGGCCAAGCCTTGGCGCGCTGCCTGAATATTCCCTTCGCGCACAGGCATATCGCGGAGAACGGAGTCGAGAATGCCAAGCGCCGCCATCGTCTTATCGGACTGACAGCCTAAGCGGGTGACATAGGCGCAGGGCGACTGAGGATGCACGAGCAGGTCGGGCTGGAGCCAGCGCCCATAGGCATAGTAAGCATAGGAGCGGAACTCACGAATATCCTGGAACAGCACCGACGACATGCCACCGCCGAAATAGGTTCCCCACAGACGGAACGGCACCCGCTGGGCCTCCGTGGGCAAAGCCCCCACCTGCTGATAAGATCCGACGATAGTCTGTCGGGCCCGTGGATTATCATAGACAAAGACCGTGGGCATGTCAACCGGCTGCAAAGGATGGAGCACCGGACGCCAAGGACGGCTCACTCGGTTGAGCGGCAGAGTGGCCTCCGCAAGGCGGACCACACTGTCCATAGGCAGCGTACCCGTGTAGATGATGTCGAGCTGACTGCGCTGCAGCTCGCGGAAGAGGTTCACAAGTTCAGAGGCCTTAAGCCGCCGTGCCTCCTTGGCAGTCAGGCGGGTAAGGAAAGAAGAACTGTCGCCGAAGGCAACCTTTTGATAGATGGCATCCGCAATGTTGGCATTCTCTTTTAAGAACGACTGATGGTCGAGCTTGAGTTCCTTGCAGCAGACACGGAGCTTGGCATTGTCGGCCGCCGTGCTGTCAAGGAACGAACGCAACAGGCGAAGGGCGGGAACAAGCTGAGAATCAAAGCCCATCAACTTCACCTCAACATTACCTGCGTCAGTTGCCACATCGAGCGTAGCTCCCAACTGCTGAAGAGCACGGCCCAGTTGCTGGCGCGTCATCGATGTTGTACCTACGCGATTGAGGTAGTCTCCCAATATTTCTATACGGTGGTCGGAAGCAGAGCCACGGTGATAGCAGAGTTGAAGCGAGAAAATATCGTTATCGGGATTCCTCACCCCATAAAGTCGGACCAAAGGACGCAAGGAGCGCTCTGCAACATCGTGCTTGAAATCAATGAGTTTCGGAGCCACCGAATCCACGGGCTGTGCTTCGAGTTGCTTGGCATAGTCACTCTGCTCACCGGCATGACGGGCCCTTACTGGCTGATAGCCTGGCTGCGCCACCCGCTCTTTAGGATAATGTCCAAAAGTTTTCTTCACCACGAGCGAGTCATCGTTGATATAGCTACGCGCCACTCTGACGACATCATCGTGGCTGACGCTGTCGATGCGTCCTGCCTGGGCAAGCACCATTTTCCAGCTAAGTCCATGCGAGAAAGCGTTGATCATAGCTGAGCTCCGCCCTCCGATGGTCTCCAACGACAACAGCCTCTGACGTCGGAGCGAGCGTTTCACCGCTTGCAGCTGAGCTTCGGAAAACTGTCCGGTGCGCAAGCGGTTGATGGCCTGCCAGCAGCGGCGGCTTGCTTTCTTCTCAGAGCCTAAGGGCAGATTGGGCACGAAGCCAAAGCCAAAAGCGCCGAAGTCCTTGAGGTAATAGCTTCCGGCCATGGCCGCCATCACCTTTCCGGCATTGTCAAGTGAGTCGAGCAGTCCGGTGTGGGACGGATTGGACAACATCGTCATCATCACCTGGAAGGGAGCCTCATCGCGACTGCCCTCCTGTGGAGCAAGGAAAGCATAGCCCTCAGCCTTGACAATAGGTATCGGCAGTTTCAATTTCAGCGGTTTCGAACCACGGAAGTCACGCAGCACCGCTTTGGGCGTCTGCGGAGCCTCGCCCATGGGCAACCGTCCAAAGGTACGCTCGAGCAGCGGCACGATGGAGTCGGTGCGCAGGTCACCGCAGAGAATGAGTCCCATATTGCCTGCCACATAATAGCGGTGAAAGAAGCGCATCATCTCGCTGAGTCTCGGGTTTTTCAAACTGTCAGTGGCCCCAATGATGGGATAAGCGTAGGGTGTACCGGCCAGCGCGTAGCGTTGGGCAGCCTCGGCAGCCTGCGCGATCATGTTGTCAGCATACATATTCTTCTCCTCATACACCGTTTCCAACTCGCCCTGGAACAGACGGAAGACCGGTGATAGAAAGCGCTCAGCATAGAGCTCGCACCACTGCGACAGATACTGCGGTGAAAACGTGTTGTGAAAAACCGTCTCGTCGAACGAAGTATAAGCGTTGAGCCCTGTACCGCCGAAGCGAGTGATGAGATTTTGAAACTCGTTGGGAATGGCATAGTCAGCCGCACGAACCGACAGCGCGTTGATGTGTTTTTGGATAGCCAGTCTGCGCGAGGCATCGTTCGTGGCGGCCAGCAAGTCGTATTGATGCGAGATGCTGTCAAGCCACGGCTTCTCTTTTTCATAGTTCACGGTGCCAATCTTGTCGGTACCCTTGAACATCAGGTGCTCAAAATAGTGGGCAATACCTGTGTTGGGACAGTCTTTGGCGCCGGCCTTCACCACCACCGCACCATAGATCTTAGGCTGACTGTGGTCGACATTGAGCCACACGGTGAAGCCATTGTGTAACTGTATTGTCTGTACTTCCCATGCCCCTTGCGCACAAGCCACAGTCCAACCGAAGACTGCCAACAGGGCACACAGCCGTCCTTTTGTCATGTTATGATATCGTGTCATCTTGTCGTGGTTATGATGAATAGTACACAAAATTACTGAATAAGGTATCAAAAGACAACAAGCAGCAATACAAAAAACATTAAATCGCACACAGCTATTGGCATATTTCTTGTTTTTCAGAAGGTAAAGCAATATATTTGCAGATAAAAGTAAACGATAAACTTAACTAAAGAACAACAACAATGGAAGTACAAGATTTGGAACAGATCGTCCGTCAGCGCGAAGGCGCGCTCTCTACCGCTTTTCCTGCGCTGATGCGAAAGGTATATGTGTGGATGGCATTGGCACTGGTCATCACAGGCGTATGTGCCTTTGGCGTAGCCAGCAGTCCTCACTTGATGACGGCTCTCTACAGCAGCCGGGCAGCCATCTGGATACTGTTGATTGCTGAGTTAGGATTGGTATTCTACACCACGGCCCGGATCGATAAGCTGTCGCTGTCCACCGCCACCACGCTCTTCATCATCTATTCGGCGCTAAACGGCGTGACACTGTCGAGCATCTTCCTCGTCTACACGATGACGAGCATCACTGAGGTATTCTTCATCTCTGCCGGTACATTCGGTGCCATGGCACTTTACGGCTATGTGACGAAGACCAATCTGGCCAAGATCGGCAACATTCTGTTCATGGCACTCATCGGTATCATCATCGCTTCGGTGGTAAACATGTTCCTGCGCAGTTCCGGCTTTGACCTCATCCTCAGCTACATTGGCGTATTGCTCTTCGTGGGTCTCACCGCATGGGATAGCCAGCGCATCAAGCAGACTTTGGCCATGCAACCCGACATGAGCGAGAGTTCGCAGAAGATTGCACTGCTCGGCGCACTGGAGCTTTATCTCGACTTCATCAATCTCTTCCTCTATCTGCTCCGTATCTTCGGAAAGAGCAACAACTAAGAAGAGAATCGCTCCGATAAGTAATAGACTTCTACTTAACAACAAAGGCCTCCGCGGAATTCCGCGGAGGCCTTTGTTTGTTGGTAGCTATTAGCTGAACAGAGAACAGAGAACAGATTAAGACTTTGCAACGAGGATAAGACTTCCCGTTGCTGCCAAGCAGCAACTAACAGAACCAAGCAACAGAAAGAGAGACTACACGTTTTCGACGATTCGGCGCAACATCGCGCCCTCTTTCCTTTGAAAAAGTGAGGAATAGTGCTTGATATTCGTCCGTTTTTGTGTGGAATTTACTCTGATATTCGCTTGAATTTGCGTAGAGTTCACTTAATTATTCGTCAAGAAAATGCAGCTGTATGAATTTGGTTCATACAGCACACGCATGGAATAACCTCCATCACCTCAGTGGCTTAGATCCTAACTCTATGACGAGGTGTCCACCATCGGTCAGCATTTCATGGCTAAGGGTGTAGCGGGTGTAAGGTTGTCCGTTCCACGTCATGCGCTGGATATAGCAATTGCCGTTGCCACCACCGCGCGTCTCTATCGTCAGACGTCCGATGCGTGCACGACGGAACGACGGTGTGCCAATGACATACTCCGCAGTTCCCGGGCAGACGGGATAGAAGCCGAGCATGGAGAGCATCTGCCAGGCACTCATCTGTCCGGCATCGTCGTTACCCGACAGTCCGCCGGGGATATCACGATACTCCGTCCGCAAGATATCACTCACCAACAGCTGAGTCTTCCACGGCTCACCGGCCAGGGCATAGAGGTAGTCAATATGATGACAAGGCTCATTGCCATGCCAATAATAATAGGTGCTGTCGCGACGTCCATCATATCGGAAGCCAAAGAGCGTGTCGAGTTTTTGGATAAACGATTGCCGTCCGCCCATCGCCTTGATCAGTCCGGGAATGTCGTGCGGTACATAGAAACTATAGTGCATGACGGTGCCCTCTGTAATAAACGGCAGGCGACTCGTCAAGTCACGGTTCATCAGCCAACGGCCATTAGCGTGGCGACCGTCGACCCAACCCGTACGGGGATTCAGTACGTTCACCCAGTTGTGTGAACGTCGCATCAGCATCTCATAGTCTTTTTTCTGGTTCAGCGCCTTGGCCACCTGCGCCACGCAGTAGTCGTCATAGGCATATTCCAGTGTTCGCGACACCTGTTCCTGAGTGTGAAAAGCCTCCTTCACACTGTCTTCCAACGGGATGAATCCATAGCGCAGCCAACTCTTCAGCGCGCGCCGTCCCATGCCGCTGGCGTAATCCTGATAGCTTTTCGGACTTTCAAAAGCATTCTTGCGCAGTCCCGAATAGACCGTTTTGAGGTCAAAGGGATGCGTACGATCAAGTCCCTTTGCCACCGCGTCGGCCACGAGTGCGGCGGCATGATCACCAATCATCGCACTGGTGTAACTGTTCCAGCAGGGGAAGATCGGCATCCAACCGCCTTCACGATACATACCGCCGAGGCTCTGTATCATGTCGGAAGCCATCTGCGGATGCGTCAAGAGCAGCAAGGGAGACTCAGCACGGAAAATGTCCCACATCGAAAAGTCCATGTAGCGAGTGCGCCTCATGTCGGTGCTGTCGGGCATCATCGGCTGCCCAGAAGCAAAAGCCGGATAGCGCCCATCAACATCACTGATGGCGTGCGGCTCGAAAGCGGTGCGGTAGAGAGCACCATAAAACTGGTTGACCTTTGCCTTGTCGCTGTCTTCCACGTCGATCGTGCGCAGCTCATTCTGCCAAATGCTGTCCAAGGCGAGGCGCGTACCGAGGAAGTCCCAGTCCGGAAGCTCAGCACGGAGATTGCGCCAAGCGCCGTCGATACCCGTGAAACTTGTGGCCGCTTTGACCAGCACCTGCTCACCCGCTTTCACGTCAAGGGTGACATAAGCCACAGAGTCTTTCACGACACACTGACGGAAAGGACGCTGGAACTGCACCACAAACCAACCGCTGAAGCCGGCCCGCTCTCCCCAGCCCTGATAGATGCGATGCACGGGGTTGTAGCCCCAGATGCACTGACGGGCAGAGTCCACGGCCACAAAGCCTTCACGATAGTCGCTGTTCGGATTGACAACGACATGCAGCTGTCCCACTTCGTCGGGCATGAAGCGGAAGATAGCGGCGCGGCTGGTTGCCGTCATCTCGGTCATCAGTTTCTCCTTAGGCAGATAGACACCATAATAATAAGGATGGCTCAGCTCATCGTTGTGACTGAACGGTGTGGCGCGCTCTTCCGGCTTCAATCGTAGGTGCCCTGTCATCGGCATGAGCGTAAAGGAACCATAGTCTTGGGTGCAACCGCCTACGAGCCAGTGACTGGCACGGAAACCTTGAAACAGTGAGTCTCTATAATAATAAGGAGCGCGGCACTTCTGTTCCGTGTCTTGTGTTTGCGGTGTCCAGAAGTTCATACCATGGGGCACGAGCACCGCGGGCAGCGTCTGTCCATGCTCCTCCGATCCTTTGCCATAGCATCCGGCAGAAGCTGTCGTGGCGTAGTCGGTACCCACCATCGTGTTGATGGCGCGTGTACGATCCATCCATTTCTGACGGTCAAGGTAATGCTGAAGATGACGTTTCAATACTGTCCACGAATAAAACGGAACATTCCAAGTGCCAAGCGTAAAGGCCGGATGTACACCATGCAGCGACATCGGACGCTCATTGAGGTAGAAAGCCACCACTACACTGTCCTGCCGGTTGCGGTAGAACAGCATCTGCAAGTTGGCAGCCATCGGTACCAGATCTTCAAGATTCAGGCTGCCGTCCACCACGGGCGAGGCACCGAGCAGACTCAGCAGACGGTAGAGAGCAGTATCGTGGCCAAAACGTAGCGTCACTCCGGGCTTTCCTGAGGCCAAGACGCTGTCAGCGCAAAGTACGATATTGCCCCACAGATTGGCAGCGCACTGCGCCGGGATGCCGTGATTGGCCAGATTCCAACCATTCTCGTAGCGCATCTCGCGGCACGAGCGCTGATAGCAATAGCGCATCTCGTCGGGAGTGAAGAGGTCGTAGAGTGAGACGCCGGGCAAGTCAACATCCTGCAAATCAGAAGCCACAGCATAGAGTTCAGAGAAGAGGCGCACCGTGTCTGCGATGGTCTCGGGGTGACGGAAGAGTGAGGCAAGCAAGCGATGCGTAGGCAGCGTCCAGCTCTTGTCGGTCTGTAGTTTCAGCAGCATCTCGTCGGGACTCTCATGGCTCACCCACTGCATGTCGGCCGAATCGGTGCGCATACTTATCCGAGCACCTATACCAAGGGCTTTTATCTCTTCCACAAAGGCTTCCATGCTCTTACGGCAACGGCGTACCACACTCGACCTTGCGGTTACACGGCTCTCCGATCCGAACATCTGCGGGAAACGGGAGGCCATGCGGGCAGCAAGCCCCTGCTGTTGCCGCACTCCCACGGGCGACAGCTGTCCGCCATTGCCCCGTGCGTTATCACAGATCTTTTTCAACCGACTGCGCACGCCACGCCCTCGCCGTGTAAGCAGTTTCTCGTCTTCGAACTGTTTCCACAACCATTCATAGCGTTTGTCACTCGTCATCCAGCGTGAGCCATGGCGCCCATAATGGCTGAGACAGACCAGGCGATAGCCCTCCGGCGCGGGGGCAAAGCAGTCGGCGGGCGGTACGGGATAAGCATAGTAGATACCTCCCATCCGCTGATAAGCCTTTTGGATATAGGTATTCAGTTCGCTACACTTCTGGGCTGCAAGCGGCAAAGCGTACAAGAAGATTGTGCATAGTAATAAAGACAATATTGCTATCCAACGACATGGCTGCGGCCAGCGGACGGCAGAGGTTTTTGATTTCATGTTCAGTCAAATGTTAGAGTCCCTACAAAGTTACGATTATTTTCGCTATTTTAAGACGCAAAGCAAGACTATCTATTGCTACTTTCACGAAATTTGCGTATCTTTGTACACGAAAGCATTCCTCATCAGATCTGACTAATATAAACCTAACAACATGACTACAACTATCAGAAAAGCAACCCTCAACGACATTCCTATCATTAGGACGATGGCGGAGAAAGTATTCCCCGACACTTACCAGACCATCATCACACGGGAGCAATGTGAATACATGATGGACATGATGTACTCCGAGGCTTCGCTACGCCATCAGATGACCGTTGAGCATCATACCTATCTACTGCTCTTCGTCGACGACAAGCCTGCCGGATATGTATCGGTGCAACCGATAGAGGCGGACCGATATGAATTGCAAAAGATATACGTTCTCCCACTCTATCAGTACCAGCACTTGGGCACACAACTCTTCGATGCTGCCGTTGCCTTTGTAAAAGAACAGCATCCGGAACCTTGCACGCTCTTCCTGCATGTCAACCGCCACAACCGCGCCAAGCACTTCTATTCACGTCAGGGTATGAAAGTGACCAGCCAAGGCGACTTTTCCATCGGGAAAGGCTTCTTCATGAACGACTATATCATGGAGAAAAATATATAACTCAAGAATACTTATGACTCAAGAATTTGAGAATTCGAGAGTTCTCTCAATTCTCAAATTCTTGAAAGGGAGTATCTATCTTCCAGTCTATTCCTAACTTATTGCCGTGCATTCTAACCACCCAAGGCAAAGGCAAACTTGTTGAAATCCACATTTCTGTACCGTCTACATCGGCGCGCACATGGATGCACTGACCGGTCTCGTCTATGCGTCGCCACGTGATGCCGTCGTAGACAAAGCGGCCAGTATGTTTCAGACTGTCGAGGGCATCATGCGAGATGAAAAGAAACGTTCCCTCAGCAGCGTATTGTGCACCCGCCTTCTGCGGACTCTCCCAACAGAAGCCTTTAGCATGGTCGACGACACGGCGCGGCAAACGATACGTGCAGTCGTGGCAGGTCACCACCAGCGTGTCGCCCTGCCAGCACCAGCGTAGCGGCCAGTTGCGATACTGCCGGTTGAGCACAAAGTGCACCGTAGTTTCGCCTTCACCCGTCGTCGCAGCTTTTTCGGGGAAATGTACTGGTTCGATCGTGATATATTTCCCTTGTCCGGCCACAGGATATCGGCCAAGCATCGCCCAAAGCAGCCAGGCCGACATAGCGCCGCTGTCGTCGTTGCCCGGCAGGCCGTCGGCTGCGTCGGAAAAGCTACGATGTACGAAGTCTGCCACACGTCGGCTGCTGAGATCAGAGCGACCGATGTAGCTATATAAATAAGGTGTAAGAAACGACGGCTCATTGCCTACATTGTAGTGTCCCTCGTCGAAAAAGATATCCAACCGACGGCGGAAGGCGGAGTCGCCGCCACAGAGTCGGATGAGCGTCGGCACATCGTGAGGCACACTCAACGAGTATTCCACCGACAGTCCCTCGTAGAAGAAGGTATCCCACCAAGGGATATACCACGGTGCCACCTTGGTGTCGGGCCGATAAGCTATCTTTGGTCGGAAGCTCTTGGAGCGTCCCCACTCCACCGAGTCAAGCCACCGGCCACTAGCGTCACGCGGCAGGATAAATCCCGTCATGCCGCGCCATTCATAGTCCTTGCGCCAGAGGTTCTGCCACGAACGGGAGCGGCGCATATACCTATTATAGATAGCACGCTTGCCAAGTCCTTTGGCCACCTGCGCAATGCACCAGTCGTCGTAGCAGTACTCCACGGTGCGGGTACCTGCGCGTGGAATGCCATAGGGCATGTAGCCCAACCGGATGTACTCCCTCAGCCCGCCACGTCCTTCCTTCTCGTCGTCTTCGGGTGGTACGTCCCCGTCCTTAAGCATCGCCTGCAACGCTTCGCGATAGTCGATACCCGTCAGTCCACGGGCATAAGCCTCGGCGATGACCACATCGGCATGGGATCCTCCCTGCGTGCGTCCGTTGCAGTCGCCGCTGCGCGCGTCGGGCATGTAACCTTCATGGCGGTAGATAGCCAATAGTGCACGGACGATGTCTGTGGCCCGTTCGGGATAGTACTCCATGAGCAGGGGCATCGATGTGCGGTAGGTATCCCATAGGGCGTAGAAATCATCGTAGTAAGGCGTGCCCGACCATCGTGGACACTCGCCGGTCTTGTCCACCGGCATGAGCAGGGCATGATAGAGTGCAGTATAGAAGATGCGGCGTTCACGGTTGTTGCCCTCATAAGGCACGCGCGCCAAGGTCTCGTTCCACTCTTGGCGCAACAAACGCAACTGCGTGTTGAAGTCATGGCCGACGATATTGCGACGGGCCTGTTCCACCGACACATAAGAGATGCCAACCTTCACCTCCACGACGCTGTCGCCCCACCACACCGAGACAGCACGACCAGCGAACAGCCGGGATTTCACAAAGGGCGCACTGCTCTGCAAACAGAAGTAAACCGTATAGGGACCGCCATTGTTCCATCCTCCGCGCACCGTCGTGGAGCCGCTCACCTCATTCTGTCCGCTGACGCTGATGCTGGAAGCCACATATTGCTGGGTCTCGCGCCTGTTAGGAATGGTGTCCATACCCAAGAACGAAGCGGCATCAATGAGCAGTCCGTCGGCATGGCGGAAACGATAGAGGGCACAGCGGGCCGCCGTGGTGATGTCCACGCCGATTCCGTCCTCAAAGTGGCAACTGTACTTTCCGAGTGTGATCTTCTCGTTGTCGCGATGGCGTGGGTAGGATGGCACTGCTACCACCTTGCCGTCGGGCAGCAACAAACGTTGCGGTGTCATCGACTCATGCCGGCGGAAAGGCTGTATAAGCACATTGCCATATTTCTGTCCGCCACCCGTACCGCTGACATGGGTCTGAGAAAAGCCCTTCACCATTTCCGGTTGTGGTGCCCATCCGGCATTGGGCATGGACAGACAGTCAGGACCTGGCTTCACCATACCGAAAGGAACTGTGGGACCCACAAACACGCGTCCCTCCCCCTTACTGCCGATGAGTGGGTTGACACAACGCCACAGTTGGGCATGGACTACTGTCGTCAGAGACAGGAAAACGATCAGAAAGATGTTGCGTGACATAGAATGAAGGTTATAAAAGCAAAATATCCCGAAAGTGGGACGCCATTTAGGTGCATGATTTAACTAAAATACTACGACAACAAAGATACGCATAATTAATTGATTATCCAAGAGTTTTGAAAACTATTTGGCTGTTTGACGTAAATCTGCTTGGCTGTTTGACGTAAAAACGCTTGGCTGTTTGACGCAAATCTTTAGAATTTATCTCACACAGAGACTCTGAGTCACAGAGACTGGGATGCTTAGACTCTGAGATGAAGCCATTCTGGCTTAAGAGACCACAGAGCTGCGCAGCCCCAACTCTCCTTTCCCGATGCCTTTCCTTTCTTGCTTCTATTCGACTACCTGCTTCCAACCTACTCATATAACCTCATAAGATTCTTATAGCTCTGTGATCTCTATAAGACAAAACCTGCTCTGTGGCTCTGTGGCTCTGTGTGAGATATACTTCCAATATTGTTATAATAACTGACAATTTTCCGCCCACGAGAATCGATTCTTTTGAAACGAGACCATCATTGGCCAGATTTTCGCAATTTTCAGCGCATTTTTGGTCCTTTTAGACAACAGATCTATAATTCGCTGATTTATAATACATTACATATATATCCACTTTCTTTATACTTCAAAAAATAAGAATGAGCAGAAGAAAGTACCGAGATGATCCTGTCAAAGTACCTCTTTCTCTGAAAATTCTCTAGAGAATTTTCGATGAAAAAGGCTTTTTGATGTGGTCATCTTACCTTTTTGATCGTGAAAAAACAGCTTTTTGAAAAAGTGAAAAGCCAAAAATGGCAGTTTCAAAACGCTTTCGGCAGTGAAAAAGCATGGAAAAACTAAGAAATCATCGAAAAAGGATGATACCGACACAAAAATGCTCTCTAGAATGAAAGTTCAGAGAGAGGTGTTTTTGTCAAGTTGTTTACAATTATCAGATCCTTATATTTTCAACTTTGGCAAAAGAAAACTCCACATGATACAGGCATTCACACAACAGAGAATCCTGCCTGTGGACAGAGTCCATGAAAAAGCGGGCTACACCCAAATGGATATAGCCCGCTGAAAGATGCTTGCTAAGAATTACTTCTAATAGCCGGGATTCTGCTTCCAAGTAGGATTCACGTTGAGGATATCCTTATGGACAGGGAAGATACGGTGCGTCTTGTCGAAGTTAGCCGTTGGGAATCCCGTGTAGTGTGGGAAGAACTGCCCCTCGAAGGTACCGAAACGAATCATATCGTTGCGACGCCAGTTCTCACCGAGGAACTCACGTCCACGCTCATCAAGAATCTCCTTGAGCGAAGGATTGTGGTCGATGGTGGGTGCCTTGACATAGCTGCGGATCTGGTTGAAGAGGCTCTGAGGTGTGTCGCCGTTAGTAGCTTTACCACCGCGTGTGATGGCCTCAGCCTTCTCCAGCAGGATGTCGGCATAGCGGAAGATCGGCAGGTCGTTGCTCTGGTTACGTCCGTTCTTGAAGTCATCGTCGGTCACGAAGAACTTGACATTGCGGTTGCCCTGATTGTAGCCATTGACATTATCACCCACGTCGAGATGCTCATCATTGGTCTTCAACGTGATGGAAGAAGTGAGCACGATAGGATTGCCCGCCTTATCCAAAGCCACTTCCTTGGTGGGCAACTGCGTCGTAGGATCATAGACATGAACCGTGTCACGGAGGATCAACTGGTTGCGCTCATCGCCGGGAAGGTTGAAGAGCGCGGCGCACTCAGGCGTCATCGTCATATATCCGCCGGCCGAGTTGTGGAGCTTCATGCCATAGTAGCTCTTGGCCACATCCTTAGCCTGCTTCCAGGTGATGGCACGGCCATACTGCATACCCGTTGCCGTGTAGGTGTCGTAGGGCAGTGCATATATGAAGTCCTCGATCTTATAGCCATTGTCGTATGAGAACTTCTTGCGATAAGGCACGGAGCCGAGGTTGAACTTCTTGCTGTTGATGATGTCGTCGCAATACTTGATGCACTCGTCGAGCTTCTCGTTTTTGGCCGTAGCAGCGTCGTACTGATCCACAGAAGCGGCAGTATAGACCGGCCAGTTGATGTAGAGCTTCACGAGCAAAGCCTCAGCCATCCATTTCGTCGGCTTGCCATAGGTGTTGGCGCTCACCTCGTCGGTCAGCAGAGGAATGATGTCCTTCAGCTCCGACTCGATGAACTCAGCCACCTTGGCACGTGGAGAGCGCTCAAGAACCTCGTCTTTTGCGACGATGTGGTCCATGATCGGTGCGTCGCCCCAGCAGTCCATCATGACAAACTCAAAGAAGGCACGCATGGCGCGGGCACGGGCGATGTACTTCTCGTCAGCCCCGTCATTGGTGAGATCACGGATGACTGTGTTGGCCTTGGTGCAGCCGCTCATCAGCTCACCCATCCAGTCGATGGTGGCATCGTCCTTGGTGTAAGCGTGAAGACTTGGGTGGGCATAAGCACCATTGTCGTACCATCCACCACCATAGCTGACAGCCGTATACTCGTCAGACGACAGTTCTTGTGCCTCCATATAGCGACGGCCGAAACAGCCGCGCAGCTGATAATAGACATCAGCCATCTTGGCTTCCACGGCAATATCGTTGTTGGGATATTTAGTGTAGAGCGAATCTACGTCCACATTCAGGTCTGTGCAGCCCGTCAGCAGGAGCAGTCCTCCCGCTAAAGACATAAAAAACTTATTTTTCATTGTGTAGCGTCGTTAATGTTAGAAATTTACTTTCAGGCCCAGCATAACCGTGCGTGTATGGGGATAGTTGCTCCAGCGATAGTCCACACCCGGTGAGATACCGCCCAAGTCCACCTCAGGATCCAGTCCTTTGTAGTTGGTGATGGTGAAGACGTTGTTCACCGTAGCGTAGAGCTGAGCGTTTTGCAACCAGCCATTGAACTTTGTGAAGGTATAGCCCAGAGTCAGAGACTGGAGGCGCAGATAGCTTCCATTCTCGATGAAGCGGTCAGAAGGAATGTTGCCGGAGATGTCGGTAGCCGGGCGGTCGGTAATAAACTCCTTGAGCACGTTCTTGCCATTGGTGAACATCTCGGGGCTGGTGTACTGTGCACGTGAGCCATTGTAGATCTTGTTGCCGAAGACTCCTGTGAAGAAACAGGAGGCACTCCAGTTCTTATAGGTCAGTGTGTTGTTCCATCCCAAGTTCAGCTTAGGCTGTGCGCAACCCGTGATCGAGCGGTCGCGCTCATTGTCGGGTGCTGTGGTGGTCTCACCTGTGCGGTTGCCCTTGTCGTCGAGGACATAGTAAGTGGCAATACCCCTGTCGTTGTATCCGGCGAAAGTAAAGGTGTAGAACGTTCCGAGCGGCTCACCCTCGATGATACGCTGAGTATAGCCGTTAGCTGATACACCGGCAATCATCGGGTCGCCCTGATTGAACTCCTTGGTGAAGTACTTGTCATTGGTCAACTTGTCCACGCGGTTTTTGTTGTGTGCCAGATTGAGCGTGGTCTGCCAGGTGAAGTCTTTCGTCTTCACGGGCGTTGCGTTTACGGTCAACTCAATACCCTTGTTGGAGATCTCACCGACATTGGCATCGATGTAGCCAAAAGGATATTCGGCCAGAGACACCGGATAAGACCAGATAAGGTCCTTGGTCTTCTTGCTGTAGAGTTCGAGTGTACCGTTGATACGACCACCAAGAATAGCGTAGTCAATACCAACATTGAACATGCCTGTGCTCTCCCACTTCAGATCGGGATTGGCATTTTTCGTGGCAGCCAGCGTGCGCCAGTCCTTACCTTCATAATTGAAGAAACCGGAAGCACCATACGTGGCAATGGCGGTGTAAGCACCAAAGCCGAGGGCGTTACCACTCACGCCATAGCCCATACGCAGTTTCAGGTTGGAGAACACGTTCTGATTCTTCATGAATGGCTCCTCCGTGATATTCCACGCAACACTTACCGATGGGAAAGTACCCCAACGATGGTCCTTACCGAAGACAGAGCTACCGTCGCGGCGGATGGTAGCCTGGAGCATGTAGCGGCTGTTGTAGCTGTAGGCTGCACGACCATAGAACGAGATGTTGCGCACAGTAGCCTTCGTACCGCTCTCCACAGCGGAGATGCCGTCGATGCTGCTGGCGTAAGACAGCTGGTTCCACTTCAAGTAGTCGTCATAGAAATCGTGTACCCACAGTCCGAAGCCGTCGCCGCTCTCCTTCTCTTCCCAAGAGTATCCGGCCATCACAGACAGTTTGTGGATCTTGCTGATCGTGACATCGTAGTTGCCATAAGTCTCGAACGTATGGGCATGACCCATATAAGTGTTACGGGTAGCCTTGCCGTTATAGGCACTCACACCTTCGATTTGCGTGTTGTGGGTGTCGTAGGCGCTGTAGGTATGCTGATTGTTGGTGAAAGAGTAGTTGGCATTCCATGTCAAGCCGTCAATGATCTTCAGAGAGGCCTTGGCGATATACTGCATACGCTTCCAATTGGTCTCAAAAGTGTCTTCATGGAGCAGTGACATCGGATTGTAGTTCTTTGATCCAGTAGCCTTCGACCAGTTGCCGTCTTCACCTCTGACAGGCATACAAGGAGAATAGTAGTTCATGGCATCAAGCACGGAAACGCCTTCGTTCCACATCGGCACACCATGAGCCGTGCCGTACATGCCGTTCACGCCGAGAGAGATATCGAGATGATCCTTGAGCACCTTGGTCGTCATCAAGGAGCGCACGTTGAGTCGGTTCATACCCGATTCTTTGATGACACCCTGACGATTCTGATAGTTCAGGCTCACCATATAGGTAGACTTCTGTCCGCCTCCGCTGATGGAGACATTATGGTTGTGGCTCACACCTGTGCGCAGCACTTCCTTCTGCCAGTCGACATTTGCGCCCTCGTCATTGCCGAGTGTCAGCCCATTGGCCTTGGCATAACCACGCAGATCATCGGCACTTTCCATATCCATAGTCTTGGCCACATGGTCAAAAGCAGCATATCCATTATAGGAGACGCTGGTTCGCTCCTCGCCTTTGCGGCCCTTCTTTGTGTTGATGATGATCACACCGTTGGCTGCCTTCGAACCGTAGATAGCCGTGGCGGTAGCGTCGCGAAGCACGTCGATGCTTTCGATGTCGTCGGGAGACACCATCGAGATGTCCACGCCGGGAATGCCGTCGATGACATAGTAAGGCTGCATGGCTTCGCCCGTACGCAAAGAGGAGACACCACGAAGCGTGATGCTCGGCGTGCCATTCGGATCACCGGAGGTGGTCACCACCAAACCGGCTACCTTGCCTTGAAGCAGTGAGGCTGCATCGGAATAGACGCCCTTGTTCAAGTCTTCGGCTTTCACAGTGGTGATCGACGAAGTGACATCCTTGCGGCGCATGGTACCGTAGCCCACCACAACGACCTCGTTGAGCATCTTGTTGTCGTCCTTGAGAACAGCGTTCTGCCCCGGAGTGATCACACGATCCAAATAGCCGACATAGGAAACCTTGAGTTTTGCACCGGGCTTAGTAGTCGTAATGGTGTAACGGCCGTTGGCGTCGGTCACCGTACCATTGGTGGTGCCTTGCTCCATGACGGTCACGCCAACGAGCGGCTCACCATTGCTGTCGGTGATGACACCAGACCTCTGGCTCTGAGCCATGGCTGCAGTACCACAAAGCAGGAGAGATGCGGAAAGCACTACCTTCTGCATGTCCTTCTTCAATTGGGTTTGTCTTTTTCGCATAATAGATATAGTGTTTAATAATTTAAGTGCAAAGATAATGCCTGTATGTGTCGGTTGTATTACAAAAGATTGACGATTGGTTAAAGTCCAAACGTCGGACCGCCATAGTCCACACCATTGGCAGTGACGGAGAAGCCGACAGTATGGACATCCTGGGCCTGGTCGACATAGACGCCATACACCTTGTTATATACATATCCCTCGCCACGGCAGGGTCGTTTGTCGTAGATGCCACTCTTGTAGTCGGTCACGCGACAGAGGCGCAAACTGACGTTGTCGAGATAAATGTCCTTGACTTTACCCTCTTCTCCACCGATGAAGCAGCCGTTCTCCGACGTGGCGACAATACCACGGAAGTAGATGCGGCTCACCTCACCGCAGCGTCCGTGAGTCTCACCCTTGGGAAAACGCCAGTTGGCATCCTTGTTGTTGCCGTCGGCACGCGGGTAACTGGTGACATAGATCGGTTCGGCTTTGCCCCACCACACGTCGCTCCACAGGCGCAGATCCATGATGATGTTGGAAAAAAACACGTCTGTCACCGTGCCCTCATCGCGGTTTTGAATGCCCAGTCCACGGTTGGAACGTGTGATGATGCAGTTGTCGATGATGACATTATAGATGGAGTCCATGTTCTCTGATCCGATCTTGATGGCACAAGAGCGTGAGCTCATCGTGCAGTTGGTTACCACGATATCGTGGCAGGAACCGTACTCTGCAAACTCACGACGGTTTTTCAGACAGATGCAGTCGTCGCCGGAAGTGATATGACAATTGCTGATGCGCACATGACGGCTGTGATCGATGTCGATGCCATCGCCGTTGCGGATCTTCAAGTTGTTAAGGAGATTGATGCCATCGACCACCGCATCCTCACAGCCTACGAGATGGAGTGTCCAGTAAGCGCCTTCGCGGATGGTGATGTCGCGCACCTGTACGTTCTTCACACCAATGAGCGTGAGGACATGCGGACGGGGATCAAAGGTGGTCACGGGTTTCAGCTCGTAGGAGTCAGACAGCTCGCGGCCCATGAAGCGCACGCCGTTGCCGTCGATGGTGCCGCGCCCACAGACTCGGATGTCGTGGGCATCCTTGGCCCAAAGCCATAGCATGCCTTCGCCCTGATTGCTGCCAAAGGCACTCTTGCGATAGACTTTCTCATCAGGATTAGCCAACAAGGTGGTACCGGCATCGAGATATAGCTCTACGCCGGACCTCAACTGCAAGGGACCGGAAAGAAAAGTCTTGCCACGAGACAAGAGCACACGTCCGCCACCGTCAGCATTGCACGCGTCAATAGCACGCTGGAGAGCCGGCGCATCGTCGGTCGTTCCGTCGCCTTTTGCTCCATAGTCCGTGACTTGATAGGTGGGTTGTGCCCATGCAGGCAATGCCAGAATAAGAATGTCAATAAGCAGTAATATCAGTTTTCTCATTGGGTAATGGTCAAAGGTCTTATGTATTGTAATACGGTAATTATGTCGCAAATATAATTGAAAATGATTATCCGCATTTACATGTAACCTTCGTGCCATATAGTCGATGTTC
>DAWDCC010000063.1:0-19057 GCA_052355365.1 Prevotella sp. | reverse complement strand
GCCTAATTTATGATAGGCTGGGCCAAAATCTGACTTTTGACACAGCCCCTTTTATATTATAAGCTAACCTATTGATTAGTTGTTCTCAGGACGCAGCTTACGAACGGTCTCGCCAGCACGCCACATCTCCATATCATGCATAGCCTTCAATTCTGCGTTGAGCTTCTCACGATAGTCAGGCTTAGAGTTGCTGTCGATAGAGATCTGAGCCTCTTCGCCAGTCTTCACGCTCAGGTAGAGCCACTCCATAACCGGAGTGATAGCCTCGCGGAAACGGGGAGCCCAGTCAAGGGCACCACGCTGTGCTGTTGTAGAGCAGTTAGCATACATCCAGTCCATACCCTTCTCACCGAACAGAGGCATCAAGCTCTGTGTCAGCTCCTCAACAGTCTCGTTGAAAGCCTCAGAAGGTGTATGTCCATGCTCACGAAGTACATTGTACTGAGCCTCGAGCAGACCCTCGATAGCACCCATCAGAGCACCACGCTCACCAGTCAGATCGGAAGTAGCCTCACGCTGGAAAGTTGTCTCGAACAGATAGCCAGAGCCGATACCGATACCCATAGCCAATGTCTTCTCCTTAGCCTTACCAGAAGCATCCTGATAAACAGCGTAAGAGCAGTTCAGACCACGACCCTCAAGGAACATGGTACGAAGAGAGGTACCTGAACCCTTAGGAGCTACCATGATCACATCGATGTCCTTTGGAGGAACCACACCCGTACGATCCTGCCAGTTGATGGCGAATCCGTGAGAGTAGTACAGCGTCTTACCGGCGGTAAGATGCTTTTTGATGGTTGGCCATACAGCGATCTGACCTGCATCAGAAAGCAGCATGCAAATGACAGTACCCTTCTCTACAGCCTCTTCAACAGAGAACAGAGTCTTACCAGGCACCCAGCCGTCGGCCTTAGCCTTCTCATAGCTACGGCCCTCACGCTGACCTACGATGACATTGAAGCCATTATCGCGAAGGTTACCTGCCTGACCAGGCCCCTGAATACCATAACCAATGACGGCGATCGTCTCATTCTTCAGCACCTCACGTGCCTTATCCAATGTGAACTCCTTGTTTGTCACGACGTTCTCAACGACGCCGCCAAAATTCATCTCTGCCATAATTAATGTGTTTTAATTATAATATGTTAGAAATCTATAACTTTCTTTGTTCCTCTGATCTCCCCTTCAGTTTTCGAGCGCAAAGGTAATAATTTAAAATATAACCACCAAATATTCTTTCAGTTTTTTACAAAATTAATACTACATCTTACTACTTCACTATTCTCTGATCCTCTCTTCACGATTCTGACAAGGTATTCTTCATCGAGGTCTGTGCCCTTGGGAGCTGCTTTTTCCATGAAGAAGCAGAGAGCATCACCAGCGTGACTCTCAGCGACATACGCTATATCGAAGCGCTTGACCCGATGGCTGCGATACCAATCCAAATCAAACAAATCGAGTATATGCTCGATGTATTTAATTGAATTGACGTGTCCGTTAACATCGATGTCATGGTAGTTCATCGTGACAGTTCTCACCAACTCAGCTTCCTTGCTGATGGCTACCCGCCCTGGCTTGGCGATCGGACAATCAAGCTCTGTCTCGATATAGTCTTTGATGAGACCGTTTTGTATCTGTAGGATGTCAACAGGCTGACGTGTATCCGTATCGATCATTGCCCAGATGCTGCGACCATAACCATAGACCGTCTGATGATTCTGACTTGTGATGGCATAGTTGCGGCTTGTGAAGAAGCGGAAGGCTGCTTCCACCCACGTAGAGATAGCGATCTTGTCGTAAGCCACTGGCATATCGTTCATCTCCACCGCCAACCGGGAGAGTACCCAAGTACGATGTTTGGAATTGAGATAGCTGATGCCATAGCCACGGCTTTCGCTGTGATAGTCTGATGCATTGAGCAAGTCATTGCTCAAACAGCTCAGGAAGAGATGGTTACTGAAATCACAATGGAAAGGTTCCACTGTGAAGGGATATTCACCTACCTTTGACTGCATAGCTACTCCTGACGGTTTAGAAAATCGCTAACAGGCTCCTCAAAGCTGCGTGTCACAGCAATGCGGCCGGAACGTGTGTATTGAAGAAGACAGTTGAAACCGTTGAGCACCTTGAAGAGATCAGCGATGTCCTCGGTCAATCCAGTCTGCATCACCGTGGAATAGGTTGGATTGACCTCCATCATGCGGGCATCGTGACGACGGATGGCACGCGACACCTCGGGATTGTCCAGCAACACCGGCGTAGAGATCTTGAAAAGGGCTACTTCGTGGATGAACAGCTCGTCATCGGTGTAAAAATTAGCCTTGATGATGTCGATCTTCTTTTCCAGCTGTTTGGTGATCTTCACAATCTGGTCTTCTGTAGACCAGCAAGTGATCGTGTATTTGTGGATGCCGTCAATGCTGGATGCCGAGACATTCAAACTCTCGATATTGACTTGACGGCGTGTGAACACTGCCGTCACCTGATTGAGGATGCCGGCAATGTTTTCACTATATACTAATAAGGTATAAAACTTCTGTTCCATAAAACGATTAAATATCCAAATGCAACTTCATCTCATCCACCGCACTTCCCGGAGTGATCATCGGCGTGACATTCTCCTCCTCCTTGACAGCGCATTCAAGGATATACGGTCCGTCGGTAGTAAGCATCCTCTCCACTTTTGCCTTCAACTCTTCATGAGTCAACACCACATCATAGGGTATGTGGTAAGCACGGGCTAATTCCTCGTAATGAGGATTGAGCATATGTGTGAATGAACGGCGATGGTTAAACATCAGATCCTGCCACTGACGCACATTGCCAAGATAGTTATTGTTCAAAAGTATGATCTTCACCGGAGCCTGCTGCTCCATGATCGTTCCAAGTTCCTCTATACACATCTGGAAACCACCATCACCGGTGAACAGACAAACTTGACGGTCCGGTGCACCAAAAGTTGCGCCAATTGCGGCAGGCAGTCCAAAGCCCATTGTACCTAAGCCACCACTTGATACGACGCTGCGATGACGATGGAACTTGAAATAGCGACAGGAGAACATCTGGTTCAGACCAACATCATTGACCAATACGGCCTCGCCCTTGGTAGCCTCAGCAACGGCATTCACCACTTCACCCATCAGCAGTTCTTTGCCTTGGGGATGAATAGATGGCTCTATGACCTCTGCCTTCTCCTTCTCATAAAGCGGCTTGAATGAGTCACGCCACTCACGGTGAACAGCCTTATTTAAGTATTTGGTGATGGCAGGAAGGCTTACCTTACAGTCACCCACCACAGCCACATCTGTCTTCACGTTTTTGTCGATCTCTGACGGATCAATGTCCAAATGGATCACCTTGGCGTGTTTAGCATAGCGGTCCAGTCTGCCGGTGACACGATCTGAGAATCTCATGCCGATGGCAATGAGCACATCGCATTCCTGCTCCTTGATGTTTGGAGCATAGTTGCCGTGCATTCCCAGCATACCCATATTCAGAGGATGATCGGAAGAGAGTGCAGAGAGGCCTAACAAGGTACGTCCTGCAGGGATGTCTGCTTTCTCAAGGAATTCCACCAGCTCATCTTGCGCATTGCCCAACTCTACACCATGTCCGACAAGAGCCAATGGCTTCTTTGCATTATTGATAAGTTCAGCAGCCACCTTGACAGTCTCCTCATCTATCTTAGGATAAGGAATATAAGAGCGGACGCGGTCTGTCTTTCCCGGCATCCATTTGGCTTTCTGGATCTGAGCATTACGTGGGAAGTCAAGTACGACAGGACCCGGACGACCACTGCGCGCAATGTAGAAAGCACGGTTCACTGCCCATGCGACATCTTCTGCGCGACGAATCTGATAGCTCCACTTTGTGATCGGCTGGGACATGCCTACTAGGTCTACTTCCTGGAAGGCGTCTGTACCCAATGAGCCTACACCCACCTGCCCGGCGATGACCACGATAGGAATGGAGTCCATCATCGCATCGGCTACGCCGGTAAGCGTATTTGTGGCACCAGGACCAGAAGTGACAATCGTCACACCAACCTCACCACTGACACGCGCATATCCCTCGGCAGCATGGGCAGCACCTTGCTCATGGCGGACGAGGACATGATGAAACCATGGATCTTTCTTATGGGTGTAGGTGTATAAGGCATCATAAACCGGCATGATAGCACCTCCGGGATAACCGAAGATCGTGTGCACATTCTCCTGGTACAATGCCCGCATCAATATTTCTGAACCACTGCACTCTTCACCGATACGCACTCCCGACCAAGGAGCCTCCGGTTCTGTCCAGGCAGCGGCCTGTGTTGTTTGCTTTTGATTCTCGCTCATATTTTGTCTTTGTATTGTTCTCGTTTAGTCAATGATTCTCACGCCACCCTTGTCTGCGGAGCTCACGCTCTGAGCATATGCACGCAAAGCCTTGCTGACGACACGGTGACGTTTCAAGGGCTGTTGCGGACGGGCGTTGAGTTCTTCGTCGCTCAACTTCACATTAATGCTACGGTTGGGGATGTCAATCTCAATGATATCGCCATCCTTGATCTTTCCTATGTTACCACCGGCAGCAGCCTCTGGTGAAACATGTCCGATGCTCAGTCCACTCGTACCTCCTGAGAAGCGGCCGTCAGTGATCAGAGCACATTCCTTACCTAAGTGGCGACTCTTGATGTATGAAGTTGGATAGAGCATCTCCTGCATACCAGGACCACCCTTAGGACCTTCATGGGTGATCACCACGCAGTCGCCGCTCTTCACCTTCCCACCTAAGATGCCCTCGCAAGCATCTTCCTGGGAGTCAAAGACCACAGCAGGTCCGGAAAAATGCCACAGGCTCTCATCGACACCGGCTGTCTTTACCACACAGCCATCTTGTGCGATATTACCAAAGAGCACAGCCAAGCCGCCATCTTTGGTATAAGCGTGCTGCAGATCACGAATACATCCGTTAACTCTATCCGTGTCGAGTGATGGCCACTGTGTGTCCTGACTACCCATCTTGGTAGAGAACTTCCGGCCAGGGGCACTATGATAGATGCGGTCAGCCTCCGGGTCAATCGTAGCACCCGTGATATCGTATTTCTCCATGGCCTCGCCCAAAGTCATACCATCCACACGCTTCACGTTGGGACGGATCAGTCCGCCTTTGTTCAACTCATTGAGGATGCCGAGGATGCCACCAGCACGGTTGCATTCCTGTACAGAATACTTCTGAGTATTTGGAGCCAGCTTACAGATGCAAGGAACCTTGCGGGACAGTTGATCGATGTCGTGCATCTTGAAGTCCACCCCACCCTCTTGAGCAACGGCTAAGAGATGGAGCACCGTATTGGTACTGCCACCCATGGCAATATCGAGTGTCATAGCATTGAGGAAAGCATCTTTTGTGGCAATGTTACGGGGCAACACGTTCTCGTCGCCATCCTCGTAATAAGCCAGTGCATTCTTGACAATTTGCCGTGCAGCCTGCTTGAAGAGCTCGATACGATTGACATGTGTAGCGAGGATCGTACCATTACCAGGCAGACCAAGGCCGATAGCCTCTGTCAGCGAGTTCATAGAGTTAGCCGTGAACATTCCCGAGCAGCATCCACAACCTGGGCAGGCACACGACTCGATCTTCTGCAATTCATCATCGCTCACCTCTGTGTCAGCACCTTTAATCATAGCAGTGATCAAGTCTGCGTTCTCACCATTCCAGCGTCCGGCCTCCATAGGACCACCCGAGCAGAACACCGTAGGGATATTAAGACGCATGGCAGCCATGAGCATACCCGGCGTGACCTTGTCGCAATTGGAGATGCAGATCATGGCATCTGCCTTATGGGCGTTTACCATATACTCAACCGAGTCTGCAATGATATCGCGGGAAGGCAGAGAGTAGAGCATGCCGTCATGTCCCATAGCAATGCCATCGTCGATAGCGATCGTGTTGAACTCGGCAGCATAGCAACCCATGCTTTCGATCTCCTGCTTAACAATCTGACCTATATCGTGTAAATGAGTATGTCCTGGTACGAACTGGGTGAAAGAGTTGACAACAGCAATGATAGGCTTACCAAACTGTTCCTGCTTCATTCCTGTTGCTACCCAAAGAGCGCGGGCTCCAGCCATTCTTCTGCCTTCAGTACAGACAGCACTTCTCAATTGATGCTTCATAAATCTTATTCTTATTGGTATTTTCATGCAAAGATACAACAATTCTTGCAATCTACAACAAAAAAGTCTGATATTTTTAAGAATAGTAAGATCATAAGCGATATAAGACAAAAGCAAAAAAAGCTCCAAGGAGAGAAGCAAGCAGCTTTCCTCCTTGGAGCCATTAACGATTCTTACCTTAAGAAAACACTCTCACGGAAGGAGAAAATGATTACTTCAGATACTCCTCAAACCACTGTGTGATTTGACGCAGAAGGTGATTGCGGGTATTCCCACCGGAGATGCCATGATTGCGGTTGATATAATACACCTCTTTGAAATCCTTGTCGGCCTGCACCAAAGCCTCAGCATACTCAAAGGTATTCTGCGGATGTACGTTGTCGTCTGCTGTTCCATGGCAGATAAGTAACGCGCCATGGAGTTTGTCGGCACGCGTGATGGCGTTATCGTTGTAACCGTCAGGATTCTCCTTCGGTGTGCGCATGTAACGCTCGGTATAGATCGTATCGTAGTAACGGTAGCTTGTGGGAGGAGCAACGGCAACACCAGCTTTGAATACAGGGCGTCCCTCACTCATGCTCATTAACGTACAGAAGCCACCATAAGACCAGCCCCAGATACCAATGTTGTCTTTGTCGACATAAGATTGTTTGCCTAACCACAGTGCTGTCTCAACCTGATCCTTGGCCTCCAAATTGCCCAAATGGAGATAAGTGTACTTCTCAAAGTCCGCGCCACGGCCGCCAGTACCCCGGCCATCCACACAGACAACGATGAAGCCCTGTTGAGCAAGATACTGGTCATAAGCTCCACCTTGTCTCATGGATCCTGCATCCCAAGAATTAATGACCTGCTGATTGCCTGGTCCGCTATATTGGAACATGATAACAGGATATTTCTTATTGGGATCAAAGTTGGCCGGCTTGATCATCCATCCATTGAGTTTAATGCCCTCGGAAGTGGTAAAAGAGAAAGTATCCCGCTTCGTCCAACCATACTCACGGATCTTTTGTTTCAATGTCTGGTTGTCGAGGTTGGTAGCAATCACCTTACCACTGTTGCTGCAGGTACTATATATATAAGGTGTATCATAGTCGCTCCAGCAATTGACGAAATAGCGAAGATCGCTGGAGAAGATGGCCGAGTTCCAACCTTCATTCTTAGTGAGTCGCTCAGTCTTTCCGTCCTTATGTGACACATAGATCTGCCGGTCCTGAGGATTGAGAGCTGCTGCCTGATAATAGACATCACCCGTTTTATCGTCATAACCGTAGACATCTGTTATATCGAAATTACCATTTCCGATCTTACGCAACAACTGCCCATTGCTATTATAGAGATAGAGATGCATGTAACCATCGCGGTCGGAGGGCAACAAGATATAATCACTACCAATGCGTGCGGTCTCTATCGCCTCCTCTTTGACGTAACGGGAGATACGATCTGATAGTAGCAACTGCGCGACCGTGCTGCGAGGATTGACACCATAGAGATTCAGTACGTCCTGATGGCGGTTCATCGTATATACAATGATACGATCGGGATTGGAAGTGGGAAGGATGCGCGGCATATAGCCATCGCTGTCCACAGGCACCTGCAGACGCTGAATACGATGAGACTGAATGTCGAAACTCCAAGCGCTGACGGTGGCATTACGCTCACCAGCCTTTGGATACTTGTAAGCATACTCACCGGGATAGACAGCGTATTCCTTATGCTCAGGACTTAGGCCCTTGAACATCTGTAAGCGATACTGCTGTACGGCACTCTCATCGTAACGGAGCCAACAGAGCATTGTGCCATCAGCATTAAACGTCAAAGCATGAGAGAAAGCAAACTCCTCTTCGTTGACCCAGTCAGGAATGCCATTGATGACATGATTGAAAAGTCCGTCCTTGATCACCTGACTCTCACTGTTGTTATAGAGAAGCTTTACCAAAAAGATGTTATTGTCACGGACAAACGCCACTTTGGTGCCATCGGGCGACCATACCGGAGCTTGCTGTGGACCACCATCTGACAAGGGTTCCAACTTACGTGAAGCCATGGTGTAGATATAGAAGACAGCTTTGTAAGAGCGGCGATAGACCGGCTGCGTCTTGGTACGGATCAGCATTCGCTTGCCATCCGGCGACATGATGTAACCGTCGAAGTTGTCAATCTTAACGCCCTGTGTGTCATCTACATCAAACAACACTGCAGTTTGCTTACCAGTCTTGAAAGAATACTGTATCACCTGCTTACCATCCTGAGAGATGCTGGCATACTGATCAGTACCCTCTAAAGGATTAATACCTGTCATTCGCTGGGCAGTAAACTCACCTGCCGTCAACGCTTTGAGATCGATGCGCTTCGCAGCCGCACTGGAAAGGATAAAAGCCATACAAAGGAAAATGACAAAAACGACTTTTTTCATAATTATATTTAATAGCTAAAGAATACAAAATATATAGAACTTACAAACATAGAGGCCATCACATAGAGCAGCAGGAAAGGCATCAGCAGTGCATGCTGCGAGCAAAGAGCCCGACAGACGCCATCAATACCTTGCAGCGTGCCACTGATCAAGCCAAAGACGATCGATATAGTGGTCAGCATGAAGCAAACACTCGGAACAATGCTCGCAGAGAAACTACTGTCTGATAATGTTCCTGTGACGCTGAGAAGCACTGCATGCGGCGGAACAATTAACAATAAGAGACAGACTATCTGTAAAGCACAGAAAGAGACGGCAGAAATCAATGCCAACTTGACACGACGTGGAAGTGCTGAGAATCCAGTCTTCACACTTTGAGTGATCGTTGTCAGGATGTTGCTTCCTCTCATCCCCCCAAGAGCAAAGGCACCCAAGATGAGCCATAACAAAGGTGCAGAAGCCTCACTCTCTACAAAATAGCCAAAGAACCACCTGATGCCCCGAGCACTCAGCAATGAGATAATTGATGACTGGGGCATGGCGGCAGACAATAGCCATGAAAGGAAGATGAGTACTAACTGAGCCCAAGCCAGTCCTATAGAAAGTCTATAAATGACTCTGTGCCAATGCCACGATCTCTGTCTATGCTTCATCGGGCTGCAAATTATCCAAATCGAGAATATGCAACTGCAAGGCACGGACAACCAAGCGAGTCGCATTGACGCTGGTACCCTTGCTGTCAGGGAAGAGACGACTTACCAATTCATTCTGGCGTTTTTCAAGACTCTTGACACCAAACGGCATACCTCTCAGTGCAGTAATCTGCTCTTTTGTATATCCCAAGGCGAGGTGGCGAAGGAAGCGCTCGTCATACTCATCAATATCGTAATCGATCAATGCTTCCTGACGCATCAGGTCATTGTTTACACTACGTTTGAAGCGCTCCACGATCTTCTCCAAGATGGGCTGATTGAAAACAAGTCGCTTGCCGTCCATCACACTCGCCACATCGCCACGGGTCAGCAACTCACCACTCTTAAGGATGATGCCATCACTGCCGGCATCCAGCGCGTCGACCCAAAGTTTCTCATTGAGAATCTCACCGGTAAAGATCAGAACCTTTACCTCAGGATGAGCCTGCTTGGTTTCCCGACAAAGCTCCACGCCCACAGTGGTAGAACCGCTAAGTCCCAGATCCAGCAACACAAGATCCGGCAATTGCTTGGCCATGAGTTTACGGTAGGACACCTCATCCGGAGCCGTACCAATGATATGGGCTTCCGGAATATCATTCTTGAATATTCCTTCTGTACCTTTCAACTCCAAAGGCACATCTTCCACAATCACAACATTAAAGTCTTTCATATGCTTATATCTTTCATATGCTTATATGATTATTTTTTATTTCTAACAGACAACGCTCATTCATCCGGCCTGGCATCACAACCTCGATCAGAGTTCCTTCTTTGTGGACATGAGCGCTCAAGCCACAGGCTCTTTGGTTGGTCGCCTCTCCCATCTCACGCACAATCTGACGGCATAGCAGAAAACGTACATCAGAAGTATAGGGAGTGAAAAGAGCACGACAAGCCTCATCATCATCATGACGCTGACTTAATAAGCATTGCATCTTGAGATAGCCATCGTCAAGAGTCTTACTTGTCACTGCCGGTGTCTTTTTATCATTTACATCGGTCAGCAGATCAAAGAAATAGTCCACCATCTCGTCATCCAACCGAATGGGTGGTACCTGTCTCATGGCTTGCTGAGCCAGCACCACGTAAAGGTCATGATAGTAATCGACAACTTCCGCTATGTCGTCAATGCTATCCGGCGACTCTTGCACCAGCTGTCTGATACGAGAGGGATAGTACATCGTCTCATGCTTAAAGGCAGAAAGGCAATTGTCAAGTACACTATTGGAGACATGCAAACGGGCTGTTTCCAAATTCAGTCTTCGCAAATCGTCTTCGGCAAACTCCAGATCATCAGTCTGCCGGAGTTGCCCTTGCATCGCATCGAGTTCGGCCTGACGCACCGTCTGCACGATGTTTGTTAGCGTGGAGAGTTGCTCCTCGCTTAGGTCAAACGAAGCAAAGTCGGCTAAATGGTCGATACCCTTGAGCTTCTGTTCATCAGAGAGATCAGACGTAAGCAACTGATTCATTCGCCTAATACGGTCAATACATGACTGGTAGTCGAGTTGATGCCTGTAATAGAGAAAATAATAGGCAGGAAGAATTGTCAGAAGTAATAACACAAGTAGGATGATGGCCACAGTCTTGTTGTTTTCACTGCGTTGCATCGTACGGACATAATCCGGCAGACTACTGTCGGCACTGGCCTGCCGGAAGAGACGGGTATAGACGCCATTGCTTTTCTCGTAGAGTTTCCATTGGTGCAACGCCAGCGCCGCCACTGCCGTCTCGTTGCTGACATCAAGCAAAATAGCGGTATCATTAGGTGAGAGTACAGCCCGACAACTGTCTGCGAAACGCAGAGCCCTCCCATATTCTCCACGTATGTTACAGTAATAAGTACTGTCGGCATAAATAGCAGCCTGACTTTCATGGGCATAGCCTCTACGTGGCACAGAAGGTGTAGAGAGTGTTGGCAAGATAGTGGCAAACAACATCAAGATCATGGTAAGCGCTCGGCGGAAGCCATAAGGCAAGCGAAAGAAGACACGCGTACCCTTACCAAGTTCACTCTCCGCACCAATGGCTGCAACACTAAAGATGCGGCTCATCTTCTTGTATTTCTCGATGATGCCATTGCAGTTTTTCAGTCCAAAGCCATGCCCACCCGCATAGGTTCGGTCAAATATATGACTTAGCTTCTCCTTTGTCATACCCGGTCCGTTATCCTCTATACTGATCTCAACATAGTCAGCCGTGCCGTTGGCTTCTACTTTCACCACGCCACCCTCTTTAGAGAATTTTCTCGCGTTATCCGCTATCGTGTTGATCATAAACAAAGTGAGCGTCTTGTCAGCTTTCACCTTCAAGTCTGTCGGTTTCACCTGTAGATCAATACCTTTGATACGGAATGACGTTTTTGAGCGTTCGATCATTTCAAAGAGATCCTGCAAGTCAAAGCTCTCGATCTTTAAGCTCACATCTCCTTGACGCATCTGTATCCATTGTGTCAGCACCGAATTATAGTCATTGATGCTGTCAGTTATCTCCATGAGATAGTCATAGTTACGTTTTTTCCAATCAGCATCCCTACCCTTTTGCAGACTCTCTTTCTCCTGCTTCAACTGGTGAATGACATACACCATCCGGTCTATGAAAGGCAAGATGCTGTTGACCAGTTGCACCTTTGCACGAGCATCAAGGTTTCTACGCTTATATTGTCGTAAATGCAGTTTGCCGACAGCCAGTTGTTCTTTCATCTTACTGATATTCTCAATCATGAGACGATTACGGTCCTCATTTTGGTTTTGCCAGTTCCTTAGAGGTTCCAACAGTGTATCCAGCGAGAAAGCCTCATCACTTCTGCGACGTTTTGCATCGAAGACAAAGAGCAAGATAACAAAAATAAGAATCATCAGCACCACTGCTACAAGCATGACATTGAGCTGACGAGAGGAGTGATTGAGCTGGCTGGCGCGCGCCTCGAGCTGACGATCCTGCCGCGTGCGTTCCTGTATGTCGAGATAGATATTCCTGTTTCGGTCGCTGTTGGCTTTGTCATCAACAGCAGAATAGACCAACGATAGCCGCTCACGTATGGAAGCCACCAGATCCGGAGCCTGATGTACGGCCTTGATGGATAAAGCCCGTTGAAGGCATATCAAGGCAGAACGGTAATCATGGATATACCAATAGCATTCCGCTAAAGTGCGGTTGGCACCTGCTACTTGATACACATCACCATATGCCGTAAAGATTTGCAAAGCTCGTAAAGCCAGATTTCCCGCTAAGAGCGAATCTGGCATGTCATCTGTGTTTAAGTACTTAAATGCCGGGACATTATTACGCATCAACAGACGGCGCATGCCTGGATCCTGCAGATGCTCGCTGATAGCCTGCAAAGTCTGAGCTTCCCAAAATGGCAAGTTGCAACGTTGGGTCAAAACATATGCCTGGATCAGGTAGTCAAACTCTGATTGGGCTATATCCTGCCTGTTACCTCCCGAGATGATTCCCCCTGCACCGATATTATAGCAGTAGTTGATGTATTGTGCGGTATCCTGCATCAGTTGATTCCAAGAACTCATGTCTTGAATAGCCTGAGCAGCTTGCTGATTCAGTCCAACATAAAAATAATAAGTGGAAGTGACTATCTGAAACTCACTCTGAGCATACAGCAGTCTTCTTTGTTGATGTGGAGATAATCTGTATGACTCTTTCTGAAAACGTTGCATACACCGAAGTGCACGCTCATGATAGTCATAGAACTCCTTATTAAAGGACTCGCGTTGACACAAACGCATCAACTGCACATCAGAAATGAGTATATCTATCTGATTATCAGTTAGTTTTGGTACTTGTTTCAGAAGTTTCCAAGCATCTCTATACTTCATCCTTGCAATGTCGACAAATGCAAGATTGTTATAGGCTTCAGCTGCACCGTCACTCTGACTGTCAGCTTCTCTCAAAGCCCGTCGGGCATATACCTCAGCTGAGTCAAGATTGCGATAATGCCAAGTATAGGACTGCTCATTAAGACGATCTACCCGTTCTTGCTTCTTCCCGGAGCAAGAATATAGTAATGGCAGCAAAATGACAAGCGCCAACATCTCTAACCAAAGCCTATAGACCGGCTTTTTTATTGTGTTTAGCAGACAGATCATGTATTTGTATCTCTCCTTGCAAAAATACAATTATTTTTTGAAAAGAAAAAGAAAATACTGAAAATTGACTCATACCTGTAAATTATTTGCCTTCTTAGCGTCTATTCTAAGTTTTTATTGCTATTTTTGCAACAACATATATAATATGAGCATGACCAACAGCAAAATTAGAATAAAGGATATCGCAGAGCGTGCAGGAGTGTCGGTGGGAACCGTGGACAGAGTTTTGCACAAAAGACCTAATGTATCACCCTCTGCCAAGGCGAAGGTAGAGAAAGCATTAGAAGAGATGAATTATCAGCCAAATATGTACGCCTCTGCATTGGCATACAACAAGACATATACTTTTCACGTCATCATCCCACAGCACGAACAAATTGCCTATTGGGAGGAAATTGAAGAAGGTGTCAAGAATGCGCAAGAAGCGCGTCGGGATTTTCATATCTCAGCAGAGATCCATCACTACGAACGCTTTAATGCCAAATCATTCAAAGAGACTACCGAAGCTTGTCTTCAAGCCAAACCTGACGGCGTAGTCATTGTGCCGGCTGATTTGGAAAATACGCGTGCCTTTACGGATCAACTCCATGCCAACAATATCCCCTTTATCATGCTTGACTCGTATATGCCTGACCTGAAACCATTGTCGTTTTTCGGTCAGGACTCTTTTGCCAGTGGCTATTTTGCAGCACGGATGCTGATGCTCATCGCCGCCAATGAAAAGCAAATCGTGTTGATGAAATTTACAAAGAATGGTTATGTTGCCAGTAAACAACAGGACAATCGAGAGGTAGGTTTCAGACATTATATGCACGACCACTTCCCAGAAACAGAAATCATAGAATTTGAAGTGCCTTTGGAGGGTACCAGAAGTCTTTATGACAAACAGATGGAAGCCTTGTTTCAAGCTCATCCAAATATTCATCATTGCATCACCTTGGGGTCTAAAGCTCATATCATGGGCGACTTTCTATTGCGCACCAACCGACGTGACGTACAGATTATGGGGTATGACATGGTTGGAAAGAACGCGGAATGCCTGAGGAGAGGCAGTATCTCCTTTCTCATTGCTCAGCATGCATTTCTTCAAGGTTATTCTTGTATTGACACTCTCTTCCAAGCCATCGTACTGAAGAAAGAAGTCAATCCGGTCAATTACATGCCAATAGAATTGCTCACCAAAGAGAATGTGAACTTTTATAGGCGTACGCAACTTTAAAAAGGATATACGTTCATACAATATATTATGAGCATGATTAACAAAACAAACGCAAAAGGATTGCTGGCACTATCACCACTCATCGTGTTTATCCTGCTCTATCTGATCTTGAGTATTGCTGCAGGAGACTTCTATAAAGTGCCCATGACTGTGGTCTTTATGATCGCCAGCATCTATGCCATCGTCATCTCTGGGGGCTTTCCATTGCGCAAGCGCATCGACATCTTTAGCAGAGGAGCAAGCAGTGATAATCTGATGCTGATGCTTTGGATTTATGTTTTGGCAGGAGCATTTGCCTCCTCAGCCAAAAGCATGGGGGCCATTGATGCTACCGTGGGTGCCACGCTGAGTATCTTACCTTCCAGTTTAGTTCTTCCCGGTTTGTTTGTGGCAGCATGCTTTATCTCTACCGCCATAGGAACAAGTGTCGGTACTGTGGTGGCTCTTGTGCCGATAGCAGCTGGTGTCGCTCAACAGACTGGCAGCAGTCTGCCCTTGTTAACCGCAATCATCGTCGGAGGTGCTTACTTTGGCGACAATCTCTCGTTTATCTCAGACACCACTGTCGTCGCCACCCAAACACAAGGTTGCAAGATGAGCGATAAGTTCCGCGTGAACGTGCTTATTGCCACACCTGCTGCTATACTCATGCTGATCATCTATACCTTAATGGGACAAGGAGTCGTTGCACCGACACATGCTGCAACTGTCAACTTTGTCAAAGTGATACCATATCTGGTGGTGATCATTCTTGCTATCACAGGCATGAATGTGATGGCCGTGCTCGTCATCGGCTCACTTGCCTGCGGCATCATCGGCATGATCGACGGCAGTTACGACTTCTTTGCCTGGCTGATAGCTATGGGTAAAGGCATAAGCGGCATGGGAGAGTTGATCATGGTCGCCATGATGGCTGGTGGTATGCTGGAGATTATCAGAGAGAATGGAGGCATCGACTTCATCATCAACAAGTTCACCTCACGCGTGCATACCAAACGAGGCGCTGAATTCGCAGCAGCCGCCTTGGTGAGCCTCGTCAATATCTGTACAGCCAACAACACGATTGCTATACTCACCATTGGCGACATCGCCAAGAAGTTAGGAGATCGCTTCGGTGTCGACAACAGAAAGAATGCCAGCATCCTCGATACTTTCTCCTGCACTATACAGGGCCTGCTCCCTTATGGTGTGCAAATGCTTTTGGCTGCAGGTTTGGCTGGATGTAGTCCTATGCAGATTCTCCCGTATCTTTATTATCCTATGGCTTTAGGTGTAGCGGGGATTCTTGCCATCACTTTACGCTTCCCCAAGCAGTATTCTTAACTCGTTTGTGAAATGGATGTCATCACACGTAATTTCTTTCGACTGATCCGTTCGGGATCTCTCAACGAGCAGGAGGCTATGGAGCCGATGTCCGCTTTTAAATGGCAACGTCTGTTTCAAATGGTTCAGACTCAACATGTGGAGGCCTCAACGTTAAAGGGAATTGCCAATCATCATGAAGATGAGATGATGAATATACCTCAGGAACTCACAGAAGCCTTGAATTCATCCACTCATCAGCAACCTAAGGCTCAGTTGAGCAACCGCTTTCTCAACTATCGTCTGCAAAAAATCGTCAACAACGAATATCATGCTATCGATACGAACATAGAAGCGCTGGAACTGTTGAGAATCATCGTCAACAATGTCTCGTCAATGCTCAACAAAGGTATCATGTTAGGCGGACTTATACAATTAGGTAGTTTCCTAAGAACGAAGGGGGACAAAGTAGACTTCGTGAAGTTGGAACACTGGCTAAGTAAACTTCATATTCGTCGCATGGCTCAATTGCAGGGTAGCATGCTCATGGCTGTATTCCAGTTTGAGCAGGACGAATTGCCTTTTGTCAAGCATGTGGAATCCTCTGCCTATAAGCTCGTCATGCGGTCGGTCCACCACACAGTAAGCGACACAGCTGAAGAATGGCATTTCAGGCAGGGCAAGGCAGGTTTCGTTCAGAACAACTCTTCTTTACTTCGACGCAACTTGCGCCGTGGGCTCTGCTATGTAGTTTATGCCCCCATAGAGACCGTCAGCAATTTCTTCCACAACTTCGCCCGTTCGTTGCAGGAAATTGAAGAATAAGCGGTATAAGGCAGAGATGGGAAATATACAAAGGAGACATCTGCTGCTCTTAATTAATTTTAATTATTAAATAATGTCATACGCGTTAAGGAAACTTTTCGCTAATTTTGCAACTATGAATCGTTTCATAATTTGCATCATGGCTCTGTTCGCATCCTTGGGCTTACATGCCCAAGATTATGTGGAATGCGAAGATACGTGCAGTCACATACATGGCATTGACTTGAGTCACTATCAAGGTAATGTGTTTTGGGAGACAATTGGTACTTCCAAAATGGCATATGTGTATCTCAAGGCGTCAGAAGGTGGAAGCCGTATAGACAGCAAATACAAGCAAAACATAGATCTTGCCCATCGTTACGGCCTGAAGGTTGGGTCCTACCATTTCTATCGTCCCAACATTCCCCAACAGACACAGCTTGAGAACTTCAAAACACAATGTAGGCCTGGAGATCAGGATCTTATACCCATGGTAGATGTGGAAACGAGGAGTGGGCTCTCTGTTCAAGCATTTCAAGACTCACTCTTTCTTTTCCTCCATCTTATGGAAAAGGCCTATCAGCAAAAGCCTCTTATCTACACCGGAGCCAACTTCTATGACGACAACTTGTTAGGAAAGTTGAGAGACTACAAAGTGATGATTGCCCAATATACAAAGAGGAGTCCGGTGCTGAAAGATGATCTCGATTACATTATGTGGCAATATACTGGTAAAGGTCATCTCAATGGCATCAACGGATACGTCGATAAGAGTCGATTCATGGGGAAACATAAACTCAGAGAAATCAGGTTCCGGCACCGTTAGTAGAGAACTGATAGAATTTTAACGTTAAAATCTAAATATACTTTTCATTATGGCTATTATAAAATGTCCCGAATGTGGGCGGCAAATCAGTGACAAAGCTCCTGCATGTCCAAACTGTGGTGTCCCCATCGCCGGTAAAATCGTAAGATGCCCTCAATGTGGTGAAATCTATTTCAAAGATCAGGAGATGTGCCCCAATTGCCATCATCTCACTCCACGGGGAGAGACTTTGGTAAAAGGACAGGTTGGTAACAATTCCTTTGACAATAATCGTGATTCGCAACCGCAGAGCGGTACTAACACTCAGACTTTTGAAAAACAACAAGACGAGGCAAGAAAACCACAACCTCCCACTCCTCCGAAAACAAGTAACAGCTATCAGCGAACGGAGGCAAGAGATGCTCAGCGCGTCGTTCCACCCACATCGTCTGACCATCGTCAAAAGCCCGAGGCACCCAAGAAAAGCTATAGTGCATTGATTATTGGTCTCATTCTTGCCGTTTTAGCTTGCGGCGTTTGTTTCTACTTCTACAATAATAGCAAGAACTCAAAAGAAGAGGAAGCTTATGAGTTTGCAATGAAGAGCGATGACCCAACTGTCTTGCAGACTTATCTTGATACCAATCCTGATGCACCGGAAGCACACCGTGACTCTGTTGAAGCAAAACTCCAGAGCTTAAAACAGACAGACATCGACTGGACCAATGCCGTCGTCAGTGGCTCCCGCACAGCTTTGGAGGACTATCTCACCAAGCACCCAAACTCAGAGCATAAGGCTGACGCTCTTCACAAGATTGACTCCTTGGACTGGATTGATGCTACAAACGGCAATTCAGAACAGTCCTATACTACGTATCTGAACGAACATGCAAATGGTGAGCACGTTGATCAAGCTGACAACGCGCTGAAGTTGCTCAAAGCCAAAACTGTGCAGCCTGAGGAAAAAAACATGGTCAGTGCTGTATTCCGTCATTTCTTCCAAGCTATCAATGCTAAGAATGAAGATGGCTTGACGGCTACTGTAGCGCCTCTCATGTCTAACTTCCTCGGCAAGTCAGATGCGACCAAAGCTGATGTTGCCGTTTTCCTGAGCAAAATCTATAAAGATGATATCTCGAACATGAATTGGCACATCAACAACGACTATAAAATTAGCAAGAAGGAAGTGGGAGATGAGGAATACCAGTACAACACAACTTTCTCTGCAGTCCAGAAAGTCGAAAAGACTGATGGCACTTCGACAAGTACCCGCTTCAATATCAAGGCCACTATCGGACCTGATGGTCTGATCTCTTCCATGTCCATGACAAAGATATTGGAATAGGAGCATAATAATATATTAATGACTATACAGAGGCTATCATCTTTTAGGTGATAGCCTCTGTTATATTTCTCTAAACCGCTACTGTTGCATGAGCTGACAACACGATCTCTTGCAGTATATCTTCCTCCACATCTTTGTTGAGTAAACTTTCTGTGTGGTGATGTTATGACTAAAGAATGTTAATTTACTTGTAATGAT
>DAWDCC010000062.1:0-19110 GCA_052355365.1 Prevotella sp. | reverse complement strand
GTGTGTGTGTGTGTGTGTGTGTGTGTGTGTTAGCAAAATATTTGAATTAACCAAATACAAAAGGTTAAAAAGCGCAAGAAAACATATATTTTCTTGCCCTTCCATAACTTTCTTCTTATTATCGTTGCTATTACACATTACAATCAATGTTATTGGCACAAAGTTAGAGCTTTTATTCTATAACTGCAACTATTTTACTTGTTTTTTTATTTTTTTTATGAGAAAATACTGCAAATTGCCGGAACTAAGAGAGAAAAAAGTACACCGAGCAGGAAACAGTATTTGTATCAAGATTCCAGCAGGCACATATACTTCTATACTTCTATCCACTAACTTTCGGCTGTAAGCTCAGTAAGGTTTTTCCTGCAGCCATACCACCCGGTGTCCCCTAAAGCTAAGAATATGGCATATTTTCTGTGTTTCTATGTCCCTGTGTGAACGAATAAATCTAAGATAAAAGGGTTGACAGGACCATAGTGTCTTGTCAACCCTTGACTATTTTTTTGAATCCTCTGCTGTAGAACCCAGTCGAAAGAGAGGCTTAGATCATCATCTCAAGATTACTCAAACGGATTCTCGGTCGGGTAAGGCAGGCTCTTGGGCTGGTTGTAAGCCACATCCTGGATGCCCATGTACTTCAGGAAGTTGAAGAGATACTTGCCGACGTGGGCGAAGGCGACGGCACCGTGGTGAGGATAGTGCTTCTCGATGAGTACGTGACGATAGAAGCGGCCCATCTCAGGAATAGCGAAGACGCCGATGCCACCGAAGGAACGTGTTGGCACGTTGAGTACCTCGCCCTCAGCGATGTAAGCGCGGAGCACACCCTCGGAGTCACACTGTACGCGGTAGAACGTGATCTCGCCCGGAGCAATGTCGCCCTCCAGTGTGCCACGTGTGAAGTCGGGCTTGCCGCCGTTCTCCAGCAGACGGTTCTGGATGAGCTGGTACTTGATGGCACGTCCGGCGCACATCTTGCAGGATGGCGTGTTGCCGCAGTGGAAGCCCATGAAGGTGTCGGTGAGCTTGTAGTTGTACTTGCCGACGATGTCCTCGTCGTAAATATACTGAGGTACCGAGTTGTTGATGTCGAGCAGGGTGACGGTGTCGTCGCTCAGGCACATGCCGATGTACTCAGAGAGTGCGCCGTAGATGTCCACCTCGCAGGCCACGGGGATGCCACGGCTCACCAGGCGGGAGTTGACATAGCAGGGCTCGAAGCCGAACTGGCTTGGGAAGGCAGGCCAGCACTTGTCGGCGAAGGCCACATACTTGCGGGAGCCCCTGTGCTGCTCAGCCCAGTCGAGCAACGTCAGCTCAAACTGTGCCATGCGGCGGCTGAGGTCGGGATAGTACTTACCCTCGCCCATCTCGGCAGCCATGTCCTTGCAGACGTCGTCGATGCGTGGGTCGTTCTCGTGAGCCTTGTAAGCTACGAGGAGGTCGAGCTCAGAGTTCTCCTCGATCTCCACGCCGAGTTCATAGAGTCCCTTGATAGGAGCGTTGCAGGCGAAGAAGTCCTGAGGACGTGGGCCGAAGGTGATGATCCTCAAACCTTTCAGGCCGATGACGGCACGGGCCACGGGCACGAAGTCGGCGATCATCTTGGCGATGTCCTCGGCAGTGCCCACGGGATAGGCGGGGATGTAGCCCTTGAGGTGACGCATGGCGAGGTTGTAGCTGCAGTTGAGCATACCGCAATAAGCGTCGCCGCGGCCGTTGATCATGTCGCCGTCGCCTTCAGCGGCAGAGACGAACATGCAAGGGCCATGGAACTTCTTGGCGATGAGTGTCTCGGGAGTCTCCGGTCCGAAGTTGCCAAGGAACACGACGAGGGCGTTGCAGCCAGCTTCGCGCACCTCTTTAATGGCCTTGAGCATATCCTGCTCGTTCTCTACTGTAGTCTGGCAGTCATATATCTCGCCCTTATAAGCCTTCACGATGTTCTCGCGACGCTTGGTGGAAAGGGCGATAGGGAAACAGTCACGGCTGACGGCGATGATGCCGAGCTTCACCTGGGGAATGTTGTTGCTTTGCATAATCTTTTTGTTTAGTTGATTTTGGTGTTATTAGTTGTTGTCTTTATTTTCTATTGATTGCTTGTTTCGCATTACGGTGACAAAGATACACTTTTTCTTTGTAACGACAAAGGGATGATATAAAAGATAAAGTTTTTGAAACGAAACATAACATAAAAAATAACAAAGAAAGGGTGCGTCCGCATTGGACGCACCCTATATATAATAAGGTGTAGTGTCACCTTACCGTTAGGGTATCACCTTGAAGCGGATGCGGAAGGTGTGAGTCTGCTCGTCCCAGTTGGTGCCGAGAATCTCGAAGCGACCAATCTGTGAGGTAGAGCGCACATGTTTGCCGATACATGGACAGACATCGAAGTCGCCGATGCGCACGAGGCGGATCGTCTGTGAGGCATCTTCCGGCAAGCGGTCGAGGTTCACGCCTTCAGGCACATGGTTGCGATCCACGTCCTCGTAGGTCACGGGGAGGTCCTCCTCGATGAGCTCGTTCATGCGGTCGCCGATCGCCTTCTCCTCCTGTCGCGACGGTTTATGGTCGAGGTGATAGCTGATCTTACTTTTCTTTCGTTCGATATGGGCGTTGCGTGAACGCTCGCATCCAAACATGCGGATCATCACCTGGTTGAGCAGATGCTCGGCAGTGTGTGCCGGCGGGAACTCATCTTTGTTGTGCACATTGAGCAGATAAGGTGTCTCTTCCATCTTGATGCTGAATTTATAGATACGTCCTGTATAGGGTCTGAGATCCATGTCCACGGCACCGTCCCTTTTCAACTCGATGTCCATCTCCTGTCCTGTGAGCAAGTCGATGGCGCGCACCTCCTTTTCCGGCAGTCCGAGGAAGTCGAAGGCGTGGGCCGGGATGTTCACGCTGGTGTTGACGCGGTCGGCTCCAAAGTTCACCACCACGAGCAGTACTTCATCCTCGAACTTACGCAGGAAGGCGAACTCATGGCGGGGATTGAACTTCCAGGTCTGTGGGTTGACATACATCAGATCGAAGAACTCACCCTCGCGCACAGCAGTCTCGCGGTTGGCGATATGCAGGATCTGCTGGTATTTCAGTTGCAGGTGCATCTCGTCCTGCGTGAGATGACGGCGGTCGAAATAACCGCGGCGGATGGTGTCTATGCACCAGTAGTCGAAGATCGTCGTACGGCCATCACATCCCGAGAAGCCCTCGGCATCCATCCCACGCTCGCCGAGCTCCTGTCCGGAATAGACCATGAAAGGATTACTGCCCATGAGTGCGGCGACGATGATTGCCGGAATGGCTTTCATACCGTTTCCGCAGAAGAAATCACTGGCAATGCGCTGCTCGTCGTGGTTCTCCAGGAAGTAGAGCATGTGTGGGCGGATGTCGTCAACGTGCTGCCAGTAGTAGGTGATGCTGCTTGCAGGGCGGCGGTCGCAGATGACATCGCGCAGACAGTCGTACATGCCCACCTTGTCGTAGAGATAGTCAAATCCCGACTGTATGTAGGTGCGATACAGGTTGGTGTCGTATACCTCTCCGATGAAGACGACACGGGGATAGCGCTCCTTGACGATGCGGGTGGCGTAGGCCCAGAAGGCCGGCGGCACCATCTCCGCCATGTCGCAGCGGAAGCCGTCGATGCCTTTCGAAGCCCAGTAGAGCAGGATGTCGGTCATCTTCACCCATGTGTTGGGCACCGGATCGAAGTGATAGCTGCGCCCTCCGGCATCGCAGTAGTCGATGCCATAGTTGAGTTTCACGGTCTCGTACCAGTCGTTGCGCCCCGGACAGTTGTCGAAGCGGTCGTTGCCGGTACACTTGGCGGGGTTCTCGACATAAGGTTCTTCACCTTCCTGAGGCTGCACCGGTGAGACGAAAGGCTGTCCGGGACAGTAGTAGAAGTTGTTGATGGGCAAGAAGTGCTTGCCCGTGTCGTCGTCCTCACCGAGGTCGCGCACGCCTTCTGGTTTCATGATCGAGTGGTACTCGCGTGCCACATGGTTGGGTACGAAGTCGATGATGACCTTCATGCCGGCCTGGTGTGTGCGGTCGACGAGCTGTTGGAACTCGTTCATGCGCTGGTCGATGTCGTCGGCCAGATCCGGATCGATGTCGTAGTAGTCAGTGATGGCGTAGGGCGATCCCGCCACGCCCTTCACCACAGAAGGGTGCTGGCGCGGTATGCCATGCTTGCTGTAGTCCGTCGCGGTGGCGTGGCGGATGACACCCGTATACCACACATGGGTGAAGCCCATGTCGTGGATGCGGCGTAGCCGTTCCGCGTCGAAGTCGCTCATCTTTCCCGTCCCGTTGGCGCGCAGCGTGCCGTTGGGAACGCGGGCCGTGTTGCGGTTGCCAAAGAGACGGGTAAAGACTTGGTAAATGATGATTTTTCTCTTCATCCAATCATTTGTGTTTCACACTGTCAGATGCTTATTCGAGACCGGTGGCCTTGACATTCTTGTCGATGCGGCCAATCATTCCGCGCAGAGCCTTTCCCGGTCCGCACTCTACGAACTCGTCGGCGCCGTCGGCGATCATGTTCTGCACAGACTTGGTCCAGCGCACTGAACTGGTGAGCTGAGCGATAAGGTTCTGCTTGATCTCCTCAGGATCGGTGTGCGGCATAGCGTCGACATTCT
This sequence comes from Prevotella sp., assembly GCA_052355365.1. Lineage (GTDB taxonomy): Bacteria > Bacteroidota > Bacteroidia > Bacteroidales > Bacteroidaceae > Prevotella. The sequence continues at coordinate 14,452 of DAWDCC010000062.1, read as the reverse complement.
GATAGACGGGGCATACCGGCTTGGCGAACTGCGTCTTCTCGATGGCAGCCTGCAGCTCTTCCTTGGCGGGCTGCATGAGGGGAGAGTGGAAAGCGCCGCCGACCTTCAGAGGCAGGGCACGCTTGGCACCGGCAGCCTTCAGCTTGTCGCAAGCGACGAGGATGCCCTCTTTGTCGCCGGAGATGACGAGCTGGCCCGGGCAGTTGAAGTTGGCGGGCACCACGGTGTGGCCTTCCTTGCTGACCTCGGCGCAGATCTCCTCTACTTTCTCGTCGGGGAGCGCGATGATGGCAGCCATCGTGCCGGGATTGGCCTCGCAGGCTTTCTGCATGGCGTTGGCACGGGCAGCGACGAGACGCAGACCGTCCTCGAAGCTCAGCGCACCGGCAGCCACGAGAGCGGAGAACTCACCGAGGGAGTGACCGGCCACCATGGCGGGCTTGAAGTCGTCGCCGAGGCACAGTGCCGAGATGACGCTATGGAGGAAGACGGCAGGCTGTGTGACCTTGGTCTCCTTGAGCTGTTCATCAGTACCGGCGAACATCACGTCGGTGATCTTGAATCCGAGTATCTCGTCGGCCTGGTCAAATAGTTTTTTAGCTAACGCGTTGTTGTCGTAGAGGTCTTTGCCCATGCCTACGAACTGGGAACCCTGTCCGGGAAAAACAAATGCTTTCATCTTCTTTAGTGTATATTCTTATTATATGGTACGTTCTGATATCCAGTACGAAAGACAGCCGAAAGACTATCCGCTCACGGTGTTTTCTACTGTAATATGCAAATTTACATAAAAAAAGTAAGAATAGGAACTCCAGCGGCAAAAAAGTGAAGGTGCTTAACCGTATTTATAGTTTTTGGGGTAGCATATCGCATTATGGATACCGGTGGCGAATTCCTTCTTATTCCTTCACCATCCTGCGTCCGTTGGCGATAGAGACGTCGGTGGGCAACTGGGCGAACACGCCCTGCTTCTTCACGGTTGTAGATGCGCTGCTTCTTCATAAGTACGTCAGCTGTTTTGAAACCGATTGACAAAAGTGCTTCATCGTGGCCGAACATTTTAGAGAAAGATTTTTGAGAGAAATCAGAAAATGGCTGGGTGAAAACAACAATAAATCGAGGTCACGTTGTCAAAGTACCTTTCTGATGCTATTAAAGTACCTTTCTGACCTGGTCAAAGTGCCTTTCTGACCAGGTCATCTTACCGAGATGATAGCATCAGAAAGGCTTTCTGACAAGCAGAATCAGCGAAAATTCATGGTAACCCCCTGTGTTTTTTGGAGGAGAAAACGCTTTAGGTTTGTAATCGCCTAATTATCAGTTAATTATAGAAGCACCCTCAAAATTCGCGAAATTGAGAGCAATATAGGTATTGGTTCAGAAAATCGCAAGGAAAACGGCGCAAAAATGTCAGTTTATTCAACAAAGAAGAGGATCGTGATATGCGTTCAGGGAGAAGAGCCGCAAGGGAACAGGTAGTGACGATATACCCAACTGAAACACGAGGGACGTGGGAGATTGCACATTCTGTCAGTTCAACCTCCGAGGCTGTGATTTTTGCATATGACATCTGTACGGCCAGTGAGGTTACCCTCTTCGTTGAACAAGAGAGTAACTGTCTTTGTTTAACAAGGATCTACAGTGCAGTGAAAGCAGCTACAAACCCGAAGATGATACCTGGGGTATTGGCAATAGCAAGTGGCAGGTCCCGTTTCTCCTTGAACAGTCCGTATGTTACCCATAGCGTACAGTTGATACCTGCCATGAACGGCTGAATAAAGGTCCCTTTGTGTCCGGCTAAGTTGTTTTCTATCTGTGGAAAATAAAAGATATACATCAGTACGGAAGTTGCCATACCAATCCACCCCATGGAGGTGAAGAACTTTTCTTTTGTCATTTATTATTTATCTTTAATTCTGCACCACTGTTTGTTTGGATTACTTATAAGCTCCTGCGCTGCAAAAAAGCCCGGAGTCTTGTCATGTCGAAAGAAATACTTGACTTAGTGGTGCAGATAAAAAGCAAATAATCCATCGACACGAGGTGTTCTCTACTGTAATATGCAAATTTACATAAAAAAAGTAAGAATAGGAACTCCAGCGGCTAAAAGGTGAAGGTGCTTAACCGTATTTATAGTTTTTGGGGTAGCGTATCACATTATGTTGTGCATTATGATGCAGGCATCATCTTTTACTTTAGGCCCGCAAAGGTAAGCATAATATTTGAGATATCGAACACGGAAAAGGACTTTTTGCGTATGGGAAAAGCAATTCTGCCAAATCATTTCACATTGAGACATGGGGGGCACAAGACTTGGGAATTTGTCTTTGCGCCCTTTGCGGCTTTGCGAGAGGAAGACAGAATCGTCTCGCGTGAGTCGTGTCTTGGGTATCTCTCGCAAAGGGGCTAAGTCCACCAAGGTTGCGCAAAGAATTAATAATTAGACACCTAAGCCCTCACAAACGCAATCAAGGCCCCCCGTAATCACTACGGAGAGCCCCTCAGGAATCATTAAAATCATCTGTCTTACTGAAAAGAAGTAAGTACAGCGAACCTACATAACATCTTGTAACCTAACTTACACTTTTAAAAACCTAAACTTATAGCATTATTATGAAGCAATGCTTATCACATCTATATCACAATCAAATCACATCTTGATCACATTGACCGACAGCGGAGCGAGCATCACCTTGAAGGTCTTACCCGTCTTCTGCTTGGCAGTCACCGGCACGACATGCTTCGGATTGTCGATGGAGTTGGTGTCCTCGGGCTTGGCAGCTTTCAGCGTGGTGATGGTACCCTTACCGGCTACCTTGCCGCCGCTGACGGTGACGGTGAGCGTCTGTGCTGTCTTTCCGCCGTTGACAACCTTCAGATATGTACATCCCGAATGAGTGTCGGTCGTTGCTGAGTAGTACAACTGCGGCAGTTTCTTACCCTCATATTGCATCGTCGGCATGTCCTTGTCGGTCATCGGCACAATGCAGTTGCCGACATTCTGGGCGAACATGCACTGAGCGTAGTAGGAAGGCGAGCCGTAAGCGTTGAGCGCGTCATAGCCGATGAGATCGCTTTCCCATTGCATGCCACCCTTGTTGACGTTGACGAAGAGCGGGGCGTAGCAGTGACCGATCAGCAGGTCGGCATTGCGCTCCATGCCCGTCATCCATGCAGCGTCGCCAAGTGCCGCGTTCATGTTGGTGGTCGGTTTGCCCTCGCGTGCGGCCCACTCGCCGCAGAAGATCTTCGGGCCCTTGCGGTCATATTTGTCGTATTGGTTGGCAGCCTCATACATGCCACCCGTACTGCGATAGTAGTGCTCGTCGATGACATCGAACTTCAGTCCGGTCACGCCCGTCTCCTGTGCCCAGCGCTCCACCATCTTCTGATCAGCGGTAGAGATAAGCTGCAGCTGAGGATACTTGGCTTTGATAGCCTCGTAGAACTTTTTATAGCGTCCGGCATAGGAGCCGCTCTCGTCGAAGAAGTCCTCATTGCCAATCTCCACATAGTGCAGAGGGAAAGGCTGGGGATGACCGTCGCGCACACGCTGCGCGCCCCACTTGGTCTCGGGACCGCCCGTGACATACTCGATCTCGTCGAGCGCATCCTGGATGAAGCCGTCGACATAGTCGGCGGTGAGGTAGTCACCGCTGAGCGTATATCCGGCGAAGACGGCGAGAATCGGTTCCGCGCCACAGTCCTCAGCCCACTCCAGGAACTCCAGCAAGCCGAGACCGTCGGTAGAGCGATAGCCCCACGGACTCATGTGGCCCGGCCGCTCATCGGGATCGCCGACCGTGCGCTTCCAGTCGAAGCGGTTACGGAAGTCGTTGCCTTCGACATAGTTGCCGCCGGGGAAGCGCAGGAATTTCGGCTTCATCTGGCACATCATCTCCATGAGATCCTTGCGCAGCCCGTTGGGACGGTTGTTGAACGTCTCGGGGAAGAGCACCGTCTTACTCAGATCGTACGTTCCCTCGTTGTCGGCAGTGATGACAAAGCGAGCGTCCTTCGTGGCCTTGACCTTCTCGGGAACCGTCAGCTCGAAGCTCTTCTTCTGCCAGTTCTCGCCGAGTCCGTCGATCTTTGTGGAGGCAAAGACCGTCTTGCCGTCGTTGCTGACGAGGCTGAGCGTGAGCGAAGCGCCGCTGCCTTTCTCTGCCTTGGCGATGACATATCCTTTATAGAGTTCTTTCGCGCGGATGGGCACGCCCCAGTATCCACCATTGGCGATGCTTGCTCCGGCTTTAGCTTTCCATTTCAGCACGGCAGGGTTGGCGCGGTTGTATCCGCCTTTCTGCGTGAGCGTGAGCTGTGAAGCCAGCGTGTCTGTTGCCAGCCAGTATTTCGGTCCGCCCGAATGCCAGGGCGTCCATGGGTTGCGCCGCTGTCCATTTGCGTCCTCACGGAAAGAGGGATCGCGCAGGATCTGAGCGTAGAGGCCGCCTTCATAGGAGTAGTTGATCTCCTCGGTCATCATACCATATAGTGTGGGACTTACCGTCTTTCGGGCTTCGTCGAGATGCAGGGTCAGCTGCTGAGCGTTGGCGCCGAGCGCTGCCATCAGCATGAGGGCAGTTAAAGCAGTTTTTGTCGTTTTCATATTTGGGTGATTTGATTTCTGCTGCAAAATTACGACATTCGTCTCAAACCGACTTTGTTATTAGTCTCATAGAGTTTCGAAATTTGTTTCACGATGTAACATTTACTTTGTAATACGTCTTTTTAGACACTTTTTTATAATAAAGCTGTAGAAACTCATCATTTTTTGCTATCTTTGTAACTATAAAATAAGGGGGGCGCGTCAGTTTCGCCGTACATCTTGTACTCCTGGATGTCGTGTCTCCCTAAACCTGAATAACATAACATCTTGTTATCGGCACAGATAAGAATCATCATGCAGAACCTTAAACAGACTCTTCTTTTCCTTATCCTATTACTGACTTCTGCCATCGCGGAGGCTCAGACCGGTAAGCTCTATAACACCGAGAACGGTTTGTCGAGCAGCTTTGCCAATCAGGTGTTTCAAGACAGCCGTGGTTTCATCTGGGTTGCCACGCGCAATGGCTTGAGTGTCTTTGACGGCTATCACTTTGTTGTGATCAACCGTGACAACTCCAGCTCACGTGGTTTTGACAGCAACTATATTAATAAGGTGGAGCAAGACCATCAGGGCAACATCCTGTTAGGCTCCAACAAAGGACTTCTGAACTTCGACGGACAACAGTTCCACGCATATAAAATCTACAACGATCAGCACAAGCTTGTCAAGACCTATGTCAACGACATCGTCGTGCGGCGCAACGGACAGGTGCTCATCGGCACGTCGGGCTACGGTATTCTCCAGCCTTCCGGCAAAGTTGAGGATTATGTCTGTCGGCCGGTGAAAGGTGCTATCAGTAAGTTGAAATACATCCGTCGGATGGCTGAGGACCGGCTGGGACGGCTGTGGATCAACACCGAGGACGGCCGTCTGCTGTGTCTGGACCGTCAGGGGCGACTGACGCAACGGCTTCCGATAGGTGGAAAACAGTCGGTCTCTTCTATCGCCTGCGACGCTCAGGGCAACGTCTACGCCGGCACGACGGGCGACGGCGTCTACTTCTCGCGTGGCGGTGTGGCTCCGTTCACGCAGATCAGCGCCTTGGGCAAACTTTCTGTGTCGTGTGTCTTTGTTGCTCCTTCTGGCAAAGTCTATGTCGGCAGCGACGGTTATGGTTTGTACTCCTATCAGCCTACCACCGGTCTCGTGGTCAACAATCCATTCTATTCCAATCGTATTGACCTCACCACGGGTAAGGTCAACTCCATCATTCAGGATCGGCAGGGCAACGTGTGGATGACGATGCTGCAAAAAGGACTCTACATGCAGCCTGCGCTCGCCTTTGACTTTGGCTATATCGGCTACCGCGCGGGCAACAACAATCCCATCGGCGGTAATTGCGTCACGCGTGTACTCTTCGGCGACGGCGGCACGATGTGGGTGGGAACAGACCGCGACGGCCTCTACCTCCTCGACGCCATGGGCAAGCAACTCCGGCACTATACTTTCCCCAATACCATTGAGGCGCTCTGCTTCGACAGTCATCATCGGCTCTGGATCGGCAGCTACCTCGAAGGATGCGGCTATCTTGAGGGTGGCAGCTATCATCCCGTCAATCTCGGACAGGGCGTGAGCGTCTTCGACATCAAATGTGATGCTCGTGGCAACGTCTGGCTGGCGACGCTTGGCAATGGCCTCGTCGTGATCCGTCCCGACGGTACCCGCCGCACTTATACTATGGCAAAGGGGGCTGACAACAACCTGAAAGTAAACAGCCTGCCCAACAACTTCCTCTTCAAACTGGCTTTCTCGCGCGACGGTAGCCGACTCTTCGTGGCCAACTCTGTGGGCATGTCGTGTCTCGATCTTAAGCACGATAGTTGGGTGACTACCTTCGGCGTGAACTGCGTTGACCAGGGTTCGTTTGCCCACAGCCTCTATGTCGACAGTCGCGACCGCGTGTGGGTGGGCAGCAACGACATGCTCTACTGTCACGACAAGACCCATTGGAGCAAGCCGCTCGTCTATACGGTACGGCAGGGACTGCCTGACAACAACGTGGCCTTCATGCAGGAAGACCGGCAGCAGCGGTTGTGGTTCGGTACGCTCCATGGTCTCTGCTGCATGGATATGCGCACGGGCAAGACCCAAAGCTTCTTTGTCGGCAATGGCCTGCAGAGCAATGAATTCAGTGACGGCGCGGCCTCGTTGTCTGCCGACGGTCGCCGTCTGCTCGTCGGCGGACCGGGCGGCATCAACGTCTTCGATCCTTCGCGCATCGGCCGTACGTCGTGGAGAGGCTTGGTGCAAATCTCGCGCTTTCTCGTGGGCAATGAGCCTGTGGTGCCGGGGATGAAGTCGGGATGGTTTACGATCACTGAGAAGCCTTGCTACGAATCCCGTCTGTTCTCCTTGGCACAGGACGACAACAGCTTCTCACTGGAGCTGACAACATTCACATATAACAATGTGGAGCAGGTGACCTATGCCTACAGCATCAACGATGAGGGCTGGAAGACACTGACCCAGGGTCAGAACGTACTGTCCTTCGCCCATCTGCCTGCCGGCAAATATCAGTTCCGCGTCAAGGCGCTCTACAACGGGCAGTCGTCGGCCGAGGAGGAGTTTCAGGTCGAGATCCGTCCTGCGTGGTACGCTTCCTGGCCTGCAAAGTTTGTCTATCTGATCTTGTTAGTCTGGGCTTTTTATGTTTATCTCGCCTACTGTAAGCGCAAGGAACAGGAGCATCTCACCCTTCAGGAGCATATCCATGCCGAGGAGATGGGAGAGGCCAAGCTGCGCTTCTTTGTCAACATCAGCCACGACATCCGCACCCCGCTCACGCTGATCATCACGCCGCTGCTCTCGCTCATCAAGACTGACCGCGACCCGCAGCGACAAAACACCTACGCCCTCATGCGGCGCAACGCCGAGCGTATTCTCCACCTCGTCAATCAGATGATGGATCTCCGCAAGATCGACAAGGGAAAGATGGTCATGCATATGCAGAAAACTGATATGGTCAGCTTCATCGACGACGAGGTGCAGCTCTTCCAGCAGCAGGCCAACATCAAGAAGATACACTTCGTCTTCCACCACGACAGCGACAAGCTCCCGGTATGGGTGGACCGCGACAATTTCGACAAGGTGATCATGAACCTGCTCTCCAATGCCTTTAAGTTTACGCCGACGGGCGGCGAGGTAAATATCAGTCTGACGCATACCGGCGCTGATGCCATCATCACGGTGCGCGACACGGGCTGCGGCATCCCGAAGGACAAACTCGAGACGATCTTCCAGCGCTTCTACCAGAGTCCTACTGGCATGGGCGAGCGCAACACGGGTACGGGCATCGGCCTCGACCTCACCCGTTCGCTCGTGGAACTTCACTATGGTACGATCACGGCGCACAACAACAGTGATGGACCGGGCTCCTGCTTCGTCGTCACCCTGCCCTTGGGCAACAGCCATCTCAAGCCCGAGGAGATGATCACCGACGACGGCAGCATGACAGCAGCACAGCACGACGACAGTGAGGCCGACAAACAGCTGGCCCAGGAACTCAAGGACATGGAGGCCGATCCGCTCATGCATCCGGTGGCCTCGCGCGACGACAACAGTAAGCCCACGATCGCCATCGTGGAGGACGACGATGAGATCGCCAGCTATTTGCAGACCGAACTGAGTAATGAATACAACGTCCGCTACTACCCCAACGGTAAGGTGGCGCTTGCGGAGATTCTCAAGGACATGCCCAACCTGGTTATCAGCGACGTGATGATGCCTGAGATGGATGGTATCACGCTCTGCACCAAGCTCAAGTCAAATATCAACACCAATCATCTGCCCGTCATCCTCCTCACCGCCAAGAGCCGTGACGAGGACCGCATGGAGGGCTTGGAGACGGGTGCCGACGCCTATGTGGTGAAACCGTTCAACATGGACATCCTGCGCCGCACCATCGCCAATCTTCTTGCCGTGCGCCGTACGCTGAAGAATAAGTTCACCGGACAGGAAGACCAAGCCGATAAAGTCAACAAGGTCGACGTGCAGACGCCCGACGACAAGTTCCTGCAGCGGGTCATGGATGTCATCAATGGCAACCTCAGCAACTCCGACCTTGGTGTCGACGACATAGCCGACCGTGTGGGCATCAGCCGTGTGCACCTCTACCGAAAGATGAAGGAGCTCACCAACCAGACACCGCACAACTTCATCAAGAACCTGCGACTGAAGCAGGCTGCCCGCCTGCTCGAGGATCCGAAACAGAGCATCACCGAGGTGATGTATGCCTGCGGATTCTCCAACTCGGCCAGTTTCTCCACGATGTTTAAGAATATGTATGGCATGTCGCCAAGGGACTATCAGCGGTCGAAGATGTAGTTAAATACTCCACAGCGCCACTGACTCTAAGAAAAGAAAGGACTGTACGCGTGGGCTTCACTTGTCAGGATCTGAGGGATCAGCGGGTTGAGGACAGTAAGAAAACTACCGCATGGGAAGCGTCAACCTTATTTCAGCTGATCCAACCGCTGAAGGAGATAGGCACGCACATCTTTCCAGTGGTAGTAAGGCGCCTTGTCGGTGGAAACGGGTAGTGTAGCCTCGTTTTCGTTGAGAAGCACCTTGACGAGGATGTCGGCTTTGCTGAGATCAGTGACCACGTTGGGCTTATAGAAGATGAACTGCACGTTGCAGGCCATGGGATAGATGTCGTAGTTGTTCCATCCGCGGTCATCGAGTTGTTCGAGGTCGTCGATGGTTTCGCCGTAGTGGTTGAGGTTGAGCAGGCACACCAGCGGCATGACGTCCGACTCATGGGCAAAGCGCAGCGTGGCACCGGGATGCTGGAGGAGCAGGCAACTGTCGGCCGTTGTGATGATATTGTTCAGCAGATTGGCTTGCGTGAGCAGTCCATAGCTGTGGGTCTGTCGCGAGGGACCGTAATACATATACCACATTGCGTTTTTGCGCTGCCAGGAGTCATAGACCTCCTTGTCGGTGAAGATCGGCCAGAGGCTGAACTTATGTCTGAGTTCCGTGCTCTGGATATTGGCGGCCAGGTCGAAGAGACGCTGCCCGAGTTTGTTGGCATCGATGGTGTGGGCGTAGGCCGTGTCGTTGAAGAGCAGTCCCATCAGATGACTGTAGTTTTCGTGGTTCTTGTTGAAGTCGGCGAGCGCCTGACGTGCCTCCGGCGTGTCGCGCAGCTTGTTGTATTTACCATGCTCATCGTTCATGTAGTACATGTCGTGCTGGCTGGCATCGCTGGTGATGACCATGCGCGGGTTGAGGCGTGCCAGTTCCATGAGCTCATTCCCCATGGAGAGGATGCAGCGGATGACGATGGTGGAGCGTGCGTCGATGTGCACGTTGCCGTTGAAGACCTGCGGGAAGCGCATGTACATGCGATGGGCGATGTCTCGGTGCTGCTCAGCGCCAAGTGGAGTCAGTTCGCCCAAGCGTCCCTGAGCCTCGGCAGCCAGCATCCTGACTTTGTCGAGCACGTCGTGACCGCGTGGCGAGAGCTTGTCAAGGCTGTCGGCTTTGGCCAGAATGTTCACCGCGTCGCTGTACTGGGCGGGGCTGATGAGATAGCGGGAGCCGTGTCGGCCGTAGTGACTGATATAATAAGGTGTGTAGCCTTCCGGTGCCTTGGTCAGCTTTTGTTTCGGCCCGGGATAAGCCAGATAGTTGCTGGCTGCGAGATTGCGGTCAGCTTTGATTTCCTCCTTTGCCCTTTGCGCCATGGCCGGCATCGTGAGCACGAGCAACATGGCAATGAAAATCTTTCTCATCTGCATATTATATGATTTCATTTTAGCTCTGTTCTACATTCACAATTCAGCACTCAACATTCAACACTCAACATTGAATCCATTCATCATTCAACACTCATCATTCACCTACCGGATACGGAATCTCGAACTCTTTTTGTACCTCCATTGTCGCCTTGTTAAGCTTGATCTCGTTGAGCAGGAAGCTGTGAGGATAGATCACGGTGTACGTATAGGGGTTGATGACATTGAAGACATCCTCTTTATTAGAGACAGCGAGGATATTCATCAGCACATCGTCTGACGGCGTTGCGTCCTGGTCGGTCTTCATCAGTTTGATGGCTCCCGTTTTCACGTCGACCTGATAGAGTCGTGTGGCAGACTGGCGGCGCGGCAGCTCCACGATATAGGCGAAGGGCAAGTTTTCCTTCTTCGCTTGTTTGATGAGCAGCTTCACCATTTCTTTCTCCTGCGTGGTTGCCGCCACTTGTACCTGAATGGTGTTGAAGCCCGTGGCGATGCTCGGTTTTTCGGGATCGTTGAAGAAGCGTGCACTGCCCGTGGTGGTAGGAGCGAACAGCGTGGGCTCGGCACCGTTGAGCTTTGCCTTCAGCACGCCATGGTCGATGAGTGTCAGCTGTGGGGCTGGCGTGACGCCGTCGGCATCTGCCACCATGTGGCCATAGACCGGCTGTCCCTCGTAGGTATTCAGGTCGTTGCGGTTGACGACAGAGATCATCTTGCTGATGACGGGTTGGCCGATTTTCTGTCCGATGTCGTTGGCATCCTCTTCGTAGGAAGGTTCTGAGATCAGACGGCTGTCGAAGAGGGCGTTCATGGCGGCACCGTCGACATAAAGAGCCGGACCCTTGTAGTATTTTGGCATAGCGGGGGCCTGGCAGAGCGTCATGCAGCTGTCGGCAAAAGCACGCACCTGAGCCTCGAGTATGTCGTCGGACGGAATCTCGGCCGTGCTCTCGTAGGCGAAGGTATAGTCATCGCTTTGCTCCACCTGGTCGGCATCGCGGAAGTAAGCCTCGGCAGAGATGATGACACGGTGATGAGGTTGCTTGATCTTCACGCCCTCAGACGTCAACCGGTAGGAGACCATCTGATTGCCGCTGATCTTCACCGAGGTGTAATAGAGCTTGGGATAGTGCTGAAAGACTGCGGAAAGACGCTTGGCGGTCTGCTCCAATCGTGGCATGTCGATGTCAAAGCCGGAGTTGTCGTCGACGATCTGTGTGGCAGGCTTCATCGGTTGCAGGTTGGGGAGCTTTGACAGATCGAGCGAGGGCGGGTTTTGTTTCAGATAAGAAGTCTTCTGTGCCTGCAATACCACTGCCTGCTTATAGGCGGCGTCATTGAGCTGCCAGAAGGAGTGGCGGATGTCGGCATAGTCTACTTGTTCGCCATTGTTGAGTCCCAAATAGTTTTCTTGCCCCGGCAGCTCATTGGTACTCTTGTAGTTGCCAAGGAGCAGATGGGTGGACAGATAGGTGTGCCATGGCTTTTGGTCGCTCATGGAGATGCCGCCCAGTTCGCCGGTGATGTCGAAACCGCGTGAGCGCGTAGCCGTCATGTCGAGATAAAACGGCTTGGGTGATCCCTCGAGTTGCAGGCTGTCCATCGATCGCTTCATCTCGTCGCTCATAGCGGCGAAGATCACGTTGTCGACATCCTTGCCTACGGCATCGGTGAGCGGCTTGTACTCCTTATTATCTACAGGAGCCTTGAGGATCGGCGGCACAAAGTCGCTCTTCTGTGCACGCTGGGTCTCTATCTGACTGACAAAGACAGCGGGAGCACAGGCTGTCACGGGCACCCAACCCGACTCGGCACCACAGCTGCCGGTGAACACGGCGGGGCGGTTGCCTGCCGCCTGAATGTGGGAGAACATCGACAGTGGCGTGCCGATGAGGCTCACGCCACGCACGAGCTCGTCGGGCTTGCCGTTGACAAAGACACGATAGACCTCCACGGGCGTGACGTTGAACGAGTTGATGCTTCCGCCTTCGCCCGTCATCGTGTAGCCGCTCGTCACCGTACGGAAGAAATAGCCGTAGGGCTTGCCCTGCCGTTTGGCCTCACGGATGAGCATGTCGCGCAACTGGGCGTCGGTATAGGGCTTGGTGGTCTCCACGATGAGGTTGGACTGTCGGCTGACAGGATCGTTTCTCAGGTCAGCGCGACCGTGGCCGTTGCTCTCTGGGAAGCCGTCGATAGGCTTGCGGCTCATGAGGAAGGAGCGCAGCACACCGCTCACGACATTGTCGACGCGGCGGGCTTTCACGCCCTCGTCGTCGTAGCGGTAGCTGCCGTTCATGTCCACGCCGGCATAGTGGCGCAGTGTAGGATCGCAATAGACGTTGAAGGTGGCGGGCAGCACTTGCTTGCCGACCATGTCTTTGAAGGTCTCGCCACCTTTCTTGAGGCGGTGCCCTTCCAGGCGATGACCGAAGATCTCATGGAAAAAGACGCCGGCAGCCGGACCGGAGAGGATGGCCGGACCGGTATAGGGATTGGCTACGGGAGCGGCTTTCAGCGCCTGCACACGTGTGAGCAGGTCTTGTGCTGCAGCGACGAGACGGTCTTCGGAGGGAAGCGAGTCGGGGTTGAAAGCAAAGAAATCCTGCAACATTGGCAGCATCATGCCGTCGTCGGCCATGGCCTGGGCGATGATGACGACGCGTGCCGTGCGCCGGTTCTGCACCACCTCGGTGCCGTCGGTGTTGACGAGATAGGAGCGGTTGACCTCATAGATCAGTGCTGCCGTTCCGTTCTGCAAGGTAGGATCAGCCTTGAACACGGCACTGACGGCATTGAGCTTCTTTGCCCATTGCTGGTCGTCGAGCTTTGTTGCGGATGGGTTGAGCGGCCCTTCGTAGTAGCGTTCGGCCGGTGCTTTGGAGAAGCAGGGTGCCTTGTCCTCGTCGGCGGCTGACGTGGCGGCCTTGCTCTTTGCGTCCTCATAGGCTTCCACTGCACCGTCGTAAGCGGCCATTGTGGCTTGCCAGAAGTTGGTGGTGATGCCGTCGGTGGCATTGTCGTCAAAGGGCAGTGTCGCTCCTTGCTGGCGTCCGCCGCTATTGTCGTTTTTGTAGTTGTCAAGTGCCATGGAACCGACGCGCACCTGCGGGATAAACGAGCGCACGTGGCTGTCGTCGTTGCCGTTCAGCACACCAAAGGAACTGGTGATCGTGCGCGTGTCGTTGTCCTCCACGCGATAGCTCATGAAATAGGGCTTCACCGTCTGCTTTTGCAGTTGCGTGAAGTTGTATTTCAGCCGGTCACGAAGGAGCGTGAGCAACTTGTCTTGTTGTTGGGCAGAGGCTGTCAGCGGACAGAGGCAGAGCAACAGCAGTGCCCAGACTAACTGTCGGTAAGCAGTAGCTTTGTCATTGAAAAGGTGTTGTTTCATGGTGACTTGAATTTATTTATGGCAAACTTACATAAAATATTTGGAATATTCACTATTTGTGGCAATAAAATGCAATTCTATGTGCAAAAAAAAGGCAGGGCTAAAAGCAGACGTATAAGTCTCAGTAGAGATATGTTGCTTATGATGTACAAAGTTCTCGGGGGATACGTTGCTTACGATGTGTGATGTCCCTTTCAGGGATATCACATGTGTTAGATAGGAATATCCTAACAAGATTGTTTGCCTCTTTTGTCTTGTAAAGTGACAAATTTCCGCCTCTGAGAATCGATTCTTTTCGACGAACACCTGTCTTGCTCTGATTTTCGCGAAAATACGCATGTTTTTATAAGTATCAGAAAATCAACGTATTACAATTTTCTGGCTTTCGCGATGACATGAATCCGTCTGTTTCTTGCATAATTCTTTAGAGAATTTCTTGTCAACAAGCCTTTTTCTAACGATGAAATAGGCGTGCTGATCGGGTCAAATAGGCGAGATGACCAGGTCAAAGTACCGAGATGACAGTATCAAAGTACCTTTTTGTTCCGGAGACAAGCCAAAAACGAGACGGCGAAACCACAAAGTCCTCTTTTTCATTCTCCAGATTGAAAATTGTGACGAACATACTTTTGTCAAGAGAATTTTTTTATTATCTTTCCTCTATAAAACCGAATAGATTTCCGTGCAGGAGTAACTAAAAACAAG
>DAWDCC010000061.1:0-19158 GCA_052355365.1 Prevotella sp. | reverse complement strand
ACCAAGGATTGTCCAAGCTGTATAAACTTTGCTAATTTGGATGATTGCGGATATTCATAAAATGAAAAGAAGAAGCCACGTTAAGGAAATGGGATTCTATATGTGCAGAATACTATTTCTTCTTGTTGCCGAAGTCGGCGGGAATCTCGCCCCATTTCTTGGTTTCCCATTTGATGATTGGGACGGCGGCGGGATGGGTGGCGAGCCATCGCTCGGCGCGGGCTACGAGTTCGTAGGCTTTGGCTGTGGAGTCATCGCGCACGAGCTTGGTCTTGCAATGCTTGTTGCGCACCCAGAGGATGGCGTTGTACGAGTCGGAGTAGATGGCCTTGTCGCGTATGCCCTGTTGGTCCATGAGTGCCAGGGCGTGTACGATGGCAAGGAATTCGCCGATGTTATTGGTGCCACGGACGGGGCCAAAGTGGAAGATCTGTGCCCCTGTGGCCAGGTCGATGCACTGATATTCCATCGGTCCGGGATTCCCGGGACAGGCTGCGTCCACAGCCCACGCGTCTGCTCTCACCTCGGGAGGCAAGGGCAACACGGTGTCGTGGCGATAGTCGGGAGGAGAGACTGGCTCGTTACTCATGATTACATTCTTTCCGGCACTTCTATTCCAAGGAGTTCCATGCCGTTCTTGATGACCTTGGCCACGTTGTCGGAGAGGACGAGACGGGTCACCTTCTCGGTGTCGGTGTCGGCGCTGAGGATGCTGTAGTCGTGGTAGAACTGGTTGAAGTCCTTGGTGAGCTCGTAACAGTAGTTGGCGATGCCGGCAGGGTTGTAGTTCTCGCCAGCGTCCTTGACGGCCACCTTGAAGGCATCCATCTTCTGGATGAGCTGTATCTCCTTGTCGTTGAGCGGCGCGTCGGCGGACAGCTGCGTGGGCAGTTCGATGCCGTCGGCCTTAGCCTTGCGCATGACGGAGCGGATACGGGCATAGGTGTACTGGATAAACGGTCCCGTGTTGCCGTTGAAGTCGATGCTCTCGGCAGGGTTGAAGAGCATGTTCTTGCGCGCGTCGACCTTGAGGATGAAGTATTTCAGGGCGCCGAGACCCACGATGCGTGCGATCTCGCTCTTCTCGTCCTCGCTCATGTCCTTGAACTTACCGAGCTCATCGCTGGTCTTGCGTGCGTCGCCAATCATCTCTGCGATGAGGTCATCGGCGTCGACGACAGTACCCTCGCGGCTCTTCATCTTGCCGTTGGGCAGTTCCACCATACCATAGGAGAAGTGTACAAGGTCCTTGCCCCACTTGAAGCCGAGACGGTCGAGGAGGATGGAGAGCACCTGAAAGTGATAGTTCTGCTCGTTGCCCACCACATAGATCATCTTGTCGATGGGGTAGTCGTTGAAGCGCATCTCGGCGGTACCGATGTCCTGTGTCATATACACGCTGGTGCCGTCGGCGCGGAGCAGCAGTTTCTGGTCGAGACCCTCATCGGTGAGGTCAGCCCATACACTGTTGTCGGGCTTGCGGAAGAAGAGACCATTCTTGAGACCTTCCTCCACCTTGCGCTTACCTTCGAGATAGGTGTTTGACTCGTAGTAGATCTTGTCGAAGCTTACGCCAAGTGCCTTGTAGGTCTCGTCGAAGCCAGCGTATACCCAGCTGTTCATCTTCTGCCACAGCGCGCGGATCTCAGGGTCGCCGGCCTCCCATTTGACGAGCATCTCGTGTGCTTCCACGATGAGCGGAGCCTCGTTCTTGGCTTTCTCTTCAGCCTTTTCCTCGTCCATGCCCTCGGCGACGAGCTTTGCTTTCAGTTCGTTGCATTGCTCTTTGTAGTGCTTGTCAAAGAGTACGTAGAAATCGCCGATGAGGTGGTCGCCCTTCTTGTGCGCCGTTTCAGGTGTGATGCCGTTGCCCCACTTGATCCAGGCGAGCATCGACTTCATGATGTGGATGCCTCGGTCGTTGACGATATTGGTCTTGATGACTTTATTGCCGTTGGCCTCCATAATCTTCGAGAGGCTCCATCCGAGCAGGTTGTTGCGCACATGTCCGAGATGGAGCGGCTTGTTGGTATTGGGTGATGAATACTCAACCATCACGAGGGGGCTGTCGGCTGTAGCTTGCTTCTCGCCGAACTTGGCGTCGGCATTGATGTCGTTGAGCAGGCTCACCCAAGCCTGAGGAGCCACCACGAGGTTGAGGAAGCCCTTGACCACGTTGAAGCGTGCCACAGCCTCGCAGTCGCGCTGCAGCACCTCACCGATTTGCTGTGCGGTGTCCTCGGGTTTCTTATGTGAGATCTTCAGGAAGGGGAAGACGACGAGGGTGAGGTTGCCCTCGAAAGTTTCCTTGGTTTTTTGCAGTTGCACCATTTTCTCGGGCACTTCCTGTCCGTAGAGCTCTTTGACAGCCTTGATGATGGCCTCAGTGATAACTTTTTCTATATTCATGCGTTTATACCGGTATTTTGTCGACAAAATAATAATATATGTGCAAAGTTACGAAAAAACAAAGAGATAAAGGTGGGTTGTGGCGGATATTTTCTTGCTGCTTTAGCCATGTAAGGCTCTGATAGGAAAGAAATATGTGCCTTCTTTGGCAATTTCTGAAAGGATATGCCGTTTTACTATCAACTCAAAAAATAAAAACGGATTCATGAAGAAAATCTTATGTGCTATCATCCTCATGGCAACAGTTTTGTCAGTTTATGCGCAATCCGAGCCGGGAACGACCACGCTTTATCCTCGCTTGGGCATTTCCTTTTCCAAGTTTACCGGCGACCGCCTGCAATCAGCTTCTGACGGTCACACTTTGGACGGAAAGTACAAGACCGGTTTTGTGGCAGGCCTGGAGGTGCAGCGACAAGTCAGTGATCGGCTGGCAGCCAGCATCGGTGCCCTCTACAGCGAGCAAGGCACTAAATTCGAGCATGATGAGAGTGTGGACGTCAACACCACCGTCAAGGCCAATTATATCGCCATGCCGGTGCTTGGCATCTACACCAGTGCTACGGGATTGTCGATGAAACTGGGCTTGCAGCCCGAGGTACGTGTCTCCGATGATGCCAACTACGTGCTCAACCGTGTGACGTTGTCGTTACCGGTCGGGTTGAGTTACGAGTTTCATCATGTAGCCCTCGATGTGCGCTATAACATAGGTTTGACACATGTCTATAAGCATAGCGTAACAGGGTTTTCATCGCGCAACAGCACATTCATGCTAACTCTGGGCTATGGCATTGAACTGTAGGAGTCGTTCTGTCTTTTACAGCTTGGCAGCAAACAAAAAGAGGAGTAAGTTCTCGTGTGGAACTTACTTCTCTTTATATATATAGGGCTATTGGAGCTTATGGCTTATTTCAGTCCGCTGACCTCGTCGCGTGTGATGACGTACTTCGAGTTGAGGAGGTCCTTGAGGAAGGCGGCGGTGTTGTAGTCGCTGTCGATGTAGCTCATGCCGTCCTTGTCCTTACCACACCAAGGCATGATCCAGCTCCACATGGCACCGTCGGTGAGCATGTTCTTTACCGAAGGCATGGCGTCGCCCTCAGCAAGCGCGATGATCTTCTTGCCGCCGGTAATCTGGCGCAGCGCCTCGAACTGATCCTTATGTGCATCCTGGTAAGGCGTTTTGAGATTCTTGCAATAGTAGTCGCGTGCGATGACATCGACATACTCGTCGCCCGGATACCAGTCTGCGTCGTCGTAGGTCTTGCCGTCCTCGGTGTAGGAACCCTCAGAAGTCCACACCCAGATGAGGTTATTCACGCCTTTGGCCTTGAACTCGTCGTACATCATCTTCCAGAGTTTCTTGAAGAACACCGGTCCGGAGTTGCCCCACCAGAACCACGCCTTACCCGTGCCGCCGTAGCGTCCGTAGTTGCCGCGCGCCTCGTGGAAAGGTCTCCAGATGACGGGGATGCCCTTCTTCTGCAATGCGAGGAGATAGTCGGCGATGATGTCGATCTGCTTCATGGCGAACTTATGCTCCCAACGGCTGCTGCGTGTGGCGTTCTTGGCCGAGAAGCTCTCGGTGTTGTAGCTCCAGGAATCATAGTTGGTCTGGTCAGCCTCTGATGAAGGAACGTTCCAGTGCCACATGCACTCCACAATACCACCGTTATTGGCCCAGTCTTCCACGGGTTTCGTGTCAGTGTAGTCGATCCATCCCTTTGGATTGAGCGGTGCGCTGTAGTAGTAGTGGATGAAGTCGAAGCAGTTGATGGCCGGGTACTTACCGGTCAGCTGATAGAGCGCCTCGGCGTTCTTGGTGTTCCAGTTCACGTCGGCCATGGCAGCGGAGAGGACATGGTTGCCGAAGTTCTCTTTGAGATAGGCATAGAGCTTCTTCGTCTGCTCGGTAGCATCGGCGTTGACGGGTGCGTCAGCGATGTTGAAGAGCGTCGGGTCGAAGTTGTTGTAAGCCTTGGTCGAGAACGAGAAGGTGTAGTCGCCGGCGAAGTTATAGGAGCTGTCTCGCACCGTAGGCTTCATGATGTTGACCTTGTAGTTCATTCCCGCCTTGGCGTGGAAGGGGATGATGAGCTGGTTGCCGTTAGTCGTCACCAGAGAGTCTATATAATAATAGGTGGTGTCGTTGGTGTATACGCGAATAGTTGTCTTCGGTGTAGCGACGACGGGCTCGTTGTAGGTCACGACGATGTTGGCGAAGGTGTCGATGTCGGCAGCGTTGTCAGCAGGACTCACCGAGACCACCTGCGGTGCGTTCTGATCGGCGAAGGACCGCGGCTCACGGTAGTCGCTGTTGTCGTCGGAGCAGCTGGCGAAGGCCGTCATGGCGGCCATTGCCAGCAAAAGGATATGTAATTTCTTCATGCTGAGTTGCGATTAATAATTCTTTGGTTCGATGCGGAACTGTCCGAAGCAGTGATCCACGGTCCAGCCCTCGCTGTTGTTGGGCTGCATGACAAACTCCAGAGGCTGCCAAGAACCCTGTGCGGGCAGCACGTGCTTGATGGTGCCGTCGTCCTGCTTCACCTCACAGAGCTTGTCAAGAGGAATGGAGACAGTAACCCACTTGCCGTAGGTATTGCGCAAACCTGAGGAGACCGGATCCCACTGGTGGCGGGACACACCTGAGGAGTTGAAGTCAAACATGTATCCACCGTTCTGCGAGCCGCTGGCACCATTGGCGCCATAGTCGGCAAACGGAGTGGAGCTGTTGGTGCAGACCTCGAACTTCAGCACGTAGTTCTCAGGATGATCGGTGTAGTCCTGGTTGGGCCAGTTGCATCCCATACCAGTGGAGTTCCACGACCAGCTGTCGAAGGTGCCGTTGATGCGGGGGAACGAAAAGCCGAGTGACTGTGGGTCGCCGCTCTTCGATCCGTCGGTGACAAGGCCCTTGCCCCAGTCGTTCCACCAGCCGAGATCACCGGTGAAGTCGCCGAAGAGCAGTGCGCTGGACATGCGGTAAGGCACTGTCTTGCTCATGTCCTTGCCCATCTCCTTCCAGCGGAAGGTGATGAGTGAGTTGTCGGGACAGTCTTTAGGAATGCGGATGCTTGTGAAGGTCTCCGCGCAAGAGTCGGTGTGGATCTTCTGGCTGTATCCCTTTTCACTGTTGGTGATGGTGATAGACACCGGGCTGTTGTCGGTGGTGTCGTTGAAGTCATAGAGATCGAAATAGTCACCGCTGATCTGCACCTGGCTGCCCTGGAGTGCGAACTCGTTGGAGAGTCCTTCGAGCTTCACATGGGGGATGGAGACAGGGAAGTACAGGGACGTCTTGCCCTCGTTGGTCTCATAGGCCAGCGTGTCGGTGACGTGCTCGGGGATCTTGCGCGGAATCTTCACGAAACTCTCGCCGGACTCGGCATATACCTGCCGCACGTCGACATCAAGTCCGTTGAAGGTGATCTTCTTCACGTTGGCGAGGTTGGTGCCCTCGATGCGGAGCATCTGGTTGAGGGTACCGCCTTCCAGCCGGGTCACGTGTCCGGTGTCCTGAACATCATAGATGCCCGTGATGGAGGGAGCACCGTGGTTGGTGTAGCGGTCGGGATAGTTGACATCCACGACATCGTTGCAGGCGGAGAACAGAGCCGCCGCCATGAGCGCTACACCGATATGCTTGAATGATAAGATATTCATATTCTTGCTTTAATGATTTATAGATGCGAGAGAGCGTCGATTAGTTCCAGCCTGGGTTGTTGCTGTTGATGCTGTCGTTGACGTTGATCTCGTCGGTAGGAATGGGATAGAGCAGGTTGCGCTCAGTGCGTGCCTTGTTGATGTTGGCATCGTCGCGTCCGCCGACAGCGTTCATAGCCTGCAGATAGATGCCCCAGCGGATGAGGTCCCAACGGCGGTCGCCCTCGCAGGCAAACTCCTTGGCGCGCTCTTCGAGGATGGTGCTGCGCATGCCAGTCTTGGTGCCGGCAGTTTCCATCAGTGTGGCGTTGGAGCGTTTGCGCACGATGTTGAGGTAGCGCATCGCCTCGGCACTGTTGCCTAACTCATTCTCAGCCTCGGCATAGATGAGGAGTACGTCGGCATAGCGCAGGAATGGCCAGAACGACTCGGCGTACTGTGTAGCGTCGTCGTCGACATCATCGTACTTCGTGGTGAAGGCGAGGCACTCCGAGCTTTGGTTGTACTGGTAGCTCATGCCAGTCTGTTTGTACTCAGCGTCCGGCTCACGCACGTAGTTGCCGTCGGCGTCCATTCCGGTGATCTTCACGCTCCAGCTCTGCGGATAGTAGAAGGCACCGTTGTATTCCTCCTGATAGTAGTAGCGCCATACGTGGCGTACGCCCTTGGTGATGCGGTAGTCCTGGTCGTCGAAGAGATGGTACCAATTGCTGGTACATCCGACCCATCCGCCGGACTCGATAAATGGGCTGCCCTTACTTTTCTTGTAGCCGGAGTAGTAGGAGTGCACGCCGGTGCAGTAGGTAGCGTCGCCCGTAGTGGACTCCACGCCCCACATCATCTCAGCGTCGTGGCAGTGGCTGTGCTTCCACAGATCGTCGTAGGCGGTGAGTTCGTAGGGACCGTATTCACCGTCAATGACCTTCTTGGCCCATTCGGCAGCTTTCTTGTAGAGCTCCTGGGCGTCCATGTTCTCATAGCCTTCGACAGCTGTCTTCTTGAAGGTCTCAGCGGTCGGCATGCGATAGTATTTCTTGCCGTTCTCGGTGACATAAGGCGCACCGGTGCGCACGGTCACCTCAGTGCCGGCGGGCATGGCGGCAGAAGACATGGTAGCGTAGACCTTGGCAAGCAGTCCGGCAGCGGAGCCGGCAGAGACGTGTCCGGTCTTGTAGTTGCTGTTGTCGCGGGTATACATCATGGAAGAAGCCTTGGTGAGCAGGTCGATGATGTGATCGTAGATCTCAGCGACAGGACGGCGGCTGTGCATAAACTCTCCACTCTTGCTCACGTCCTCAGCCATGTAGGGGATGGGGCCGTAGGCACGCACGAGGAGGAAGTAGGCAAAGGCTTCCTGGAAGTAGCACTCGCCGATGGCGTTGTTTTTGTAAGCCTCGTCGACGCCCTTCATCTGGCTGATGTAGCGCACGGCCATGTTGGCGTCGTTGATGAGGTTGTAGGGACCTTTCCACATCTTGTCCAGTGCGCTCTCGCCCTGGAAGTTGCCGGCACCGAGCGAGCTGAACAGCCAGTCTGGACCGGAGATGTAGTCAGCGTCGAGCTCAAGAACTTTCGGGAACTCATCCCAGCGGAACATGTCGTCGAGCCAGTTGCTGTATACGCCGGTGACCCACATGTCGACGCCTTCCTTGGAGTCTTCGACTTGGTCGGGCCCGATGAAGCTCTCGGATTTCTCTTTCAAATAGTCGTCGCAGGAGGTGGCCAGGGGCAGGGTGGCCACTGTCAGCAGCAACGCAGCAGAGAACAGTTTATTGAATTTCATATTGCTTGGTCGTTATAAATTAGAATGTCATGTTCACGCCGAAAGTAAACGTGCGTGAAGAAGGATAAGAGTAGATATCCACGCCGCGGCGGCTGGAGTCGCTGCCGAAGGCATTGACATCCGGGTCATACCAACTGTAGTTGGTGATGGTGAAGAGGTTTGTGGCAGCGAAGGTAAACTGGATCTTCTCCAGTCCCGTGCTCTTGAAGGGATGGTTCCAGTTATAGGTCAGGCTGATGTTTTTCAGCTTGATATAGCTGCCGTCCTCGATGTAGCGGTTGCTGAGCAGATATGTACGCTCGTAGCCGGAGGAAGCTTTCGGCCACTCAGCCTGCTCGTAGTTGGCGGCTGTCCAGCGATGGTCATAGGCATCGCGTGTGATGTTACCGATGTTGCCGAGCTTGATGTCCATGAGGTTACCATTGAAGATGTCATTGCCGTGAGAGCCCTGGAACATGAAGCTCAGGGTGAGATCGCGCCATGAGATGTTGTTGGTCAAGCCCCAGGTATATTTTGGGTTGGTGTCGCCGATGATGGTGCGGTCAGCGTCGGTGATCTTACCGTCGTGGTTGATGTCGAGATATTTGATCTCACCGATCTTTGACTTCACGATGGCATCTGTAGCAAAGGTGTACTGAGGATCAGCCCTCACCTCAGCCTCGTTGTCGTAGTAGCCGTCCTCCACGTATCCGTAGATGGCACCGATAGGACAGCCGTTGCGCTGGATGAAGACATTGTCGGCACCGTACCACAGTGTGTTGGCAAACTGGTCGCCGTTGAGACCGCCGATCTTGTTCTTGTTGAAGGCGAGGTTGCCGTTGAAGTCCCAGTGCCAGTCCTTTGTGTCAATCGGTGTGGCGCCGAGGGTGAACTCCAGACCTTCATTGGTGACGTTGCCGGAGTTGGTGAGCTTGTTGGAGAAACCGGTGGAAGAAGGAATCTTCACCTCCTGCAGCAGGTCACGGGTCTTCTTGTGATAGTAGTCCACGTTAAGTGTCAGGCGGTTGTTAAACCATCCGAAATCGATACCGGCATTGTACTGTGCGGTGGTCTCCCACTTGATGTCTTTGTCAACCGGTCCACGCCAGTTGACCATGGCGACACCGCTGTTGATGGATCCGCCGAAGGGATAGTTGGCCACGGCGAGCTGAGGCAGAGTGCGGTAAGAGCCGATGCCCTGGTTACCTGTCTCACCATAGCTCAGACGGAACTTCAGGTTGGAGAAGATGCCGAGATCCTTGATGAACTTCTCCTCGCTGGCACGCCATGCGGCGGCACCGGAGAGGAAGGTTGCCCACTTGTTCTCGTCGGTGAACTTCGAGCTACCGTCGGAACGGATGCTCGCGGTGAAGAGATACTTGTTCATCAGCGTGTAGTTCACACGTCCGAGGAAGGAGACGAGGCGCTGTGTACCCTTGTCGCTGGAAAGCTTAGCGCGGTCCTTGGCACGACCCATATCGTTGTCCTTGGTGAGGTCGTCGGGGAAGTTCTGTGCGATCTCGCTGTTGTTGTCCCAAGAGTCACTCTCCACAGTGAAACCGGCGACGGCGTTTACGGCGTGGATGTTGTTGAAGGTATGGTCAAAAGTCAGGATGCTCTCAGCGGTGGTCGAAGTCCAGATGTTGCTGGCCTTGCTGGCCTTGCCGTTGATCGGTGACTTACCCTCCTGGGTGTGACGGTCGTAGTACGAGCCACGGTGCGAGTCGTTGTAGCCCAGTCCGAGGTTCTGGCGGAACTTCAGCCATTTCGGTACGATCTGAATCTCGAGATAGGAGCTGCTGAAATAGTTGATGCCGTTGAGCTCATCTTTGGTGCTGCGCACATAGGCAGCCGGGTTGGCAGCGAGCCAGTTGAGGTTGTCGGCCTGTGTGGTATCCATGTTCGGACCGTAGGTCGGCGGGAAGATCAGAGCCGAGCGCACCACGCCGGTGTTGTAGCTCAGCGTATTGGCGAAGTTCGTTGTGCTGCGTGTGAAGCTCTGGTTGGTACCGATCTCCAACCAGCTGTATACTTTGCGCGAGATGTTGGCGCGGAGAGAGTAGCGCTTGTAGCCGGAGTTCTTGATGATACCGTCCTGATCGGCATAGTTGCCCGAGAAGGAGTAGTAACCTTTGTCGTCACCGCCGCTCACGCCGAGGTTGTAGTCCTGCTGGAAGGCGGTGTGGAAGATCTCGTCCTGCCAGTCGGCCACGCCGAGCTCTGTGGCATTGCCATACTCGTCGTAGTACCATCCCGGATGAGCGTAGTCCTCGGGCTTACCGGTATATTTACCTGTATTATAATTAATGTGTCCGTCGGAGTAGGACTGGTAGCCCCAAGTGCCGGGGTAGGGATAAGCAGTAGCCTGCGAGCCGAGGTAGTAGCGGTCGTTGTCGATCTGCTCGTTCATATAGCGGGCATAGGTCACCGGGTCGAGCATGTCGATCTTCTTGCTGATGTGTGAGAAGCCCCAGTTGGCAGAGAAGTCCACCTTGGGCTTGCCGGCCTTACCTTTCTTTGTGGTGATGATGACCACACCGTTTGCACCGCGGCTACCGTAGATGGCCGTGGCGGAAGCATCCTTGAGGACTTCGATGTTTTCGATGTCGTGAGGGTTGATAAAGCTCAGCGGGTTGGAGCTCTGCTGGCTTGTGGTAGCGCCGTTGCCTGGCGTGCTGCCTGTCTCGAAGGGCACGCCGTCAACAATGTACAAAGGCTGAGAAGAAGTGGAGAACGAGTTGGCACCACGGATGACGATACTCATGCCGCCGCCCGGAGCACCATCGCTCTGGTTGACCTGCACACCGGCGATCTTGCCTTGCATGCCGTGGGCGATATCCATGGCGCCGCCTTTCATCAGGTCCTTGCCTGCGAGAGAGCTCAAAGATCCGCTGAGATCGCTCTTCTTCATGGTACCGTAGCCGACAACGACGACCTCGTCCATGACCTTAGAGTCTTCGACGAGCTTCACGGTGATGTCGCTCTTGCCTGTAACGTTGATGGTTTGTGATGTGTAGCCGACGCTGGAGACGACGACTTTGGTCTTGCCCTTGGGCAAGTCGATGGAAAAATGTCCGTCGAGGTCGGTCACGCCACCGGTGCCCGTTCCTTGGACAACAATACTTGCTCCAATCAGCGTCTCGCCGGTAGCACCGTCGACAACGGTACCTGTGAGCTTCGACTGGGCAAAGATTGGCAATGAGAGGATCGTCATTACCAGGATAAGAATTGCTCTGTTCATTTGATTGTGATATATAATATATGTAGATTTTGGCTTATCTATTGTGCGAGTCGTAAAATCAAGCGCAAAGTTACTGATAAATGCTTGCATAGAATATTCTTATTTTTGCAATATCAGATACTATGATGCAATAATAGTGTCAATGATGTGTATAAATAGGCAGACTCGTTAAGAAATAAGAGGAATGTGTGATGAATACTTTTTTGACTATAGGCAGTTAGGAATAGGTAGAAAGAGAGGAGTGGCATTTGCCGCTCCTGCTCTTCTGAGAGAACGAAACAATCAGACGATAGTGCTTTTATTATTTCTGAATGAATTTCTTGCCATTGCGGATGACCATGCCACGGAAGGTCTTGCCAACACGCTGTCCGTCGAGGTTGAAGGTTGCGCCTTCATTGGCTTTCTTGGCTGCATGAATGTTGTTGATGCCGGTCGTTGTCGGGTTGGTGACTGTGACTTTGGTGAGAGTGGCGTTGAAGCCCTTGAGGATCATGCCACCTGCTTGAACGGTAGCCAAATCCTCATCGCTGAGTGTGGTAGAGTAGGTTGTTCCGCCCGAGTTAAGATCAATGGTATTATATTGATTCAGTCCTTTTGGACTTGTAAGGGGAGCCCAACTTGAGTTATTCAGCTGTATTTGTGCGTAACTTTCGCTTGTGCCGGGAGTATAGGTGAAAGTAAAGGTAGCGCCACTTTGAGCTGTGGCAAACTTTGTTGCATCCAACTGTACATAAGAACTCCAGGCTGTACCGAAGTCGCAACTGCCTTCCCAAACGACTTGCTCACCCTTGGACTTCCCTGCTAAATAAGCCTTGTACTCATCCTCGCTGACGAGATAGGCTTTGTCCACGGTGACAGATGCGTTGGCCACCGTACTCTGCAGCCAAAGGTTGACGACCTTATCACTGTTGGTCTCGTTGAGCTTTACGTAGCATACCTTGTCGCCATCAGACAGACCGCCGGTAGTGGTCAGAGCGTCGACTTTGGTGGGGTTACCTTTGGCGTCAACTGCCTTGCCATCGTTGTATTCCACGGCTACCTTAAAGCCTCCAGTGCAGTTGGAGACATCGAGCTCGAGGTAGTCGCCGTCGCTCCAATCAGCGACTCCGTCGTTAGCCTGCCAGTTGCCGGCACCTGCCCATGCCTCGGACATGGTGAGCGTGTTACCGTTTACAGTGGCAGTGGCACCCCACGGCGACCATGTGCCCAATGTGACTTCAGTCTTAGCGCTCATGCTGGCAGCTGCGAGCAGGGCTACGAATAGAGTAGAGATTTTCTTCATAATGTTATATGTATTTGATGTTAGTAATATCGGTTCATCAATCAATGATATTGGTTTAATATTATCATGTTGCAAAGTTAAACATTATTTCCATATCTCTGTAATACTATATTTGCACAACATAATACTATCTTCTATTTTTGAAATCAGCATTCAGCATTTGATTTATTATAGCATGATTCAAGGCTAATAAGCCACACTTTTGTGCGTATTTTGAATGTGTTATGTTAAATAACGGTTGCAATCGAAAAAACGAAGCTGAAAAAGTGAACACTTATTAATATTTTTCGTATCTTTGGCACTGTCAGGCAGAGATGCCGGCAATGTGAAACAATCTCTACAGTCCTCAGTGACTGTGCAACCTCTTTCGGAAGTCTGTACGTATTGCTTATCTGTAGGATATATATAATAAGGTGTATAGGCTTTATATCTTATGTGGCACTACCTAACGTCTTTAATACTTTACGAAGATGAAGCAACTAATTTCCCTTTCCGCGTTAGTGGCCTTGTTGCTGCTGACAGGTTTACCATGTTTCGCGCAGAGCAAGAACTCGGGCAACTCCAAAGAGGAGGGCAACCGCAATGTCATGCTCAACGCCTCCAGTGCCAACGGTCCTCGTGAGATCCAGATCGGTCTGCCTTCGGCCGATGTCAACGTATTGGAAAACGGACTGCCCGTGACCTACGCCACAAATCCCCATTCGGTCAACTCGGTGTGGCGCTCCGATGCCAGCCTGAGCCACGTGGGATTGCTGAAGATCTCCGAGACGGCCATCACCACCGGCAACATCGGCTATGCCGTCAACTCGTTTACGCAGCTCGGCACGAAAGGCTTCCACGGCACGCTCAACTATAAGAGCAACCATTTCGGACTCAGTGAGTTCTCGCTCAACCTCAACGGTGACGCCGGACACGACTGGTACTACAGTGCCAACATCTACCAAGATTTTGATCCGGGTACGTTTAAGCTGAAGTCCACGCCCTTCCAGGACCGCACACAGATCTACAAGGGCGCGCTGACCAAGAAATACGCTGAAGGCCGTGGCTCCTTCACTGCAATGTATGAATACGCCAACAGCCATCCCGTCTACACCTACGCCACACAGTCAGCCCCGTTTATCTATGTCGGCGACGGTAGCGTGAAGGAGTATGGCAAGTTCAAGCTCGGTACCACGTCGTACTTGTCCGTGGACAACAATATGACCTATGTCGACATGAAGACAGGCAAACTCACCTCCACCAATCTCTATGATGCCATCGAGAACCGGTCGAGCCAGGTCTCAATGATGAACACCTATAACTGGGACAACGGACTGACATGGCGAATCATGGGGCGCTATGACCATGCCCACGGCGCACTGGTCTATCAGACCCCGATGTCGATTATCAACAATGGCAGCGGCTATGCCTACAAGTATCTCGACGAAGAGGGAAAGGCCAAAGCCTATACGGGCGAATATGTGCAGAGCCGAATGTCGTGCCTCAATGCCGGCGACATCGACGAGATCCTCCTCACCTCTGAGTTGCAAAAGCAGTTCCGCACGTCCACCGTACGATTAGGTGTCAACGAGTGGTGGTACGACATCGACTACGCGTCCAAGACCACGATGTATGACCAGAGCGTGCCCGATGACGGCAGCTATGCCGTGCGTCTGTGGGACGCCAACCAGCGGTCGGCGATCTTCTACGATTACAACAAGAACGCGTCGGAGTATTATGTGGGTCACGAAAACAAGTTTGCCGTCTACGCCACTCACGACTGGGACATCCTTCCTGTACTCAACCTCTACTACGGCGCACGCCTGGAGTGGCAGACGCTCAGCGGACGCAACGCCGCGGTGAAGAACTCCGCCGGAGACTATGTGGGCCGCTTCACCAATTATTATATTGGCGCCACGGCACCCGACGGCACGCGTATCAGTCCCACGCGCATCGACTATCATTGGTTCAACTACGACCTCACGGCCGCCGTCACCTATAAGCTCACCAAGGAGTTTGGCTTCACCGGTGACTTCACCTACCTCGTGCAGCACCCAAAGTTCGAGGCCTTTGCTCCCGCTACGCTCCCCAACACCGAGAAGATCTCCGTGCCGTTGGGACGCGCCGGCATCTACTATAACAACAGCTGGCTGAGCCTCACCTCGCTCTTCTCCTATATCAGCAAGACCAACAACAACTCCACGCTCAACCTCCAGCACAAGTTGCCCGGTGGACAAAACGAGATCATGGCCGCTCCGCTGACCTACGACATCAAGACCATTGGCTGGACCACCGATGTCGTGGCTCATCCTCTGAAGGGTCTTGACGTCCATTTCCTCTTCACCTATCAGAAGCCGACGTATAAGAAATACGAGACCAGCGTGAAGTTCTCCGATGGATACGAGGGAAAGATCGACGCTACGGGCAACATCGTGGCCGAGATCCCGCAGGTGCTCATTGAGTTCGACCCAAGCTATATGATCACTAAGGACTTGAAGATTTGGACTTCATGGCGTTACTTCGGTAAGACTTATGCTAACATCAATGAGGCTTACTACTTCAACGGCCACTGGGAGACCTTCGGCGGCGTGAACTGGCAGGTCAACAAGCGGCTGGCATTGGGATGCGACGTGGTCAACTTCCTCAACCAGACGGGTGCCAAGGGCAGCATTGCCGGTGCAGAGCTGATCACCAAAGACGAAGCAAAAAACATCAAGAACACGCTCATGACGGGATCCTACCTGCGGCCCTTCACCGTGGAGTTCACCGCCAGCATCAAGTTCTGAAAGAACCAATTAACTATACCAATATGAAGAAGCACAAATTGTTATTGTTGGCAGCTATGGCCTTGACGGTCTCTGCTGCCTCTGCCCAGAAGATGAGTATCGGCTGGAAGGGCGACACTGCCGTGGTGACCGTTGACCAACCGACAAAATACCTGATTCTTCCAGTTGAAGAAAACACCGATGAGAAAAGGGTTTTGCTTGACACGGGCAACGCCGCCGACACCTGGATGGACGTACGCCTTGCCGAAAAGAAAACCGACTACGACGTGCCCTTCGTCTTGGGCAAGGGACCTCGCGCCGTGGTGAAGATTGTGGGACTGAAGAAGGGCGACCTTGCGCTCACCTCCATGCGGCTTGCTGACCGATGGAGCGTGGCCAACACCGACTATTACCGGCCTGTCTACCACCACACGCCCTCCTATGGCTGGATGAACGACGCCAATGGTATGGTCTACAAAGACGGTGTCTACCATCTCTATTTCCAGTACAATCCCTATGGCAGCAAATGGGGTAACATGCACTGGGGACACGCCGTCAGCCGTGATCTCATGCACTGGCGGGAGCTGCCGCCGGCTATTGCGCGCGACACACTCGGGCATATCTTCTCCGGCTCGTCGGTCATCGACGTCAACAATTCGGCCGGATATGGCAAGAATGCGATCATCGCCTTCTACACCTCGGCCAGCGACAAGAACGGGCAGATTCAGTGCATGGCCTACAGCCTTGACAATGGTACGACATTTACCAAATATAATCATAATCCCGTGTTGCGGCCTTTCGACGGACTGAAGGACTTCCGCGACCCGAAGGTCTTCTGGTACGCACCTGCCAAGAGCTGGTATATGATTGTCTCGGCCGACAAGGAGATGCGCTTCTACAAGTCGCAGAACCTCAAGGACTGGACCTATGTCTCTGCCTTCGGACGCGGCTACGGCGCACAGCCCAACCAGTTTGAGTGCCCTGACTTCTTCCCGCTGACGGTCAACGGAAAGACGAAATATGTGATGATCGTCAACATCAATCCCGGTTGCCTCTTCGGCGGCAGTGCCACAGAGTATTTCGTCGGTGACTTCGACGGCACGCATTTCACGTGCGACACGCCGCCCTCGTTTGTCAAGTGGCTCGACTATGGCAAGGACCACTATGCCACCGTCACCTTCTATGGCACGCCCGGACGTGTTGTCGCTCTGCCGTGGATGAGCAACTGGCAATATGCCAACGTCACGCCCATCAGGCAGTATCGTGGTGCCAACGGCCTGCCGCGCGAGCTCTCGCTCTTTGAGAAAGACGGACAGGTGTATATGTCTGCCAACGTCGTCCCTGAGGCCAGAAAGCTCCGTAAGCAGACGCGCGTCATCCCTAACATGGTGCTGAAAGACGGTACGGCAAAGAAGACCGAACGACTCTTCAAGACCAACGACGGCGCCTTTGAGTTGGAAGCCGACATCATGCCGGGAACTGCGAAGACCATGGGTCTCGACATTTACAACGACAAGGGCGAGCTCTCGCAGATCTATCTCGACATGGACAAGATGCGCCTCGTCATGGACCGCACACGCAGCGGACTGACCTCGTTTGGCAGCAAGTCGAGTATCCACGATATCGAGAAGGAGGCTGACGTGCATGAGCACCGCGAGATGAAGATACCGGCACGCGCCGCCAATAGCGTCAATTACCAAAACGACTTCGCACTCGGCACGTGGGCGCCGCTGAGTCTGTGCAACGGCAATACCTATCATCTCGACATCTTTGTCGACAAGTGCAGCGTAGAGGTCTTCGTTGACGGCGGTCGCATTGCCATGACTAATCTCGTCTTCCCCACACAACCTTATAACAACATCAAGCTTTATAGCAAGGGTGGTACCGCTAAAGTCATGAATCTCAAGGTCTATAAACTCGGAATGTAGTTTTTAGTAGCCGACTGATCAACAACGAGGGACTTTCGGAAATATCCGAAAGCCCCTCATAGTTGTCGTACGCGGATTCGAACCACGACAAACAGAACCAAAACCTGTTGTGCTACCATTACACCATACGACAATCTTGGCTGCAAAGATACTGCTTTTTCCGTGTACCACCAAATTTTCGGGCTGTTTTCTTGAGACGTCTTGCTCGTTCCTGCACTTTCCAGTCCATGTTCCTGAAGATACAAACAGAAAAAACGGCAACCGTCCCTAAAGGAAGGTTGCCGTTATATCTTTTTTCGGAATAGCCGAAGAATGATTCCGGGAATGGCCGGAGCATTTACATTGTAGTCGTCTTGCAGTCGTAGAAAAACCGTTATGTACGTATCAAAAAGCTTGCGGATAGTTGGTCAAACGAACGTCGGAAGTTTGGTCAAACGAATGTCAGCCAATTGGACGACGGTCGTCGTCCAATTGGCTGACATTCGTTTGACCATATATATAAAACGTTTTTTGCCACGTAGTTGAGCGTTTCTGATGGCTATTCTACGCTGATACGATGGCAAAAACATTTGTACGGTTCGTTTTACTTCACCGTGATGAGGTAATAGTTCTTCTTACAGCGCTGCACGAGCAGATACTTGCCGTCGAAGAGGTCGTTAATGAAACATGTTCAAAAGGACTCAATGGAATCTATAATGATAGAATTTAGTCTAAAGAAATTATTTTGTATTTAAGTAAGGCTGCTTCTGGTTTGCAGGGAATATATCTATCATAATGTGTTGCTCCAGTTAGACTACACTTGACATGAATACAGTAAGTTTGCAATGTGTATGAGTTCTCAGAATCGTCTGATTGTACAGCTCTTGTTCCTCTCTGTATAGTTTTTATGCTACCCGAATTTGGCAAAAAGCCACATTCGTCATCTATTGCGTTGCGATAAATAATATTTGGATTCTCTGAAGTCTTTGCCACAATGGTGTATTGGTCGCAGATATAAACGCCTTGTGGAATGTAGAATCTATATGCAGGGCCCAAAGCATACTTAACGTTTTTATGTTCTACAATTTTCTTTTCTCCAGTCCAAGTCTGTACGTCACTAACAGATGATGTCATAGTAAGAACGTTTGGCCAAAGCATTTCTTCTTTTGCTTTGGAACTCGATGATGCTGTGTCCTCAGAAATTAGAGGATCCCCTGTTGATGAGTCACATGATGTGAGAAGAAAAGAACAAGCGAATAGTCCTAAGATGATTTCTTTTCTCATGATATATAAATTTATATTGTTATGCTATACCCCACCAAAGCAGTGAGGCCTTTTAGATGCTTACTTTCACTTAAATACTTATATTGTTGGGTAAGTCCAATGTTGTATCGCATATCAAAAGACAGATGTCCGAGACGATAGCACAAGCCAATAGGTATATATAGGCTCATTTTGTGATAAGCAGATGTCGTGCTACCTTCAACTTGCTGAACCCCATCGTCTTTTAATTCCCACTGCCCGTCGTCCTTATAGTAGTCGTATTGGGTATTCTTATTTTTTGCAGATAATAAGGCTTCAATCAGGAGTCCTCCTTTAAAGACTAAGGAAGAATTGCTCCAGGATTTGATATTTATCATTGACAAGATAGGAAAGCTGACGGTGTGGAAAGTGGTCTTGCTGTTGTTGATAACATATTTTACTTTGTCATATTCCTCAGTAAAATCGCCCTCGTTTTTCCTTTTGTATGAGTAATAGGCACCAATGCTTATGCCTAAATAGCGATTGAAATAATGCTCGGCATCTAATCCGGCTTCGAACCCCACATTGCAAGATGTTTTATGTTCAGGCTTCATCATGCTGTTTTCACCGAATCCGGCATAGGTATTGTCGTAAAAAGAAATATTGCATCCTATTCTTGGATAAATGAGCGTTCTACTTTCTTTTTCCTGTGCCAAGGTAAAAACGCTGTTTATGATGATGAACACCAGGAAAGCAATTAGTCTTTTTATTTCCATATCTATTTGTTTGGTACGGTGCAAAGATAATATATTCTGTTGTAACATACTTATATATAACATATAAATAATGTTATTTTTTATTTCTGTGTGGTGATGTTATGACTAAAATACCTTTCAATCATTAATAAA
>DAWDCC010000060.1:0-19575 GCA_052355365.1 Prevotella sp. | reverse complement strand
GGATTGTCCAGGCTGTATAAACTTTGCTAATTTGGATGATTGCGGATATTCATAAAAAAAAACGATGAGCTGTAGTAATAGCTTCTTTTGACTAGGCCCTTCTATTAGCAGACTCTTTGGCGTGTCTTACTTGATTTCCGTCGCCACGCGCTCATTGCTCAGGATGTCTCCGGCGGCTTTGCGGGCATTGAGGCGGACGGGCTGGAGGGTGAAGTCGGGCGTGTTGTAGCTGTTGAGCTGGCGGTCGTAGTAGAGCCAGGGATTGCGCTGAGGCAGCAGGAAAGGCTTGCCCATGCGTCCATGGCTGTCGACATGAGCCAGATAGAGTTGGGTGTAGTAGCCGTTGATGCGGCGCGAGGTGAAGACGATCCAATGGCTGTTGCGGCTCCAGTTGTGCCACGAGTCAGTGTTGTTGCTGTTGATTTCCGTGAGCGGACGGGCTTTCATCGTGCGCAAGTCGAGCAGCCACTGGTCGGCCTCCTTATGCCAGATGGGGAAGCAACCATAGTCGCTCAGTGTGAAGAGCAGGAAACGGCCGTCGTAGGACGGGCGCGGATGGTTGGCACTCTTACCCATCTGACGGGCATTGAAGATGGTGTCGACCTTGCCTACGGTGCGTCCGGTCTTCGGGTCAAAGCCCACGCGACAGAGGTTATACTTGATGTTTTTATAGTGCGCCGGGATGTCCCAAGCCGTAGAGGAGACGAAATAGAGCGTGCGTCCGTCGGGCGAGAACACCGGATAGTTCTCGTAGTGGTCCTTCGTCATCACCGCCGGGTTGAGTACAATCTGATGTGTGGCGGGATGATAGATAAGCACGTCGGAAGCCTGGTCAAAGACTTCGATGCGCTCGCTGCGGATGGCATGGAAGCTCTGATGCGTCTGGTTGGTGCTGTAGGCAACCCACTGTCCTGATGGATGCCAATAAGGATAGACCATAGAACCCTTGAGCGAGTCGTTCTTAGCTTTGAGCACTTCCACGTTGCCGTGCTGCGAGATGAGCGTGCCGCCGTTGGCGCCACGGATGTGGAAGGTGAACTGCTCGGGCGAGGTACGGTTGCTTGTGTGACAGTTGAGGCAAGCACCGGGCACCGCCGTGTTGACGAGAATCGCCTGCTCATCGAAGTTGCTCAGATTGCGCTGGTAGAGTCCCATCTTGCCGTAAACTTCGTAGCCGGGAGGAATGAGACGGTAGGTGAGTCCCCACTCGCCGAGCGGATCAGAGGAAACGTTGACCGAGAAGTCGCGGTATTGCTTCCACTCACCGCCGCGCTTGATGTAAACCGAGAACACGAGCTTGCCGCCCTTGTTGGCTTCCGTGAGTTTGTGCCACTCGTCAACGTCGAAGTCGGCATAGCCGCCGCTGGTCTCCATCTCGCCACTCTTCGAGCCTTTCACTACGACGTACATGGCCTCGGCATCCTGCCCCACCGCGCTGAAGTCGAGAGGAGCGATGTCCACGGGGATGGTTGTACCCACATAGTCGGGGAATATCTTTGGCAGGGCGTTGACCTGCGTAGCGTTGGAGGGTTTGTTGCTGCAAGAGGTCAACAGTCCGAGACTAAGACTAAGGACTGCAACAAGCGATGAGGCTATTATGAAACTTATTTTCTTCATTTCAGTGTTGTTCTAAAAAGGTTATCAATAGATGGTCTGCATCTTCTCCTTGCCCTTCTTCTTGTTGTTGCTGCCCATGAGCAGATAGTGCCAGGCGTTGTAGGCGAGTGGCGGCTGGTTGAGGGCAGGATCGTTGCGGTTGGTCATATAAGCACGGATGAAAGCCACCGTGGCGTCGACATTCTGCTGGTCGACACTGTAGGGCATGCCTTGCAACGTGTTGTGGTGCTGCAGCCATGAACCGATGAGTACCTGCTGGATGGCGTATGGAATATGGTCGAACTGTACAAAACGGCCGAGGGGATAGTACTGCATGAAGCGATTGACATCACGCTGAAGCAGTTCGTAGGCAATGAGATATTCGTAAGCCATACGGTTGTCGTACTTCTTGTTGTCGACGAGCAGCAGACCGAGCATCTGGTCCATCTCCTGATCGCTGAAGAGATAGTCGTGGCGTTTGATGCGGATGTCATGCAGACGACCGTATTCCGGGTCGGCGTTGACAGCTGCACTGTTGTAGAGGAAGCGCTCTTGGCTCTTGGCCCACTGACGGTAGAACAGGCTGCTCTCAAGCATGCGCAGGTATTTGGCTGCCACGCCATAGTTGCCGTTGACGATTTCGCACTGGGCGATGCGGCGTGTCAAGCGTCCGCTCTTGCGATAGTTGGGGATGGCTTCTTGTGCCTCAAAGGTGTAGCGCTCGGCATCGTTGACCATGCCCAACTGATAAAACGCCTCGGCTGTGGGCAACGGTGAGGTCATGTCGCGGGTGAAGGTGGGGAAGAGCCCCTCGGCACCATTCTGATAGAATTCGAAGAGACGGTCGCAGAGCTGGCCCTGCATGGCAAGGGCGAGGTTGACACAGCTCACGCTCATCGGTGAGGAAGCCTGATGCTTCTCGGCTTTCTCTATGATGCGCTGCCACTGATGCGTGCGCACGAGATAGTCGTAGTCGATGAGTTCGTAGGTGGCGCGGTCGAAGCTGAAGCGCAGCAGGGGCACGGTGGCAAGCACGATGACGACAAGCTGAGCGACTTCTGCGCGTATGGCTTTCCTGCCCTCCAGCCGCGGAAGGTAGGAAGTCAAAAGGGGCAGCAGGGTAAACAACGCGGCTACAACCCACTGCATCACGGGGATGACGCCGGGATAACGGAAGTAGTTGATGCCACCAAACAGCTTGTAATAGGGATATTGCAGGAACCATCCGCACAGCCAGACGATAGCCACGAAGTAGATAACACTCAACAATGCCCAGCCCAGTGGCGTCACCAACGGCTTGTGCGCCGCCTTGTTTTCTGCATGCGATAGTGTTTGCTCTGAGCCGTTGCTTGTCTCAGAATCCTTCGGGTGTGTTTGGGCGTTGCTCATTCCCTCCCTTTTAGGGAGGGCCAGGAAGGGTCCGATTGCTATTCCTATTACCACCGGTCCCACCAGCCAGTATCCCACGGGAATGGCGATGAGCAGATAAACTGCCGGTGTCACCCAGCCACGGCTATGGTCACGCACGATGATATAGTGGAGCATCAGCTCTTCCATGCCAAGCAGAGCAATGGCAAAGGAGAGCAGCACGTTCTCGTTGCCCATGAGCGCCCAAAGGGAAATGGCGGGGATGAAGCTCAGCAGATACCACGATGGCGACACGCCGCTGCGGCGCATCAGCACCCACGTGAGTCGTTGCAGACAAAAGAAAACAAGAGCAAGGAGAATGGCACCCAGCGCATAGACATAATAGAACTGTGTGATGAACTCGGCCACATAGTCGGCCAGTCCACCCGGCACGCTGATGCGCTCAGTGAAATAGGATGGTGTAAAGAAAAACAACTGATACTGCTCTTGGTAGCTGAGCGCGCAGCGGTAAGGAAAAGCCCAAAAGAGCGCTATGGCAATGGCGAAGAGCAGGGAAAGGAAGCCTTGCAAATGCTTATGAATGAACGACCACATAAAAAAGGTAGTTGATACAAATGATAAATGAAGAAAGCAGCGCCAAGAGCCTGTTTGGACAGACTCATGGCGCATGCTTGAATAGACAATTTAAAGAAACCTATTTCTTAACAACGAAGTGCCAGAATGTACCCTCTCCACTTGGTGTCGTATGCTGGGTACGGATGTATAGATCTTCATCTGTGACCTTGGTAATCTCGAAGTTATGGCCCTCCTTGTAATTCTCATTGATAATGTATGGAAAGACAATGTTGCCAGAACCACTTGTGATGAGGTTACAGATAACATTCGTACTGGTGTTGCGTGCAGAGAAGTCAAGCTTAAATGTACCAGTTCCACTCTTGTCACCGCGTTGGTTGGACTCATCATAGATGGTTGTTGTCAGCGTACCGTCCTTCCAAGAGAAGGTCATCTCGCCGTAAGAACCACCCTGACCAGTGACATCAGTAGTCCACCAGCTCCCGGCAGCATCAGTGCTTGCGCCATTACCCCAGTTGTTGCCAGCTGCGAGCACCCATGTCTTGGTGGCATTGGCTGTCGTTGGATCCTTAGGATCGCAACCGGTGATCAGCTTAATCTCAGCAGGTGCTTCGGTGTAAGTCTGAGCTGTGTATTCACCGAGATCGATAGTTTTCGTGTTGCCTGCTGCATCCATGATATCCACAGAAAGCTTCAAAGGCTTGTCGATGTCATAGACAGTCAGCGAACCGATGTTCTTGTCAAGCGTTGTGGTTCCCCACTTAAACGTGCAGAGCACAGGGTTGACATTGCTGACAATATTCAGCTTGTTGCCCAGTCGGCCTTGAGCATCCTTGTCTTGCTCTACTTTGATAAGGGCTTTGTTAAAGCCTACGCCAAAGTGATCGGCACCACCCGTCTGACCGACGCAAAGACGATTCTTCAGATCATCGGTGAGGTAAGTGATGGTATCTACTTGTACCGTAAGGTCTTTCTCCTCGGGAGTACCGCCATCATTGGTTGTCAGGCACTTTACTGTGTTTTGTCCCAACTTGGTGAAATAGATGGTAGCATCAGCAGAAACAGTGTTAGTAGTGTTCTCTATCAACTGGTCTGCCTGCCAAGCCACATTGGTCGGGGAATTGCAGACCACATGTATTTGGTTGGAGTTCTTTCCGTCCACTTGAACGGGTGTGGCACTTACCTTAAGCTGGTCAGCGGCGACATCTCTCCACTCAGATCCACCTTCAATATCAGAAGGATCACAGGAAGCTAATGCCAAGGCCAGCAGAGGCATTGCAAAAAATATCTTTTTCATGTCAATGTTCTTTTAAAGTGAAACAAAGCGTTTACCAGCCCTGGTATTCGGAACTGTTGTCCCAGCCTGGGTTTTGTTCTACGCTACCCAAGGAGATCTGGTTCTCAGGCATCTTGAAGAATCCTGCTGTAGCATTGTAGCGGGCTGCATAGCCACCATTGTGAGCTGTGTTCTTGGCCTCCTTGCCGCAATAGTAGACAGGCTGGTTGTTCTGTGCCTCCAAAGCCAGAGCGGCGATATGCCAGCGACGGATGTCATTCCAACGTACACCTTCGAAAGCGAGCTCATGACGACGTTCGTTTTGAAGAGCTTTGAGAGAGTATGATGCAATAGGAGCCAGTCCGGCACGAGCACGCACTTTGTTGATACCACTTACGTTCTCTTCCAACTCGCTCTGCATGAGCAGCACGTCAGCGAAGCGCAGAAGTACAAGGTCGTGGATGTTATCGAGTTGCATGTTGTTGCCATAGCCGCCACTGAGTCCGCCCTTGTCACCATACATCAAATCCTCGAAGCAGCATACATACTTGTTGCCGTCCTTGGCAGAAATAGGAGAAATCTTCTTCTCGTAATAGTCGGTCTCCTGAACGAAGTCAGCCCAACCGCCTCTCTTGTAAGCCGGCAGCTTGTTGACATCCTGGATAGAAGCTTCTAGACGCATATCGTTGGGCTCGTCAGCTTTCCACTCCTTTACAAGATTGGGAGCTACAGGACCTGCACCCCAGCCTTGGCCGAAGGGGAACGTATTAGCGTAGTCCTGGCCGCCACGCATACCGAAGTGAAGTGCGTAACCATTGGCATAGCCGATGGTCGTGCTCCAAGAAGCAAGTTTGTTGAACTTGATGGCGAACATAGACTCCGGATTGCTGTCGTTTGCCTGAGTCTGGTCGTTCTCTACCCATTTCAAGCCCTTACCTTTGGTGTAGTCATAGTTTTCCACTGTACAGCGGTTGGTATAGGCCCAGAGGTTACGATAGTCAGAAACAAGAGAGTAGCCAGATTTGTTGACACAGTCATCGACGAGGTCAGAAACCATCTTCTTCGTCAGCTTGGTGCCATCGGGAAGATCAACTTCTGTAAGAGGGTTGTACGTGGTGCTGACCAAATCCTTCAATTCTGTGCCGTTGCAGTACATACCAGTGTAGAACAACCAGGCGCGTGCCAGCATACCTTCTGCAGTGTACTTGTCCACATGTCCGTCGTAGCGGCGCTTTGCGGGCAGCAACTGTGTGGCCTGGTAAAAGTCCTGAAGGATCTGTCCCCAGAGGGTCTTCACGTCACCCTGCTTCACTACTTTACCTGTTGCCGATGTCATCAAGGGCACGTTGCCATACATGGAGGCAAGCTCGTAGTGGTAGAAAGCACGAAGGAAGAGAGCTTCGCCCAAATCGGTGTTGCGCACATCATCAGACAGAGAAGTGATCTTCGGCAGAGCCTCTATCAAGATGTTGGCACGGGAAATGCCCTGATAGCGATCCTTGTAGAACTGCTCGGTCATGTTCTGGTTATAATTGCAGAGCAAGTCCTCAGCCTGCATGAGCTTATCGTTGGTACCACCACCACCGAGGTTGTCGTCGCTGGCCAGCATGGAAACATAGAGGAATGACTCCTGTGGTGTGGCGGCCACCTGGTTTAGATTATTATATACGCCGGCAAGCGAGGCTGTTGCGTCCTCTTCCGTTGTAGGGAACTTGTCGGTGGTAGCTTCGGTAATGTCGTCAGCATCCAAAGAGCAGGATGCCAGCGTGAGACTTACCGTGGCTGCTGACAATAAATATAATAGCTTGTTCATTGTTTCTGGTTTTAGAATTTAATATTGACACCAATCAGGTATATTCGCGGTGAAGGATAATTGCCGACATCCACACCGGTCACCCAAGGCTCGCTGCTGTTGAGAGCCATACCGTTCTCAGGATCCATACCGTCGTAACCGGTAATGGTGAACAGATTCTGAGCAGTGAAGTAGAGGCGCAACTGCTCAAACGGACAGCTCTTCCAAATGCTCTTGAAGTCATAGCCAACGGTGAGATTCTGCAAACGCAGGTAGCTGGCGTTCTCGCAATAGATGTCAGAGATTTGTTGCCAGTTTGGACCTGTGTTGCCCGGAGCCAGGCGAGGATATTTGTTGGAAGTGCCCTCACCATGCCAGTACTTGTATACCTCTGTGGTATAGTTCTCAAACTGACCATCGGTGAACTTACGCCAAGAGCGCATCACTTGCTGTCCGAAAGCACCATATGCTGTAGCACTCAAGTCGAAGCCCTTGTAGCCAATGTTGAAGCCAAAGCCCATGGTCACATCGGGGTTAGGATCGCCAAGCTCAGTCTTGTCGTTGGCATCGATCTTACCATCGTGGTTGACATCCACAAATTTCAGATCACCCGGCTTGATGTCTGTTCCCTGCAATGAGTTGGCAGCGTTGCCGCCACAGTTCTTGTCGAGATAAGCCTGAATGTCGACTGCATTCTGCATCACGCCCTCGGTCTTGTAGCCATAGAAGTAGCCAATTGGGTGTCCTTCCTCCATACGTGCCATGATACCTGTGTTCTGAGCAAGCAAGTCATTACCGCCTTCATTGTAATGGTTGGCATTGTTGATCTTGGTAACCTTGTTGCTGTTGTAGGCCATGTTCCAGTTCACGCCATAGTTGAAGTCGCGGCCAATCTTGTCGTTCCAGTTAAGTGCGATTTCAAAACCGGTATTACGTACGGTACCGGCGTTCTGCCACTGCGTAGAGAAGCCAGAGGTTCCTGGAACCTGAACCTGTACGAGCAGATCCTTCGTCTTCTTGTAGTACCAGTCCATCGTAGCGCCCAAGCGACCATTCAGGAAGCGGGCATCGATACCGAGGTCGGTCTGCTCAGAAGTTTCCCATTTAAGATCATCATTGGAAAGACGGCTCAAATAAGCACCCTGAGTAGAATTCTCCTTGGTGTTTCCGAAGGAGTAGTTGCCGTAATCTCCATAAGAGAATGTAGCCAGATAGCCAAAGGCATCGCCAATATTCTTATTACCATTCTGACCCCAGCCGGCACGGAACTTCAAGAAGTCAAGCCAAGAAGCTGTAGGTTGCATGAATTTCTCGTTGCTGATCACCCAACCGGCTGAGAAAGAGGGGAAGTAGCCCCATCGGTGTCCGTCGGCGAAACGGGATGAACCATCAGCACGGAGAATGGCACTGAACATATAAGTCTCGTTGTAGTCGTAGTTGATACGGCCGAAGTAAGAGTTTGCTGTCTCGTCAGTATAAGGAGTACCAGTGACAGTGGCACCACCGTTACGGTTTTTGGTCAGCGAGAGATAGCCATGCTTGAAGTCACCATAGATGCTGTTGGTAGCCATACCTGTCAGACTCTCACCCATACCCGGACGTGTCTGATAGTACTCGGTACCGACAAGAGCATCGAAATGATGATTGTTCAAAGCAAACTTATAGTTCAGCGTGTGGGTCATACTCCATGTCCAGCCAAGACCTATCTGTTGGTTGGTCTCATCCGTTGTGCGGAAGCCATCCTTGTTGGTAGTGTTAGCACTGTAGATAGGTAGGAAGTAACGATAGGAGTAAGAGTTCTGACTGTAGTTGACCTGCCCACGATAAGTGAGTCCCTTGATAGGCTGAACTTCAATATAGCCGATAGCATTGAGCGTGAAGTTGCGGCTCTTATTGTTGGCGCTT
Source organism: Prevotella sp. (assembly GCA_052355365.1). Classification (GTDB taxonomy): domain Bacteria; phylum Bacteroidota; class Bacteroidia; order Bacteroidales; family Bacteroidaceae; genus Prevotella. Next base: position 11,065 of record DAWDCC010000060.1, on the reverse strand, counting down.
TGACTGTTGACCAACTGATAGATTGGGTTGAGGGTATAGGAGTTATAGTTCATCCAGCCCTCGGTACCGGATTTCTTCAAGTCGTCAGAGTCAAAATAGTTGCCATCCTTGTCATAAACAGGTACGCAAGGATTGGCACGCAAAGCGGTAGAAAGCACATTGCTGTACTGGTTGCCAATCTGGATACCTTGCTTCTCACGATGCTGGAAGTAGAGGTTTTCGCCGAACTTCACCACGTCCAGTCCTTTGTCGTTGCGGTAGAGGACATGCTCTGAATTCAAGCGGATGGTGAAACGACGGAAATCGGACTTTGCATAGTCGCCGCCGAGGATACCGTCCTGATACTGATAACCAACACCTGTAGAGAATCTGCTACGGTCGGAACCACCGGTGATGTTGATGTCATGATTGGTGGTGATAGCATTCTTGTTACGCAGAATGTCTAACCAGTCAGTACCAGAATTTGAACCATCCTGATAAGCTTTCAGCAGGTCTGCATCGATATACTTTGACCAGTCATAAGCTGATCCGCCATTGTTCATTGATACCATGTCCTGTACCTGCATGTACTGCTTAGCGTTCAAGAGTTTAGGGATGCGATACATGTTCTGCCAGCCGATGTTGCCATCATAGCTGACGGAAATCTTGCCAGCTTTACCTTGCTTGGTAGTGATAAGGATCACGCCATTAGCACCGTTGGCACCATAGATGGCTGCAGATGCTGCGTCCTTCAACACATCAATGCGTTCGATGTCGGCAGGATTGAGGTTATTGATGTCGCCGCCAGCTACTCCATCAATAACATAGATAGGCTTGGTATCACTGTTGGTACCAGCACCACGCACTGCTACTTTGAAACCATCACCAGGCTGACCGGAAACGGCCGTAATGTTCACACCCGGAGTCTTGCTCTGCAAAGCACCGAGCACCTGAGTGGTATTCATCTTTTCGATATCGTCACCCTTGACCTCTACGGTGGCACCGGTGACGAGTTTCTTCTTCTGCACACCATAACCGACGACGACCACGTCTTCAAGCGTCTTGTCATCGGTCTTCAGCGTGATTGCAAAGTCGGACTGATTTCCGACGGGGATTTCCTGTGTCTTATAGCCTACATAAGACACCACGAGGGTAGCTCCAGGCTTGACGTTCAGCGTGAAGTTACCATCAAGGTCTGTGACTGCGCCGTTCTTGGGATTTCCCTTCTCCACGACACTAGCACCAATGACCGGACCTTCAGAGTCAACGATGTGTCCGGTTACTTTCTTTGCCTGCTGTACAGCTTGCGCCATCAGGCTTGGTGAGGCTGCATGAACACTGGGACTGTAAGCAAGTCCCAAGGCTGTGCAAGCTCCCATCAACAGCATGGTTTTGTTAAGATTAAAATTCATACTACTTCGTTCTAGGTTTTTCTTTAATGATGATTGGGGGTCTTGAGCGCGATAGTATTGACTATGAGCGCTTTTCGGTCCTATTGTTTTGCAACAGGAAGCTTTCTTTTCATGGTGATTCTTGCATAATTGATAATTGGTTCTTAATTATTTTGACTTCGATTGTTTTTATAGTTGACGACAAAGGTAACACAAACAGGCCAGTTTTTAGTGTTCCTAAGGTCATCCTTTCGGTTTACAATCGCAAAGATACGGTTTTCTCATGTAAATCCGTAATATTATCTTTGCTATTATTGATACTTTTTCATCAAAGTGAATAAGTTGTAAAAGTCAAGATAGACCTATTGTATTTTATTGTCCAATATTGATACTATATTGTACACTTCAGCAAGATAGAATCATTATTTCATAGGGTTCTGTGAGATTGATAACAAAAAAGGGAGGGTACTACGATGTGTACTCTCCCTGCATGATAGTATTATTAGAGCGATTCCAATACGCGTTTGAGCACCACCTCAGCGGAGATCTCACGGTTGGCTGCCTCTGGAATGACAAGACTGTGTGGACTCTCAATGACGTCGTCGGTGACGATGAGGCCACGACGCACGGGCAGGCAATGCATGAAGTAACCGTCGTTGGTCCAGCTCATGTGTTCGGTGTCGATAGTCCAACTGGAGTCCTTGGACAGAATCTTGCCGTAATCACCTTTATTCTTTACGCCCGGACAGCTCCAGTTTTTGGCATAGACAAAGTCCGCGTCCTCCAAGGCTTTGCGCTGATCGTACTCCACCTGGACGCCTCCGACGAACTTCGGATCGAGTTCGTAACCTTCGGGCTGGGTAACAACAAAGTCTACGTCAGCGGCATTCATCCATTGGGCAAACGAGTTAGGAACAGCCTGGGGCAGTGCACGGCAGTGCGGTGCCCATGTGAGCACGACTTTCGGACGCTTGTGCGCGGGCTTCGTGGCAGGGTTGGCGTTGAGCTCGGTCCACTTCTCGTGAATGGTGATCAGGTCGGCAAAGGCTTGCAGCGGATGCACGGTAGCGGTCTCCATGGCTACCACAGGGCGGCCGGAGTGCTTCACAAACTGGCTGACAATGGTTTCGGCGTAGTCGTAGTCGCGGTCACTGAGTTCGGCGAAGGAGCGTACGGCGATGATGTCGCAATAGCAACCCATCACGGGGATGGCCTCCAAGAGGTGCTCGCTCTTGTCGCCGTCCATGATGACACCGCGCTCGGTCTCAAGTTTCCACGCACCGGCATTGACATCGAGGACGATGACATTCATGCCAAGGTTCATGGCAGCCTTCTGTGTGGAGAGGCGTGTGCGCAATGAGTTATTGAAGAAAATCATCAGCAGGGTTTTGTTCTTGCCCAACTGCTGATAGGCGAAGCGGCTGGCTTTAACCTCTTCGGCCTCTTTCAGAGCGGCCTGCAAGGGGCCAAGGTCTTGTACGTTGAAGAATGTTTTCATAAATTAGGGATTATGCGCAGCGGCACAGCCGCTGCAAACCGAACGACATGCGTGATGTATTATATAAGGAAGGGAAAGCGGCAAGCGTTAGGGGCGCACTTGCCCATTGCCGTTGATGAGCCACTTGTAGGTGGTCATCTCCTCCAGCGCCATGGGACCGCGGGCACCTAACTTCTGCGTGCTGATGCCTATCTCGGCACCAAGGCCAAACTGCGCACCGTCGGTGAAACTTGTGGGCGCATTGACATAGACACAGGCGGCGTCAACGGCTTGCTGGAAATGCAGGGCGGCAGCCTGGGCGTCGGTGACGATGCTCTCACTGTGCCCACTACCGTAGGTGTCGATATGCTCAAGTGCTTCATCAATGGAGTCGACGGTCTTTATGCCCATCTGCATGCTCAGCCATTCAGTGTTCCACTCGTCATCGTTGGTAACAGGAACGAGCAGCTCGGTAGGATAGTGTCCTTGCAGAGCTGCGAAAGCATGTGAGTCGGCATGGAGTTTTACCTGCTTGTCGGCTAAAGGCTTGACCAGCTGTGGCAGATCGCTCAGCCGTGAAGCATGAATAATCAGACAGTCAAGGGCATTGCACACCGAGAAGCGGCGCGTCTTGGCGTTGTCGATGATGCGTTGTCCCATAGCCACGTCGCCCCTCTTGTCGAAATAGCAGTGCACGACACCTGCTCCTGTCTCGATGACCGGTACCTTTGCCGTGTCTCGCACAAAGCTGATGAGGCGCTTGCCACCACGCGGAATGCAGAGATCGACCAATCCGACAGCCTGGAGCAACGCGGCCGTCGCCTCATGGGTGGCAGGCAGCAGCGCAACGATGTCGGGATTGACATGCACCGACTTCAGCACGCGGTGGATGAGATCCACACCGGCCTGGCATGAGTGGATGGCGTCCTTACCACACTTCAGGATGCTGGCATTGCCACTCTTCAGACAGAGGGCAAAGACATCGAAGGTGACATTGGGACGGGCCTCGTAGACCACACCGATGACACCAAAGGGTACACTCACGCGGTGAAGATCCAGACCATTGGGTAGCGTCTTGTGCTTGAGCACTTTGCCCAAAGGCGAAGGCAGCGTGGCCACATGGCGCATGTTGTCGGCAATCTCCTTCAGACGAGCAGGCGTCAGCTGCAACCGGTCATACATAGGATTGCTCTTGTCCATCAGCGCCAGATCCTCACGGTTGGCAGCCAACAAAGTCTCTGTTTCCTTCTCGATGGCATCGGCCACGAGGCACAGCAGACGGTTGCGCAAGGCATCGTCCATGTTGGCAAGAGACTTACTGGCCCGTTTGACTTGGCGGAATATATCTTCTAACATAGTAGTTTACTCCTTATTATATATGTACTTTCACTCTATATATTATGTGTGATATCACTCCATATACATATAATCGTAGTGCACAAGAGGTCGGACATCGTGCTTTCCGATGTTGGCGCGGGCCTCATCAGCATTGTAGGCGCTGCGTCCCACGGCAACGAGTTTCTTCCGCTCATCAACGATGCTCACGATGTCACCCTCCTCGAAATCGCCCTCTATCTTTGTCACGCCGACGAGCAACAGGCTAACGACCTGCTTGCCGCGCAGCGCTTCGGCCGCCTTGGCGTTGACGTAAACGACACCTTTGGCAAAGCTCTCGCTGTGGGCGATCCACTTTTTCACCGTAGACGTGGGATTGGGATTGGGCCGGAATTCCGTGTGCATGGTCTGCTGCGGATGCAGCGCCAGCTCAACGAGGATGTTGTCGGCCTTACCATTGGCGATGATGACCTTGATGCCCTCGTCGGCCACCTTGCCGGCGATATGCGCTTTCGTAACCATACCTCCACGACCGAAGCCACTCTTTTGGTTGATGATATACTCCCCTAAATCGCGGTCGTAGTTGACCATTGGGATGACGCGCGTGCCGGGTTCCTTCGGGTCGCCGTTGTAGATGCCGTCGACATTACTGAGGATGACGAGCGTGTTGCAGTCCATCATGGAAGCGATAAGTCCCGATAGCTCGTCGTTGTCGGTGAACATCAGCTCGGTGACGCTCACCGTGTCGTTCTCATTGACAATGGGGATGACACCGTTTTCAAGCATCACCTGCATACAAGCCCGTTGGTTGAGATACTGTCCGCGTGTGGAGAAGCTCTCCTTCATCGTAAGCACCTGTCCCACATGGCAGCCATACTCACGGAAAAGATCGTAGTAGAGTCCCACGAGCTTCACTTGTCCGAGCGCAGAAAAGAGCTGTCGTTGCTCCACGCTGTCGAGCTGGTGCTCCACATCGATCTCGTTGCGACCGCACGCCATGGCACCCGACGACACGAGGATGACCTCGTAGTCGTGGCGCCGCAGCCATACGATCTGGTCAACGATGGCCGACATCCTCGTCACGTCGAGTTTGCCGTCATCACGTGTGAGCACGTTGCTGCCCACTTTCACAACTATTCTTTTCATTGGTCGTTATTTCAAACTGCCTTTGAAGCCTTCTATCACAGCGTTGGAGAATCCGTTGGCCTCCAGCGTGTTCAGTCCTTTGATGGTCATACCGCCGGGTGTAGTCACCTTGTCGATCTCTGCCTCGGGATGACTGCCGTCGGCGAGCAGCGAGCCAGCTCCTATGATGGTTTGAACCACGATGTCCTTGGCATCATCGGCCTTGAAGCCCAGCTCCACGCCTGCCTCGGAAGCGGCACGGATGAAACGCAGTACATAGGCAATACCGCAGCCGGCCATTGCCGTGCCTGCCCCCAAGAGATCCTCTTCGACGACCATGGTCTTGCCCAAGGCGTTGAAGATGTCGAGAACCGGCTTCAGGTTTGCGGCAGCCTTGTCGTTGGGAGAGAGGAAAGTCATCGACTGCCGATGAGCGATGCCGATGTTGGGGATGGCCTGACAGATAGCCGGCACCTCGCCGCCACTGATGAGCCATGCCTCAAGCTGATCGAGCTTGATGCTGGCAGCCATGTTCACAATGGTCTGCTTGCTGTAGTCGAGTTCCTTTTTGATCTCGTCGATGACGCCTTTCACCACCTTAGGTTTCACGGCGAGCACGACGATGTCAGCCACTGCGGCAGCCACTTTGTTGTCGGTGGTCACACTGGTGCCCTGCTCAGCAAACGGTTTGAGCTTGCCCTCATGAGGATTGGCCACTGTGATATCCTCAGGCTTGAACAAGTCGGTCTTCAACAAGCCGGTGGCAAAGGCTCCGCCCATCTCACCGGCTCCAATTACTGCGATTTTCATAATATGAATGGTATACCTTATTATATATAGTGCTAACTAAAGGATTCCCTACATGCTGGCGAAGACGCGCTTGAGGCGATAGATGAAGTCGTCGGCGTCGGCCTTGGTCAGGCACAGCGGCGGCAGGATGCGCAGCACGTCGGTACCGGCAGCTCCCGTGAAGACGTGCTGCTCATAGATGAGCTTGCTGCGAACTTCTTTCTGTGGTACGTCGAGCACAAGTCCAATCATCAGTCCGCGTCCACGCACTTCCTTGATATGCGGTTCGGTCTTTTGCAGTTGCTTCAATTCATCGATGAAATATTCGCCCACCTCATGGGCATTGTCCACGAGATGTTCCTGCTCGAAGACGTCGAGTACGGCCAATGCTGCTGTACAGGCCAGGTGATTACCGCCGAATGTAGTGCCCAGCTGTCCGTAGACGGACTGGAACTCAGGCGAGATGAGCACGGCGGCCATGGGGAAACCATTGCCGATGCCTTTGGCGACTGTGATGAGGTCGGGACGTATGCCGAGCCACTGATGAGCGAAGAACTTGCCCGAACGGCCATAACCACACTGTATCTCGTCGCAGATGAGCACAGCGCCATATTTCTTGCAAGCTTTGGCGAGCCCTTGGGCAAACTCCTTGGTGGCGACACTGCAGCCACCCACCCCTTGGATGCACTCCAGAATGCAGGCGCAGACATCGCCCTTGGCGAGTTCACACTCCCATGCTTCCAGGTCGTTGTAGGGCAAAAAGGTCACATGACCATTGTCGTTGATGGGCGCAATTATCTTTGGATTACCCGTCACCTCCACGGCCAGTGAGGTGCGGCCATGGAAGGCTTTCTCGGCAGAGAGCACACGTGTGCGCCCATTGTGGAAGCTGGCAAGCTTCAGCGCATTCTCGTTGGCCTCAGCACCACTGTTGATCAAGAAGAGCTGATAGTCGTCGTAGCCGCAGACCTTGCCCAGCCGCTCGGCAAGTTGGCGCTGGAGCATGTTGATGACGCTGTTGGAGTAGAAACCAAGCTGATTGAGTTGCTTGGTGAGCATGCCGACATAGTGGGGGTGGCAGTGGCCGATGCTGATGACAGCATGTCCGCCGTAGAGGTCGAGATACTCCTGCCCTTTGTCGTCCCACACATGGACTCCTTTGCCCTTGACAATGTTGATATCGTATAATGGATAAACGTCGAATAGTTTCATACTTTTACTTTTATTTAGTTAGAATGCCGACGGCTTGAGTTTCAGTCCTGTGGTCTCATCGAGTCCAAACATAAGGTTCATGTTCTCTACCGCCTGACCGACAGCTCCCTTGAGCAGGTTGTCGATGCAAGAGGTGACGAGAAGTTTGCCGTCGATGACGTCGCAGTGTACGAGTGCCTTGTTGGTGTTGACCACCTGCTTCAGGTCGAGCGGCTTGTCGACATAATGCGTAAAGGGCTCACCCTCGTAGAAATCCTTATATCCCTGGACGATCGTTTCAGCGTCCTTATCAGTACGGATGACCTCAGTGGCAAAGATGCCGCGTGCGAAGTCACCACGATAAGGGATGAAATCGATGTCGGCTTCGAGATGTCCCTGCACCTGGCTGACGCTTTGTCGTATCTCGGGGATATGCTGATGGGTGAAAGCCTTGTAGATGCTCAGATTGTTGTTGCGCCATGAGAAGTGTGTGGTGGCACCGGGCTTCACACCGGCTCCCGTGCTTCCCGTGATAGCATTGACGCTGACTGCTGAGGTGATGAGCCCCATCTTAGCGGCAGGCAGCAGTCCGAGTTGTATGCACGTGGCGAAGCAACCGGGATTGGCTACATGTCGCGCAGCGCGGATACGCTCGCGGTTGATCTCGGGCAGACCATAGACGAAATCGTGCTCAGCCGGCGTGGGCTTTGTGGCATCGACCTTGTCAGCAGGCTGTCCAGTGGTTGGCGCAAGGCGGAAGTCCTGTGCCAGGTCGATGATCTTCACCTTGGCGGGCACGTCGTGCTCTGCCAGGAAGCGCTCACTCTTGCCGTGGCCGAAACAGAAGAAGAGCACGTCGACATCGTCGAAGGGCATCTCGCTCGTGAAGCGCAGGTCAGTGTCGCCGTAGAGTCCTTCATGCACATCGGTGATGAGGTTTCCGGCGTTGCTCTCGCTGTTGACGAAGACAAGCTCTGCCTCGGGGTGGTTGATGAGCAGACGGATGAGTTCTCCTGCCGTATAGCCGGCACCGCCAAGTATTCCTATTCTTATCATTCTTTTCCCTCCTCTTATTCTCTTTCTCCCGGATGCATGCCGTAGTAAGCGCGAAGCGGTGTGGAGAGTACTTTGATGAAGCCTTTGGCATCGTCAGCAGTCCAGCCGTGCTGCATCTCACCATACTCACCGAGTTTCGACTTCGTGAGGTCGTCAGGTGAGTCTACACCGACCGTCTCGAAGCTGTAAGGGCGCAGTTTCAGGATGGCCGTGCCGTTGACGTGGCGCTGACTGCTGGTGAGGAAGGCCTCCATGTCGGGCATGACGGGTTCGAGATACTGACTCTCGTGGAGGAACATGCCGTACCAGTTGCCAATCTGATCTTTCCAGTACTGTTGCCATTTCGAGAGTGTCGACTTCTCAAGCAGGCGGTGTGCCTCGATGATCAGCTTCGGCGCAGCAGCCTCAAAGCCCACACGACCCTTGATGCCGATGATCGTGTCGCCGACATTGCAGTCGCGGCCGATGGCATAGCTGGCGCCGATGCCCTCGATAGCCTGGATAGCCTCTACCTTATCGGCATACTCCTTGCCATTGACAGCGGCAATCTCGCCCTCCTTGAACGTGATGCGCAGTTCGGCTTCCGGCTCTTTGGCGGTGACATGCTTGAGATAAGCCTCCTCGGGCAGTCCTTGTGTCGGGTCGAGGAGCTCGCCGCCGCAGATGCTCGTGCCCCAGATGCCTACGTTGTAGGAATACTTCAGCTTGGTGAAGTCAGCGAAGAAGCCGTGCTCGTTGAGGTAGTCCACCTCCTCCTTGCGCGAGAGGGTGTGGTCACGGGTGAGCGTGATGATCTTCACGCCGGGTGCCATGACGAGGAAAGTCATGTCGAAACGTATCTGGTCATTGCCGGCACCGGTAGAGCCGTGGGCAATGGCGTCAGCACCAATCTCCTTAGCGTAGCGTGCGATGGCGATAGCCTGGAAGATACGCTCAGAACTGACCGAGATAGGATAGCAGTTATTGCGTAGCACGTTGCCGAAAATCATATATTTCAAGCTCTTCTCGTAGTACTCATGTGTCACGTCGAGTGTGACATACTTCTTAGCACCGAGCTTGTAAGCGTTCTCTTCGTTTTTCTTCAGCTGTTCAGCGCTGAATCCGCCTGTGTTGGCGCAGGCAGCATATACGTCCCATCCCTCTTGGGTGAGTTTCATGACCGTGTATGATGTGTCAAGTCCGCCGGAAAAGGCGACGACGACAGACTTAGAGCCCTTCTTCTGTTCCATATCTTTTTCTCCTTATTTAATTATCAAACATTGTTATTCCCGTCTATTTGGCGGATGCGCTCGCGCACGGATTCTGGTATACGTGCCGGCAGTTGCTCTTCCGGGTCAAAGAGCATGGCGGTGCAGATGCAATAGCGGCGGTTGGTGCGGTGGAGGATATCGCTATTGATACATCCCTCGCATCCTCGCCAGAAGCTCTCGTCATCGGTGAGGTCGTTGAAGGTCACCGGAAGATATCCCAGCTGAGTGTTCATCTTCATCACCGCCGACCCGCTGGTCAACGAGAAGATCTTGGCATGGGGCCATCGGACGCGTGCGAGCGTGAAGGTGAGGTTCTTGATACGCTTGGCAACTCCTTTTCCTCGGAAGTCAGGGTGGACAATCAGTCCCGAGGTGGTGACATAGTGCTTGTTGCCCCAGGTCTCGATGTAGCTGAATCCGGCGAACTTCTCGCCTTGCAAGGCAATGACCGCCTTACCCTCTTTCATCTTCGTGGCCACGTACTCCGGCGAGCGCTTGGCAATGCCGGTGCCGCGGACTTTTGCTGCGTCGGCGATGGTTTTCAGTATGGTGTCGACATATTTGATATGACTCTCGTCGGCCACCATCACTTTGATTTCTTCCATGGTGATGTTATCTATAATCTTGTCTTATCCGAATGTTTATTCCAGCATGATGTCGCTGAGACAATCTGAAATGGCTTTTCTGTCTGTGCCCTCCTTGAGTACGATGATGATGGTGTCGTCGCCGGCAATGGTGCCAAGGATCTCGGGAATGTCGCTGTTGTCGATGTTATAGGCAATGGAACTGGCATATCCCGGTCGTGTGCGGATGACACCGATATTGCGTGAGAAGCGTATCGACTGGAAGCCTGGCGTACCCATCATCTCATTAGCGGGCAGCGGCTTGTGCACGCGCTTGTACATCGTTTCGTTGGGCAGCACATAGACGTAGTGGCCGTTCATGCTGGCAGCCTTGGCAACCTTCAACTGTTTGAGGTCACGACTGAGCGTGGCTTGTGTGAGCAGGAAGCCTTCTTTCTTAAGGTCATCCAGCAATTCTTCCTGACTGCCTATTTCCTTACTCGAAATGATCAACTTGATAGCTTCGAGCCGTCGGTCTTTGATCTTCATATATTGGATATTTATTCTTTAACTGATTGCAAAAATACGCAAAATAATCATATAAACCAAATAAAACCTCATTTTTCTATGAAAAAAGATATAATTTGATGTCGTAAATGTATATGAGCACTTATATTTATCCATTATTATCATCTGGCCAAGCGTCTTTGATCATGGCAGCATCCAAGTTTGCTGATAGTATTAAGTCAAGATATCCATTAAGATTTTAGCGCTAAAGCTTGCTTTTCTTTGGCAGATTGGAAACTTTTTATTAAATTCGCAACATCAAGTATACACATTATATAATATAAGTATGAGTCCACTTTAAAAAGTCCGGACTGAGACCATTTGATTAAATTTGAAATTACA
>DAWDCC010000059.1:0-19843 GCA_052355365.1 Prevotella sp. | reverse complement strand
TCTGCTATAAGTTCAATAGAAGATCTTTCGGATTTCACCTGTTCGACAGGCTTGAACTTTGCGCATGCACTTATAGGATGAGTTTCAAGCATAGAATCTACTGATTTGGATGATTGCGGATATTCATAAAAAATAATCCAAAGATCAGGAACTATAATATAATATGAGAAAAACAATATCAAACTTTCTCTTTCTCTTCGCCATGCTGCTACCTGTTAAGATGTTGGCCCAAGGTGCCAGTATGGCGAAGGTTGCATCCAATATCTTCACGTTGACAACCTTCAACGCCGACGGCTCCATCCACGGCTCCACCCATGGAGTCTTTGCTGGGCCTCAAGGTGAAGCCATAGCTCCGTGGCATGTCTTTGTAGGAGCAACCCGTGCCACTGTCATTGATAATAAAGGCCAACAGCGCGATGTCGACGCAATCATCGGTGCCTCTGAGATTTATGACCTCTGCCGCTTCCGAGTGAAAGGCAGCCATTTGCCAACAGGCTTGAGCATCAACACGGTGGATGCTCCTGTCTCTCCCGTCACACTCGTGAGCTTCTCAACTAAGAAGGGTGACAGCCACAAGGTAAAGCCACTGCGCACAGAGAAGTTCATGACCACCTATAACTATTATGTGTTCAACGATGTCGACGTATCCTCCACAGATCTTGGCTGCCCCATTGTCAACGGTGCCGGTCAACTGCTTGGCCTCATGCAGCGTCCGCAGGATGGTGGCCAGGCTTTCTCCGCAGACGCCCGCCTGACCACAACCTTCGCGACCAACGGTTTCTCACTCTCCGACCCTACGCTCAAGGCTACCGCCATCCGTCCGGTTCTCCCCATTGAGGAGCAGCAGGCCACACTGATGCTTGTTCTTGCCGCCGAGCAAACCGACAGCGCCAACTACGAAACCTATATCCACGAATACATCACGCGCTTTCCCACGGCAACTACCGGTTATCTGACACTGGCCAACTGGTATGAGCGTTATAATAAATTCAGTCTTGCCGATGCCACGTTGAAGAATGAGACACAGAAGGCCGCTAAGAAGGATGAGGCTTACTACGACTATGCCAAAACCGTTTATCAGGCTGCCATAGCCCATGTCGACACCCTCTATCCCGCTTGGACTTTCCAGTACGCCACAGAATTGGCCCAGCAAGCCGACAAACTCAATCCTCTGCCAATTTACAAGCATCTGCAAGCACAAATCCTTTATGCCACCGGCAATTACGATAAAGCGCTTGAAACCTTCACTGCATTGCAGAGTACTGACTTAGGCAAAAACGGAGAAGTGTTTTTTGAAGCCGCCCAATGTAAGACACAGCTCAAGGCACCAACGGCCGAGGTGCTCGCGCTGCTCGACAAATCCGCCAGCGTACAGTCAGGCACTCCCTCTGCTCCCTACGTTCTGGCCCGTGCAAGAGTCTACGATGTCACAGGTGACTACCGCAAAGCCTTCAACGACTATCTGACCTACGACTCTTTGGTCAATTATCAGGGCACTGACGACTTTTATTATGCGAAGTTTAAATGCGAGATGAAGCTCTGCCAATATCAGCTGGCTCTCAACGACATCGCCCACGCCATTGTATTGAACCGCACAGCACCCACCTACTATGCCGAGATGGCCAGTCTCCAGCTGAAAGTCGGGGAATACGACGATGCGGTGAAGACCTGTGACTTAGCTCTGCAATTGACACAGCAGTATAGCGATCTCTATATCATCAAGGGCATCGCCCTTTGTGAGTTGAGGAAGAAAGAAGAAGGTATTGCGGCTTTGCAAAGTGCTAAGCAGTTGGGCGACAGCAGAGCAGAAAGCCTCATCAAGAAATATCAGAAATAATCATCTGACGAAATAAAACGCCAACGGCGGCTTCCAAGAAAACTTCTTGGAAGCCGCCGTTTTTGTTATTATCCGGGAAGTAGTTTACTTCTCTTCTTCCTGGCTGCCGTTTTCAGCATGCTTAGCGTTGACATACTCAAGAAAGAGGCGCAATGCCTTATTGGTCGCAATCTCCAAGTTGATGTCGCGTCCAAAATCTTCTGTAAGCTTAAACGTCCGCACATCATCCTTAGCACCATAGCCGAGCCAAATCGTACCCACAGGGATCTCCGCAGTACCACCACCGGGACCGGCAACGCCCGTAGCAGAGATGGCATAGTCACAGTTCAGCGCATCGCAGGCACCAATGACCATCTCACGGGCCACCTCCTCACAGACAGCAGTCTGCTCGGCCAACACCTGAGCAGAGACATGAAGCAGGTTCTCCTTCACCTCATTGGTGTAGGAGACTACCCCACCCTTGAAATACTGGGAAGCGCCGGGTACTGAGATAATCGCCTCGGCAATGCGCCCGCCTGTGCAGCTCTCTGCCGTACCCAATGTCTCATTATAATTGTAGAGAGCCTCCTGAATCTGACGGCTCAACACTTTGGTTTCAAATTCCATAATTGTCGTTCAATTATCTGATATATATTGTGTTATACAACGATTATTACACGCTTACTTGAATGTAACCTTGGAGAAAGCTGGAGCATCGATAGAGCAGAAATCCTTGTCGAGATACTTATAATATCCTACGATACCGATCATCGCCGCATTATCTGTGGTGTAGCTGAACTTAGGAATGTAGATGGTCCAGCCATAGTGCTGAGCGTGGTCGAGAAAGGCCGCTCTCAGTCCGTTGTTGGCCGAGACACCACCTGCGACAGCCACATGCTTGATGCCCGTCGTCTTCACGGCCAATTTCAACTTCTTCATCAGTATGTCCACGATGGTGTGCTCAAGGCTTGCAGCCAAGTCCTGCTTATGATGCTCCACGAAATCCGGATCTTCCTCAACCCATTTCTGGAGGTTATAGAGGAAGGAGGTCTTCAAGCCCGAGAAAGAATAGTCCATTCCCGGAATATGTGGTTCGGCGAATTTATAAGCCAGTGGATTACCCTGACGTGCAAGCCGGTCGATGATCGGGCCACCGGGATAGCCGAGTCCCAGCACCTTGGAGCATTTGTCGATAGCCTCTCCGGCAGCATCGTCGATGGTCTGTCCCAGCACCTCCATGTCGTTGTAAGCATTGACCTTCACGATCTGAGAGTTGCCGCCTGATACCAGCAGACAGATAAAAGGATAAGGAGGCATGTGGTTGTCATCATCGCTCTCTTTGATGAAATGAGCCATGACGTGTCCCTGAAGATGGTTGACATCGATGAGAGGGATTTCCAGACTGCGCGCCAATCCCTTAGCAAAGCTCACGCCCACAAGCAACGAGCCCATGAGACCCGGTCCACGGGTGAAAGCGATAGCCGACAATTGCTCTTTCGTGATACCCGCACGTTTGATGGCCTGATCCACTACAGGTACCACATTTTGCTGATGTGCTCGGCTGGCCAGCTCAGGAACCACACCGCCGTAGGCGCGATGCACCTCCTGCGAGGCCGTCACATTACTCAGCAGCACACCATTGCGAAGCACTGCTGCCGAGGTATCGTCACACGATGATTCTATGCCTAAGATATAGACATCATTATTTGCTGTTTCCATATTTTTCATCTTATTTCTCGTAAAAGCAGAATACCATCATGCGTGGTCTCTGTCACTCCGACAGCACCTCCACGCCGTGCTCTGTCATGAGGAAGGTGTGCTCCCACTGTGCCGAAGGCAGTTCGTCACCGGAGATTACTTCCCATCCATAGGGATCGTCCTCATCGATAAATACTTTCCATGTACCCATGTTGATCATCGGCTCTATGGTAAACGTCATGCCGGGCACGAGCAGCATGCCAGTGCCTCTATGACCATAATGCAGGATATCGGGTTCCTCATGCATATGAAGTCCTACTCCATGACCGCAGAGATCGCGGACGACACCGTAATGGTATTTCTCGGCATGTTTTTGTATGGCATGGCCGATGTCACCCACGAAGCAATAGGGCTTAGCAGCCTCAGCACCAATATCAAGGCACTCCTTGGTCACTCTGACGAGCTGCTCCTTCTCGGGTGTAGTCTTTCCGCCTATGATAAACATACGGGATGCGTCGCCGTAGTAGCCGTTATAGTCGAGCGTCATGTCCACATTCACGATGTCGCCCTCCTGCAGCACATCTTCTTCCTTAGGGATACCATGGCAGACGATTTCATTAATACTGGTGCACACGCTCTTGGGATAACCCTCGAAGTTGAGGCAAGAGGGATGACAGCCATGATCCTCGCAGAACTTCATGCAGATGTCATCGATCTCCTGCGTATTCATTCCCGGGTGGATGGCCTCAGCCACAGCATCAAGGCACTGTGAATTGAGTTTTCCCGCAATACAAATACCCTCTATCTGTTCGGGCGTGCGAACCATATCACGTGTAGGCACTTCCTTGCCTTTGTTCTCCCAGTACATCACCTTCTTGTCCAGCTCTGTGGGCTCTTGACCGGGAAGGCAATGCCAACGTCTTTTCTTCTTAAACATATCTTTATAATTTTATAAGATTCTGATTCTTTATTCTTTAGTCATCAAACAAGTTGAGCTTGTTATCGCGGGCTTGATCCAGCGACATGAGCTTAGCCTGCTTTTCCTGATATTGTTGTCTGAGCTGCTCATAGCGTGTGGCGAGCTCATCCACGTAGTTCTTTCTCTGCTTGGGATCCATGAGACGGGCGGCGATGATCGGCGGCTGACTGGCGTCTTTGGTCCATATCACGGGAGCATCGTAGACAGGTGCGATCTTCAGAGCCACATGCAACTCGCTCGTCGTGGCTCCACCGATAAGCAATGGGATGTGCATACCCGCCTTTTGCAACTCTTCGGCCACATGCACCATCTCACCAAGTGATGGAGTAATGAGACCGCTCAGTCCGATGAAGTCGACATGGAGCTGACGGGCTTTGGACACTATTTGCTCAGCGGGCACCATCACGCCGAGGTCGATAACTTCATAGTTGTTGCAGGAGAAAACTACACCGACGATATTCTTTCCGATGTCGTGGACATCACCCTTAACAGTAGCTAACAACACACGTCCGGCGGTAGCTGCCCCCTCCTTCTTCTCTGCCTCAATATAAGGCTGAAGGATAGCGACGGCTTGCTTCATCGTGCGCGCGGTCTTCACCACCTGTGGGAGAAACATCTTACCGGCTCCGAACAGCGTACCAACCTCGTTCATGCCGTCCATCAGCGGTCCTTCGATGATGTTAACAGCATGGGGATATTTCTCAAGTGCCTCGTGGAGATCGGCATCCATATATTTTCCAATACCCTTTCTCAAAGCATAGCCCAGACGACTCTCCACTCTCTCCTTGCGCCAAGCCTCGTCTGAGACTACTACCGTCTTGCCACCTTGTGAGGCTGCAAGTTTGGCGGCCTCCTGCTCGGCACGTTTCCTTTCAGCCAGCTCCACCAAGTCCTCCGAAGCGCCCTGCCGACGGTTGAGGATGACATCTTCGATGATGGTCAGTTCGTCGGAAGGTATATCAGCGTAGGTCACCTTAGTAGCCGGATTGACAATACCGAAGTCCATCCCCTGCTCAATGGCATGATAGAGAAACACGGCATGCATCGCTTCACGGATGTAGTTGATACCACGGAATGAGAAGCTAAGGTTGCTCACGCCACCACTCACGTGTACTCCTTTGAGATGCTTGCGGATCCACCCTGTGGCCAGGATGAAGTCCAGGGAATAGCTGTCGTGCTCGGCAATACCGGTAGCCACAGACAGGATGTTAGGATCAAAGATGATGTTCAACGGATCCATCCCCACTTGCTCAACCAATATATGATAAGCGCGCTCTGCAATTTCTATTTTCCGCTCGTAGGAGGTGGCCTGTCCTTGCTCGTCAAAGCACATCACTACAACGGCAGCTCCAAAACGCTTCACGTCTTTGGCATGGCTGATGAAAGCACTCTCTCCCTCTTTCAGTGAGATGGAGTTGACGATACACTTGCCCTGCATACATTTCAGTCCGGCCATGATCACCTCCCAGTCGGAAGAGTCGATCATCACGGGCACACGGGCGATGTCGGGGTCACTGGCGATGAGATTGAGAAACTTCACCATCTCGATTTTGGCATCGAGCAGACCATCGTCCATGTTGATGTCAATCACGAGGGCTCCGTCTTCGACCTGCTTGCGGGCAATCTCCAAAGCTTCAGTATATTGTTTTTGCTCGATAAGTCTCAGAAATTTTCGGCTACCGGCCACATTGCAGCGCTCGCCAACGTTGACGAAGCGGACCTCCGGCGTAACGTCGAGCAATTCCAGTCCCGACAGCCAAAGGGTTTCTGAGCGTGGCACGACACGATGAGGCTGATAGTTTTTGGCTTTCTCTGCAAAAGCCTGGATAAACTCAGGCGTGGTGCCGCAACAACCTCCGACGATATTGACGAGTCCCTCCTTCATAAACACTTCCATCTCTCCGGCCATCTGCGCGGCCGTCTCGTCGTATTGTCCCATGGCGTTGGGCAATCCGGCATTGGGATAGACGCTGATAAAGAAAGGAGCACATGCAGCCAATGTTCTGAGATAAGGCAGCAGCTGCGGCGCACCAAACGAGCAGTTGAGTCCCACCGAGAAGATGGGATAATCAGCGATACTGGCCAGAAAAGCCTCAAGGGTCTGTCCACTCAGCGTGCGTCCGGCAAGGTCACTGATGGTCACGCTGACCATAATGGGAAGCTTACGTCCGGCTTTCTCCATGGATTGCATCGAAGCGTCAATAGCCGCCTTACAGTTGAGCGTGTCAAAGACAGTCTCGATGATGATGGCGTCGACACCTCCGCGGATCAGCGCCTCCACCTCTTCGCAATAGGCGTCGAAAAGCTCGTCATAGTGAAGGTCACGCGCTGATGGGTCGCTTACGTCGGGGCTCATGGAGCAGGTCTTGTTGGTAGGTCCTACAGAACCGCACACAAAACGAGGATGTTCGGGAGTGGAATATTCCTCAGCGCACTGTCTGGCAATGCGCGCACCCTCATAAGCCATCTCTGCGCAGTCAGCCTCGAGATGATAGTCGGCCTGCGATATACGCTGCGAGGAGAAAGTATTGGTGGTGATGATGTCGGCTCCTGCGGCCAGATATTGCCGGTGGATGTCCATGATCACCTCGGGCTTGGTAATATTCAGCATATCGTTGTTACCATCCATCTGCACGTCAACACCAGCATAGCGACTACCACGGAAATCGGACTCGTGGAGCCCATACCTCTGGATCATGGTTCCCATGGCACCGTCCAGCACCACAAGTCTCTCTTTTACAATCTCTTTTAGCATATATGTGTATTTCGGTTGTCTGTTGTTGCCCTATCCTCTGCCGCGATCATGATAGAAAGCAGGCTCCGACCGTCGTCATCCTTTAGAAATGCTTGATAGCACGGTCCATCTCGCGTCGGTCCTCTTTCTCTTTGAGCGTCTGTCGCTTATCAAACTCTTTCTTACCTCTTGCCAGTGCTATATCCACCTTTGCCCTGCCGTGTCCGTCAATAAACATCAGCGTAGGCACGATAGTATAGCCCGGTGTCTTACTATCCTCAGCCAGTCGGCGTATCTCGCGTTTGGTAAGCAACAGTTTGCGGTCACGTTTGGCCTCATGATTGGAATAAGATCCGTAGAAATAAGGAGATATATTCATTCCCTTAACCCATACTTCACCATTGTTGATGTAGCAAAAGGCATCCACAAGCGAAGCTTTGCCCAGTCTCACGGATTTGATCTCAGTACCAGTAAGCACAATACCTGCTGTGTAGGTGTCTACAAAAATATATTCAAACGACGCCTTTTTGTTTTTTATTTGTATAGGACTTTTCTTGCGAAGTTCTTGTTGTTCCTTGTTCATCTTTCCATCTTTCTTTTCTCAACCGCTACTTGTCGATGACCGCAAAATCACTGATATGGTCATCGACATACTGCGCCACGGCTTCGGTGAACTCCTCCTCATGCTCAACGAAATAGTCATCGAAATCGTCGAATTCGGGATAGCGCTCATAGAGGGCGTCGAACTCCTCTTGGGTGCAGTCATGCTCGATCTCGAGACGATATTTCTTGAAATAGCGGCTACATTTATCCAATAACTTATACAAGTCGCGCAGGCCCCACTCTCTGACAGCCTTACCAAAGGGGTTGAAAAAGATGAACTCTCCCAGCCCGTTATGGATCAGCTCGATGAAGCCACCGTCCATCACGCTGTCGCGAAGCATCAGATAGCCCAGCAGCGTGATTTGATCGGAATTGAGCTCACCCATGTTGTCGGCATTCAGCTCTCCACCGATAGCCTCCCGGATCGCTCCGGCAAAAGCCTCCAGAAAGTTGTCCATGCCTGCTGTTGCAGCCTGGCGCAACACGGCATCGTCTATGTGCACTTGTACCATTGTTCTAAATCTTACTTTTAACATGCAAAGATACGAAAATTTAGTGTAGTAAGAGAGAAATCGCTAAAAAATACACATTAATAATGAAAAATATCGATTTATCTGAAACAAAACCGCTATCTTTGCATGAGATAAAGGTTTATCAAGGCTTTAAGTTCTATATGATGGAAATTCGTAAAACGTTGCTTAGTCCCCTCTTCGCCTGCTGTGCTGCCCTTGCGATGCTGATGGGCAACTCGGCATGCAGTGGTGACAACAAGGATCAACTGGAAAGCACTGTAGACTCTTTTTCTACAGCTTATTTCAATTGGCGTTTCCCTGCGGCTCTAAAATATTGCACGCCACAATCACGACAATATCTGGTATTTGCAGCCAGTCAGGTCAACAAAAGCGATGTTGAGGCTCTACGCAACAAACAGGAAGGTGCCAACTACAAAATCGATAATATAGATTTCAAAGATGACTCCACAGCTACAGTCAAGGTAGTTGTGAGCAACTTTCTCGCCATGGACACTATCGGACTCGCTCCACAGGCCATAGCAGAGAAGACTTTTCACCTTCATGCTATCGAGCGGCAAGGCACATGGAAAATTGCTCTTGAGGACCTGCCAAACTAAGAACCCATTAAATCTAACAGCTTCCAGCCTTATCATAAATGCAAAAAAGTCTTTTGTAGAGATGGTCAAACAATTGTCAGCCATATGGACGACGTTCGTTTGACTTTACGTATAACGTTCGTTTGACTTTACGTATAACGTTCGTTTGACCAAACGTACGACGATCGTTTGACCAACTATGCAAAGGCTGTTTTTCTAATACCTGACGACTGTTCTGCAATTATATGACGATAACAACGCAAATGAATATTATCATTTTCATGTTCAAGTAGACGGAAATAGCGTCCAACACAGACCAATGAGAATATAACAATTAGGCAACTTTCTTTCTTACAGGTAAAAAAATATTCCCCATCAGCTCATCTAAATAGAAGAGCCAATGGGGAATAAAAGAACTATGGCAAGGGACTTTCTCACTCAAAGGTAAAACTAAATATCACTCACTCCAGCCATAGGAAGGGCATTATAGTGTATGAGAATCGGGAAAGTCTCCACTCATACATCATATTAATATTCTCCCCAAGCCTTGATATCTATATCATCTGGCTTCAAGGTACAGAATGCATTAATGAAGGCACTGGCCAATCGGCTGTTGGTGATCAAAGGTACATTGAGGTCAATGGCAGCACGACGAATCTTGTAACCATTGGTCAACTCGCGCGAGGTGAGATCCTTAGGAATGTTCACCACCATATCTATCTTCTTCTCATGTAAGAGATCAAGTGCCTGAGGCTGGCCTTCCTCTGACGGCCAGTAAACGAGCGTGTTGTACACTCCATTCTCAGTGAGATAGCGCGAAGTACCACCGGTTGCGTAAAGCTGATAGCCATGAGCCAAGAGTTGCTTGGCAGCATCGAGCATCTCTGCCTTCTGCTTGGCTCCACCGGTTGAAAGCAATACGGTATGCTTAGGAATGCGCTGACCCACGGAAAGCATACTCTTGAGCAATGCCTGATTGGTGTCGTCGCCCAAGCAGCCCACTTCACCAGTAGAACTCATATCCACACCGAGCACTGGATCTGCCTTTTGCAGACGATTGAACGAGAACTGGCTGGCCTTGATACCGACGTAGTCAAGGTCAAAGAGGTTCTTATTGGGTTTCTCAACAGGCTCTCCGAGCATCACCTTAGTAGCCAGATCGATGAAGTTGATCTTCAGCACCTTACTCACGAAGGGGAAGGAGCGGCTGGCGCGGAGGTTGCACTCGATAACCATGATGTCGTTTTCGCGGGCCATGAACTGAATGTTGAACGGACCGGAGATGTGCAGCTCCTGCGCAATCTTACGGCTGACGCGCTTGATGCGGCGCACTGTCTCGACATAGAGCTTCTGCGGAGGCAACTGCAAGGTGGCATCCCCTGAGTGGACACCAGCAAACTCGATATGTTCACTGATGGCATAAGCCATGACCTCTCCTTGCTTAGCCACACCGTCGAAGTCGATCTCCTTGGCATGCTCTATGAACTTGCTGACCACCACGGGGTGATCCTCACTGACGTTAGCTGCCAGTTTCAGGAAGCGCTCCAGCTCTTCGCGGTTGGAACAGACATTCATGGCTGCTCCGGAAAGCACATAGCTCGGACGGACCAGAACCGGGAAGCCGACGCGGTCAACAAACTTATCGATGTCGTCCATCGACGTCAGTGCGCTCCACTCTGGTTGGTTGATGCCATTGCGGGAAAGCATCTCCGAGAACTTCGCACGATCCTCTGCGTTGTCAATATCTTTAGCTGCTGTACCGAGGATGTTGACATTCTCAGCATCGAGATACATGGCCAGGTTGTTAGGAATCTGACCGCCCGTAGAGACAATGACACCATAAGGATTCTCCATGTCAATGATGTCCATGACACGCTCAAAGGTCAACTCATCGAAATAGAGGCGGTCGCACATGTCGTAGTCCGTAGACACTGTCTCCGGGTTATAGTTGATCATGATACTGCGGTAGCCGCTCTTGCGGATGGTATTCAGAGCCTGCACACCACACCAGTCAAACTCCACAGAACTGCCGATGCGGTAAGCACCTGATCCGAGAACAATGACCGAGCGCTTATCGTTGGAAAAGCTGATGTCACTGGCCACACCATCATAAGTCACGTAGAGGTAGTTAGTCTGAGCCGGATACTCTGCTGCCAAGGTATCGATCTGCTTAACAACCGGCAGGATGTCGTAGCTCTTGCGCAGACGGCGCACGACGAGCAAAGCCTTGTGCATGTTTCCAAGCTCCTGCTCCAATCCTACTGCGCGAGCAATCTGGAAATCGGTAAAACCATAGACCTTTGCCTCACGAAGCAATTCACGGTCAAGCGTGTTGATATTGCAATGTTTCAGTCGCTCATCGATGTCGATAATGTGTTTCAGTTTATAGAGGAACCACTTATCGATCTTTGTCAAGTCATGAATCTGATCGATGGTGTAGCCCTTATGCATAGCCTTAGAAATGACGAAAACACGCTTGTCGGTAGGTTCACGAAGAGCCTCATCGATATCATCGATTTTCAACTCTTTGTTCTCAACGTAGCCATGCATGCCCTGACCGATCATGCGCAAGCCCTTCTGAATAGCTTCCTCGAAGTTACGGCCAATCGCCATCACCTCACCGACGCTCTTCATGCTGGAGCCCAACTCACGGTCAACGCCACGGAACTTTGACAAATCCCAACGTGGAATCTTGCAGACCACATAGTCCAAAGCCGGCTCAAAGAATGCACTCGTCGTCTTAGTCACAGAGTTTTTTAACTCAAAGAGACCGTAGCCCATACCAAGCTTAGCAGCCACAAAAGCCAAAGGATAACCAGTAGCCTTCGATGCCAAAGCCGAAGAACGGCTCAGACGGGCGTTAACCTCGATGACACGATAATCCTCGGAATTGGGATCAAAGGCATACTGCACATTGCACTCACCTACGATACCTACATGGCGCACGATCTTGATGCTCAATGCACGAAGCTTATGATATTCTGAGTTGGAGAGTGTCTGCGACGGTGCGATGACAATAGACTCACCCGTGTGAATACCCAGTGGGTCGAAGTTCTCCATGTTACACACCGTGATGCAGTTGTCATATTTATCGCGCACCACCTCATACTCGATTTCTTTCCATCCTTTCAAGCTCTTCTCCACGAGCACCTGCGGCGAGAAAGAGAAAGCTTTCTCACAGATGCGACGCAGCTCATCGTCGTTGTCGGCAAAACCTGACCCCAGTCCGCCCAAAGCATAAGCAGCACGCACAATGACCGGATATCCCAAATCAGAAGCAGCTTTCAAAGCTTGATCCATGGTCTCGCAAGCCTCACTCTTGATCGTCTTAACATGGATCTGATCGAGTTTCTCAACAAAGCGCTCACGATCCTCTGTGTCCATGATAGCCTGAACTGGCGTACCCAAGACCCTCACACCGTATTTCTCCAGCACACCGCTCTCATAGAGTTTCACGCCACAGTTCAATGCTGTTTGTCCGCCAAAACTCAAAAGAATGCCATCGGGACGTTCCTTCTTGATGACGCGCTCCACGAAATAAGGCTGTACCGGCAGGAAATAGATTTGGTCGGCAACGCCCTCGGAAGTCTGCACAGTGGCGATATTTGGGTTGATCAGCACCGTAGAGATGCCCTCTTCGCGAAGAGCTTTCAGAGCCTGAGAACCAGAATAGTCAAACTCACCGGCCTCTCCAATCTTCAATGCTCCCGAACCGAGCAAGAGCACTTTCTTTATACTTGAATCACGCATAGCGTTTGCAATTTAGAATTAATGAAACGAAAAAGATGACATCCCTATTACTTCAGACTCTCAACAAACTTGTCGAACATGAACATTGTGTCGAGCGGACCTGCACAAGCCTCAGGGTGGAACTGAGAAGAGAACCAAGGATTGGTCTTGTGGCGGATGCCCTCATTGGAACCGTCGTTCATGTTGACGAAAAGTTCTTCCCAATCAGCGCCAAGTGTCTTACCATCAACGGCATAACCATGATTCTGAGAAGTAATATAGCAATTGGGTGTCCCCACCATCTGCACAGGCTGATTGTGGGAGCGATGACCATATTTCAACTTATAGATGTTCGCACCTGAAGCTTTGCCAAGGAGTTGGTTACCCATGCAGATGCCACAGATCGGCTTACGCGAACGGCTCATCTGCTTGCGGATGATGTCAACAGCAGCCTGGCAAGTGTCAGGATCACCTGGACCATTGGCAAGGAAAAGACCATCGAAATCCATGTCGGTATAGTCATAGTTCCATGGCACCCGGATGACCTCAACACCACGGTTGATGAGACAGCGGATGATATTGGCCTTCACGCCACAGTCGACGAGAACTACTTTCTTGCCGGCACCCTCGTTGTAGTGGATAATCTCCTTGCAGGAAACCTCTTCAACAAAGTTCACACCCTCGTACTCAGCCTTAGGCTGATTATCGGGATCATCGTCGAAAATAATCTTTCCCATCATCACACCATGCTCACGCAGCACCTTTGTAAGCTGCCGCGTGTCGATGCCCGTGATACCAGGCACATGCTCACGCTTAAGCCATGAAGCAAGGCTTTCTACGGCATTCCAGTGGCTGTACTCTTCACTATAGTCAGATACGATGATGGCAGAAGCGTAGATCTTGTCACTCTCCATGAAGGTGGGCAATCCATTCTTTTCAAAAGTAAACGGCGGTACGCCGTAGTTGCCTACTAAAGGAAAGGTCAGTGTCATCAGCTGTCCGGCATAGGAAGGGTCGGTGAGGGATTCGGGATAACCCATCATAGCTGTATCGAACACCACTTCGCCGGCTACGGGTTGGTCGTAGCCAAACGACTTGCCATGGAACTTTGTCCCATCAGACAATACCAAGGTTACATTCTTCATCATTTCGCGTTATTATGGTCTATTGATTGTGATGCGAGAGGCTTGTACACCTTCTCATAATAATTCACATAAGCCTGGTTGCACAGACGGGTGCCACCAGGCGTGGGATAGTGTCCGGAGAAATACCAATCACCCGGATGGTTGGGAATAGCCTGATGCAGGCCGTCGAGACTCTGATACACAATGTCGATCGGAGTCGTCATGCCCTCGGGACGAAGCATCTCCACAATCTTGTGGTTGATCTCATCGACTGTGAACGGTGCATAAATGTCACGCACAGCATTCTGCATCTCTTCACGGGGCTTTGCCAGTTCAGCAAGGCATTCGTTATAGACCTTCTCAAGCACGTTTTCCATACCACGCTCCTTGAGCAGGGTAACAGTAGCACGGAAGACACAGAACTCCTCCAGACATGGCATGTCGATGCCATAGTAGTCGGGGTAGCGGATCTGCGGCGCCGAGCTGACCATGACGATCTTGTTAGGATGAAGACGGTCGAGAATATGGAGAATGCTTTCCTTAAGTGTGGTACCGCGAACAATGCTGTCGTCGATGATGACGAGATTGTCGATATTCGGTACAAGGGATCCGTAGGTAATATCGTATACATGTGCCGCAAGGTCATTACGGGCACTTCCCTCGGTGATGAAAGTTCGAAGTTTGATATCCTTCCATGCGACTTTCTCACACCGCACGTATTCGCTCAGGATTTGCAAAAGCTCGTCGTGTGTCGGCGTATGTCCAAGCTGCTCGATGCGCTCGATTTTCTGATTGATGACATATTTTTTAAAGCCGTCTATCAAACCATAGAAGGCAGCCTCAGCCGTATTGGGGATAAAGGAAAACACGGAGTAGCGTATGTCACCATTGATGGATTTCAGAATGGCAGGCATAAGTTGCTCACCCAGTTTCTTACGCTCACGGTAAATATCCTGATCCGAACCGCGTGAGAAATAGATGCGTTCGAAGGAGCATGCCGCATTATTGAGAGGTGCCAGGATTTTTTCAACCACTGTCTCACCACTGCTGCGCACGATAAGTGCCATGCCAGGCTTGAGTTCCTGAACGTCGTCGTACTCGATATCGAACGTGGTCTGAAGGACGGGGCGCTCAGAGGCAAGCACGACGACCTCATCATTCTTATAGTAGAAAGCAGGACGGATGCCATGGGGGTCGCGCATGGCAAACATTTCCCCACTGCCGGTGAGACCCGTCACCACATAACCACCATCGAAATGCTTCATAGTGGTCTTGAGCACATTCTCCATCTTCACGTGTCCGTCGATGTAGTGTGTGATATCCTGATCAACCAATCCCAACTTCTTCGCTTCGCGAAAGTTACGCTCTACCTCGCGGTCGAGACGGTGCCCCATAAGTTCGAGCATGATATAGCTGTCGCTGTAGATGCGTGGACACTGTCCTTGGCGGGTAAGCTCTTCAAACACCTCCTCCACATTGGTCATATTGTAATTGCCGCAGAGACAGAGGTTCTTGGCTCTCCAATTGTTACGACGGAGGAAGGGGTGGACATATTTCAATCCGCTCTTGCCTGTAGTGGAGTAACGGAGATGGCCCATATAGAGTTCGCCCGCAAATGGTATCTCCTGAAGACAAGACTCGTCAAAGACGCTATTTTCCTTGACCACCTGATTGATTTGACAATTGGCAGTGCCAAAGATCTCAGTAATGGCATTAGGACCTTCTGCGCGCTCACGGAACATATATTCGTTTCCCGGCTGTGTGTTGAGCTTGACGGAAGCGATACCAGCGCCTTCCTGTCCACGATTGTGCTGTTTCTCCATCATCAGATAGAGCTTACCCAAACCGTATCTCCACGTACCGTATTTCTTCTGATAGTAACTAAGAGGTTTAAGAAGTCGCACCAAAGCTACTCCGCAATCCTCATGAATGCTGTATTCCATCAACAATAAAACCTTATATTGAATTAGTAAGTAAGCATATACGAAAAAGATTGAAATCATCCTTGGCCTTTCCTTTCGGAAACCAACGACTAATTTCAATCTTTCTTTTCATATTATTAAGTGACTAAACTTAGTTCCTTAAGATATTAACTAACAATGAAGCGACAGAGGTGACAATGCCAATGAACGAGAACCACAACGATGTACTACTACCGATACCAGAGTTCTGAGACTTGACCGAATTAGGCTGGACATAGACAATGTCGTTTTGCTGGAGATAATAATAAGGAGAATTAAAAATGTGCGCATCGTTGAGGTTGAGACGATGAGCATGCTTCTCTCCTGTAGAATCCTCACGGATGAGCAACACGTTGTCACGGCGTCCATAGATGGACAGGTCACCGGCACTTGCCAAAGCCTCCACAACGCTCATTTTCTCTGTTGTGACTGGAATAACAGCAGAATGGCCGACCTCACCGATGACAGTGACACGATAGCTGGACATTCTAACGGTGACGATAGGATTCTCACGTTCATTGAGATAAGGTTTCACCTTAGCACGGATAATTTCCTCGCATTGAGTCTTTGTCAATCCCTCAACATGGATCTTACCCACAATAGGGAAATTGATGTTACCATCGTTGTCAACAAGATAACCTTGCAGCGAACCGGTGTTAGCTGAGAGCTGTCCGCTCGTGCCAACAGTGTTACTTACAGAAAGGTTGAATGGTGCAGAAGCTTCTGGGTTGGATGTGATGACCGTGATGGTCAGCATGTCTTTAGGCATAATCTTCGCATCGTACAATCCCCGGGAGGCGGCCAAACTGATAGAGTCAATGTTTTGGAAATAAGCGACTTTCTTGCTGCTTGCACATGACCCCATAAGCATGATCAGTAACATCATGACGAGAGGAAAAAGCAATTTCTTCATATCTGTGCTCAAAGGTTGAATTAAAAATATGTTTTATAACTTTGCAAAATTACTATTTTATTTCCAAAAGACAAAGAAATTCTACTAAAAAAGTAAAACACACTTGCCTTCTCACCTATTCGTAGAAGTGAAAATAACGTCGTGCATTATAATAAGAGATGTCTTCTACCATACGCACAAGGTCTTCGCGACTGTCAGGAAGCAGGCCACACTCTACATCATTGCCAAGTATATTGCACAATAGACGGCGGAAGTATTCATGCCGGGGATAACTCAGGAACGAACGGCTGTCGGTGAGCATACCCACAAAACGAGAAAGCAACCCCAACGCAGAGAGCGCATTGATCTGCTTGGTCATGCCATCGAGTTGGTCATTGAACCACCAGCCGGAGCCAAACTGGATCTTTCCGGGGTCCGAACCATCTTGGAAATTACCGAGCATCGTCGCGATCATCTCGTTGGCAGAAGGATTGAGACAATAGAGAATGGTGCGGGTAAGCTTATGCTCTGTATTGAGCTCATCCAGGAAACAACTCAAAGCCTTGGCGGTGCTAAACTCCCCGATAGAGTCGAAGCCGGTGTCCGGTCCAAGTTGCTCATACATACAAGTATTGTTGTTGCGGATAGCACCATAGTGATACTGCTGTGTCCATCCCGCATTATAGTCCATCTCCCCGCAGTCTTTCAAGAATGCATGTTTATATTGGTGAACTTCCTGCTTAGAAAGCCTCAGACCACGTAATGCCCTGCTGAAAATGGTCTCAATCTGAGAGGAAGTATAAGGATCACTATAGAACTCCTCGACACCATGATCGGAGAGACGGCACCCGTTCTCATGGAAAAAGTCATGACGGCGTTGCAAGGCATCAACAAGATGCTGATAACTGTCAATCTCAATGCCGCTTACTCCAGAAAGCTGCTCCATGTAGGCAGAGAAATCGGGGTGCTCAATATTCATAGCCTTGTCAGGCCGCCAAGCTGGAAGCATCTTTATCTCGAAACCGCTATCTCGTGTCACCTTATGCCAGTGCAAGTCATCGACAGGATCATCAGTGGTGCAGACGCACTCCACATGATAGTGACGCATGAGCCCACGGGCACTAAACTCAGGCTGTTGGAGCTTTTCGTTGCAGATGTCGTAGATTTCACGTGCCGTAGACGGTGAAAGTAGCTTATCGATTTCAAACGCTGTCTTGAGTTCAAGATGGGTCCAGTGATACAAAGGATTGCGAAAACAGTAAGGCACGGTCTCGGCCCATTTCTCAAACTTTTCCCAGTCAGAAGAGTCTGTACCCGTGCAATAGCTCTCATCAACACCGTTGGTACGCATGGCTCTCCACTTATAATGATCACCTCCCAACCAAAGCTCAGTGATGCTCTGAAAACGATGATCCTCGGCTACCATCTTTGGATCGAGATGGCAATGATAGTCGATGATGGGCATCTTTGCGGCATGATTATGATACAAGTCTTTGGCAATATCTGTCTCTAAGAGGAAGTCCTCATCCATGAATTTCTTCATAATTGTTTCTTTTTATGATGGATTGACTAATAATTGTAAGTGGTTGATCGTTTAACTAAAGTCACCAACGCAAATGTACACTATTTATTTGGAATATCGGCTAATTTAAATTACTTTTGCAGAAAAAACTAAAATTAGCGATGAACAAGGTCCTACTTATCTACACTGGAGGCACTATCGGCATGGGACAAAATCCATTAACAGGCGCATTGGAGCCACTGGATTTCAACCACCTCGTGGAGTCGATGCCGGAATTCCAACTGATCAAGACCGACATTAACGTTTATCAGTTTACTCCGCCTATTGACTCCAGTGAGATGTCACCCAACAAATGGGCACAGCTTGTGAGAATCATTAACCGTAACTATGACGACTACGATGGATTTGTGGTGCTACATGGTACGGATACGATGGCATATACAGCTTCTGCTCTCTCTTTTATGCTCGAAGGACTGACCAAGCCTGTAATTCTCACCGGATCCCAGTTGCCCATTGGCCAGTTGAGGACCGACGGTAAGGAAAACCTTGTGACAAGTATTGAGCTTGCCGCTTTAAAGGATGACAACGGGCATGCCCGAGTACCGGAAGTATGTATCTATTTTAGCGGTGTACTGCTTAGAGGCAACCGCTCGACAAAGATCAATGCCGACGGATTCAATGCTTTCGACTCATTTAACTACCCTCACCTCTGCGAAGCTGGTGTAAGCTTTACATTTCACGACCATCATATACTGAAGCCCGACTTCACCAAACGGATGCAGGCTCATCTGGCAATGGACACTAACGTGGTCGTTTTCAGTCTCTTTCCCGGTATTCAGGAAGGAATCCTCAGACAAGTACTGCAACTACAAAGTCTCAGAGGCATTGTCATGCGCAGTTTCGGCAGTGGCAACGCTATGAAGAGCTCATGGCTCATGCATCTGCTCAAAGAGGCGACGCTAAGGGGTATTGTCATCGTGAACATCAGTCAGTGTGTTGCCGGAACTGTGGAGATGAGCCGCTATGACACCGGATACCAACTCAAAGACATCGGCGTCATCTCCGGGCACGACTCTACCGTAGAGGCTGCGGTCACCAAACTCATGTATCTGCAAGCGCGATACAACGATCCAAATACCATCCGCAACCTGATGGCAAGAAGCATTGCCGGCGAAATCACGATCTAAGCTAATAGGAAACAAGCAAAAAAGAAGAGCAGAAGAAGCCCACAGATATAGCTTATCAAGTATAGCAAAACTGGAAATCATAGCTTTTCACGATGCTGCTTGATAAGCTATAATTGCTATTTTCCATGAACATCATATTGGGAAATTGACACTGCCACAAATCGAGTAGGAGGTAAACACTAATCATAGGTGCTTATCTCCTACTTTCGTGTTTACCGACCTCTCACACCACCGTACGTGCGGTTCCGCATACGGCGGTTCCTCTTTTGGGTAACCATTTGGCATACTCGTCAGAAAGACAGATATATCGTAAGCGTATCGGCATTCACGTATTGTCATAAAAAAGAGGCTGTGTCAAAAGTCCATTTTGAGCCATCTTCGAATTTAACACATTAAAGCCCGAACTTTCACAAGCTCGGGCTTTGTTATGTCCCCAAAAAATTGTAATTTTGGATATTGAATTTAAGCTATGGCAAAGGTACAATTTAAA
>DAWDCC010000058.1:0-19844 GCA_052355365.1 Prevotella sp. | reverse complement strand
TCGACACTTGAGAATCAAAAAGTTACATTAGCATAGGCTGCAAGTTGGGTTAAATCGTTAAACTACAGAGTGTCCGTGTTACAAGACAATGGTAATGGTGTTACCGTGCTGTGGTAACCGTATTACCAGACCTTGGTAATCACATTACCAGGCTTTGGTAACGCTGTCATAACGGCGCTATGAGAAGTCATAAACATCACGATAGCCATCAAAACGCAGGTTATCGGTATAACCGCGCTGCCGGAAGAGACCGAGAATGTGATCTTGCTGCTCAGGTGTGAGAAGCCGCTCGCCATTGTGATAGCGATAATAGGTACCGTTGCCGCCAAGATAATCTTTGATGGCCGAGCGCAGCGGAGAAGCGTCACGTTGCTTCACATCCACAAATAGCGTATCAAAGCCCCATGCGGCATGTATCTTCCTTATCTTCTTGTATTGCCCGCACTGCCCGTCGTGCAAGGCAGTTGGGTAGATGGCTGGTCCCCATGTTCGTCCGCCGGGAATGTGAAGGCCGACAAGATGGTTGAGGCAAGTCTCTGCCATGGGACAGCCGGGCACAAAACACACCGGCCATGAGGCCGGCACAATGTCGAAACTAAAGTCGACATCAGCTTTGACTTTATTCATTTGAGCTTTTTTCCTGCAAATATACTATTTTTCCCTTTTATTAATGCCACTGTGGTGAATTATTTTCGAAATCATTGCTCGAAAAACGTCCAGGCACGGCGGTGGTCAGCAATGTGTTCTCCAAAACCACTATATATTAAAGTGGCAGGAGAGTGTGGCTTCGTCTTTGTAAAATATATAATCTTGGCTTGTAAAATTACGAGATTGAAGGGATGAAAGAGGGAGCAAGATGCACAAACGCCTACCAATTGTGCAAATTGTTGGCTGTTTTTATGCATTTCGTTTGGTCAAGAAGTAAAATATTAGTAATTTTGCCCCATCGTTTCTGAAACATTACAAACTTAGTTATATATATGAAATTGAACATTGTAGTACTTGCCAAGCAGGTACCAGACACAAGAAACGTGGGTAAGGATGCCATGACCGCCGAAGGAACGGTCAATCGTGCCGCCCTGCCCGCCATCTTCAATCCTGAAGACTTGAACGCCCTGGAGCAGGCTCTCCGCATCAAGGATCTCGATCCGGAGAACGTCAAAGTGGGCATCGTCACCATGGGTCCTCCACGTGCCGGAGAAATCATCCGTCAAGGACTCTACCGTGGTGCCGACTGTGGTTGGCTGCTCACCGACCGCAAGAGTGCGGGCGCTGACACCCTCGCCACCTCTTATTTCCTGTCGAAGGCCATTGAGAAGATCGACAAGGAAGTCGGTCACGTCGACATCGTGCTTGGTGGCCGCCAGGCTATCGACGGCGACACGGCTCAAGTGGGTCCTCAGGTGGCACAGAAGCTCGGCCTCAATCAGGTGACCTATGCCGAGGAAGTGCTCAAGATCGAGGACGGCAAGGCTACAATCCGCCGCCATATCGACGGTGGCGTAGAGACTGTGGTGGCTCCCCTGCCTGTGGTGATCACCGTCAACGGTTCCGCCGCTCCCGCACGCCCCTGCAGCGCCAAGCGCATGATGAAATACAAATACGCTACCTGCCCCATGGAGCGCAAAGGCGACGAGCCTTGGAGCGACCTCTATGAGACACGCCCCTACCTCACGCTCGGTCAGTGGAGCATCGCCGACTGCGGCGCCGACTACGAGCAGTGCGGACTCGCCGGTTCTCCTACCAAGGTGAGCACCGTGAAGAGCATCGTCTTCCAGGCTAAGGAGAGCCAGACCCTCACCAGCACCGATGCTGATATCGAGGGACTCGTGAAAGAATTGTTGGACAAAAACATTATTGGCTAATCAGGATATGAACAACGTATTTGTATATTGCGAAGTAGAGGGCACTTCCGTGCAGGAGGTCTCTCAGGAACTTCTTACCAAAGGTCGTAAATTGGCCAATCAGTTAGGCGTCGACCTCGAGGCCGTAGTGGCCGGCACCGGCATCAAGGGCAAGGTTGAGGATCAGCTGCTGCCCTATGGCGTGGACAAGCTCTATGTGTTCGACGCTGAGGGTCTCTTTCCCTACACCTCGGCTCCCCATACCGATATCGTGGTGAAGCTCTTCCAGAAGCAGAAGCCGCAGATCGCCCTCATGGGCGCTACCGTCATCGGCCGTGACCTCGGCCCCCGTGTGTCAGCAGCCCTGACTTCCGGACTGACCGCTGACTGCACCCAGTTGGAGATCGGCGACTACGACGACAAGAAGAGCGGCAAGCACTATACTGGCATGCTCCACGCCATCCGCCCCGCTTTCGGCGGAAACATCGTGGCCACCATCGTTAACCCCGACCATCGTCCGCAGATGGCTACCGTACGCTCCGGCGTGATGCAGAAGGCTCTCTACGAGGGCAAAGCCAAGGGCGAGGTGGTCTATCCCGATCCCAAGGACTATGTCTCTCCTACCTCCTACGCCGTGCAGGTCATCGACCGCCACGTGGAGGCTGCCAAGAACAATCTCAAGAGCGCCCCGATCGTCGTGGCCGGCGGCTACGGCATGGGCTCGAAGGAAGGCTTCGACATGCTCTTTGAACTCGCCAAGGAACTCCACGGCGAGGTAGGCGCCAGCCGCGCCGCCGTCGATGCCGGGTGGGTAGACCACGACCGGCAGATCGGTCAGACCGGTGTCACCGTGCATCCAAAGGTATACATCGCCTGCGGCATCTCCGGACAGATCCAGCACATCGCCGGCATGCAGGACGCCGGTATCATCATCTCGGTCAACAGCGATCCCGACGCCCCCATCAACGCCATCGCTGACTATGTCATCACCGGCACGGTGGAAGAGGTGGTTCCTAAACTCATTAAGTATTACAAGCAGAACACCAAGTAATCATGGTAGACGTAAAGAAATTAGAATATTATCTCAACAGTCCTCTCATGAAGAGAATCGTTGAGCTGAAAGAAAGAAACTTCGCCGACAAAGACCAGTTCGAGGATGCCCCCGTCAACTACGACGACGCCATCGAGAACTATAAGCGCATCCTGGCTATCACCGACGACGTGGCCAAGACCATCATCGAGCCCAACTCGGAAAGCGTGGACCAGGAAGGACCACACCTTGAAAACAACCGCATGGTCTATGCCAGCAAGACCTACGAGAACCTCGACGCTACCCGCAAGGCCGGCTTGTGGGGTATCTCCATGCCACGCCGCTTCGGTGGTCTGAACTTGCCCATCACTGTCTTCTCCATGCTCTCTGAGATGGTGTCTGCCGCTGACTCCGGCTTCCAGAATGTGTGGAGCCTGCAGAGCTGTATCGATACACTCTATGAGTTTGGTACACCCGAGCAACAGGCTAAATATATCCCTCGCATCTGTCAGGGCGAGACCATGTCCATGGACCTTACCGAGCCCGACGCTGGCTCTGACCTGCAACGTGTCATGCTCAAGGCTACACAGGACGCTGACGGCACATGGCGACTCAATGGTGTGAAGCGCTTCATCACCAACGGCGACTCCGACATCCACTTGGTGCTGGCTCGCTCTGAGGAAGGCACACGTGACGGACGCGGTCTGTCGATGTTTATCTACGACAAGCGTGACGGCGGCGTGGACGTGCGCCACATCGAGAATAAGCTCGGTATTCACGGTTCTCCTACCTGCGAACTCGTCTACAAGAATGCCAAGGCTGAGCTCTGCGGCGACCGCAAGCTGGGTCTTATTAAATATGTGATGAGCCTGATGAACGGCGCCCGTCTGGGTATTGCCGCACAGAGCGTCGGCCTCGAGCAGGAAGCCTACGACCAGGCACTGGCCTACGCCAAGGAGCGTGCGCAGTTCGGCAAGAAGATCATCACTTTCCCCGCCGTCTACGACATGCTCTCTCGCATGAAGGCCAAGATCGATGCTTCACGTGCCGTGCTCTATCAGACAGCACGCTACGTCGACATCTACAAGACTCTTGAGGACATCTCGCGCGAGCGTAAGCTCACTCCTGACGAGCGCAAGGAGATGAAGAAATACAGCCGTCTGGCCGATGCCTTCACGCCGCTGGGCAAGGGTATGACCTCGGAGTATGCCAACCAAAACGCCTACGATTGCGTCAGCATCCACGGCGGTTCCGGATTCATCATGGAGTACAAGGCTCAGCGCCTGCTGCGCGACGCCCGTATCTTCTCCATCTATGAGGGTACTACCCAGCTGCAGGTGGTCGCTGCCGTTCGCTACATCACCAACGGCACCTATCTCGGCATCATGCGCGAGATGCTCGCCGAGGATGTCTGCGACTGCATGAAACCGCTCCGTGACCGCATGGCCAAGCTCGTGGACCTCTACGAGGAGGCTGTCGAGAAGGTCAAGGCCGACGAGGACCAGGACGAGCACGACTTCCTCGCACGCCGCATGTACAACATGACCGGTGACATCATCCTCTCGCTGCTGCTCCTGCGCGACGCCACCAACGTGCCCGAGGAGTTTGCCAAGAGCGCCAACGTCTACGTGCGTATGGCCGAAGAGGAATGCGTGGGCAGCCATGCCTACATCATGAACTTCAAGGCCGATGACCTGAGCAGCTTCGTGGCTGAGTAATCCGCCCTGCCACGAATCAAATAAATATATCCGTCGCATGGCCGATGCATCCGATGCACAGCCGTGCGACGGATTTATTTTATTGTATATTCATGGGTGACATTACCAGCCTCCTACTTTAGCATGATACTTTTCTCTTATTAAACACTGAAAAGTCGCTCTCTTTCAAATATTATGTGTAACTTTGCGACATATTTATGAGCTTATGAAATCATTACGAGAGATATACCGCATTGGCAAAGGACCTTCATCGAGCCATACCATGGGTCCGCAGAAAGCAGCACAACTCTATCTGATCCAGCACCCCGAGGCCGAAGCCTTCCGGGTGACACTCTACGGCTCACTCGCCGCCACGGGCAAAGGCCACATGACCGACGTTGCCATCAAAGATGTACTCGAACAGCAGGGAGTGGTGGAGATTATTTGGAAACCCGACGTTTTCCTTCCTTTCCACCCCAATGCCATGAAATTTGAGGCACTCGACACTCCGGAGCCACAAAAATCATCCGATGACGGTCGTGCCTCTTCACCCTGGGTCGTCTACTCTATCGGCGGTGGAGCATTGTCAGAGGGCAACCACCCCACCGGCATCCTTCCCGACTCACCGGATATCTATCCCCTCACCCACCTGGTCGATATCCAGCACTGGTGCGACAACACGGGTCGCGCTTACTGGGAATATGTCAAGGAGTGGGAAGATGACAGCATCTGGGACTATCTCCATGACGTATGGGAGGCCATGAAAGCAGCTGTGGAGCGCGGCATCAAGCACGACGGACGCCTGCCTGGACCACTGAACCTGCAGCGCAAGGCGCCCACCTATTACGTCAAGGCGCAAGGCTATAAGCAAAGCCTGCAGACGCGTGCTTTGGTCTATGCTTATGCCCTTGCTGTCAGTGAAGAGAATGCCAGTGGCGGTACCATCGTCACCGCACCCACCTGTGGTGCCTGTGGTGTCATTCCCGCTATACTATACCATCTATGGGAGGGGCACGACTTTTCCGAGAACCGCATCCTCCACGCCCTCGCCACAGCCGGACTGGTAGGAAACATCGTCAAGGAAAACGCCAGCATCTCTGGAGCCGACGTGGGATGTCAGGGTGAGGTCGGCGTGGCCTGCGCTATGGCCTCGGCAGCTGCCTGTCAACTCTTCGGTGGCAGCCCCGCACAGATAGAGTATGCCGCCGAAATGGGACTGGAACATCACCTGGGCATGACTTGTGACCCTGTATGTGGACTAGTGCAGATTCCCTGCATTGAACGCAACGCCTTCGCCGCCACACGCGCCCTCGACGCCAACCTCTATGCCTCGTTCAGCGACGGTAAGCACCGCGTCAGCTTCGATAAGGTCGTAGAAGCCATGCGGCAAACCGGACACGACCTGCCCTCACTCTACAAAGAGACTTCGGAAGGCGGCTTGGCAAAACTCAGTATCAACAACAACCCTGACAAAGTCCTATGAGAAAGATCGTTTATCTCTTCATACCTTTCATCGTCCTCTCACTGATGACCACCTCCTGCCGAATGGCTCCTAAGGAAGAGCTCGGCGACACAGTGGCTTCCAAGGTCTTCGAACCCATCGACACCGCAGCCTTGCACCGCAAGCAGGCCGCCGAGATGAAAAATATCAAAGACAGTGCCGACATCTTCTATGTGGGACCGGCCACAGATCAGAAAAGCCTGCAACTCATCAGCTATCCCAGCCGACGCGACACCCTCACGATGGGTCGCACACGGCACATCAAGAGATTAGGTTCGACTGACATAGGACATATCGTGCGCATTGAACTGTGGACAAAAGGCAAGGACAAACTCGTGTCGAAAATCGAAGAGTATCAGCCCACCGTGAAAACTGCAAAGAAGAAATAACAGCAAAGAAGATGGAATCGTGAGGGCGGAGACTATCCCCGACCTCACAGACCATCGAAATGACCAAATCATAAAGAAATCAGCACGCGGACATAAAAAAGATGACCGTTTTCTTTGGGGTTTCACAAATAATGCTTATATTTGTAAACCTAAAAAGTAAATGAATGACGTGGCTTGTATTTCTTTTAGAGCTTCTTGCTGTATGTATAATCACTGCGGGATTCACCCTGCTCATACACTTCTTGGAACAAAGAGGTGAAAAGACCAGGTTGAAGCTCGATCATGCGCAAGAGCTCAACAAGAAGCGCCTCGACAAAGCACTTAAAGCGCTCAACACACAAGCTCTTTGGGAGAAAGACCACGACGATCTGGTAGCCCGCTTTGATTATCAGAGTGGGCACTTCCGTGTGAGACTGGAGAAAAATTCTGTTTACACCCGACTCTTCTTTTTCTACTTCTTTGATACTCCTATCAGCTATCTCGAACCCGTGCGCAGCCTTTGCAACCGATGTAACCTCAACGCCGAAAGTTGCCGCATCGTCTACACCGTCAACGAGAAGACGGGGAAAGTGGATCTGCATATTATCGACACGCTCACCCTACACGACGACGATGCCACCGACAACCTGCGCAAAGAGCTCAGCAGCATCTTCTATTGGCAGGCGATGTTTGTCCAACAATACAGCGAGCTGAGGCCTTCCTCCAACCATATCGACAACCACGACGTGGAGAAGCAAGGCGCTGAATGGCAGCACGAACTTTTCCTCTTACGTGAGCAAGAGATGATGCACCAAAGCGAAGGACCCAATTGGCACGAGCAGAAAGGCTCAGAATTCAGCCTCGCTCACCTTCTCACAGCCACGCTGGGACTCTCATCTCTGCAACCTGTAAGCCTGGACATTTGTCGAGGTGACAAGGCCGAGCATCACGACAACGCCAATGAGATTCTCTCCTACCCCATTCATCAGGCAATCATCAAAGACGAAAAAGTAACAAGTTCATCCGCCATGCTGCGGCTTAGTTTCAGCGATCCAGGTGAGCCCTCTGTCCGTCAGCAGCTTATCATTGATGTGGAGGATGAAGGACAGTCGACTGACACCATCTACTATCGGGTCACATTATGTCTCATCCCTACCCCATTAACCCCGGATCTCCCCATGGAAAGCAATGACCATATAAAGACCGCTACAAGTCTCCTCCTCGGTTATGACCTCAAGGGCAAGAAAAATGTTCAGGAGAAATTCAACTATATCTGGAAAGAGGCAATGGCCAAACAGCAGAAAGGGAGCACCGACCAACTCAGCAACGATGAGAAACTGCTCCTGTACTTGCAAACACCACAACTTAGGCAGCTCTTTCTCGAAAGCAAGGATCTCATCCATGAAAAACGATACTACGAGGCAATCCGGAGGTTAGAGCCCGTATACCAGGAATTGGCGAAAGACTGTGGAGAGATGGTACCAGAGGAACTCAATAACTATTTCGAGGTAAGCTATCTCCTTGGCTCATGCTATACATGCTTAGGTCGGTACAAAGAGGGGGCATACTACCTGCAACCCTTGGTCAGTACTCGGCGCATCACTTACACAGAAATGTATATCAACTGCCTGGTCAACTCGCACGACAGCCGTGCGCTGAACTTTATCAACGGATTGCTCAGGGAAATCGTGTCCCCCATGGAGAGTAGTAATATCGATGATGAAGAAGGCTATTCGGATGAACAGCAATCCGAAAAAGCCTTCATCAACTTCCTTAGACGCCGAAAAGCTTACATCCTCGTGGAGCAAAAAGACTATGACAACGCCGAAAAGCTCCTTAAGCAAATGCTCGACGAGCCCGACAGCAGCGATTTCGCACTGCAAGAATTGGCATACATTCAGAAAAATAAAGGGAAATAAAAAACATACAACAACACACAGCAAGGACTATCCTGCTGACTCACAACATCATCAAGCAAAAATGTACTATATACAAAAGAGCCTCGAAATTTCAGCCAGCCATCATCTCAAACTGACTTACAGCAGTAAATGCACACAGACGCATGGACACAACTGGCATATCACCGTCTATTGCAAAGCACGGGAGCTCAACGAGAATGGCATGGTCGCTGATTTTGGACAAATCAAACGACTCATCCACAGCCGCCTCGACCATCAGGACATCAACAAGGTGCTGCCCTTCAACCCCACTGCAGAGAATATTGCACGATGGATAGTCGACAAAGTACCCAACTGCTACAAAGCTATGGTTCAGGAAAGCGACAACAACATTGCGTGGTATGAGAAAGACGAAGACTAAATAATGTAAGAAAATAATAAGAGCAAAATAACGATTATCGTCATATGAAGGAGTATCGGATCAACGAGATCTTCTACAGTCTGCAAGGCGAAGGACGCAACACGGGGCAGGCGGCGGTTTTCATCCGTTTCAGCGGTTGCAACCTCCACTGCTCATTTTGTGACACCGATTTCACAGAGTATACACCAATGACGCTCGACGACATCGTGCGGCGTTTAGCTGGCTTCCCTTCACCCAAGTCTACGGATGTGGCAATTTGGTGCATTCTCACGGGTGGTGAGCCTTCGCTGCAAGCCGACGAGGAGCTTGTCTGCCGCCTCCACCAACTCGGTTATCGAGTGGCCATGGAAAGCAATGGCACGCACCAGCCTCCCGCTGGTTTGGACTGGCTGACAGTCTCACCCAAGATCCAGCCAATCGTGGAGCAATGCAGTGAGCTGAAGGTGATCTTTGACGGTAAAGAGCAACCCTGCGACTTCGACATCAAGGCAAAGTACTATTATCTCCAGCCCTGCGATACCAGAGACCGTGAACAGAATCAGCTCATCGTGCATCAATGCATAGAGTATATCAAGCAGCATCCCCGCTGGCAACTCTCATTGCAAACGCATAAGATGGTAAGGATTCCGTAATACCAAGCCTCACCCCCAGACCAAGCCTCACCCCCAGACCCCTCTCCAAGGGAGAGGGGGAGTAATATGTTTCAAGAAGAGTTTAGGCGCGGAAGAGAGAATAGGTAATTCAACATTAGACAATTCATCACTCAACATTCAACACTCAACATTCAGAAATGCTCATTCTTCACTGGTTAGGAGTAGGTATTTACACCTTGATCGTGTTGATCGTCATGCTCAAGGTGTTGATGGACAACCGGCAGCCGTCCAAGACCATGGCGTGGCTGTTGGTA
The DNA here is from genome assembly GCA_052355365.1 of Prevotella sp. GTDB lineage: Bacteria > Bacteroidota > Bacteroidia > Bacteroidales > Bacteroidaceae > Prevotella. The sequence continues at coordinate 10,178 of DAWDCC010000058.1, read as the reverse complement.
CTATGGTTCATCCCTCTGTTGGGCATCATCCTCTATTTCTTCTTTGGGCAAAATACGCGCAAGGAAAGGATGATCAGTCAGCGGTCGCTTGACCAATTGACCAAACGAGCTATGCTGGAGTTTGCCGAACAACGCGACCTGCGCATTCCTGAAACCTATCGTCCGCTGATGTCGCTATTTAAAAATCAAAGCATGGCCCTCCCATTCAAAGACAACGAGGTAGAAATCTATACCAGCGGCTATGAGTTTTTCCCGTCCTTGCTCCACGAGATCAGCAAGGCACGCGACCATATCCACATCGACATCTTCATCTTTGCCGACGATTCTTTGGGCAACCTCATCGCTGACGCTCTCATCGACAAAGCTAAGGAAGGAGTGGAAGTGCGCGTCATCTACGACGACGTGGCCTGCTGGAAGGTGCACGGCAGCTTCTATGAGCGCATGCGCGACGCTGGTATCGATGTCCACGCTTTCATGCCTGTGAAATTCCCGGCTTTCACCTCCAAAGTCAACTATCGCAACCACCGAAAACTGGTGATCATCGACGGCAAGGTGGGATTCATCGGCGGCATGAACTTCGCCACGCGCTATGTCAAAGGCACCGGTAAGCTTGCTTGGCGCGATACCCATCTCAAGGTGACCGGAGGAGCCGTTTATGCCATTCAGCGCGCCTTTCTCGTAGACTGGTATTTCGTCGACCGCACGCTAGTCTCTGACCGGAAATACTATCCAGAACTCGACAGGCGCATCTCCAACAACTGCCTTGCGCAAGTAGTAACAAGTAGCCCTATCTCTCCTTGGCCCGACATCATGCAAGGCTACGTGCGCGTACTGCTCGAGGCCAAGCACTACGTTTATATGGAAAGCCCCTACTTTCTCCCTACTGAGCCCATCCTATTTGCCATGCGTACGGCAGCACTGGCCGGTGTCGACGTCAGACTGATGATCCCCTTGAAAAGCGACTCACGCATCATCGACCGTTCCTCCATTTCCTACGTCATGGAGACATTGGAGGCCGGCGTGAAAGTCTATCTCTACAAAGCCGGATTCAACCACTCCAAACTCATGGTCTGCGACGATAACCTTTGCACATGCGGCAGCACCAATGTGGATTTCCGAAGCTTTGAACACGACTTCGAGTCAAACATCTTCTTCTATGACCGTGAGATGGCACTGCGCATGAAAGAGGTTTTCCTCAACGACCAGGCCAACAGTCTACCGATCGATGAGGTGCGTGAAGTGAAACATCAAAGCTTTTTCAGTCGACTGTGGGAGAGCATTCTACGAGTTGTCAGTCCTCTGATGTAGCCTGCCCGCTTGTCGTCAGTCTGCTGACGTGGCTATCCGATTGTGATTACATATTCGCTCATGAAGCTCGATCCGGGCAACAACTGGTTGACGAGATATTTGTCACGTAATTCTCCATCGAAGCCATCGACATCGGTCACGCCATACCACGGCTCAATACAGATGAAGGGCGCGTCTTTTCCGCCCGGACTCCAAATGCCGAGTGCCGGAGCCTTTGTCTGAACAGTCACCGCAGCCTTACCTTCTGCATCCAACAGTTCTATCTTTCTGATCTGACTATGATCAAATACCAAAGCGTCGCTGTCGAAGCTGTGCGTGTCAAAAGCCCACACGCCCTTATCAGTCTTCACCTCCTCATGACGTGTGCGATCCAGACAGCCTTGCTCAGCCAAGAAGCGGCGGATCGGCTCTGCATTGTCGAAGCGCAGACGACCGTGAAGAGGCTCACCCTGCTTCATATCAGGCACATTGAAGGCCGGGTGCCCTCCCACTTGAAACCAAATGATCTTGTCGTCGGTATTTTCCACATGCCACACCACATGCAACTGATTGTCCTTCAACCGGTAGCTCACGGCAAGATTGAAATGGAAAGGATACTTCTTCAACGTCTCTGCCGAGTCGTGCAGGGCAAAGACTACCTGCTCATCACCTTTGGCAATCAGATGGAAATCCATGTCGCGTGCAAAGCCATGGCGAGACAAAGGATAGTCCTTGCCGCCCACATGATAGACACCATTCCACAGACTGCCCACAATGGGAAAGAGTATCGGCGAATGACGACCCCAGTATTTGGGATCGGCCTGCCACAGATATTCTTTACCATGTGCATCCTTCATGCTGACAAGCTCTGCGCCATGATCAGCGATTTCCACAGTGATTTGTGAATTCTTTATCTGCTCCATTATTCTCAACGATTAGTTAATTTCATAGCAAAGTTATGAAAAAGTACGTTGATGAACAAGAGAAAATGATAATATCTCATAAAAAATGAGTAACTTTGCACTCGATATTACATTTTTGTTTAGTCAATAGGTTACCAATCATTTATTAAGACAGTATTCATGGAAGGGAACACTACAGAAAGCTGTACGTCGACAAAGGAGTTAACCCGCAAGCTCGACTTGCTGTTGCGTACCGGTGAGATTTTGATGAACAGCAGTGCCGACACCAGCCGTGTCAAACGCAACATGGAGCGCACAGCGGCTTTTCTCGGATTGCCAAAAGAGAACCTGCACATACAGATGGACTATTATATGTTGCAGGTGAACCTCAGCGATGAGACACACTCCTACTCCAAGATGCGCCGATGCGACAAGCACGCCATCAACTTCTTCGCCATTCAGGAGATCAGCAAGCTTTCGTGGCGTGCTATCAAAGAAGACTACTCACTCGACAAGTACAGTGAGGAACTGGAGAAGATAGCGCACGGCCCGCACTACTACAGCGAGTGGATGATCGCTATTTGTGCCGGTTTTGCCTGCGGCGGCTTCTGCGTGCAGTTCGGCTGCGACTGGACAGCCTTCTTCTACGCTTCCATTGCTGCCATCCTCGGCAACCGCCTGCGTATGTGGCTCAACAAGAAAGGCTCCAACAGCTATTTCAATATTGGTGTGGCCGCCTTTGTCTCCACGCTCATCGCCTGGCTCACCACATTTCTCTCTACCCCAATTGCTGCCGCGCATCTGCCAGAGTGGCTCGCCACGGTGCTCCATTCCGACACACCCTACCATCCCTTTATGGCCTGTGCACTGTATATCGTGCCGGGAGTGCCGTTGATCAACTTTGTCAACGACATGCTCGACAACCATATAGAGAATGGACTCATCCGAGCCACCAACACCATGCTCATGGTCATGGCTATGAGCTTCGGTATCGCTCTCGCCATCAAGGTCTGCGGTCAGGACAACTTTGTCAAGGACCTGAGCATGATCCCGCACAACAGTTTCATCTCCTACGCCATTGCCGCCGCCATTTCGGGTATGGGCTTCGCCACCATCTATAACACCCCCAAACGTCTCATGCCGTGGATAGCCTGCGGAGCCGTCATTGCCGTATGCTCGCGCAACTTTGTCAACCTCGGCCCCGCCAATCACAACATCGGTTTGGGTCAAGGCCTGATGATTGGCTCGCTCGTGGGCTCAGCGCTCATCTCTGTCATCAACATCAAGATGGTGCACAAACTCCATACGCCTCATCAGGTCATCACCATCCCCGCTGTCATCCCGATGATTCCCGGTGTGCTGATGTATCGTGGTCTCTACGGCCTCATCGACATGCAGGGTATCGTGGGTGAGGTGACTTTTGCCGCTCACAATGCCATCAACGGCTCTCTCGTCATCATCGTCATCGCCATGGGCGTAGCCATTCCCAACATCTTCGCCCGCAAGTGGATCGCTCCCAACCGCAAGCGCAAACTCAATCAACTCATCGAGGAGCGTAAGGCCAAAGGTAAGTTCATCGATCTCTGCGAGTGCGAGACGAAATAACTGTCAACAACCATCATGCTGAAGATAGAAGATATTCGTGATAAGCGCATCTCCGTGCTGCTCTCCGGGGGCGTAGACAGCTCTGTTGTGGTCTACGAGCTCGCCCGGATGGGTCTGCACCCAGACTGTTTCTACATCAAGATTGGTCCCGAGGAAAAGGAAGAGTGGGACTGCAACTCCGAGGAGGACTTGGAGATGGCTACCGCTGTAGCCGCCCGCTTTCACTGCCGTCTACAGGTCGTGGACTGCCATAAGGAATACTGGAGTCAGGTGACCCGCTACACCATAGAAAAGGTCAAGGCGGGGTTCACCCCGAACCCCGACGTGATGTGCAACAGACTCATCAAATTCGGTGCCTTCGACGAGAAGATGGGGCACGACTATGACCTCATCGCCACGGGACACTATGCACAAACAGAATGGATCGACGGCCGCAAATGGCTCACCACCAGTCCTGACCCAGTGAAGGACCAAACCGATTTTCTGGCACAGATCTACAATTGGCAACTGCAAAAGGCTATCTTCCCCATCGGCCACTTCGTCAAGGATGAGGTGCGCGAGATCGCCGAACGTGAGCATCTCATCAATGCCAAGCGCAAGGACTCGCAAGGCATCTGCTTCTTAGGCAATATAGACTATAACGAGTATGTCCGCCGCTATCTCGGTGAGCAACCCGGCGATATCATCGAATGGGAGACAGGAAAGCGCATCGGGGAGCACCGCGGACTGTGGTTCCACACCATCGGACAGCGCAAAGGACTGGGACTGGGTGGCGGACCGTGGTTCGTCGTCAAGAAAGACGTGACCAACAACATTCTTTATGTCAGCCACGGCTATGATCCGCAGACAGCCTACAAGCAGGACTTCACGATCCATGACTTCCATTTCCTCACTACCGAGGTGGACCAGCCTCGCGTGACGTTCAAGATCCGCCACACACCAGAGTATCTCACAGGCTCGGTGGAGCACGCCGGAGAAGGACACTACATCATCCATGCTGACAAGAAGATCCATGGTGTGGCTCCCGGACAGTTCTGCGTGGTCTATGACGAACAGCACCACCGCTGCTTCGGCTCGGGTGAGATTGAGATGGAATAAAGACGGAATAGAGAAAAGACGAGATAAACAAGGTGATGGTTTTAGTAAAGGAATAAATCACTTATCATGACTACCACGACTCCATCAGCCACGAGCAGAAGATCAAGAAGCTTCAAGCCCTTGGTCGCCCATTGGCCTGCACCGAATATATGGCGCGCACACATGGCTGTTTCTTCCGCACCATCATGCCCCTGCTTAAACGCAACCACGTGATAGCCATTAACTGGGGACTGGTCACCGGCAAGACCAACACACGCTATGCCTGGAATGAACCGCACCCCGACAGCAGCGAACCCGAAGTATGGTTCCACGATATCCTGCGACCCGACGGATCGCCTTACATCCCCCAGGAGGTGGAGTTCATCAAGAGTTTAACCCACTGAGAATAAAAGGGAAATCAGCTTTCTCCCCCCCCTGCCCTTTTCTCAACATTCCAAGGAGACTCTCACGAAGATGTCATTTTCCCGCTCTTAGTATCAGTCGCAGGCTCTGCTTATAGTTGACATAGTTCCACAGCCAGTTGAGCAGCACGAAGAACTTGTTTTTCACGCCAAGGATCGAGCGCAGGTGCACGACAAGCCACAACAGCCAGGCCGTGAGTCCGCCAAACTTCCATCTGCCTATCTCCGCCACGGCAGCCTTGCGACCTATGGTGGCCATTATGCCGAGATTTTTATAGACAAAGGGCTTCATGTCCCGACCTTGCTCTTTCCGAAGAATATTCCGTGCCACATTCTCGGCTTGCTGCAACGCCACTTGAGCCAATTGTGGATGACCCAGTGGCCATGCGGCGTCGCCCTCGATGAGACTTTGGTCGCCAATAGCAAACACGTTGGTCATGCCTGTCACACGGTTCATACGGTCACAGAGCAGTCGTCCCGCATGCCCCACGGCCTCATCCGGCACGCCAGCTATGGTGTTGGCTTTCACGCCACTCACCCAAATAACATTAGCCGACTCAATGGTCTCCCCATTTTTCATTCTCACGACACGACCATCATAGTCGGTCACTCGCCAGCCTTTGCACACATGAACGCCCAGGCGGACCAGCTCCTTCTCTGCTGAAGCCGACGACTTCTTGTCCATCGCCTTGAGCAGACGGTCACCAGAGTTGACGAGATAGATATGCATCCGGTCAGCCAAATCAGGATAGTCACGAGGTACTACGTATTTCTTCATCTCGGCCAACGCCCCCGCAATCTCCACACCGGAAGGACCGCCGCCTACAATAACCACATTCATAAATTTCTGCCGTTTGTCCACATCTGTTTCCGTTTCCGCCAGCTCCAGATTATGTAGGATATGGTTGCGAAGAGCCATCGCGTCGCCAACAGTCTTCATCGGGAATGCGTTGCGCGCAATCTGCTCGTTGCCAAAGAAATTGGTTGTTGCCCCCATGCCCAGCACCAAGTAGTCGTAGTGAATGGTTCCGATGGAGGTTTGAATAGCTTTTTCTTTTTCGTCGATCGCCTTCACCTCTGCCATACGGAAATAGTAGTGGGGATAGCCTTGGAACAGTCGTCGGATAGGAAACGCGATGTTGCTGGGCTCCAGACCAGCCGAGGCCACTTGGTAGATGAGTGGCGGGAACTGGTTGTAGTTGTTCTTGTCCACCACAACCACCTGAAAACCAGAGTGGCGCAGACTCACGGCCAGTTTCAGTCCGCCCAGTCCACATCCCACGATAACCACTCTTGTGCGTTCTCCTCTTCGGATATTGGCTCTCATCGTCTCGCTCTTCAAGTCATTCATGTCATTGTTTCCCATCATTGTCAGCATATTTATGGTTTCACTCCTAATATGCTTGCCACAAAAGCTGTGCCGGCCATCTATTATTAGTAATGTGGTCACAATTGTTACCGACCGATCATCTATGTGAGCCATTTGGCAGAGCAGGAATCACATTTGTTACCGGTGACACTCGCTTTTCCAGCACCGTATCACCATGGCATTACTTTTGCAACTATGTCAGTGAAGTCGAAAAGACAAGTAAACAAGTAACAATTAAATATATACGATTATGAACAGTAAACTGACAAAGGACATGACGGTCGGCTCCATTGTAGCCGAGGATTTCAATCGCGCACAGACACTTGAGCAGATGGGCATTGACTACTGCTGCCACGGCTCCGACACGCTACAGACAGCCTGCGAGAAGCGAGGACTCAACGCCGACAACGTGCTGGCAAAGCTCGACGGAAAAGAGGTTGCGACTGGGGGCGCTCCCAACTTCGCCAACTGGCCACTGGACCTGCTCCTCGACTATGTGCTGAAGAAGCATCACCGCAACTTCCACCTTCACCACGAAGAGCTCATGCAACTCGTCAGTAAGGTTGCCAGCGTTCACGGTGTCCGCCACCCCGAACTCTTAGACATGAGAGATGCCGTAGCTGCCTCATTTGAGGAACTCGACAGCCACTTCGCCAAGGAGGAAAACATACTCTTTCCACAACTCTACGAGATCTACCACGCTCAAGAAGAAGGTCGTCCAGCCGCTCCCTGCCATTGCGGAACCATCGCCAATCCCATCCGACAGATGATGCTCGAGCACGATGCCACGGGCGAGATGTGGGAGCACATCACCGAACTGACACACAACTTCGAGACACCGGCCGACGGCTGCGCCTCTTATCATCTCATGAACCAGCAGCTCCGTCAGTTCTTCCTCGATCTCAAGGAGCACATCTCACTGGAGAACAACCTCATCTTCCCGGGATTCCTGCGCATGGAGTAACAGGGAGAGTAACCAACAACAAACGAAAAGATATGAAAAAGACACTTATTGTTTACGGATCCACCACCGGCAACTGCGAAGAGTATGCTGAAAAGATAGCCCAGCAGTTGGGCGTTAATGATGTGAAGAATGTAGGCGACGTCGATGCCGACACACTGTCTGGGTACGACAATCTGTTACTTGGAACCTCGACATGGGGTGCCGGTGAATTGCAGGATGACTGGTACGACGGTGTGGAAATGCTGAAGCGTACTGACCTCAAGGGCAAGACCATCGCCCTCTTCGGCTGCGGTGATGCCAGCGGATACAGCGACACATTCTGCGGTGGCATGTCAGCTCTCTACGATGCCGTGAAAGACAGCGGCGCAAAGCTCATCGGACAGGTGGCAGCCGACAGCTACACCTATGACGACTCAGAGTCGGTTGTCGACGGTAAGTTTGTAGGCTTGGCCATCGACAGCTCCGAGGACGAGGACGCCATTGACAACCGCATCGAGAGCTGGACAGAAAGCATCAAGAGCGAACTGTAGAAGTATATGGAAAAGAAGATAGACCTTACACAGACCGTTTATCAGCTTACCCAGGCACATCCGGAACTCATCGACATAATGGCTTCGCTCGGGTTCAGCGAGATCACGAAGAAAGCCATCCGGCTGTCAGTGGGTAAGCTGATAACGATCAGTCAGGGAGCAGCCATGAGAGGCATCAGCATGGAGGCCGTGGTAAAAGCATTGGGAGACAATGGCTTTACCGTTGTCGGCTTTCATCCTAAGTCTGATGAACCGTCTTCAGAAAAACAGGAAGCCCCAGTAACTGACACTACTCAACGAATTAAATCGTTGCTCAGACGTATCAACCAAGGCGAATCTATGGAGAGCGTACGTGCCGACTTTGTAAGCCAGTTCGAAGATGTTCCTGCCAACGACATCATGCGAGCTGAACAGGAGCTCATCAGCGATGGCCAGTCGGTCAACGAGGTAAAGAAGCTGTGCGACGTGCATTCTGCTCTTTTTCACAGCAAGAACAGCGATGAAGAGGTGCAACATCATCTGCATCATGGTCTTCACCACGACCAAGAGACAATGATGGTGGGGCAAGCTACTGAGAACAGAGATAAGACCGCAGAGTTACGGGCTATCAATGGTCATCCCCTTCAGACCTTCTATCTTGAGAACGAGGCCATCGTCGTGGCACTCAACAATGTGCTACGAGCTTTGGACGGGAAAGGTGATGTGGCAGTCGCATTGCGTAAAGCCAGCGGTTTAGCCATTCATTATGCGAAGAAGGGAGACCTCATCTATCCACTGCTCAATACGCGACATGGCATCTATGGTCCGTCGCGAGTGATGTGGACGATTGACGACGAGATACGATCGGAGTTCAACACGCTATTGAAACAGGTTGCTAAAGAAAACGGACTAAACGACGATTGGAAGAACCGTGTGAAGGATCTCATCGGACGGGCACGCGAGATGACGTTCAAAGAGAACCGCATTCTCTTTCCTGTCTGCACCGCCAACTTCACGGATGATGAGTGGCGACAAATCTATGTCGACAGCAAGGCTTACTCAGAATGCATAGGTGTTATCATGAAAGCTTGGGAAGATGGTGAGACGCTGCTCCGTGAGGAAAAGCACAAAGGCAGCCAACCGGTGACCGACGCAGCGGATGAGTTGAGAGTAGACATGCCGGGCGGTTCGCTCACCCTCAGCCAGCTTACAGCCCTACTCGACACTCTTCCCATGGAGGTGACTTTCGTGGACGCCACAAACATCAACCGATATTTCAATCAGCCTTTCTCCGAGAAGTCGTTCAAGCGTCCGTTGGCAGCTCTTGGCCGCGAAGTGTTTTCATGCCATCCTCCAAAGATAGAGCCTATGGTTCGCGCTATCATCGCCGACCTGCAGGCTGGCAAGCGCGACCGCGTCTCCGTATGGATGGAGAAAAATCAACACGTCACACTTGTCACCTACCACGCTGTCCGTGACTCACAGGGAAAATACGTAGGGACCATGGAAACCGTACAAGATATGGAAGAAGCAAGGAAACACTTCTCTCAAAGTTAGGAGAATCAAGATAGAAATATCTTCGCGGTCATAACAATGACACATTCAAATTTGCATTGCAACCGTTACACTTCTGCAAAACGCTAATTTCTTGTTGGTCAAACGAATGTCGGCCGATTGTCCGACGTTCGTTTGATCTAACGTATAACGTACGTTTGACTAAGCGTCCGACGTTCGTTTGACCATCATCAAACAATGTTGTTTCAAGGGAAACGCACAATAATATTCTACGCCCTTTAATGTTGTTAGTCTTCCATATAGATATAGAGACAGAATATCATAAGGCCAAGACACAGCAGGGTCAGCAAAACAAGAGCAATGCGCTTCATCTGCTCCATTGCTCTCTTGCGTCTCATCTCATGATGGAAATTATTGGTGTCCGCTAAAAAAGAAAACCGCATAAAAATCCTTTCGCGATGCCGATAAACAGACATTGCGGAAATATTTTTTTTAAAGACAAGCCCCCTTAGTCAAATAATGTCGGTT
>DAWDCC010000057.1:0-19865 GCA_052355365.1 Prevotella sp. | reverse complement strand
ATCGATCATTACAAGTAAATTAACATTCTTTAGTCATAACATCACCACACAGAATGATGTCACAACTCTTGTTCTATCGGTAGAACATTATTTGAGGTAGGACATAGGCCCCTACCCCGCACTGTAATGATTGCTGTTGCATCGTACCGCCGTTGCGGTTGAATCCAGCGCAAAGACAGCATGATGGCGAAACGGCGGCAAGAGAATCTTCTTGGGATCTCTTGCCGCCGCCTTTTTAGATAGGAGGCTCCGTAGTCGCTGTGTTTAGAACCAGAAACCGGAGTTGTCCTCCTTGCGTTCGCCGTTGAGGTTCCACCAGAATTCGGAAACGGCAGTCTTGAAATCAACGTCGAAGGCATCCATCAGCGAGTGGAGCACGCGCAGGTCTTTCTTTGAGAAGTCGTTCTCTTTGGTGCTTACGTCGTTGAGGTCATCCACCATCAGGTCGGCCTCGAGGTCAAGCTCACTGCTGTCCATATAGATGTTCATCGGGATGACATGTGCGCGTCAAGGTCTATGCCCCCGGAAGAAAGCACGCGTCTGTCGGTACTGGAACACGGGATAAGCACCCGATACGACGGTGATATTCCGGCCCGCCGGCTGGTCGTAAATGTAGTTGTTGATCCACTGCAGGTAGGCATCCAGTTGCACTGCAAAGCGCGTGTCGGCATATCTCAGCGCCACGATCCACTTGTAGCTCTGCTCTGAGCGCAGCGTCGAGTCACCTTTCACGAACATGCCCGACCCCAGTTCGTTACCGTTGCTGTACAGTTCGTACACATGCGGAGCACGCCATGCCACACCGAAATGCGACGTGAGCCTCAGGTGCCTGTTGAGGTGATAGTGTCCGCCGAGGCTGTAGGTGAAGTTGGTGAAATTGCGTTTCCCGCCATATCTGCTGCCCGTCCAGTCATATCCGTCGGCCTTCGTCTGCTGTCCGTCGAGGCGTATTCCGCCCTCCATGCCCCAGCGGTTGGCCGTGTATCTCTGCAGGGCATAGACACCTAAAGCCATGTCTGTGTAGTTGGGAATGATTGGTACGACGCCCGTTCCGCGCTCGTTATGGTTGTCGGTATTGATGAGCTGGATGCCCGCCTCACTTTTCCATTGGCTGTAGCACCTGCTCCATGTCAGCGCGTTCTGCAGCGACCTCAGATGCAGGCTGACCGTGGGGATGTCCGAATGGTTCATTCTCCTTATACGGTTTTCTCTGCGGTCGTCCTGCTGGAAGGTCGTCTGCCACGCGAATTGTCCGATGCCTTCAGGCTTAAAGGAAACCTTCACGAAAGCTGTCTGGTGGCTTACTTTCTGGTGAGGATAGCCGATGTGCCGATTGAAAGGCGAGAAATCGACGGGTTGGCCAAGCCGTATACGCTCCTGGAGCAACTCTTCGTTGCCCATCTGTGCGCTCAGCATGACACCCAATTTCTGCGAGAAGAGACTGTATCCGGCCTCGATGCACCACACCCGACAGCGGTGTCCGAGCGTCAGGTCAAGGCTTTTTTCGCGCGCCCCCGTGTTGTTCAGCAGGTATTTGGCAGTGCTTCTGTCGCCTCCGTTCTCACAGTCTGCGTGTATTCTCCACGCCCAGTCACCATGCCATCTGAAAGAGCTCTCAACCTGTCCCGACGTTTCCCACCGCCGGCCATTGGTGCCATAAAGCGCCGAAAGCATGCCATGGATCCCGCCCGAAGCATAGGGCAGGGGCGCTTGCCGCATGAGGATGATTCCGCCAAGGGCTTCGGAGCCATACTTGACAGCCTCGGCACCTTTCACCACTTCGATGTCGGCGTAGCTATTCTTGTCCACTTCGGGAGCGTGGTCTTCGCCCCATTGCTGTCCCGTGAGCCTGGCGCCGTTGCTCACCAAGAGGATCCGGTTGCCATACATGCCGTGTATGACGGGTTTGGAAACGATGGTTCCTGTCTGGATGGAGCTCATGCCGCTCACCTCCTCAAGGAGAGAACCGAGCGAGCGCCCCATGGCGTTGGTGATGTCCGACTGGCTGATACGGCTGTCCACATGGTTGGCACCCATCACGGAACGACGAGCCGTCACCACGACTTCATGCAGGTTGACGGAGTCGTTTACATGTTTTGCCGTGCGCATGTCCTGCGCATTCAGCGGCATACAGCAGACCATATACACGCACCAAACGTGCATAATCCTGTGTATGCTGAACTTTTGATAGAGCATGATAAGAGAAATTTCTGAGTGGCGGTGTCCTTTCCTTCTGCCTGCAATGGCGGGAGGAAACGGCACGCGTACTGAGCCGGCACCACGCAATTATGCGCAGATGCAGGCTTACACATTAATTTATAAGGAGAAATTCAGCCCAGTGACGGGGGTGAATGGGTGTTTATCGATATGACAATCCGATAAACGGTAAGTTCGGCAAGCATCGGCCTGTCCGTCCACTTCACGACAGCCATGGGCAGGAACACGGAGGAACTGGCCTCGAGAGCCTTGTGCATCGTAAACTCGCAGATGTTGCAAGCCTGCTTTACTAAAGCGTGATGGGCTGCTGCCGACGTGCCGGAAACTTGGGAAGAAAGATTATGGTAATGGAAACTTTTGAGTGCAAGAGCCGATGTGAACACCAAAATCAGTGTCCACGCATAAAAGAGTTATGGTGCGTCTTGCCTTCATCTGTATGGAAGAGCCTCTCACAGGCGCTGGTCTATAGAACGACGTCTGCTAAGGACCCTTATTAAGGGTAACGCAGAATATCGCAAAAGCCCCTACTGCCCGATGATTTTATTTTTCCATTTAACACTAATTAGTTTCAGTTTACATATAATAGGTGATGTTCAGTCGTCTCAATGAGACGGGCATGCGTTTTAACTGTCTGTAATACCTGCTTTTAGGTATTGTGACATCCAGGAATAGGCTGTAACTTTGCATGCTGAGAAAAAATATAAAATTTAATGAATTATTTATGAAACGATTTCTTTTTTTTGTGACGATGATGCTATGCAGTGTCGTAATGATTGCTCAGGGGACAGACGCCATGCTTTTCGGCGATGTGAAAAGTAAGTCTACGGGGCTTCACATTCCCTTTACCCGCATACAGATAAAGGGTACGAAGATCGTTACCCGTGCCGACAAGACCGGACACTTCCAGTTGGCGGACCTGCCATTGGGTCGTCAGACGATTGTTGCCAGCAGCATGGGCTATGTCTCAGAGGAGCGCACGGTCGTCATGCAGCAGGGAAAGGGTACAGTAGTGTACTTCCTGCTCGACGACGATGCCAAAGAACTCAACCAGGTCGTAGTCACGGGAACCCGTACGCAGCACTTCCTCAAGGACGTGCCCATACGTACAGAAGTGATCACCTCAAAGGCCATTACCAACAAAAACGCCCAAAACCTGTTTGAGGCCCTCGAAGGCGTCCCTGGCGTGCGCGTAGAGCAGCAATGCCAATTCTGCAACTTCTCAATGGTGCGCATGCAAGGACTGGGAGCAGAACATACGCAGGTGCTTGTAGACGGCGAGCCCATCTACAGCGGTCTGGCTGGGGTATATGGCCTGCAGCAGATGGGGACCAACGATGTGGATCGGCTTGAGATTGTCAAAGGTGCCGGCTCTGCTCTTTACGGCAGCAGTGCCGTGGCAGGAGCCATCAATATCATCACCAAGGAACCCGGATTTGACCCCTCGCTGAAGGCTGACGCACAAATGGGCAGCTATGGTTACAAAAACTACAATGCATCGGGCTCCATGCGAAAGGACAACATAGGTATCAGTATCTTTGCACAACACAACGAGGCCGATGCCATAGATGCCACGCAGGACGGCAATAGCCGTAGCGAGGTGAAACACAAGGATGGCGTGTCCGACCGCGTAGAGTCGCGGCTTACCAATATGGGAATCGGACTGTACCTCTATTCGCCCTTTGCCAAGAATGACAAGCTTGTGTTGCGTGGCAAGGTGATGAGCGAGCACCGTGCCGGCGGAACGATGACGGACGACGTGTTCCGCAATCCTTTCTCTGAGGGCACGGAGGACATCTCCACCAACCGGCTGACGGGCGACCTGAGCTACAGCCTGCCCTTAGGCGCAAAGTCGGAGCTGAACATCGCCATGGCCTATGTGCACCATAAGCGCAACGCCACCAACGACACCTACCTTACCAGCTACCAGGCTTCGCATGACGGCAACCAGCCGCCGGTGGCTTCCATGCGCCCTTACATAGCAAAGGAGAACACCCTCACGCCTTCCACCACCTTCACCTCTCACTTAGGCAGCCACACGTTGCTTGTGGGTGTGCAGGGCTATTTCACACGCTTGCGCGAGAGTGGCCTTTATTGTATTGATGACAAGACAAACCCTTACTATGGCGTTGACTACACATCGCTGAGCAAGAAAAAGGCCAATGAGGTCGGTTTTTTTGCCCAGGACGAGTGGAAGATAGGTCATGCGCTGACCGTCGTGCCCGGCGTACGTCTCGACACACATCACTCTGAAGAGGAATACGCTGCCAGCAAGAAGGTGTTCGATGGTAATTTCCCGTCGACACACTTCAGCGAAACAAGCTTCAATCCACGCCTCGCCATCAAGTACGAAGCAACCCGTGAGCTCACCCTGCGTGCCAACTTAGGCACCGGCTTCCGTGCGCCCTATGGATTCTCTGAAGACCTGCACCTGTGCAGCGGGTCGCCCCGCGTGTGGAAATCGGGCAATCTCAAGGGCGAGCGTTCCATAAGCTTCAATCTCTCGGCCGACTATTACACGCGCAACTGCCAGCTCAGCGTGAACCTTTTCCGTACCAACCTGAGCAACAAGATTGAGTTTGCGCCTGCCGACGACAATGTAAAGAAGCTCGGATACACCTATCAGTGGGAAAACGTTGACGATGCTTATGTGCAGGGAGTGGAGTTAGGCGTGAAGTGGAATCCTGTAAGCAATGTAAAGACCGGCGTGAGCTGGACGTTCAACCAAGGCAAATACCACCACGTGCGTGCCGACTGGGCTGACACGCCCTACGCCGACGACAGCCGCAACGTGAGCCGTTTCCCGGCGATGACCGGCGACATCAACCTGGAATACACTCCGGGCACCTGGACCTTCACAGCCATCGGATCGTTGCAGGGACGTATGTATATTGACTATATGAAGGACGATGAGGTGCCCGAGAAAATTAAGAAGACGAGTCCCTTCATGCTCTTCAACCTGAGAGCTTCGAAGCAGTTGGGGGCCTTCACGCTCTATGCCGGTGGCAAAAACATATTCAGTTACCTACAGGACGAGAAGCATACCGACAACGCGGCCTTCATGTACGCTCCCGTCTATGGCGCTACCTGGTATGGCGGTGTAAGCGTACAAATCTGATAGGGTCTTGGTGTGGGGATGCCGTGTGACGGCTGTTATTTCTTTGTCACCGTCGTCAGCCAGTGCTTGAACTCGTTGCGGTAACCGTTGAACACATTAATGTCGGTGTGACCGGCAACGACACGCACCTTTCCGTCGGGTGCCAACTGCCAGATCCACAGTTTCACATCGGGCTTATACTCGCCGTAGCGCGCTATCCATACGGGATAGGTGCATTTGATAATTGTCCGCGGTAGATGATGCTGCCCTTTCCCTCCACTGTTTTTATCTCATTCGTGCAGATGGTGCAGGCATTGAAAAGCATCATGGCCAAGAGGCTGAAAGTGAATACG
The DNA here is from genome assembly GCA_052355365.1 of Prevotella sp. Classification (GTDB taxonomy): domain Bacteria; phylum Bacteroidota; class Bacteroidia; order Bacteroidales; family Bacteroidaceae; genus Prevotella. The sequence goes on along the minus strand of DAWDCC010000057.1, from coordinate 14,201 downwards.
ATTCTTCTTTGTTCCTTATCAATAGCGTAACTCATTGCAGAACCTCCTTTCCGTGAATGATACCGATGAACCCGTCCGTGCTTCGTGAAGACAGGCGCTCCGTCGACGGCAAAAAGGCTTGGCAGGTCGTGGCTGTTGTCCTTGCCAATGCTTGCCCGAGACAATGATTGAATGGAACGGAACCATCGTATCTGCGGGAACGAGGCGCACGGCGACAATCTTCCGGTGCTCGGCAGCGCCCATAGCACATTGCGCACGGCATAGCCCGCCATGGATTGAGGGTGCAGTGGGTATAAAGATAGTCGAAATGTATTGACAAAAGTCTGTCACCGCGGGAGAGCATTCCAGAGAGAAGGGAATCGGATATTTTAGAAAAACCCGGTTTCAAAAGATGGAAAAAGCGCACTATCGAGATCAAAAAGGCGAGATGAGTGCATCAAACTACCGAGATGACCATGTCAAACTACCGAGATGACCGTGTCAAAAAGGCGAGATGACAACATCAAAAAGGTACTTTGACGAGAAATTCTCTAGAGAATTTTCCTTCAAAGTACCTTTTTTATAGTAGTCCCCAAACACGATTTCACGTATATAGCTATAAATCAACAAGTTAATAAAATTACTCTATTTTCGCAAAAATCAGGGCCAAAGGACAGTTTGTTTCAAAAGAACGCATTCTCAGGGCCTGTTTTTTGTCAGTTTTATCAACAATCAACAAACCAGTATTCTGTCCTTATCTACTTTTACAAAGGCATCATTGCTTTTATGGTAACACAGGGTTTTGAAGTAAGGGTGCAGTTGATCGGGGCTGCTGAAAAAGTATGAGCTACTATCAAATCGAAAGCAAAGTGCCTTGGGGTGGCTCATGTTCCTGAAAGGGACAGAGAGACCGACACAGCCCTATCTCGGAAGAAGTAGTAGTCCCCTGCCACTGCAGGTTACTCCTCTGCTTCTCCCTGCTTCTGTTTCATGCGCCGGTATTCCGACGGTGTCATACCCGTGGCCTTTCGGAAGCATTTCGAGAAATACTTAGGATCAGCAAAGCCGACAGCATAAGCGATCTGCGAGAAGCTGTCCTTGCTCTTAGCCACAAGGAGCTCGGCACGCTGCAGACGGATGTGTCGGACGAACTCCACAGGTGGCATACCCACGATCGACCGCATCTTGCTGTAGAATGCGGTACGGCTGAGGTTGACCTCGTCGGCCATGTCCTCCATGCGCAGGGCTGGGTCGCTGATATGTTTCTCGAGGAAGGCCATGAGCTTGTCCATCATCACCTTATCTGCATCGATAATCTCAGGTGCACTCAGTCGATAGGGCGTGGACGCTTCTTTGTCGGGTGTCTGCTGCTTGTCATCACTGGTTTCTTCCACGGCAGGGTCAGTGAGCTGTTGCAGCGCCTCTTGTTGCAGGCTATGGCGGCGGGCAATGATGTTAGCCACGCGCTCACGGAGATAGGTAGCCGAGAAAGGCTTGGGGATGTAGTCGTCAATGCCCTCACGCAATCCCTGCAAGCGATCCTGCATGGAAGCCTTGGCACTGAGGATGATGATGGGGATATGACTGGTGGTGGCGTCCTGCTTGAGTTGATGAACCATTGCCAACCCGTCCATGACAGGCATCATCACGTCGGAGATAATGAAGTCAGGCAGTTGCTTGCGTGCTGTCTTCAGACCCTGCAAGCCAGTGTCGGCAGTGAGCACCGTGTAGTCAGGGCTAAGGATGGTAGAGAGGAAGAGCCGCAGGTCAGCATTGTCCTCGACGACAAGTAGCGTGGTGCGCTGTCCACGATCACACTCCGTGTTGTCGCCTCCCATGCTCTGCTCAGCATAGGAGAGGGCAAAGGGCGCGTTGGTGTCGTCGACAAGGTAGTTGTCGGAGTCGTGGTCATAGTGGAGCATGTTGTCAACAAGGGCGAGCATGCTCTGGCTGTTGCGCCGCACCATGTCGAGCAGCCCGTGTCCCCGCTCTGAGAGCGACTCACTCTTGAGCACTTCTGTGACAGGTCCACCGATAAGCGTCAGCGGCGTACGCAACTGATGGCCGATGCGGGTGAAGAATTCAGCCCTCATACGTCCCATCTCGGTCTGCATCTTCATGCGCTGCCGCTGGTTGATCAGATAGACAGCCAGGAAGACCAGGGCACCGCCAACGATGATATAGAAGCACCACCCCATCCACGACTCCCAGAAAGTAGGATGCGCGTAGATGACGAGCGCCCGCGTATTATTCTGCCACACACCGTTGGCATTGGTAGACCGGACGAGGAGACGCAGATGACCGTGGGGAATGCGGTTGAAAGAAGCACTGTGCATGTCATCGACATAGTTCCATTTATCACCGTCACCCTCAAATTGATAGGCATACCGCACCCGACTCGCGGCGGCATAGTCCAGGGCGGAGAAATAGATAGTGAGGCTGCGTTTGTCGCTTGGCACTTCCAGCACAGGCAAGTTAAGGATGGCTTGCGGCTGGTCATCGCCCTGATAGCGTACACTGGTGAAGACGATACGCGGCACCACAGAAGAGTTGCGTAAGTCGCCCGGCGCAAACGCGATGACACAGCCATTGCAGGCCATGAACAAGTTGCCGTCATCGGGGCGGCACAGCGGTTTGGCCTCGGAGAACTCCACGGAATAGCCGATATCCTGAGCGCTAAACGAGTAGAGAATGCGTTGCTTGCAGTCGTATTTGTCGATGGTAGTCTCTCGAACCAGCCAGATGCTGCCATGACGGTCCTCCACCATAGCCTGTACGAGACCTTCATCGGCGGTCACTGAGGAAATCGTCGTCAGATGGAGATCATTGTGGAGCAGCCCGTCGTCGGTAATTTCCTGCACACCGCCTCCCATGATGTTGACAAAGACATGGCCGTCGCGTGTGGGTAGGGCCTGCAAGACGGTGCTACTGGAGAGCGAGTGGTCGTCGCCACCGCGGGGTGAGGTGGTGAAGAAGCGGAGGCGTTGCAGCGGCATGGGCTTACTCGAAAACGTAATCAGTCCCCCATTGGTCGCCACGACCATCTCACCACGGCGTGTCTCGGCAATGCGTCGCACTTTGAGGAAGGCAAGACGGGGATAGTTCCTGAAAAGATTGTTGACGTTGATGAAACGCACAGACCCATTGGATAATTGGTCCACATAGTTCACGCCTCCGCCATAGGTGGCGATCCACAGACGGCGACTGCTGTCCTCAAAGATGTCGTAGACGTCGTCATGGCTCAGGCTCCAACGGTCGTGCTGATCATGAACATAGTGGCGCATGGCCTTGCCGCCCCAGCAGTAAAGACCCTCGCCTTTGGTACCGATCCACATCCGGCCCTTGCTGTCTTGCTTGATTGAATAGACACTGTGGGCGAAACGTGTCGGAAGATTTTGCAGAGCTCCTGACGGTGTGAGATACCCCTTCTGTCTGCCCCCGCGGTCATAGACGGCCAAATATCCTTCGCGGTCGCCTGCCCAAAGGTTGCCGTCACGGTCTATGCACAAAGCGCGAACCTCCTGGTTGACGACCATCGGCAAGCGGCGCACGCGATGGCGACGGAAATGCAGCATCGAGAGGTTGCGCTCGCCCGAGAACCAGAGGTTGTGTTGATTGTCGACAAAAGATTTCTTGATCAGCGGTATGCAGGCCTCTGTTGTCTCACCACTATGCAAAGGATAGGCCACGAGACTGTGAAGACGCTCATCGTAGTAGCTGAAGGTACCGCCACGGGGCACGACCCAAATGGTGCCATACTCATCCTCATGGAAAAACGGCGCGCTGCTGGTCGTACGCAGATAGGACTGTTGCGGTTCGGCCTGCAACCATTCACAGCGGTCACCGTCAAGCATGGCTACGCCGTCATTGGCTGAGAAAAGCCAGATACGCCCCCGGCGGTCTACAAAGATCTTGGTGATGTCAGGGGAAGAGAGCGCGGGATGACGCAACGGAAGTTCACGCAGACGCTGATGATCGAGCACAAACAAACCTTGCGAAGTGCCCAACAGCAGACTGCTGCGCCAGGCGCAGACATCGTTGACACGGAGATCCTTCAGGTCTGCGCAGTGTTTTTGGAAAGTCTTGCCATCCTTGCCGACAGAGACGACACCGCCATGAGCACTGATAAAATAGGTGCGGGCTCCTATCCGCTCCGTGAGGATGGCGGGAAAAGCACACGCCTTCCGGGTATTAACATCAAGGATAGCTTTACCCGAAAGTAACCACTCATGGTCATAGCCATCGGCGAGTGCCTGACGTATGTCCAAACCACGATAGAGTGTGATGCCGTTTTCTGACTCCACATGATCGTCGTCGATGCGAAGCGTCAGCCTTGGGGCGCCCTCACTGGTAACCCAAGTGTGACCGTCGGACAAAGAGAAGATGCGGTGGAAACGTACGGGCTGCCGGACGGAAGAGGCGATGAGCCGGTTGATATTGACATAGGCGCATCGCCCTGTGTCGAAGAGATAGAGCCGCCGGTCGTAGGTTGTCACCCACACATCGTTGCGGTGATTGGTATGGAGCGTATAGATACGATTGCTCGTCAGCATGTCGCCCAGGCCGGGCATACTGCGGAAAGTAGTGAAGCGATAGCCGTCGTAGTAGCAGAGTCCGCTCCACGTGCCAAGCCACATCAGCCCGTCGTCGGTCTGTCCGATACCGGAGATGATGTTGGCTGCCAAGCCATCGCGCAGTGAGAACGTACGCACGTCGCAATAGGGTTGGGCAAATGTTTCATAGATACAGCAGAACTGCAAGAATAAGAGCAAAAAGTACTTTCTAAACATATTATACAGATAAGGATAGCTTTGATGGCTATGCAAAGATAATAAATTTCCACTTATTGGCATAAAGAATACGACAAAAAGTGGATTTCGAACGATTTTATACCATTCTGAACAAAAATCCCACCCACAATTCGGAAACTATTTATTATCTTTGCAAAAACATAAACCAATCTCAAAAAGCAAATGAAACAATTCATGGATGAGAACTTTCTGCTGCAGACAGAAACCGCACAGAAACTCTATCACGAGCATGCTGCCAAGATGCCCATCATCGATTATCACTGTCATCTTGTTCCTCAGCAAGTCGCCGAGAACAAGCGTTTCCGCTCCATCACGGAGGTGTGGCTCGGAGGTGACCACTATAAGTGGCGCGCAATGCGCAGCAATGGCATACCAGAGAAATATTGCACTGGTAAAGACACTAGCGACTGGGAAAAGTTTGAGAAGTGGGCGGAGACGGTGCCCTATACGTTCCGCAATCCGCTCTACCACTGGACTCACCTGGAGTTGAAGACGGCCTTCGGCATCAACAAGCGCCTCAATCCAGAGACTGCACGCGAGATCTTTGACGAATGCAACGACAAACTCGCCAACGATCCTTCGCTCACACCGTGGGGACTGCTCAATAAATATAATGTGGATACGGTGTGCACCACCGACGATCCTATCGATGACCTCCACTATCATACTGTCGTGGCAAAGAGCCAGCTCAAGACACGCATGCTCCCGGCATGGAGACCAGACAAAGCCATGGCACCGGAGAATGCTAAGGACTTCCGCGAATATGTCGAGAAGCTCTCTGCCGTTTCGGGAAAGAACATCAGCAACTTCCAGGACTACGTAGACGCCTTGCAACAACGCCACGACTTCTTCAACACCATGGGGTGCCGCCTCTCCGACCACGGCATCGAGGAGTTCTACGCCGAAAAATACACCGACAAGGAGATCAACGACATCTTTGACAAGGTTTACGCCAGCAAGGAACTCACACACGAAGAGGTGCTGAAGTTCAAGAGTGCCATGCTCTATGTCTTCGCCGTACAGGACTACCAGGCCGGATGGGCACAGCAATACCACTATGGTGCCATCCGCAACAACAACACGCGCATGTTCCGCCAGCTGGGACCCGACACGGGCTTCGACTCGATCGGTGAGTTCACCACGTCAAAGAGTTGCTCGGCCTTCCTCAACCGACTCGATTTGGAGGGACATCTGACAAAGACGATACTCTACAACCTCAATCCGGCAGCCAATGAGGTGATGGCTACGATGCTCGGAAACTTCCAGGACGGCTCTATGCCCGGTAAGATTCAGTGGGGATCGGGATGGTGGTTCCTTGATCAGAAGGATGGCATGACCAAACAACTCAACGCGCTGTCACTGCTGGGACTGCTGAGTCGCTTCGTCGGTATGCTCACCGACTCTCGCTCCTTCCTCTCCTACCCTCGTCACGAATACTTCCGTCGCACCCTCTGCAATCTCATCGGCAACGACATCGAGAACGGCGAGGTTCCTTACGACGGCTTTGAGGAGAAGCGTGTCAACCAGATGGTAGAGGACATCTGCTACAACAACGCAAAGAACTACTTCAATTTCTAAGCACAGACACCGCTGTCTCTGCTTGCGTAATCACTTCTTTGTGTTCGTAATATTATAATAGCAATTATTAAACTTAAATGAAAATATGGCAAAAATAGTAACATTGGGCGAGCTCATGCTGCGCCTGTCTCCAGAGGGCAACGACCGATTCATACAGAGTGATCACTTCCGCGTGATCCCCGGCGGCGGTGAGGCCAACGTGGCCATCAGCCTCACCAACTACGGCCATGATGCCGACTTCGTCACCAAACTCCCTAAACACGAGATTGGACAGCTGGCCCTCAACGCCATGCGTCGCTATGGTGTCGGCACAAGCCACATCGTACGTGGCGGTGAGCGCGTGGGTATCTACTACGCCGAGACGGGTGCTTCCATGCGGCCCAGCAAGGTCATCTACGACCGCGCACACTCTGCCATTGCTGAGGCACGTCCTGAGGAGTTTGACTTCGACGAGATCTTCGAGGATGCTCAGTGGTTCCACTGGTCGGGCATCACACCGGCTATCAGCGACAACGCCGCTACTATCGTGAAGGCAGCCTGCGAAACTGCCAAGCGCCACGGAGTGACCGTGTCGGTAGACCTCAACTTCCGCAAGAAGCTGTGGACGTCGGAGAAGGCTATCTCCATCATGCGCCCGCTCATGCAGTACGTCGACGTGTGCATCGGCAATGAGGAGGATGCGATGCTCTGCCTGGGATTCAAACCAGACGCTGACATTGAAGGTGGTAAGACCGACGCTGCCGGATACCATAAGATCTTCGAGCAAATGGCAAAGACCTTCGGATTTAAATATGTCGTCTCTACGCTGCGTGAGTCTTACTCCGCTACACACAACGGTTGGAAAGCACTCATCTATAATGGTGAGGAATTCTACGAGAGCCGTCACTACGACATTGAGCCGATCATCGACCGCGTAGGTGGTGGTGACTCCTTCGCCGGTGGACTCATCCACGGACTGCTCACCAAGCCTACTCAGGGCGAGGCACTGGAGTTTGCTGTCGCAGCCTCAGCACTGAAGCATACCATCAACGGCGACTTCAACCTCGTATCGAAAGAAGAAGTGGAAAGTCTCGCCGCAGGCAACGCCAACGGCAGAGTCCAGAGATAAAAAACAAAACATAAGCCATCGAACGGACAAAACACTGTTTGACCGCCCGATGGCTTTCTATCATTTCAATCAACCAATAACATTACTACAATCATGGCTAAATTTGACAAAATACAAGTTCTTCAGAAAATCGGTGCTACCGGTATGGTGCCCGTATACTATAATGCTGACGCGGAAGTCGCTAAGAAAGTGATCAAGGCTTGCTACGAAGGTGGCGTGCGCGCCTTTGAGTTCACCAACCGTGGCGACTTTGCCCACGAGGTATTCGGCGAACTGGTGAAATGGGCTGACAAGGAATGTCCTGAGCTGGCCTTGGGTGCCGGTACTGTCGTCGACGCTCCTACCGCTGCTCTGTATATCCAGCTCGGTGCCAACTTCATTGTAGGTCCGCTCTTCAACCCCGACGTGGCACCAGTATGCAACCGTCGTCTCATTCCCTATTGTCCGGGCTGTGGCACCGTCAGCGAGATCGGCAAGGCTCAAGAACTCGGTGCCGACCTGACAAAGGTGTTCCCCGGCGATGTCTATGGGCCACGCTTCATCAAAGATCTCATGGCTCCCTGCCCCTGGTCGAAGATCATGGTCACAGGCGGCGTGGCTCCTACACAGGAGAATCTCGAAGGATGGATCAAGGCCGGTGCCTACTGCGTGGGCATGGGTTCGAAACTCTTCCCCAAAGAGGTTGTGACCAAAGGTGACTGGAGCGCCATCACAAAACTCTGCAAACAATGCATCGAAATTATTCAGAATGCTAAAAAGCAACGCGCATGAACGGAGGAACAATCAAAAACGATGTAAAGACGAACTGGAGATGGTACCTCTGTGCTCTCCTCTTCGTCGCCACCACGGTCAACTATCTCGACCGTCAGGTGCTCTCGCTGACATGGAAGGACTTCATCGCCCCGGAGTTTCACTGGACCGATACCGACTACGGTATGATCACGGGATGGTTCTCGCTGTTCTACGCAGCGGTGAGCCTCTTCGCGGGTACTGCCATTGACCGACTGGGAACGAAGAAAGGTTATCTGCTCGCCATCATCATCTGGTCTACAGGTGCCTGCCTGCATGCAGGATGCGGATGGCTGACAATGGAAATAGAGGGGCTGGACAGTGTGGAGGCGCTCCACGCCGTGAAGCAAGGATCGGCACTCGCGCTTTCTATCTCTACCATCTCTGTGTATCTCTTCTTGGGCTGCCGTATGATACTGGCCATTGGTGAGTCGGGCAACTTCCCCTCTGCCATTAAGGTGACGGCAGAATATTTCCCGAAGAAGGACCGCGCCCTCTCCACGGCAATCTTCAACAGTGGTGCTTCGGTAGGCGCGCTGGCTGCTCCGGCTACCATCCCGTTCATTGCTAAGGCATGGGGATGGGAGAGTGCTTTCATCATCATCGGTGCACTCGGTTTCGTCTGGGTATTCTTCTGGTTGGAATGGTACGAGAAACCCGAAAAGTCGAAGCATGTCAATGCGGCTGAGCTTGCCTACATCCATCAGGACGATGAGAAAGAGGCTAACGCTAAGGCTGACGAGAAAGCAGAGAAGACGATACCTCTGCTCAAGTGTCTCACCTATCGTCAGACATGGGAGTTTATCACCGGAAAGTTCTTCACAGACGGCGTGTGGTGGTTCTACCTGTTCTGGGCTCCCGCTTACTTCAGCGATGTCTATCACTATCCTTCGGCTTCGAAAGAGGGTGCTACGCTCATCTTCATCTTGTATTTCATCGTCACGGTGGTCTCTATCTTCGGTGGCTATCTGCCTAAGCTGTTTGTAGAGAAACGTGGCATGGATCCTTACGGCGGACGTATGCTGTCCATGCTCATCTTTGCCTTCATGCCGCTGACAGCTCTGCTGGCTCAGCCACTCGGACAGTATGGAGCTATCTTCCCGGCTGTCATCATCGGCATTGCCGGCGCCGGACACCAGGCTTGGTCGGCTAACCTCTACTCTACCATCGGCGACATGTTCCCCAAATCGACGGTCGCTACGATCACGGGTGTGGGTACGATGGCCGGTGGCATTGGCTCTTATATGATCAACCAAGGCTCCGGTATTCTCTTCGACTATGCCGAGAAAGCAGGCAGCTCGTTCTCTTTCCTGGGCTTTGAAGGCAAGCCCGCCGGATACATGATCGTGTTCTGTATCTGTGCTGTGGCCTATCTCATCGCCTGGTCAATCATGAAGACACTCGTACCAAAATATAAGAAGATCGTTCCATAACGACTCCTTATTATATAGTACACTTAGGACCACCTTATATATATAGGTGGTCCCAAATTTACTACGCCTTATTATATATACCGAATCTATGACTAACAACATTCTCAACAGACACACAGCACCGAAAGCTGAGGCTCCGGAGCGTGTGATACAGTTTGGTGAGGGCAACTTCCTCAGAGCGTTCGTGGACTGGATGATCCAGGAGATGAACGACAAGACGGCATTCAATGGTTCTGTCGTCATCGTACAGCCACGCGAGCGTAACCATATCGAGACGCTGCGCGCACAGGACTGTCTCTACCATGTCAACCTGCTCGGACTGAAAGGCAATGAGCAAGTAAACAGCTGCCAACGTATCAGCAGCGTCAGCCGCGCGCTGAATCCCTATACACAATACGACGCATTCATGGCTCTGGCTGAGCAACCGGAGATGCGCTTTGTCATCTCTAACACCACAGAGGCCGGTATCGCCTTCGACGACACGTGCAAACTGAGCGACACACCACCAGCCTCCTACCCTGCCAAACTCACGCAGCTGCTCTATCGCCGCTACACTTGTTTCCACGGTGACGCAAAGAAGGGACTCATCATCCTGCCCTGTGAGCTGATCTTCGGCAACGGACATCACCTCAAAGAGTGCATCAACAAATACATCGACTTGTGGCATGATGACCTCGATGACACTGAAGGATTCCGTAAATGGGTAGCCAACTGCTGTCCGGTCTGCACCACACTCGTCGACCGCATCGTCAACGGCTATCCCCGCAACGACGAGCAACAGCTGTGGCAGCGTATCGGCTACAAGGATGCAGCGATGGTGCAAGGCGAGATCTTCCACCTTTGGGTCATCGAACACGACAAGAACATCTCCATTGAACAGCTCGATGAGGAGTGGCCGGCACGCAAAGCAGGACTCAATGTGGTGCTCACCGACAACGAAGCACCCTATCATCTGCGCAAGACAACACTGCTCAATGGTCCGCATACTGTCCTCTCGCCGGTAGCATTCCTCTCCGGCATTAACATCGTCAGAGATGCTTGCAACGATGAGCTCGTGGGGAAATACATCCATCAGGTCATGTTCAACGAACTGTTGCCTACACTCGAATTGCCGCAAGACGAGCTCACACGCTTTGCCGAGGACGTGTTGCAACGGTTTAAGAATCCTTATATCGATCACCAGGTGACCAGCATCATGCTCAACAGCTTCCCGAAGTTCAAGACGCGTGACCTGCCTGCGTTGAAGCGCTACACGGAGTTGAAAGGTGAACTGCCCAAAGCTATTGTGCTCGGACTCGCTGCCATCACCACCTATTACAAAGGTGGTACACGGGAGGACGGCACGGCGATCGCACCTAACGACGATCCGGCAATCCTCGAACTGCTCCAGCAGCTGTGGGCTTCTGCCGATTGTCATACCATCGCAGAAGGCGTGCTTGGCGCGCAGGAACTGATTTGGAAAGAACAAGGTAACCTCTATGACATCCCAGGACTGACTGACTTGCTGACCTCCTACCTCCAGCAGATCCAAGAGTCGGGCATGAGAAAAGCCATTGAGTCGGTACTCGACAAGTGAAAACATGAAACAAGCAATTAGAATCAACCCTACAGACAATGTCGCCGTAGCCATCAAGCCCATGAAGGCCGGCGACACCGTTGACATCGACGGCGCACCACTGAAACTGGTTACGGATGCGGTGCCCGGGCATAAGATCGCTCTCAACGACATCAAGACGGGAGAGATGATCGTGAAATACGGCTTTCCTATCGGTCATGCTATCCACGACATTGCGAAAGGAGCGCTGCTCGACGACCATGATATCAAGACGAATCTTAGCGGAGAACTGAACTACGACAACATCCATCTACAGCCGCAGGCAAAGACTACGCCTCATCCCGATGCTACCTTCCAAGGTTACCGCCGCTCCAGCGGACTGGTCGGCGTGAGAAACGAGCTTTGGGTGATCCCTACGGTAGGCTGTGTCAATGGTATTGCACAGAATATCGTGGAGGAGGTGAAAGCCCAGACAAATAACGGCGAAGGCGTAGACGCCATCGTAGCTTTCCCGCACAACTACGGTTGCTCACAGCTCGGTGAAGACAATGAAAACACACGCCATATCCTTCGCGACCTGGTGCTTCATCCCAATGCCGGTGGCGTGCTCATCGTAGGATTGGGATGTGAGAACAACCAACCGCACGAGTTCCTGAAGCTGCTCGGTGATTACGATCACGACCGCATCAAGTTGCTTGTCTGCCAGGAGGTAGAAGGCAACGAGATGGAAGTTGGCACTGAGATGCTGATGGACCTCTACGAAAAAGCGCGCAACGATCAGCGTACGGCCATTTCCGCTTCTGAACTTCGCATCGGACTGAAGTGTGGCGGCAGCGACGGTTTCTCCGGTATCACAGCCAACCCACTCCTTGGTGCTTTCAGCGACTGGCTCTGCAATGAGCAAGGGGGTACCACGGTGCTCACTGAGGTTCCCGAGATGTTCGGCGCTGAGACTTTGCTCATGCAGCGTTGCGTCAACGAACAGGTGCTTGAAGATACCAAGCATCTCATCAACAACTTTAAACACTACTTCCTCAGTCATGGTCAGCCCGTGGGCGAGAATCCCTCACCGGGAAACAAAGCCGGAGGCATCTCCACATTGGAAGAGAAAGCGCTGGGATGCACGCAGAAGTCTGGCTCATCTCCCGTTTATGGTGTCATCGGCTATGGCGAGCGACTGCAAGGCCACGGCCTTCATCTGCTCTCAGCCCCGGGCAACGACCTTGTCGCCGCGACGGCTTTGGCCGCAGCCGGATGCCATATCGTGCTGTTCACAACGGGTCGTGGTACGCCCTTCGCTACCGCCGTGCCGACATTGAAAGTCTCTACCAACACCTCGCTCTACGAGCGCAAAGGCAACTGGATCGACTTCAACGCTGGCAGCATCGTGGAAGACAAGCGCATCGCAGACCTTCTGCCCGACTTCATCCACACTGTTCTTGATGTGGCCAGCGGCAAAAAGGTAAAAGCAGAGCGCAACGGAATCCATGGCTTTGCCATCTTCAAGAATGGTGTGACGCTGTAAATATAAGAATGACTGATATGAGATCTTTTCTCTCTAACGCTTTCATGGGCTGCATAGTGCTCTCCTGCTCTCTTCTGTTCTCGCTACAATCAGTCGGACAGGACAGAACGATGACTGTGACGTTGCAAAATCCTGGCAACACGATTTTGCAGCAGTCGCCCGTGGAAATCCCCGGTATAGAAGGCTATCGCTCTGCCCGCGTGACTGTAGACGGCAAAGAGATACCTTCGCAAATAGACGACTTGGACGGTGACGGAGGAGCTGATCACCTGTTCTTCCTCGCCGACATCAAGGTAAAGGGACAAAGCAAGGTTACTATAGCGCTGTGGCGGAAGACTATGCCCAACACCTACGCTAAGCGTACTTTTGCCGACATCCTTCTGCGCAACAGCAAAGTGAAGGCAAAGAACAAGCACGACATCTACCTGAGTGAGTTTGCTTCGCTGCGGGGAACCAATCCTTTCCCCGTCATCCACCAGCATGGTGCCGTACTGGAGAGTGAGCTCACTGCCTACCGCTTCTATTGCAGTCCGCGACAGTCGGTCGACATCTATGGCAAACGCAAAGGGCAGCTGGAACTTCAAGACACTGAGTTTTATCCTGACTCGGTCCAGTTGGCCACTGGCTACGGTGACGACGTCCTTGCTGTAAGAGATGGTGTAGGTGTCGGAGCCCTCAATGGATGGGACGGCCGTCAGCCCGTCGGCTTTGACGACTGCGACAGCCGCCGGCAACGTATCGTTGCTAACGGACCGCTCCGCAGCATCATAGAGATCACGGATCTGAACTGGAAGCCGACAGTCGATGCCGAGCCTCGCACACTCACCACGCGCTACACGATGATCGCGGGACATCGCGATTGTGAAGTAGACGTGAGAGTGTCTGTACCAAAAGGTTTCAAGCTCAGCAACCAAATATGCGCCACACCTTATTTTATGGGCATTACGCATATCAAGGGGCAACAAAGCTGGACCGACAGCCATGGCTTGCTTGCCAACTGGGGCACCGAATATCCCGTCACCGGTAAGGACACTCTCTCACACCAGAAAGAGACTGTGGGACTGGCGATCTCCATTCCCCAAGCCAACATCCTCAAAGCAGTTCATACCCAATACGACGATGGCTATGTCGTCTCTATCCCCGATGGGCATCTCGTCTACCATATCTCTTTCTGCAGTGACAAAGAGGTGCACGGCTACCACAGCGCTGCACAATGGTTCAACGCCTTGAGAGCCTGGAAAGCAAAGGAAGATGCCGCCCGACTCCTAAAAATAAGGGGAGGCAAGGAAGCCTACCCGTCCCTAAGCATTAGCCTCTATTAGTGCTGTGTCCCGTACGCCTCTGCTTAGCAGAGCCCACCAAAATAGCAAGAGGCTGTGTCAAAAGTCCATTTTGAGCCATCTTCGAATTTAACACATTAAAG
>DAWDCC010000056.1:0-19902 GCA_052355365.1 Prevotella sp. | reverse complement strand
ACGAGTTTCAAGCATAGAATCTACTGATTTGGATGATTGCGGATATTCATATTCTTTTTTGAAAGAAACAAATAATCGGGCTGTGGCAGTGCGTGTTTTATGATATTTTGGCTAAAAACTATTGTTCATAGTCTTTCTCGGCAATGCACTCCATCTCCACCAACCATTGTGGGCGGCATACCTTGGCGTGGAGCAGCACATAGGGAATGCCGGGATGATGGCTGTCGAGATAGCGTCCTACGGTCTCGCGGTCGGCGAAATCGCGCAGGTAGACGACGAAGTACCGGATGCCGCCCATCTGTGCTCCACCGTCAGCAAGCAGCGCACGGATGTTCTCCAGCAGTCGTGCGGTTTGCCGCTCCACGTCGCCGAGGTAGAGCACTTGCCCTTGCTTGTCGATGCTGGCCGTACCTGAGATGTAGTAAATCTCGCGGTTGGGCAGTGTCAGCCGGGTGCCGCGCTCAAAGGCTACGCCGTATTCGCGGGTAGGGTTGAGGTGATCGAGGGCTTGAAGATACTTGAGCTGATTGGGCTCTACGCCTGGCAGCGAGAGAAAGTCGATGGCTACGGTGGCGTGGCGCGTCTCGGAATAGCCGCCGATACCTGTGCTGGCTACATAGTGTGTGTCAGTTGTGAGACCATAGCGACGGAAAACATCGTTGCGCGCCTGTACCACACCGTCGTAGTTCACATCAATGTCAGCCACGTAGATCCATGTGCGCACGAGGTTGTCACGGATGCTCATGTCGGTTCCCTTGAGGCTCTGGATGTATCGCTCAAAGAGGGTGAGCGTTTGCAGATAGCTGCTCACGCCCTGCGCCTCGCCGTCGCTGAGGCGCAGACTTTGGAACCGGAAGCCGTCGTCGTTGTGTCCGGCTTCCGCCAACAGAGCGATTTTGCTGCCGTCGGCCGGTGCCTGCTCTATGATCGTGCAAGGGCGCTTGGCGAGACAGTCACGGTAAAGCGGAGAAGCCTTCAGCGTGTCATACTGGTTGAGAATGTCGCTGAGAAATACTTTGCAGTAGCGGAGATCGTCGGCCGTCAGCCGGTTGTCGTGCAGCCAACTGTCGAGTTGTTGCTTGATGTCGGCTGTCTGTTGTTCCAGGCTGCCTTGTTGTGTCTTGAAGATTTGGTATTGATTCATGATTCGAAGTTTTCTTTTGTCGTGTCGCTCAGGTGTCTTGGAGCTCAGGCATAGCTGTGCATGCCGCTGAGCAGATAGTTCACGCCGAAGTAGGTCATCAGGATGCTCAGAAAGCAGAACACCATATATATATGGTACGCACGCGGGCGCGACAGTCGTGGCAGGCTCTGTGTGTGCAACGCGATGGCGTAGAGCATGAAGGTGATGAGCGCCCACGTCTCTTTCGGGTCCCAACTCCAGTAGCTGCCCCAACTGACATTGGCCCAGATGGCTCCAAGGAATATGCCGATGCCAAGGGTGACGATGGCGGGATAGAGAAACACACGGCTGACCACCTGCAAGGCCTCTGCCTGACGGGGACGCATCAGCGCGGCAAGCCCACAGAAGAAGGTGATGGTGAGAAAGGCATAGCTCATCATCATGAAACTTACGTGGATGCTCAGCAGTGGCGAGTTGAGCACGGGCATCAGCGGGCCGATGGCCGGATCCATGAGGCTGAGATGACTCACAAGCAGGAAGAAGCCGGAAATGAGAAAGCCGAAGGCGCACATCAGCAAAGTCAAGCCATTGTGGCCGGCAGGCTGTGTGGAGGCAAAGATAAGCACAAAGAACTGTGCCATCCATGCCACGGCGAGGGTCGTCTCGTAGCCATTGCCCAAGGGAATGGTGCCTGATATGATCCAGCGGAGAGCAAGAACAAAGGTCAAAAGCAGAAACGAGAGCAGAAGCAGAACACGAAGGGGATGCGTCGCCTTGGTGGCGCGCCGTGCCATAAAGACCAAGGTCAGCATTCCCAACGTGAGGTTGAGCATGAAGAGAATCGTGGTGTAGGGCAGCCGGTTGTAGATTTTCTCGGCAGTGAGCCTGCTCTTTGAGGGCAGGCTGTTGCCGCCGTTGCGTTGTTGATACTTGGCGATGGCGTCGAGTGTGCTGTTCACGGTTGCAAAGTCACCGCGCCGGGCTACCACGAAAAGCGTGGCAAACGTGCGTCCGATGAAGTCGGCATCTTTTCTTGGCAACTCTTTGGGAAACCGCTCAAAGGGTGAGAACCACAGTGTGCGGTGATGGGAGAACGTATAGGGATAGAGCGTGAATGGGGTACCCTGACGTAGTGTCATCATCATCTGCAGCTTGCTGTCGATGTCGGCGCAGGCCTTGTGAAAGGCATCCTTGTTGGTGCCGTGGGCGTAGTCATAGGCGGGTTGCCCCAGGATGTACTCGCCGTCGCGGAAGAAGGCGTTTACGCTGGCGTACTTTCCTATGCCTAATTGCCGGCGCATCTCGCTGCTCTTGATACGAATGAACGGCTCGCCCGACCAGTCCTCGGGGTAGAAAGTCCAGCCCAACAGCACCTGCTCAGCGGTGTAGTCCTTGTAGCTGCGGCTGCCATAAATCTTCTGCACGAAGTCGAGCGCATAGGTCTCCACGGGACAGATGCGGTCGTTGTATTCCATAAGCAGCTTGCCAAAGCGGTCGGCGGTCTCCCGGGGCACACTGGTCTGGGCATGGCTGGTGAGGGGGACTGACAGCAACAATATTAATAAAGTCTTAGTAAGAACCGAGCTGCGCCTTGCTTGCGATGTATTATCCTTGCTTTCATTAACGGTGCCGCCCAAATGGGACAGCTGTCGGATACTGCGGCGGAACGTGCCCTTGGGGTCTATGAGCAACCAGAGCAATGAGAAAAAGAGCAGGCCGTAGCCCGTGTAGGTGGTGGGGATGCCCCAGCGGTCGCTGCTGACGCTGAGTACCGAGCCGAGGTTGTCGGTGTCGTAGCTGGCTTGGTAGAAGCGGACGCCGTGGTAGATAAAGATCTTGTTCATCGACACTTGGGCGTGGATAATGGTCTTTCCGTCAGCGATGGAGAAGCGCGTGATGTAGTCTGAGGCGGCGGTAGTGCCGGGATGATTCACCACGTCGAAGCGGTCGAGTCGGACGACAAAGGGCAGTGGCTGGCTCTTGGTCTCGGTCATCGACATCATCTCGCGATAGCTGTCTACCGCTTCGCCTTGCCGTAGATGGAGCGTGCCGCTGAACGAGGTGAGGTGGGTGAGCAGGGCACCCAATAATATAATAAGGAGTGATAGGTGGAGCAGCAAGATGTTCCATTTCTTCACGTGTCGCTTGACAATATAAGTGATTCCGCCTGCTGCTAACAGAGCCCATAACAGCGTGAACCACCATGCACCATAGATGTGCTCACTGACAAACGGCGTGTTAGAGCAATGCTCCACAACGGTGGCTGCCGCCATGACGACGATGAGAAGCACGTAAAGGGTGAGAAGAGCTTTCTTGATAAACACCATGTTCTGATGATAATGACTAAAAACGACTATGAGTGTGTTGGTATTGTATTGGGCATCATGTATTTTGAAAAAAGAGAAGTCATGTGGCATGACTCAGGGTCTCCCGACTCCTTGCCATGACCGCATGACGAAAAACATGATGTTATATGGCTCGTAAGAATTTCACGACACAGTCGCGATCCTTCTTGCTGAGCTTGTAGAACTTCGCCGCAGCGAAGTAAGCCTGGCTGTTTTTGCTATAGCCGTGCCACATGATAGCCTCGATCTCATTGCGCGCACGGCAGTCGTGGAGTCGGTCTTCGGCGCCGGTGTTGGCCAGCGAGAGTCCGCGTCCCCACAGTGGTGTGGTTCTGCACCAGCTGCCGTGAATATCGTTCTTCATGCACAGCTTGTGTTGTACAAAGTCAGAATAAGGATAAATCTTCTGATGTGGATATTTGGGCAGTGGTCTCAGACTGATGTTATTCGGACTCCAATAGTTGTCGTCTCCGGTAGTCCACTGGGGACGGTGGCAGTGAGCGCAGCCCATGCTCATGAAGAGCTCCTTGCCACGCTGCACGTCGGCGTCGTTGAGGTCACGAGCGCGCGGGATAGAGAGTCCGCGATGCCATACCATGAAGTTATAGAACTGGTCGTCGCTCATCTCTGCCTGAAACTTATGCCAAGGATTGTTGAACTGGTTGGTGCCGGGGCGCAGCAGGTTGTAGACCATAGCCTTCACGCTGTCGCGCGAGCCGTCGCCGTAGTAGGGTGAGGTAGGGTCGGCCATGATCTGTTTCAGCACATTCTCGTTCTCCGACATAGCCTTGGCCCAAGCGTTGGTCGTGTAGAGATAGGGGCGGTCGGAGCGCGACACGTTGGTGATGTTCCAAACGGCGTTGGCGCCGGGACCGTCCTGAAGAGAGGCGCGTGTGAGAGCGTAGGTGTAGCGCTTCAACATCTTTTCCACGGGCTTACCCTTTGAGTCTGTGCCGGGTACAGAGAACTTGTACCAGGCACCAGCCGCCATGTCGTTGGCACCTTTATCCCAGAAGTTGGGGTTCAGCTCTACGCCGACAGCAGCTTCCTTCTTGTATTGTGCGATGATAGAATCCTGGGGAATGGCATCGATGAGCCCCGTGCCGATGACGCCGATCGTCGACTCCAGTCTGACAGCATAGTTGGTCGGTTTCGGGTCGGTGTTGAAGGCGCTCTCTGGTATCGTCACCTCAGGAAAGATAAGATCGTAGGTCTCGCCGTCGGGAAACTTCATTGGCAGACCCGACTCCATGGCGGTGACGTGCTTCCACTCTATCTTGATCTGACTGCCATCAACAGGTGGCAGGAAGGGCGCATTAGAGAGTGTCTGTGGCATGCCCGTCACCTCAGAGATATAGGCACCGTCGTTGCTGCCTTCGGATTTGGGATGGTAGATAGCTAACAGATATCCGTTGCCGTAAGTCGAGGGGTAGGAGGTCTGTCGCTTTCCGTGGCCGTAGCCCGGGTGACAGTCGATGCACGAAGAGCGCAGATAGGCCGGGCCGAGTCCTTTGAAGGGGGCTGTGTTGTCGGTGAAGTTGCGCTCAAAGACAGCCTCGCCGAGTTTGAAGGCCAACTCCAGTTTTTCGTTGTCCTCCACGGCGGGCGTCTCGTCTTCGTAGCAACCGGCAGTGACGTTGTCAGTGGTGCCGAGTTTACCGCCCGGATACCATTCGTCGGCAGAGAAGTTACCCACGGTCTTTCCTACATATTCAGCGTCTTCCACATTGCCCTGCCCGCTGACATCAGGGTCATTGTCCTTGCAGGCAGACAGCCCCATGGCCATCAGTCCTGCAAGGAGTAAGAGTGATTTATTGGAACGGTAGTTCATTGTTGTGATGATATTTTAAATTCAGTTTGGAGCTGTACGAATGTTTTTATTTATCCTATGGGTTTTGCATGATCATCCAAAGCGTTTAGCTATACAAAAAAACGTTCAGACTACATGGTCAAACGATCGTTGTATGTTTGGTCAAACGTTCGTTATCCAAACGGATAACGGACGTTGTCCATTTGGCTAACGTTCGTTTGACCATCTTCTGATGACGAATTTCTTAACTTGATATTTGCTTTTACTTGTTTATATCCAGCAAGTTATGGAGTTATCCACGATGTATTGGCAATACCCAGGATCAACTCTTCTATTCGTACTGCTCGAATCCTTTTCTCTTTCCTCCCCCCTCGGGGGGAGTTAGAAGGGGGCTTTTCCTCTTTTCTCCCCCCCTTGGGGGGAATCAGAGGGGGGCTTTTTTTATTGTTTCGACATCCATTCGCCGGCAGCGGTGAGATCCCTGTCAAGGGCTTGGATAGCCTTCTGCGCCACGCCCACCTTAGCGTTGTGGATGTTGTTGACAAAGCCGCCTTTCAGCGTCTTGCAGTCCCCCAAAGCGTTGATGGAAGCCTTCAGGTCACTCTCCAGTTGGGCGAGACCTTCGTAGTTGTGGTCCTTCATGAACTGAATGAGCGACTTGCTGGTGTTGCGGCTGTTGTCGTCGGAGCGACCGCCATAGAGGCTGTTCTCGATAGAGCGGATGTTGTCTTGGAAGTCATAGAACGAGCGCTCGCTGTAGGGCGACTCGATATAGTTCTCGTCCTCACCGGAGTAGGGGTTACCAATCTTCGTGTTGGCGACCTCGTCGCAGATGTTCTCGCAGCCCGAGATGATGATGGCGTTCATGGCAGCCTCCCACGTGCGGTAGGTGCTACCGGCGTTGCCTGCTGCCAGGAAGTTCTGACCATAGGAGTAGTCACCGCCGTTGACAGTGGTAGCGTATTCGAGTTCCTTCATGCGGTCCTTGTGTTCCTTGGGTGCGTTCTCGTTCCAAGCCACCTCCATCTGCCAGCACTTGTCGCGCAGGTCAAGGGCGACGACCTTGGCGAAGACCAGTTCTTCCTCACCGGTGACGTTGGCGTTGATCTTTGTGAAAGCCTTGTCGGTCTCGTTGGCCTTCAGAGCTGCGAGTGTGCGGTTGGCACCGTTGCGGAAGAGCACAAACTCGATGCCGTGGAAGCCTAACTGTGTCTCACCGAGCACAGTGACGTCGTTGTCCTCCTCCATCTGCTTCACCTGATCTTTGTTCTTCAGTGTGGTGGCGAGCTTGCTCACGTTGAGCGGCCATGTGTCGATGTGCGGGTCGATACCGAAGTCAGTGGCGGCACCGAAGAGGAAAGCCTCGCTGCCCTCGTAGTAAGAGCGTGCTTTTTTGAAGGTCTCGCAAGTCTGGTCGATGTCGCTCTGTGTGAGCGTACCGGCTCGGAACTTCGTTAAGTCGTTGTCGAGCAGCGTATAGAGGTTAGCCGTTTCCTCGGCAAGATACTTATAGGTGCTGTTCACCGTGTTGGATACATACTGCTCGCCGACTGCTTTCATCTCTTTCTGCGCGTTGGTGAGTCCGGCTGTTTCTCCGTTGTCGTTGTTGTCGTCGCTGCACGATGACAGTCCGGCTGTAGTCAGAAGGGCTGCTGCGAAGAGCAGCGCGTACTTAGTAATTTTTCTCATTGTGATGTATTTGTTAGTGATGTATTTGTTTTCGATGAAAGGAATGGTTAGAGGAAGAAAGCCTCGTAGGCGATACCTATGTTCAGACTGGGCTCGTTGTTGTACTGGTTTTTGAGGAAGCGGTAGGAGTAATCGGCCTTGATGGCAATCTGTTTGATGGGATAATAGTTGAAGCCGAAGGTAATTGCCTGCTTCTTCGTGTATTCATAAGTGGGCTCACCCTTGGCCGGGATATACGAATTGTAGTAGTCGTAACGGCCAAAGAGATAGAATTTCTGCTGGTCGGCGTGCAGCTTTTGAATCTGTGAGAAGATGTCGTAGCCGGCTTCCACGCCGATAGCTACGGCATTCTTTCCCACATAGCTCTTGTCGTAGGGCGCATTGTTCGACGTGCGGTTGATCTTCACAGTGCTCAGCGTCTTGGCGTCGCTCAGATAGCCGTAGTCGGCCTGGCCGCGTACGATCCAGTTATATTTATGAAAGGTAAAGTCGAAAGAACCGAAATATACGCTGCCCTTGATGTTGTCGTAGGTCTTCTTGCCCAACTTTTCGCCCTGAGTGTTATAGTTGTCACCTTCCATATCGTGAGGGAAGGTGTTGTGCATCGACTGTCCGTAGTATCCGCTCAGTCCCAGTCGCAGACCGTCCATGGCGTAGTAGTCGAGGCGGGCTGCAAAGCCGTATTTGTTGGCCACCTTATATTCAAAGGGGCTTCCGGCACCAGCATTGATCCATCCGTCGCGGCTGAACTTAAATCCGTCGAGTCCGGCAAGCAGCTGAGCCTCGTAGCGGAACTTCCCGGCGCGTCCCCAGAAGCTCACGCCCGTGTCGTGCCATGTCGATGGCAGAATGGTGTATTCGCCTTGCGGGCGATAGACGGTAAAGAAGTTGAGTGGCTCGTGGTGGGCGTTGAGCAGTCCCACGGGAACGACGATATGTCCGGCGCGGATGTTGGCCCAGCGTGCAAAGCTCTTCTGCAGCCAGAACTGTTCCAGTTCCACCTCGCCGCCCTTCTCGGTTTCTGTCTCCCATTCTCCGCTCTCCTCGTATTCCTGCTCTACCGACGAGCCGGTGCCGGTATGCTCAAACTCAATCTCTGAGCCCATTGTCCAGCCTTTGCCGAAGTCGTAGCCCAGATAGATGACAGCGTGAGGAATGTCGAAGCGTCCGTGGCTTGGGTCGTTTTTATACTGACTTGCGCGTGAATAGCGGTAGACATTGTCGCTGTAGAAATTGCGGCTGTAGGCTGCCTCGCCGTATCCGCCCACGCTCAGTCGGTGACCGCCGGCGTGATTCATCACAGAGTCAGCAGCGTTGACCTGAGCCTGCATGGGCAGAGCAGTGAAGGCGAAAGCCAAAGACAGCAGGCTTGTTGAGAACTTCTTTTCCATCATGTGTTACTGTTGATATTTTTTTTCAGGTGCAAAGTTACGAAATATAGGGAATGTTGGCAATACCTAAAAATCGTGAAATCAGTAAACGCCCTTGGTATCCTCATTATTGGGGGTATAAGAGACTGCGCTTTTCCTACAACATCAGTGTTTACGATGAAACACTTCTTTCACATGGTTGTAGTCTCAATGCCATTAGCTGTTAACGAATCCTTAATATATGTGACCTAAATTTGCAGTGTCATTCGTATAGCGATACTTGTCATTCCGATATTTTTCGCAAAGATAGTAGTTGCTTTGGTTTCAGGTTGATGATGACTAAAAGGGGCTTTACTTATTTTTAGGTATTGCGTGACTGGGAGAAAATGCGTAATTTTGCAAGCAGTGAACAAGAATCTGCAAAGGCAATGAAAAACGTGAAGATGTATGAGGCGGGCGACAAGATGATCTCGGTCATCCGCGACAACTATAATATCCTGCAGGCGATGAATTCCTTTGGCATCTACCTCGGCTTTGGCGACAAGACGGTCGACGAGGTGTGCAAGGAGCAGGGAGTGGATACCTATACTTTCTTGACCGTCATCAACTATACGGTCAACGGCTACGAGGATAAGCTCGGCGCGGACAGGATCTCCATTCCCACGCTGCTCAAATACCTGCGCGCCAGCCACGACTACTATCTCGACTTCCAGTTGCCGATGATTCGACGTGAGCTCGCTGACTCGCTCGATGAGAAGGATAACCTCGCACGGCTCATCCTCAAACTCTATGACGAATACGCACATGGCGTGACTGTACACATGCGCTATGAAGAGAACCATGTGTTCCCTTATGTGCAGAAGCTGCTTGACGGCGAGATGTCCGACACCTACGACATCGATACTTATTCCAAACACCACAACCAACTCGACACGAAACTCAGGGAACTGAAAAACATCATCATCAAGTATCTGCCTGCCGACGGACCGCACAACAACAAACTTATGGCCACACTCTATGATATATATAATAATGAGGAGTGGCTCCACCTCCACTGCAATGTGGAGAACGACATCTTTATTCCGGTCATCCGTCATCTCGAGAACCAGCGAAGACATCAGGGCGTAGAGCTCAGCGCCATTCCCGGCATGGTAAAACATGATGGCAATGACGACCCGTTGAGCCAGCGCGAGCGTGATGTCATCGTAGCGCTGGTGCAGGGTATGTCCAACAAGGAGATTGCCGACTATCTGTGCATTTCCACCAATACGGTCATCACCCACCGCCGCAATATCGCCAAGAAGCTGCAGATCCATTCACCGGCAGGTCTGACCATCTATGCCATTGTCAACAAGTTGGTGAGCATAGATCAAACCATGAAATAGAAGGGGTCAAAAAAAATACGCTGAAACTCTCAACGAGCTCCAGCGTATAGCCTATGTTTAACTAAAAATCCTTTTCAAATCAAACGTCAACCTCACGGTCTCCGTTATCATCCGTTAAACAATCTATCAAATCTACCTTAAACCTAATAACTAAAAACCTAAATCTATTACTACTAACCTAAACAATCTATTAACCTTTTGACATGTGCAAAGGTACTATGATTTTCTCGTTCCCACAATATTTTCTGTGATAATTAAGAAGAATAAAGTCTTTTATTGATGTAAATCAATGGGTGTTTGCGTACACATAATAAAATATCACAGAATCGTTGGTCGTTGGGCATTCTTTTCGTAACTTTGTCTTAGTAATACAGAATAAAACTATGCGCGTACTCATTGTCAACACCAGCGAAAAGACCGGGGGAGCCGCCGTGGCCGCCAACCGGCTGATGGAAGCACTCAACAACAACGGTGTGAAGGCTAAGATGCTTGTGGCCGACAAACAGACCGGCAACATCACGGTGGTGGAGTTGCCTCATCCGGGACGCCACCGTCTCCACTTCCTTTGGGAGCGGTGGTGGATCTTCTGGCGTCTCCACTTCAAGCGTGACCATCTCTTCGAGATCGACACGGCCAATTCTGGCACCGACATCACCTCACTGCCCGAGTATAAAGAGGCGGATGTGATCCATCTGGCGTGGATCAATCAGGGGATGCTCTCATTGAAAGACATCAACAAGATACTGGAAGACGGCAAGCCGGTGGTGTGGACCATGCACGACATGTGGCCTGCCACGGCTATCTGCCACTACGCTCTGTCATGTTCCAACTTCACGACGCATTGCCAGCACTGCAGGCTCTTGCCCGGTGGCGGCAGTAAGCACGACCTGTCTTATAAGGTATGGGAGCGTAAGGCAAAGATACTGGGTAAGCACGCCATCAAGTTCGTGGCTTGCAGCAAGTGGCTCGCCGGTGAGGCCCGTCGCAGCCGACTGCTCATGGGACAGGACATCACGGCCATTCCCAATCCCATCGACACGCGCGTGTTCCGTCCCGGCGACCAACGCCAGGCACGGCTGAGCATGCATCTGCCACTCGATAAGAAACTGATCCTCTTCGTCTCACAGCGCGTAACCCAAACGATCAAAGGTATGGACTATATGGTTGAGGCTTGCAATAAACTCGCCGCAGACCACCCCGAACTGAAAGAGCAGTGGGGCGTGGTGGTCATGGGAGGACACGCCGACGAGATAGCAGAACAGTTTCAGCTGCCTGTCTATCCCTTGGGCTATGTCAACAACACGCGGGCTATCGTGCAGGCTTATCTGGCAGCGGACGTTTTCGTGATACCGTCGCTGAGCGATAACCTGCCCAACACCATCATGGAGGCACTGGCCTGCGGTGTGCCGTGTGTAGGATTCAATGTGGGCGGCATCCCCGAGATGATCGACCACCAAAAGAATGGCTACGTGGCCAAATACCGCTCGGCCGACGACCTTGTGGCAGGCATTTATTGGACGCTCCATGAGGCTGACCATCAGCAACTCAGCCGTGAGGCGGTGAACAAGGTGGAGCGCAACTACAGCCAGCAGAATGTCGCCGTGAAATATATAGAGGTATACACCAACGCCATCGCGCAAAGAACATTCAGGATATGATCAGGTTTACGGTTGTCACCATCACTTATAATGCGGCTCCCGTGTTGCAGCCCACACTCGACAGTGTGCTGGCACAGACCTACGCCAATGTGGAGCATTGGATCATCGACGGCAAGTCGACCGACAACACCGTGGCGATGGCTGAGGACTATCGGCGGCAGACCGAGCTGCAGGGAAGCAGTCACGTGGTCTGCATACAGAGCGAGCCCGACCGCGGTCTATACGACGCGATGAACAAGGGACTGGCGCTGGCCACGGGCGACTATATCGTCTTTCTCAATGCCGGTGACGCTTTCCCGTCGGCCGACACGTTGCAGCATGTGGCGGAATGCGTGAAGCCCGACGAACTGTTGCCCGGGGTGCTCTACGGCTATACCGACATCGTGGACAGTCAGCGGCGCTTTGTCGCACACCGCCGTTTGCAGCCGCCTGCCCATCTGTCGTGGCGCTCGTTTTGCTGGGGTATGCTTGTCTGCCATCAGGCGTTCTATGCCCGGGCTGA
This sequence comes from Prevotella sp., assembly GCA_052355365.1. GTDB lineage: Bacteria > Bacteroidota > Bacteroidia > Bacteroidales > Bacteroidaceae > Prevotella. The sequence goes on along the minus strand of DAWDCC010000056.1, from coordinate 8,020 downwards.
CATTGCAAAGAACAATCCCTACGACCTTCGCTACCGCTTCTCGGCCGATGTGGACTGGTGCATCCGTGTGATGCGTGAGTCACAGCGCCGTCATCTCAAGCTCGTGCGCGTCAATGAGGTAGTGGCAAACTACCTCGATGGGGGTATGACGAACAAGAACCACCGTGCCTCGCTCATCGAGCGCTTCCATGTCATGGCCCGCCACTATGGTCTCATCACCACGCTGCTCATGCACCTGTGGTTTGTGGTGAGAAGGAAATAAAGAAATGTATCATGAGCCCCGGAGGGATATGCTCAGCCGAGGCTGGGACATAGTGTTCGCTTTATTGAAGACATGCATGGTCTTGAAGGTTTAACGGTCCATCAAAGATGAAATAAAGAAAAAGGCCGAATATAAAGAATATATAATTCTTTATCCAAACCTCAAGCTTCTCCCTCACTATCAAGCTGAATCATTTTTCATGCTAAAGTTTTTAAGAAGATGTTTTGCAATTTGTGTTTTTATTCTTAATTTTGCCCATGACGATCAGTTGATTACGCCAACTATGCCCATGAGAAAAGCTAACTATAGAAGAATATGAAAAGACTTATTAGAAATCTTTTGGAGGTAGCATTCATCGTAGTGCTATCTGTCTTTAGTCTCAGTGTCGTGGCTGCGGCAAGAGATAAGATGGTGGAGCGTGGCATGAACAAGGATGAGGTACAAACCATCCTCGGCAAGCCGGAGGCTATGAGCTTCGACCAGGATGGCGAGACGTGGACCTACTCCAAGATACCTGTAATAGGCGAATTTTATAAGTTGATATTTGTCCACTTCGACTTAAACGGTAAGGTGAACACCTATCAAGAACAGTTGTTCGACAACACGACAAGCGACAATACGCCTCCTTTCGGCGCAAGACGCCCTGCTATAGTCCCAGGCTCTTCCTACGCGCCCAACACACCCTGCCCGCCCTATGTGCAGTTTGGTCTGAGCGATAGTGCCTTCTCTTTCCTTTTGGGCAAGGTACGGTCGGCCAGCTTTGACAAGGACAAGTACGATTTGCTTGAGGTGGCCAGCCTTGGATGCTACTACACTTGCGATCAGTGCGCCCGCGTGATGGAGCTATTCACCTTCGACGACGACAAGCTACATGTTCTGAAAATCATGGCACCACGCATTGTCGACGCACAGAACGCATACATCATCTACAAGGTCTTTACCTTCGATACCGACAAAGAGAAGGCAGCGCAAATCATGGCAGGAAGATAGATCGTGGGCAAACGGTTTTTTTATTCATTCTCACACAAAGACACAGGGCTACGGAGAAACTCGTAAAGCCAGAGATGCTGAGAGGGGCTACGTCTTTAAGAGCACCCAGAGGATCCTGCGAGAGGCTCGCTCCGTGGACTCGATAGGGCGAAGCCGCCTTTGTGAGCTCAATATATAATAAGGTGTCCATCTCTGTTCTTCTGTGGCTCTGTGTGAGCATAAAAAAAGGACTCAAGCGTTTCCTATGGAATGAAAACGCTTGAGTCCGTTTGTTATGGGGTATCTGATTAAATGCTTATGCGCATCTGACGATCATGCCGGGACGCACGCGCTGGGTCTTGCGGAAGCCGTTGAGACGGCAGAGCTGATCGACAGAGATATTGTTCTTCTCGGCAATAGACTCCAGAGAGTCGCCCTTGATCACCTTGTAGTAGACGCGCTCGCTGCTGTCGTTGCCAGCATAGCTACCGCTGACCTCATCACTGCTGTAACCGCCATTGCCCACTTTGCCGCGGGCACGTGTGGCAAGGTCAGACTCTGAGTCGTAGCGGTGGCGGTTGAAGACATAGTAGTCGCCCGTGACATCCTGGTTGCGGAAGTCGAACATCAGGGCTGGGTTGAGGGCTACACCGCACAGACGCGTCTCGAAGTGAAGGTGAGAACCTGTGCTTCGGCCGGTGTTGCCGCCCAAGCCGATAGGCTCGCCAGCGCGCACTTGCTCGTTCTCACTGACAAGCTGCTTGGAGAGGTGCCCGTAGATGGTCTCAAGGCCATTGGGGTGACGGATGACGACATAGTTGCCGTAGCCACTGGCCTCGTAGCGCACGATGCGCACCTTACCGGAGAAGGCGGCACGGATAGTGTCGCCGATATATACTTTGATGTCCAAGCCTTTGTGCATACGCCCCCAGCGACTGCCGAAGTTACTGGTGACGACGCGGCTCGACGTGGGCATGCAGAAATGACGAAGGTTGATGACGAAAGAGTCGGGAAGCTCGGTGGCGCGATGTGCGTAGCGGTTGTCCCACTCATCACCGTAGAGCTTTGCTGCGGGAGACTGCAGGTTCTCTTTCTCTGCGAAATGGCTGACCTCAATAGAGTCCAATTTCTTGGCGCGGCGGTCGATAGGGGCTTGTCGTGCCAGCAGGTCCTGTCCTAGGACGGGCTCCGCCGCTAAGGTGAATAGTACGGATATTGCGAATGATTTTATTGCCGATCTTAAAGTCATAAAGTTATTTTCTTATATCATAGGTTTAAGCCTTCAAGAGGAAAACGGGTTCCTTGCAGTGAGATGAGTGTATCATACAACAATACATCAAAACGAATGAAGACGTTACAAAGATAATAAAAATGCGGTAAAATTGTTACTTGACGCTTGCCTTTTATTGTCTCTTTAACACAATTCGCTGACTTTATGTGTCTGTTTAACAAATATTTCGACGGTGTTAACGCAAACAAAGAGCACGGCGGCCGTGGAATTGTGACAATCTGATAGTACCACGGCCGTCGTGCTCTTTGGTGGGGGTGATACCAATATCCGTGTCTACTCTTATGTATGGATATTCATGTGGAAGAGTATAGCAACGGATCATATAGGTTAGAAGAACCCTTGGTCGTTGTCCTTGTTGTCGAGCTTCTTTTGTACATGATTCTGCTTGCCTGAGAAGAGGTTGTAGCTCAGCGTGATGCAGAACGTGCGCTTTTGGCTCGAGACGCGGTTCCATCCATGATTGTCGAGCACGTCGTTGTCGAGGATGCTGTTGGTGTATTTGGCTGCGGCAAAAGGAAAGATACACAGCAGTCCCACCATAAGTTGTTTGTGCTGGTAGAAGGCCATGATGCTTTGCGTGTTCTCCGCTGAGTTGATGAAACTGCCGCTGAGCATCTTATGCGGGATACGTTGGTAGTACTCAGCCCCCCAGTCGCCCTTACGGAAGTCTACCGTCCAGGCCAGCGGCATATAATGGTGGTGGTGGGTGCCGATGATGTTACTCTTTTCCTTCTGCCAGCGATAGCCGCTCTCTATCTCCATTACGAGCAGGTCGTTGCGGAAAGGTTTCAGTGTCAGAGAGCCGGTAAAGCCATAGTCGAGCAGGTAGTCACAGTTCTCGTCGCGTCCCACGATGACGCGGTTGCCGTCTACCGTTTGCCACTGGTAATAGGTGCTGAAGTCGTCGTCGATCTTTTTGGTTTCGGCAGAGATGTCCATGTTGAGCCACGGGGTGTTGAGTGAGTAGGTGAGACTGAGCTCTTTAGCCAGTGCACTCTTCAGCCAAGGGTTGCCCTGGTAGAGCAGTCCGGGGATGGTCACTGTGCTGTTGTTGCTCAGGCTGGAGATGCCCGGCGTGATGGTCGACATCTTACCGTGCAGTCGCAGTGCACCGTTCTTCACGGGGTAGGTGAGCAGGGCGTCGGGAGTGAAGTAGAGCTTGTGGAAGCGGGTGTCGTCGTTGTGTGTGCTGACATAGGTAGCACCGAGGCTCATGCGGTAGCCCATCTTGGCGAGTTTGCCGTTGAGCTGTGCGTAGGCATAGTGCTTGTCGTCAGTGGCGTGGTAGGAATATTCCTGGTAGTCGGACAGCATGTTGCTGATGCGATAGTCCGATTTGGCCAACGTGGCACGGTAGCCGAGCGCGAGCTGCGTGCGGCCCCAGTTCTTGGTGTAGGCAGCCTCGCCGATGAGCGAGTATTTGTTGTTGCGTTGCCGCATATTATCATTGAGGGTCTGCTGGCTTTCGTCGGTCTGGAGGTTGTGTACGTGCTGGTTGTTATGGAAGAGGGTTCCGACGGCGTTGAGCATGATTTCGTGCCCACCGGGCAGTTTGCGGTCGAAGTAAAGATCGATCGAGGGTGAGAAGCTGTTGCGTCGCTGTCGTTTGTCCTGAGAGCCGTTTTGCCACAGTGGATTGCCTTGTGCAGTGACGATCATGCCGCTGTTCCAGAACCAGGTGAAGATGGTCGGTGTAAACTTGGCCTGGAAGTTGAGACTGTCGCCACGGGTATAGAGGTATTTGAGATTGAAGTCGTGATGGGCATAGCCGAAGTGGTAGGTGCCGCTATAATCGTATGTGGCCTGCTGTCCTCCGTCGTTGAAGGTATAGACATCCTGCTCATTGCAGTTGGGCGCGTTGCGGAGCTCGAGTGAATAGTCGAACGAGAACTGGTGGTGTCTGTGGTTGTACTTGGCGTAGACGTTGGTGTTGTTGAATCCAGCCTTTGTGCCCTGCCACACGTCGAATCCCAGGGCATAGCCGTTCTCTGCGGCACGTGTGTGGATGTCGAGCACAGTGCCGACCTCGGCATAACGTGCCGGTGGCACTACATAGTAGTCTACATTGCGGATGTCTTTGGGTTGCAGGGCTTTCAGGTCGTTGTCGCTGGCCTCGATGCCGTTGATGAGTATCTTCAGCGACTTGCCTGAGAGTGTGGCAAGCTTGCCGCTGATGGGATCGAAACGCAGGCCGGGCAGTGTGGCGACGAGCTGCTGGCCTTGGCGTGAAGCCTTGATCTGCTCTTCGGAGAAGGTGTAGACATTGCGGTCCTCGCGCTCCACCTTGCGTCGGCCTTTCACGGTCACCGTTTTCAGGCTGTAGGCATCGGGCCGCATCGTCAGCACGCCGGCGTTGGCTGTAGTGAGGTGACGGACAAGCCGGCGGTAGCCCACGCTGGTGAGGCTGACGAGCACGTCGGTGGCTCGGCAGGGGATGACGAAGTCGCCAGAGGCTGTCGTCACGCCGCCATTGATGAACGACGAGTCGCGCGGACTGAGTACGGCAACGTTGACAAACTCCATGGGCTGCCCCTTCTCGTCGACGATGCGTCCCATGAGCTTACGGTCTTCCTTCTGTGTGCATTCCACGAAGATCATGTCGGGCAGCAGGTGTCCCTTGCTGTCCTGTCCTTCGCCTTTGACCACTTTCATGGCGATGGGGTAGAAGCCGATGAGCTGATGGATAGCGTCGGGCACGATCTGGCCCTGCACGTCGGTGGTGACCTTGAAGTCCTCGAGGTCGTCGTAGGCGAAGTTGATGACGTAGCGCTTGGAGATAGTGCTCAGATAACGAAGGGCATCTGACATGGACGTGTTGCGGAAAGAGTGGGTGATGGTCTGAGCGCCGAGCCGGCCGCCGAGGAGGCACAGGACGGCGAGGAGTAAAAGCTTGCATTTCATCGGTCGGTTCCTCCTGCTGCTTCCAAGACGAGAGTGTCGCCGTTGAGTGTGACGTGGATGTGGTCGAACTGGTTGAGCTGCTCCACCACCTGCGTGGCATCATATTGTTTGTTCCAATTGAAATAAAGGCGGATGCGGGCGGCCTCGTCGCTGCGAATCTCTGTTTTCAGTCCGTAGTAAGCTGCCATCTCGTTGAGGATGTTACCCAGCGAGACGTTGACAAACTGCTTCATGCCGGTCGAGGACTGTGGCAGTGCCTTGATAGTGTCGCGAGTGGCCGTGGCAGTTTTCACTGTTGCTGTGGGCTGTGCGGGCTTCACCACCACTTCCTTCTGTGTTGCCGTTCTGTGTCGGCTTACAAGGCTGATGGCAGCCAAGGCCAGTCCTGAGACGCATACGAGTGTGATGAACACGGCGGCCACCTGCCGCCACAGTGCCATGTGACGGCTTCCCGGCATATAGCGTTGCTGGAACCGAAGCAGGGCCGCTTCCGTCTCTGCTTCATCGGGGTGACTGTCAGAAGTGTGTGACTCGCGGAATGCTGTAGCGGTGTCGCACATCAGCCGGTAGTATTCCCGGCAGTCCTTGTCGGCGAGCACGTCCTGCCATTCGTCTTGGGAATAGTGGTCAGGCTGCTCCATCATCTTGATGAGGTGTTCAATCTTGTCCATGGTCTTGTTTATTTTGTAGTTTCTCTTTGAGTGAGTCCAAGGCTTTGCGGATACGTTTGTATACGGCTGTCTCGCTGATACTTTCCGTTTTGGCAATTTCGGCATAGGAAAGCTGCTGGTCGTAGCGCTGTGTGAGCACGCGGCGACTGGTGTCGTCGAGTTCATGTTCGATGATGTGTCTTACGTTGCCGATGCGTTCCTCCATGTCCTTAGCATTGTCGCTGATTTGACTGTCGAGGAGATAGAGTCTCTGGAGGCGTTGCTGGATGGTGCGGTTGCGCAGCTGGTTGAGGCAGCGGTTGCGCACGGCGGTCATCAGGAAGGTGCGCGCCGTGGAGCCCGTGGGGAGAATGTCCTTGTCCATGAGGGCGGAAAAGACTTCGCCCACGGCATCTTCGCTCTCCGCGTCGTCGTGGAGGAGCAGCCGCGCCAGCCGCATCATGTCGGGATAGTGCTGGCGAAACAGTTGTGCGATGGTCTCGTTGTTATTCATTCACCTATCTATACACATGAACTGTGAGAAACCTAACCAAGTAACAAGTTTTTTATATCACACAGAGCCACAGAGAACACAAAGAAGGCTACGCCTTATGGAGTACACAGAGAGTCGCTCGGTGAGAATTCTCTGTGTACTCGTAAGCCATTATGGCTCCAACTTTGTGTCTCTGTGACTCTGTGTGAGATATAGTCGCTGATGGTTACATCATGCTCTTTTCTCTCTGTTATCCGCTATGCATGGTTGTCGTCGCTATTGTTGTCGTCCTTGACGATCTTCGGTCCGCGCACCTTGTCGGCTTTGGTCAGTCCGCTGGTGATCTGTATGTTGATGCCGTCGCTCAGTCCTGTGGTCACGCGCTTCTTGGTATAAGTCTTCTTGTCGCCGGTGCTGTGGATGATATATACATAGGTGTTGTTGCCTTGGAACTCAATAGCACTCTCGGGTACGGTGAGCACCTGGTTGGCCTGAGCCAGTACGATCTCTGCCGTGGCACTGTAGCCCGAGCGTATCTGTGCGCCGCCGAGTCCGTGCAGGGCTGCCTTAATCTCAAACTGGTTGGTGCCGTTGGCCTCTGTAGCTTTTGGTGAGATATACTCTAGCGAGGCTTCAAGCTTCTCGTCCTGCAGAGCGCCGATGGTAATGCGCATGGGCATGCCCGTGACAAGCTGTCCCACTTCTGTCTCGTCGACATTGCCGCGGAAGATGAGGTCGTTCATGTCGGCCACCGTGGCAATGGTCGTTCCGTCGTTGAACGTGTTGGAGAGGATGACGGTGTTGCCGACCTTCACCGGTACGTCAAGGATGAGGCCGCTTACCGTGGAGCGTATCAGCGTGCTGCTTGTACTGGCGTTCTCGGCCGATACGCCGTCACGCACCACCTCTAAGTTCTCGTTGGCTGCGCGCACCTCCTCGTCGGCCTGCTGCAGTGCTTTGCGCTTTTGGTCATACTCGTCGCCGGAGATCAGTCCTTTGTTGTAGAGCGTCTTCATGCGGTCGTAGTCGATCTTGGCCTGACGCGCGTTGATACCTGCCAAGCGGATGCGTGCCTGTGCCGAGCTGAGCTGCGACTCGTCGGGGATGACCTTTACCTTGGCGATGACCTCACCGGCCTGTACGTGCTGTCCGGCTTCCTTATAGAGCTTGACGATGATGCCGGAGATCTGCGGCTTGATGTTGATCTCGTTGCGGGGCTCTATCTTGCCCGTGATGACAGTGGTCTTGCGGATGTCCTTTAGTGCAGGTGTGAACACCTCATAGGCTACGGGCTGTGGCTGGCTCTTCATCCACAGGAAAACGAATGTGGCAATAAAGACAATCAGAATGATGCCTGCCACGATAAACTTACTGTACTTCCTCATTATATAGTATTTTATTTATTGGTGTCCGCTAAAAATGAAAACCGCATAAAAATCCTTTCGCGATGCCGA
>DAWDCC010000055.1:0-20489 GCA_052355365.1 Prevotella sp. | reverse complement strand
GGATTGTCCAGGCAGTGTAAACTTTGCTAATTTGGATGATTGCGGATATTCATTTAAGAAAATGATAATTTCTAAGATCAATAAACGCGTGTTGCTTTGTCTTGCTCATATGAGTGGCAACGAGATGAAGTATATCCAGGAAGCATTTGACACCAACTGGGTGGTTCCTTTAGGACCAAATGTGAATGCTTTTGAGGCGGAGCTCAGGCGCTTTGCCATATCACGCTATACTGTTCCCAATTGGCAGGAAGAGACTTATCCCAAATGTATTGAAGCTCACGTGGATGATCCCGATGCTTTATGGAGCGAAGGTTATGACGATCTTCAAGACAAACAAGTCGTTGCTCTGGCCTCAGGCACCTCTGCCGTGCACTTGGCCTTAGTGGCGCTGGGGGTCGGCCCTGGTGATGAGGTCATCTGTCAGAGTTTTACGTTCTGTGCTTCTTCCCATCCCGTCTGTTATCAGGGAGCTACTCCCGTGTTTGTAGATAGTGAGAAGGAGACGTGGAATATGGATCCGCAACTTCTTGATGAGGCCATTCAAGACCGTATCGAAAAAACGGGAAAGAAGCCTAAGGCGATTATCGTGGTTTATCTTTATGGTATGCCTGCAAAGATCGATGAGATTCTCGCTGTAGCCAGTAAGTACGACATTCCGCTTATCGAGGATGCTGCCGAAGGACTTGGCTCGCGTTATAAAAGTCGTGTCTGCGGTATGTTCGGACAATTTGGCGTGCTGAGCTTCAATGGTAATAAGATGATCACTACCTCGGGTGGCGGTGCGCTCATCTGTCCCGATGCGGAAGCACGCAATCGTGTGATGTTTTATGCCACACAGGCACGCGAGGGCTATCCCTATTATCAGCATGAGAAAATCGGATACAACTATCGGCTGAGCAATGTGTGTGCCGGCATCGGTCGTGGCCAGCTCACCGTGCTCGACGAGCACATCGCCTGGCACCGTCATCTCGCACATCGCTATGCTGAGGCGTTTAAGGCTATCGATGGCTTCACTTTCCATGAGGAGCAGAGTGCAGACAGCCAGAGCAACTACTGGCTCAATACCGTCACCGTCGACCCGCAGGTGCGCATCAAAGGACAGGACAAGGTGTATCAGGCCACGGTGAAAGGTGCTGTCGGCGGTGCTGCCGGTGTCATCCATCAGGCAAGTTCGGCCCGTACTGACTGTCAGCCCAACGACAACGTAGAAGCCTTGCGCGTGTGGCTCGACAATAGAGGATTTGAGAGCCGCCCTTTGTGGAAACCGATGCATAAGCAACCTGTCTATAAGGCCGCGCCTGCCTATATCAACGGCGTGAGTGAGTCACTCTTTAAAACCGGACTCTGCCTGCCCAGCGGTCCAATGGTGACCGATGAGGACATCGACCGTCTGATAGCTGCCATAAAGGAGGCTGTGGAGTAATGGGCAGAGGATACCGATAAGAAGATGGATGTTGAATCACAAACTCATAAAATGAAATTGCGACTTCTTTCTAAACTTGCCTCCTGGTATTTCACGCGTCGTGCACTACCTTATTGGATGGTGCTTCTGATTGACTGCTTGATTTGCTATTTGTCAGGACTCTTTGTGTTCTGGCTCTATTATCGCGGGGCCGTGACACTGGGCAATCTGGGCATTCTGACGAAGACTATCCTAATGTACATGGTCTTCAACCTGATCGGTTTCCGCCTCTTCCGTACCTATTCCGGCATCATCCGCTATTCGTCGTTTGTTGACCTGATGCATGTGGCCATGGCGCAGGGCGTGTCACTTATCATCGCCGAGGTGATGCACTATGTCGTGTACAGCTGGCAGCTGCAGTTCGTCAGACTGGAGGGACGGCAGATTGTCGCCATGTATGTGGTGGCGACGATCGGTATGATGATCTTCCGTGTGCTGGTCAAGACGGTCTATGATGTCGTCTTTGCCTCGGATACCGGTCAGCGTACGTTCATCTACGGTGTACGCGACGGCGGGGCCGCTCTGGCCAAGGCCATCCGCAATGAGAAGCCGACGCGTTTCCTGCTCAAGGGCTTTATCTCGCACGACAAGAAGTACGACAAGCACCGGCTGATGGGTGTGAGTGTCTATCCCGCTGACGAGAGGTTAGGGGCGATCATCGAGTCACAGCATATCAAGGTCGTGCTCGTCTCTCCTCTGCAGGTGGAACGCTTCCGCAACGATACCAAGTTGCAGGATCTGCTCATCGATCATGGCGTACATATCTATATGGAGGAGCCTGCCCACCGTTTCCAGAAAAACAGCAGCCAGGGATCTACTGAGGCTTTGAAGGAGGTGAACGTCGAGGATCTGTTGCCCCGTGACCCGATTACAGTAGACATGCAGGCCATCGGTGCTACGCTGAAGGATAAGGTGATCCTCATCACCGGTTCGGCCGGAAGTATCGGTTCGGAGATGGTGCGTCAGATTGCCGTTTATCATCCCAAGAACCTCGTGCTCATCGACCAGGCTGAGACTCCGCAGCACGACATCCGCCTGATGATGCACTTCGACTATCCCGATGTGCCGGCGGAGACCATTGTGACGAGTATCGCCAAGGAGGGACGTATGGATGCCATCTTCCGCAAGTACCGTCCGCAGTATGTCTTCCATGCCGCTGCCTACAAGCATGTGCCGATGATGGAGGACAACCCTGCGGAGAGCGTACAGAACAATATCAAGGGAACAAAGGTTATCGCTGACCTCTGTGTGAGATATGGCGTGAGCAAGATGGTGATGATCTCTACTGACAAGGCGGTGAATCCCACGAATGTCATGGGCTGTTCGAAGCGCATCTGTGAGATCTATTGTCAGAGCCTCAACCGCGCTGTCGCTGAGGGAAATGTGAAGCAAGAGAATGGCGAGACGGCTATCACCCAGTTCGTGATCACCCGCTTCGGCAATGTGCTCGGCAGCAATGGCAGTGTGATTCCTTTGTTCCGCAAGCAGATCGTCCAGGGAGGTCCTGTCACTGTGACCGATCCTCACATCATCCGTTTCTTCATGCTCATCCCCGAGGCTTGTAAGCTCGTGTTGGAGGCTGGTACGCATGGGCGTGGCGGCGAGATCTTTGTCTTCGACATGGGCAAGCCGGTGCGCATCGCCGACTTGGCCAAGCGCATGATCATGCTGTCGGGACGCAAAGACGTAAAGATCGAGTACGTGGGTCTGAGGGCTGGTGAGAAGCTCTATGAGGAGGTGTTGTCCAACACGGAGAATACACTGCCCTCCTTCCACCCCAAGATACGTATTGCAAAGGTGCGGGAATACGACTACGCACAGGTGGAGCACGATATCAAGGAGCTGATAGAGGTGGCTTCCAGCTATGACCCGATAGCGATCGTCAAGAAGATGAAGGAGATGGTGCCGGAGTTTGTGTCGAACAACAGTGTGTACAGCGTATTAGACAACAAATAAGTTTCCCTCGTATGAAACCTGTGGAGAAGAGGCTGATCACTGTACTTCGTCTGGCGTTATGGGATAAAGCGTTGCCGCTCAAAACACTGTCAACGGAGCCATTTCAGCAACTCTGTGAGATAGCTTCTAAACAAGCGTGTGTTGGCCTTGTGTGCAAGGCATTCCTGGACAGTGAGGTAAAGCTCAACACATGTGATGCGGTCTTCCTGTTGATGACCTTAGGAAAGTTGGACGAGAGCAACAGAAAGGTGACGCATGGGCTGCATCGCCTGGCTGAGTTGCTTAATGACCACGGAATACCTTTCTTTGTGGTGAAAGGACAGTTGGTGGGTACAAGTTATCTGCATCCTGAATACCGGATGTCCGGTGATGTCGACTTCTATGTGCCGCCCTCGCATTTCGATCATGCCCGTCAACTCATTGCTGATGAGTGGAAGGTCGATTATGATGAGGGAGACAGCGACGAAGAGCAGCATATTGCTTTCACTAAAGATGGCGTGGCCTTTGAAATGCATTATACGCTGTTGAAATTCTACAATTCAGGCAACCGTGACAAATTGGAGTGCTTGCTGGCAGAGGATATGCATCAGCTGCAGAGCTATACTGTCGTTGATAAGCAGGTGCCGGGGTTGCCATATGTAGATAATCTCTTCTATACATTCCTTCATCTCTTCCATCATCTGACGGAATTGGGCGTAGGCCTCCGGCAGTTCTGTGATATAGCTTATCTGTTGTATCAACACGAGTGGAGTGATTCTGAACGTTTGCGGCTTCAGTCCTTGCTCCAGGCATTTGATTTCTATAAGGGCTTTCAGGCTGTTTGTGCCGTGTGTGTGGATATGTTGGACTTGGACGAAGTATATCTGCCCTTTTCTTTGAGCGCACGGGATCATCGCTATGTCGCTCCTATTATGAGGGTTGTCTTTGAGGGCGGAAATTTTGGATTTTATGCTGTAAAGAGCAAAGTGCGGTCTGGATGGCGGTATAATTTGGAGGCGCTGAAGGGTAAACTTCGTCGCTACCGTATGTTCTACCATCTTGCTCCAAAGGAAATTCGATCCTGCTTTTTCCTTGAGCTGCCTGCGAAGATGAAGTTGGTGCTGAGGAGGTATTAAGGGGGAGAGGCTCGCGGCGAGTTATAACTCGCCGAACGGAACGATGGTGACAGAAAAAAACATATTGTGGTTCGTGGAAGATATGTATGGCTTGTTAAGCAATATTAAATATTAGCATATTTTTGCTGACACCCTTCCCTGTTTGACGGAAAAAGCGTAACTTTGCACCCGCATTTGCGAAAACAGATGCGATCGACATGGGCAAGTCTCTTACGGTCAGCTCCCTTGGAATCCCCCAGGACGGGAACGTAGCAAGGGTACTTGGTTGTAGCGACGCGATAAGAACCGCTTGCCCACCTGCCTCTTTAGCTCAGTTGGCCAGAGCACGTGATTTGTAATCTCGGGGTCGTTGGTTCGAATCCGACAAGAGGCTCATTAAGATCCTTCCTCACGGGGAAGGATTCTTTGTTTCTACACCTTATTTATATAGAGCATATCTGTTCCGTTTACCTTTGGCATATGAACATTCTCGATACTTTCCATTCTTTCTTTCAGCGCTTTAAGAAGCCTTCCATGGATGTCGCCCTCGTTCTTGGCGGTGGTGGTGCGCGTGGCTTTGCACATATCGGCGCCATTGAGGCCCTGCAGGCTCATGGCTATCATATCACGTCGGTGGCGGGTACGTCGATGGGAGCGCTGGTCGGTGGACTCTTCGCCGCGGGGAAGATGGAGGAGCTCAAGGCCATCGCGCACCGCCTGACCAAGATGCAGATGCTGAAGATGATGGATGTCTCGCCAGGCCTGGACCATCTGGCCAGTGGTGAGCGTCTGCTTAAAGAATTGCGGCAGCTCGTGGGAGAGGTGTGCATCGAGGAACTTTCGATACCCTTTGCATGCGTAGCCTCGGACGTCATCAGTGGACAAGCCCATGTGTTCCGCGAGGGAGAGCTGGCGCAAGCCATTCGTGCCTCGGTGTCCATTCCTTGCTTTTTCAAACCCGTGGAGATAGGCGGTGCGCTTTATGTCGACGGCAGTGTGCACGATACGCTGCCCCTGGACGCGGTGAGCAGAAAGAAAGGAGATCTGCTTGTTGCCGTCAACGCGAGTGCACCCGATGAGCATCCGCTGAGCAATGCGGTACCGGCGACGATGTATGAGAACAGCAGTTTCTGGATGCGGTGGATACCCGCTATGAAGTCAGGATTGTCAAGCAATTATGTCAATATGGCAGTGCGGGTGGCCTGTCTGTCTGTTCAGAACAACACGGTGATGGCTGAGCGACTGATGCCCCCCGATATCCTTGCCGATGTCCCGATGGATGCTTTCGGTCTCTTCGACTTCACCAGAGCCGACGGGATCATAGCCTATGGGCGGCAGGCTATGGAGAAAGCATTGATAGAGAAAAACTTGAAAAAAGGCTAACAGCCTGTTTGGCATATACTTTGCTGATGGTGGGGTAAAAACAAAGTTCGTTATGCAATGAAGCAGAATAAGTTGAACAATAACAATAAGCCCCAATCCTCTATCGGTTGGAGTGGTATCTTTGTGGGACTGCTGGTCTTGGTTTTACTCAACAGTCTCCTTTTCCCCTACGTTGGAAAACAACCTGTGAAGGATGCTGACTACAATACCTTTATCGCGGCTGTTGATAAAGGCACGGTTAAGAGTGTCAACATCAAGGAAGGCAGCATTTATTATGAAGTGGCCGGAAAGAAGGGCGACCAGTATTTCCGTACCACTGAGGTCAACGATCCTCAGCTTGTCGAGCGTCTGCTCAAGGCGAAGAGTCCGGCCAAGGGCGGACATATCGTTTTCACTAAGCAACTGCCACAAAAGAATTCCCCCATTGTCGACTTCTTCCTTTGGTGGATCCTGCCGGGGCTGATCTTCTATTGGATCTGGCGTGCGGGTGCCAATAAGATGATGAAGGGCACCAACGGCGGCTTTCTCTCTTTGGGGAACTCCGGTGCAAAGGTCTATGCCGAGAGTGACGTGAAGACGCGCTTCGCCGATGTCGCCGGGCAGGACGAGGCCAAGGCGACGCTCAAGGAACTCGTCGACTTCCTGCACAATCCGCGGAAGTATACATCTTTGGGTGCCCGCTTGCCTAAGGGCGCGCTGCTCGTCGGCCCTCCGGGAACGGGTAAGACGCTGCTCGCACGTGCTGTCGCCGGTGAGGCTCACGTGCCCTTCTTCTCGATCTCCGGTTCCGAGTTCGTACAGATGTTCGTCGGTATGGGTGCCGCCAAGGTGCGTGATCTGTTCCGTCAGGCCGCGCAGAAAGCTCCGTGTATCATCTTCATTGATGAGATCGATGCCATCGGCAAGAGTCGTGACCAGGCTATGGGCAACGACGAACGTGAGCAGACGCTCAACCAGCTGCTCACCGAGATGGACGGTTTCGATGCCACCAAAGGCGTGGTGATCCTTGCCGCTACCAACCGGCCGGAGAGCTTGGATAAGGCATTGTTGCGTCCGGGACGTTTCGACCGCCGCATCATCATGGAGCTACCGGATCTCGAAGGCCGCAAGGCTATCTTCAAAGTGCATCTGAAGAATGTGAAACACGGCGACATCGACTTGGATGTGGTCAGTCGCGCTACCGCCGGATCCAGTGGTGCCGACATCGCCAACATCGTCAACGAGGCAGCTTTGCGGGCCGTGAGACTCGGTAAGAACAAGGTGGAGACCGACGATATCGAGGAGAGTGTGGAGACTGTGATTGCCGGCGAACAGAAGAAGGGCGCCGTCATCTCACCCGAGGAGAAGCGCATCATATCCTATCACGAACTCGGTCATGCCATGGTGGCCGTCATGCAGACCCATTCCGCACCGGTGCAGAAGATCACCATCGTACCGCGTACCAGTGGCGCACTGGGCTACACCATGCAAGTTGACAGCGGCGAGAAGCACTTGATGAGCAAGGCCGAGATGCTCAACCAGATCGCCACGCTCACCGGAGGCCGCGCCGCCGAGGAGGTGATGTGCCACACGTGTACGACAGGCGCTTCCAACGACATCGAGAAAGCCACACAGTTGGCCCGCGCCATGATCACCACTTACGGCATGAGCGACACGTTCGGCATGATGCAACTCGAACAGCAGCGATATAAGTATCTTGGGGGCGCCAGCAGTCTGATTTGCTCGCAGGAGACGGCAAAGGACATTGACACCGAGGTGCGCGACATCATTCGGCAGGCCCATGACAAGGCGGTGAGCATCATCAAGGCACATGAGTCCGAGATGAATGCCGCTGCAGAGATCTTGCTGCGCAAGGAGACGATCACGGGCGATGAGTTCATGGGGGTAATAAAAACAAATCAGATTAACAATCATACGAAAAGACAATGACAAGAAACAAGAAGAGAATGATCACCCAGGGACTGTGTGCCCTGATGATGCTGCTGTCACCATTGACTTCCCGGCAAGCTTTCGCTCAGCAGCAAGAATCGCGGCACAACGCAGCGATGATGATGCCTCAGGATTTCGACAGTAAGTATGCCACGGACTTGGTGAAGGCGGGCAGCGAGGCTTCTGACTTCAAGATGAAAACCGTGGACGGCAAGACATTCAAACTCTCGAAGTTGCGTGGGAAATATGTCGTCCTCGATTTCTGGGCTTCGTGGTGTCCCGACTGTCGCCGCGACATGCCCGAGATGCTCAGGATGTATGACCGTTTCCGTAGTAAAGGTGTGGAGTTTGTCGGTGTGTCTTTTGACACAGATGTGCAGAAGTGGAAGGATGCTTTGCAGAAGTATGGCATTCGCTGGACGCAGGTCAGCGAACTCGTGAAGTTCCACGATACTCAGATTTCCAAGGCCTATGGCGTGAAGTGGATTCCTTCGATGGTGCTCATCGACCCCAAGGGTAAGGTAGTGCTGAGCACTGTGCTGTGGCCGAAGCTCGAACGTACGCTGACCGAACTCTTCCCTGAGAGCAAGGCAAAGGCCGTGGAGGAGAAGCTCACCATTCCGGGCAGCAAAGGTCTGCTGTCCGCTATCGTCAGCCGTCCGGAAGGTGTGCAGGGATGCATGCCGGTGGCGATACTGATGCACGGCTTTGGTGGCAACAAAAACGGTGAGCTGATGACGTTGCTCTCCGATTCGCTGTTGCATAAGGGCTTTACGACGGTGCGTTTCGACTTCAACGGTCATGGCGAGAGCGAGGGGAAGTTTGAGGAGATGACGGTGCCAAACGAGATAGAGGATGCGAAGAAGGTATACGCCTATGTCTGTTCGCAGCCCTGGGCCGACAGTACGCGTGTGGCGTTGATCGGACATTCCCAAGGTGGTGTGGTGGCCAGCATGACGGCAGGTGAGCTCGGCGAGAAGCGCGTCGCCGCCGTGGCGCTGTTGGCTCCCGCTGCCGTGTTGCGCGAGGATGCCATTCGCGGCAATACGATGGGAGCGATGTACGATCCGCTTGATCCACCGGCAGTGATCCCCTTGATGGGCGGACATCTGAAGTTGGGGGGCAACTATGTGCGCACGGCTTTCCGCTTGCCTATCTACGAGACAGCCGCCGGCTATCAGGGTCCGGCCTGCATCGTCCATGGTACTGGTGACCGTGTCGTGCCCTATACCTATGGCGAGCGCTATCACAATCTGTGGCAGGGAAGTGAGTATGACGAGCTTCCGGGATTCGACCACGGCTTCTCCCAGGATCCTTACCGTGCGGTGGAACTGGTCAGCGAGTATGTAGCCAAGAATATCAATAGAAAGTAAAATAAAAGAAATAGGAGAAGAGGCAAGTTCTTCTCCTATTTTTATATAGAACGTATTCTTAGTTCAAAAATTAGAGGATCTAAGAATTACGACAGACCTACGATGTTGCCCTCGACGATGTCGATGTGGTTGGCCTGCGGATCTTTGGGCAGTCCCGGCATACGCATCATGCTACCGGCTACAGGCACGAGCATCTCTGCACCATTGTTGATGACGATGTCGTCGATTTCCATCGTGAAGCCGTCGGTAGGTCCATAGGCTTTTACGTCGGTAGAGAAGCTGTATTGCGTCTTGGCAATGCAGACCGGATAGCGACTGATGCCCAACTGGCCGATCAGTTGCAGCTGCTGTTTGGCCTTTTTGCTGTAGACGATCTTACCGGCACCGTAGATCTTCTTGGCTACGGCTGCTATTTTGTTTTCCACGCTGTCCTCGTCTTTATAGAGCAACTGCAAAGGTTTGGAAGGCTCTTTCTCTACAGCGCCGACAACCATGCGGGCCAGTGCTGCTGCACCTTTTCCACCCTCAGCGTAAGCGTCGTTGACCGCAAACATCACGTGCAGGTCCTCTTCGCAGTGGCGGCGTACAGCCTCCATCTCCTCATAGGAGTCGTCGGCATAGCGGTTGAAGGCTATGACAACAGTCTGATCGAAGCGGCGCAGGTTCTCTACGTGCTTGTCGAGGTTCCACATGCCCTTCTTCACAGCGTCAATGTTACTCTCATTGATCTTGTCGTAGCTGGCACCACCGTGCATCTTCAGTGCCTTGAGCGTCACCACGAGTACGGTGAGATCCGGTTGCAGTCCTGCCTTGCGGCATTTGATGTCGTAGAACTTTTCAGCGCCTAAGTCAGCACCGAAGCCAGCCTCCGTGATGGCGTAGTCGCCGTAGGTCAGTGCACAACGAGTGGCTACCACCGAGTTGCAGCCGTGGGCAATGTTGGCGAAAGGCCCGCAGTGCACCATGGCCGGTGTGCCTTCTGTTGTCTGCACGAGGTTGGGGTTGAGTGCATCCTTGAGCAGTACGGTGATGGCACCTTCCACACCCATGTCCTTGACATAGAACGGAGTGCCGTCATATTGTATGCCGAGCAAGATGTTGCCGATGCGGCGGCGGAGATCCTCCACGCTTGTGGAGAAGCACATGATCGCCATGATCTCGGAGGCCGGTGTGATGTCAAAGCCCGTCTCAGCAATCATGCCGTTGGTGCGGGGACCCAGTCCGGTGACGATATGTCGGAGTGCACGGTCGTTGACGTCGAGGACACGTTTCCACAGCACCTCTTTCAGTGCGAAACCGTCAGCAGCATGCTGATAGATGTAGTTGTCGAGCAGTGCGGCGATCATGTTGTTGGCTGAGGTGATCGCATGGAAATCGCCTGTGAAGTGCAGGTTGATCTTGTCCATCGGCAGCACCTGAGCGTAACCGCCACCTGCGGCACCGCCTTTCTGCCCGAAGCAGGGACCGAGTGAAGGCTCACGCAGTGCCACGACAGCATTCTTGCCGATGGCGTTCATACCGAGTGCCAGACCTACGCTGACCGTCGTCTTGCCGATGCCGGCCTTGGTAGGACTGATGGCAGTTACGAGGATGAGGTGGTGCTTGCGCACGGCTTCTTCTTGGATGGCGTTAATGTCCACCTTGGCGATGTACTTACCGTAGCCTTCCGTCTTCTCCGGGTCGATGCCCAGTTGCTGGATGATGTCGTTGATGGGACGGAGAACAGTCGACTGTGCAATTTCGATATCCGATTTCATCTTTTTACTGTAAAACGTTTAATGTTGGCTGTCCCAGACGGGGCATTTTCTGTATTTAAAATGCAAAGTTACTTGTTTTTTCTCTTTTTTATTCATTATTAGCCTTCGAATTGAAGACAAAAAACCAAAAAAGCCCTAACTTTGCCGAAAACAATTTCATATCATGAAGAAAAGAACATTCGCGGCTTTGGCGCTGGGACTTCTGTTGGGTCTGTCGGCACAGGCGCAGGAAGATCGCAAGGCTTTGCGTGACAGCCTGAAGCAGGCGATGGAGGAGTTGTCGTATCATCCTGACTCGGTGGAGCTTCGGCTCCGCAAGGCTGCGTGGAATATGCAGTTGGACGAGTGGCAATATGCCAAGGACGAATACGACTGGGTGATCAGCCATCATCCCGACAACCTGGCTGCAAGATACTATCGTGCCTATGCCAACACACAGTTGCGGCGGTACAACTTCGCGCGTCTCGACTATGAGAATGTGTTGCGCGTGGTGCCCGGGAACTTCGACGCCCGGCTGGGACTGGCTCTGCTCAATCAGAAGGACCATCACTATACCGAGGCGATGGATGGCGTGAATCTGCTCGTCTCTTCTTATCCCAACTCTGCCACAGCTTGGGCAGCACGGGCCGGCATCGAGAAGGAGCGCGATATGAAGGAGCTGGCGGTCTATGACTATGGCGAGGCTCTGCGCCGGGAGCCCGATAACCGCGACTGGCTGCTGGCACGCGCCGATTTGCTCATCGCTCTGCGCCGATATGAGGAAGCCAGAAAGGATCTCGACCGGCTGGTCGAGATCGGCGTGGCGAGGGGAGAGCTGCGGGAGATGTATAGGAAGGCTAAGGAGTAGGAGCCCCTCCCTAACCCTCCCCAAGGGGAGGAAATGGAGACTGCGGCGAGCTCTCCCTAAGGGGAGGGGAAAGATATAGCGGCGAGTTATAACTCGCCGAACGGAACTACAGGAAACGAAAATACACAAGGACGCTTGGAAACGAAAATACCCCAAGGATTCACTTGCGTGAACCCTTGGGGTATCTTATGATCACTCATAACTTCGCATCAACTTTGTGGTGTGAAGCCAGAGAGGCTTTCTCTTTTTTACTGTGGAGATCCTTGGTTAGGCGCAGCCGTAGGATCCGCCTTTCATCAGGGCATCTCCGTAAGCGTTCATGCACTCCAAGTAATTCTCCCAAACTTTCTTCAAAGTCATCTTAATGTTATCCATAAACTTTTTCATCTTTTTTTCCTTTCTTACTTAAAAGGTTACACAATCTGTTAACTAACTCTCGTGTCGGGAGCCTCACGGTTCCCATTCTTTTGCTGTTATCCTGTATCTTAATACCTAACTGATACCTATGTTATCCTGTATCTTGATACCTGTTTATCTTAAACCTTTATCTTGTTTTCATCTTATGACACTGCAAAGTTACGACCATTTCTCCATACTCGCAACGAAAAAGCGTGGAAAATCGCTTTTTGAGAGCGCATTTTGACGTGGGTCAAATGTTGTCAGTCGATCTCTTGACGCAGGTCAAATGTTGTCAGTAGAGTCTCTACTATATTGACAATATTTGTTCTGTTTGTAACATAAATGCAATATATGCTTGTCTCTTTTTCCTATTTTGCAGTTCCCTTCCCTCTTGAGAGCACCAAGAGGATGACGGCGGAGAGGATGAGGACGATGCCGATGACCAGGCGCAACGTGAAGCTCTCTCCAAAGATGAACACGCCGATGCACACGGCGGTGACGGGCTCCACGGCTCCCATGATGGCGGTCGGCGTGCTGCCGATGTGCTCGATGGCAATGTTGATGAAGTAGAGGCTCAGCACGGTAGGGAGCAGGGCGAGCTGAAGGGCCGACGCCCATTCCAGCGGTGTACGCAGCGGTTCGAGAGGCTCACCTATAAATAAAGTGTAGACGAGTAGGGCGATGAAGCCGAAGAAGACGATCCAGAAGGTGAACTTCACGGGTGAGAGCTTCGTGTGGGTTTGGTTGACGCCGATGATGTAGAAGGCGTAGAGCAGTGAGGAGAGGATGACGAGTGACACGCCGACCGTACTGAGCGTCACGCCGCCTTTGCCGTGGTAGAGTAGGGCGATGCCGCTGACGGCCATGAGGATGCACAGCGTGGTGCTCCATGTCATGTGCTCGTGGTAGAAGACAACCATCAGCACAGCTACCATGATCGGATAGCTGAAGAGAATCGTGCTCGCCACACCGGCATCCATATAGCGGAAGCTCAGGTATAGCGTGGCGGAGGACATCGACATCAGCGTGCCGAGGATGGCCAGACGGATGGCTACGCCCCACTTGATGGTCAGCGACTCACGCTTGGCAACCATCCAGATGAGAAACATCAGGGTGGCGAAAGCATAACGGTAGACGAGTACCGACGAGGGGTTCATCCCGTCGGCATAGAGTTGCAGGGTACCCAAGGGATTGGTACCGTAGAAGATGGCGGCTAACAGAGCTGCCGCAAAGCCTTTTAGTTTCATTGTTGAATGATGAATGATGAATGGAGAGGGGCAGGGGGGGAGGCTTTCCCTTACACGTGCATCAAGTCGCTCATGATAGTGTTGCTCAGCAGGATGCCCTGGCGGGTGAGATGGATGTGATGGCCGCTGATGGCCAGCATCTTCTTGTCGAGATAAGGCTGGGCTTGGGCGAGGAGATAGGAGTGGTAGGGAGGCGAGAGCTTGTCGAGGTCGAGACCTTCCCGCGTGCGCAGAGCCGTGGTGATGAGATCGTCGTAGTGTGTGCTCTCGTCGATGGACTCCTCGGTGTAGGGCAAACGGCCGGACTCGATGCTCGTAATGTACTGCTTGAGATCGGCGACGGCCCAGTGGCGGGAATGACCGTCGTAGCTGTGGGCCGCCGCGCCGAGTCCGATGTACGGGATGTCGTGCCAGTAGCTGCTGTTGTGGCGGCTGCGATAGGACGAGATTAGGTGCCGGGCTTTGTCGTCGTCTGACAGTTTGGCAAAGTTGCTGATCTCGTAGTGCTCATAGCCTGCCGCCGTGAGACGGTCAATGAGCGTGTCATACATGCTGATGCTCAGTTCCTCGTCGATCTCGCTTATCTTACCCTGTTCCAGCATCCGGTAGAGTGGCGTTCCCTCCTCGTACATCAGTCCGTAGGCAGAGATATGCTCTGGCTGTAAGCTTAGAGCGTGGTCGATGTCGTGTTGCCAGTCGTCCATCGTCTCATCCGGGAAGCCGAACATCAGGTCGAGGCTGATGTTGCAGATGCCGTCGGCGCGCAGGATGTCCACAGCACGGTCCACCTCTTCTGCCGTATGGCGGCGGTGAAGCAGACGCAGGCGAGTCTCGTCGAAAGTCTGAGCGCCCATGCTCACCCGATTGACGGGCAGGTCGCGGAACATCGAAGGGCGGATGTCGTCGGGATTGCACTCCAT
Organism: Prevotella sp.; assembly: GCA_052355365.1. Lineage (GTDB taxonomy): Bacteria > Bacteroidota > Bacteroidia > Bacteroidales > Bacteroidaceae > Prevotella. Next base: position 6,122 of record DAWDCC010000055.1, on the reverse strand, counting down.
GGTCACCTCCGCATTGTCGGCAACGGGGTACACCTTATATATATAGGTGAACAGCCGGAGCAGGTCGTCGTGACTCAGCTGGCTGGGCGTGCCGCCACCGAGATAGATCGTCTCTATGGGCGGATGGGTCTTTTGCAGGCTGATCTCACGGCACAATGCATCGACATAGCGCGACCGCAACTCCAGCAGCGTCGCGGAGTAGAAGCCGCAGTAGATGCACCGCGAGGCACAGAAAGGAATGTGAACATATAGTCCCGCCATGATACTCTATTGGTTATTAACGACTGCAAAATTACTAATAAGTTTTAAAAAACAGTACTTAAATAGTAGTTTGATTTGCAACCTATTGTTTTTTTTCCTATCTTTAACCGCAAATAAGCGGGGCGTGCTCCGTTTACCTTGACCGAGACATATATCTAACAACTTTAAACCCTTTTGATATGAGAGTATATCAGACAGAAGAAATCAAGAACATTGCCCTGCTGGGCAGTGCGGGAAGCGGCAAGACCACCCTTGCCGAGAGTATGCTTTATGAAGCCGGTGTCATCAAGCGGCGTGGTACAGTGGAAGGGAAGAACACTGTGAGCGATTACTTCCCTGTAGAGCTTGAATATGGTTACTCCGTCTTCCCCACCGTGTTCCATGTAGAGTGGAACAACAAGAAACTCAATATCATCGACTGCCCGGGCAGCGACGACTTCATCGGCGGAGCCATCACTTCGCTCAATGTCACCGACCAGGCCGTGATCCTCATCAACGGACAGTTCGGCCCCGAGGTGGGCACTCAGAACAATTTCCGTTATACTGAGAAGTTGAAGAAGCCCGTCATCTTCCTGATCAACCAGCTCGACTCCGAGAAATGCGACTATGACAACATCATCGAGCAGATGAAGGAGATCTATGGCGGCAAGTGCGTAGAGATACAATATCCTTTGGAGACAGGACCTAACTTCCACAGCCTGATCGACGTACTCATCATGAAAAAACTCTCTTGGGGTCCCGACGGTGGAGAGCCCAAGCGTGAGGAGATTCCTGCTGAGGAAATGGATAAGGCCATGGAATTGCACAAAGCACTTGTCGAGGCCGCTGCCGAGAACGACGACCAGCTTATGGAGAAGTTCTTCGACACTGAGACGCTGACCGAGGACGAGATGCGTGAGGGTATCCGCAAGGGACTGGTCACGCGTAACATCTTCCCCGTGTTCTGTGTCGACGCTCATAAGGATATGGGTGTACAGCGACTGATGGAGTTCCTCGGTAATGTAGTGCCGTTTGTCAGTGAGATGCCGAAGGTGCGCAACACGCGTGGCGAAGAGGTGACGCCCGACAGCAATGGTCCGGAGAGCCTCTACTTCTTCAAGAGCGGTATGGAGCCGCATATCGGCGAGGTATCTTACTTCAAGGTGATGAGCGGCAGTGTCAAGCCTGGTGATGATCTCTTCAATGCTGACCGTGGATCAAAGGAGCGCATGGGTCAGATCTATGTCTGTGCCGGTGCCAACCGCATCCCCGTGGATCAGCTCAATGCCGGTGACATTGGATGTACCGTGAAGTTGAAGGATGTGAAGACCGGCAACACGCTCGACGGTAAAGGTACTGAGGAGCGCTTCGACTTTATCAAATATCCTAACCCGAAATACAGCCGTGCCGTGAAGGCCAACACCCCGCAAGATACGGAGAAGATGATGGCAGCCCTGCTGAAGATGCGTCAGGAAGATCCTACATGGGTGGTCGAGCAGAGCAAGGAACTGCGGCAGACCATTGTCCACGGGCAGGGTGAGTTCCACCTGCGTACACTGAAATGGCGCTTGGAGAACAATGAGAAGATCCCCGTGACCTTTGAAGAGCCGAAGATCCCATATCGTGAGACGATCACCAAGAAGGCAAAGGCTGAGTATCGTCATAAGAAACAGAGTGGCGGCGCCGGACAGTTCGGTGAGGTGCATCTCATCGTGGAGCCTTATGCAGAGGGAATGCCCGATCCTGTGAGCTACAACTTCGGCGGTCAGGAGTTCAAGATGAACATCAAGCAGAAGGAAGAGCGCGATCTGCCATGGGGCGGAAAGTTGGTATTCATCAACTCTGTTGTCGGTGGTGCTATTGACCAGCGTTTCATGCCCGCTATCCTCAAGGGTGTGATGGACTGCATGGAGCATGGTCCGTTGACAGGCAGCTATGCGCGCGACGTGCGTGTGGTCGTCTATGACGGTAAGATGCATCCGGTCGACTCCAACGAGCTCAGCTTCACGTTGGCAGCGCGTCATGCCTTCTCCATGGCCTTCAAAGAGGCTGGTCCGAAGATTCTGGAGCCGATCTATGACTTGGAAGTCTATGTGCCGAGCGACTACATGGGTGATGTGATGAGCGACCTGCAAGGCCGTCGTGCCATTATCATGGGTATGGACGCTGAGGCAGGCTATCAGAAGCTCAGTGCCAAGATACCTTTGAAGGAACTGTCGAACTATAGTGTGGCACTCAGCTCACTGACTGGTGGCCGCGCCAGTTTCACCACGAAGTTCGCCAGCTACGAGCTCGTGCCGAACGACATCCAGCAGAAGCTTATTGCCGCTCATGAGGCAGAGGCTGACGCTGAGGAATAGTCTACTTTTTCCATTTGAAGTTAATATACAAGAGAGAGGGTCCCAAGCCGTTGATGGCCTGGGGCCTTTTTTCGTATATGCGGGTTTTGATGTGGGGATGAGTGTCTTTACCCGATGCTGGCCTTATAGGACGAGCGGACAAGGGGACCGCAAACGGCAGAACGGAAGCCCATCTGCAGGGCCTGCTCGTGATACCAACGGAATTTCTCCGGCGTGATATAGGCTTCGACGGGTAAGTGCCGGGACGTGGGCTGGAGATACTGTCCGATGGTCACGCGCTCCACACCGCAGTCGCGCAAGTCGTGCAGGGTTTGGAGGACTTCCTCTTCCGTTTCTCCCAGTCCGAGCATGAGCCCACTCTTTGTGACGAACCCGCTGTCATGGATATGCTTGAGCACATGCAGGCTGACATCGTAGGTGGCTACGCTACGCACCGACGGTGTCAGGCGTCGCACCGTCTCGATGTTGTGCGCTACTACGTCAGGATGACTCTGCAACACGATGTCTATCAGATCATCGCGCCCTTGGAAGTCGGGCAGGAGCACTTCTATCTTTGTCTGGCTTTTCTGCCGTACGGCTTCCACGGTTCGTCGCCAGTGTTCTGCCCCCATGTCGGGCAGGTCGTCGCGGTCTACCGAGGTGAGGACGACATATCTCAGGTTCATCTCTTTCACCGACTCCGCCACACGTTGCGGCTCGTCGGGATCGAGTGGGAGAGGGCGTCCGCTCTGCGTGTTGCAGAAACGGCAATGGCGGGTACAGATGTCGCCGCCAATCATCAGCGTGGCAGTACCCAGTCGCCAGCACTCGGCACGGTTGGGACATAGACCACTCTCGCATATCGTGTGAAGGTGGTTGCCATGGATGATCTCTGAGGTGTTCTCGCTCTGCTTGTCAGAACTGAGGTCTATCTTCAACCACCCGGGTTTCATCACGTGAGGCTTACGGCCGAAGAGCACACGCAGCAGGCCGTCGACGGTCAGTCCGCGGATGATGTTGTTTAAGTCGAGTCCCTGCAGTGCTTTTTCCACGGCCTCACGTGTAAAGGCCACGTCGCGCAGACGGGGCAAGAGCTCCTCGTCGAGGTCGCCGGTGAGGAAGTAGTCACCGAAGAGGTCGATGTCGTGGATATGGTTGTCTTTGATTTCCAGGCAGGCTTCTATCGTCCCTACGCCGGGGAGTCGATGCTTTTTTGTGAGTTTGAAGAGTGGTTGTTTGCCATAGATGAAGTCGTCGGCGGCAAAGGTCTTTTGCAGTTCTCTGATCTCCGGCATCATCTCCTCAGTGATCGTGATGGCTTTGTCGCCACACATCGCCTGACGGAAGGATGCCTTCAGCTCTGGCAGCGACATCGTCGTGTATTGGCTGATGTTGCCCACATGTTGTCGCACACTCTGCACGCCTTTGCTTTGCAGTTTTGCTTTATCGGGGGTGATGACACGTTCCAATATGCTGAGGTCAGAGTTGACGAGCAGTGTGTTGTGCATGATGCTACGGTTGCCTGTGCGGTAGAAGGCGGCACCTGAGACCTTCTTGCCGTCGAGCAGGATGTCGTTGCGTCCCGAGATCGTCACGGGAACGCCAATGCGGTGAAGTGCGTCGGCGGTGAGGTGCATGCAGTTGGCAAACATTTTCTGTACGTTCGGCTCACGGCTGATGAAGGAGAACATGATGTTGCCCTCATCGGAGTAGACGCAGCCACCACCGCTCTTTCGGCGCGAGATGAACACGCCATGCTCTTGGCAGTAGTCCACGTTCACCTCGTTCTGCAGCAGTTGGTTGCGTCCGAGGATGACGGTGGGCTTGGTCTGCCAGATGAAGAAATAGTCGTCGTCGTGGAAGTGACGGGCCACATACGCCTCGACGGCAAAGTCGTAGGTGATAGGGGGCAGCGTCTGCTGCTCGGGTAGAACTACGTAAGTCATGTGTTTTTCAGTTTCGTATCAGTGAGTCAAGATTCCTTGCCTTCAAGGCTTTCCGTATTATCTTTTGGCAAGCGTACTTTGCGCTTGGGATTTTCCTGAGCGCCGTATTTCAGGAGTTTATTGGCAGCTGTGGCAATGCCCATGCCGGTAGGTGCTGTCGTCGTCTTCACGTCGTCAAAGGCCTTGCGCGTGCGGTCAAGCATCTGGTCGGCCGTTTGGAAACGCTCATAGAAGAGTTGCACACGGTTGATGATCTCGTCGGCAGCTTTGAGCATGGCATCCTGGTTCTCGGCTTGTCGCACCTGACGCCACGTCATCTCCAGCACACGCAGCATCATATAGAGGTTTTGTGAGCCCGAGATGATCACGCCTTGGTCGTAGGCGTCTTTCCATAGTGCCGGGTCGTGGGTGAGCGCCAGTTGCAGGGCACTCTCGCTGTAGACATACATCACCACGAAGTCAAGTTGTACCTTGCCGTTGGCAGTGTACTTAGCGTATTTCTTCCGCGCGAGTTCTTTGACATGGCTGCGCACCGAGGTGAGATGGCGCTGCAAAGCCTCATCGCGCTCCGCGTCTGTCGTGGCATTGTGATAGTCCTCAAAAGCTTTGAGCGACATTTTTGCGTCGATGATCACGTCTCGCTTATCGGGAAAGTGGAGGATGACGTCGGGGATCATCTTGTGGCCGTCCTCTTCGTGAACCGTGCGTCCCTGCTCGTCTTTGAGTGTCACCTGTTCTTCGAACTGCATGCCCTCTTCGAGTCCCATCTGTTCCAAGAGCGTACGCAACCGCAACTCACCGAAGTTTCCCTGTATCTTGTTCTCGCCGGTGAGCGCCTCTGCCAGTTTATCTGCACGTTGTCCCACCTCATGGGCCTGCTTCAGGTTCTCCTGGATGCTCGCATCGAGGCGTGACATCAGCACGGTCTGGTCGTGATCGCTCTTCTCCACAGCTTCCTTCATCAGCTTCAGATTCTCATGGAGCGGGTTGAGCAGTGCCGACATCTGTTGCTGGTTGGCACTGTTGAGGTCAGCAGCCCTACGCTTGAGGATCTCTTCCGATGCCGTGTTGATCTGCTCTTTGAGGAGAGAGGACTGCTGTTGTAGCTGATCGGCCTGTTGCTGTCGCATGGTTTGCAGTTGTTCCGCCTGCTGTTGTTTCAAGGATTGCAGCTGTTCGGCTTGTTGCTGTCGAAGAGACTGCAACTGCTCGGTCTGTTGCTGACGAAGTGTCTGCAGCTGTTCTGCTTGCTGCTGTCGCATAGTCTGCTGTTGCTCCGCCTGTTGCTGTCGCTGAACTTGCAACTGCTGTTGGTAGTTGGCTTGCAGTTCTTCCTTCTGCTTGTTCGAGTCTTCTTCCAGTTTTGCGATTTGTTGTGTCAGCATGGTCACGCGTGTCTCCGCTGCAGCATTCTTACTGTGCGCCACGAGATATCCGATAACGATACCGATCAACAATCCGATAATGATGCTTATCACGTCCATTTCATCTGAGTTACGATTATGCTTGCAAAGATAGTAAAAACATTCGAATAGGACAAATAAAAAGAGGCTGTGTCAAAAGTCCATTTTGAGCCATCTTCGAATTTAACACATTA
>DAWDCC010000054.1:0-21397 GCA_052355365.1 Prevotella sp. | reverse complement strand
TAGGACGAGTTTCAAGCATAGAATCTACTGATTTGGATGATTGCGGATATTCATTAAGAATAAAGAGGGGCTTAATCTATATATTATTTGCTGATGCGCTTTTTTTTTGTTATCTTTGTAGCCAAAAAAATAGAAGAGCCAGCTATTTCTGACAAGATATGAACGTCATAGATATTCTTAACGACAACAGCCGCCCCAACGGCTTCTCCATAGAGGTGCTGCCTCCTTTGAAGGGAAACGGCACGGGAGCGCTGTTCCGCAATCTCGACAAGATGTGCGAGATGAAGCCGCTGTATGTCAATATCACCACGCATCACAGCGAATATGTCTATCGTGAACTCGAAAACGGCAACTATGAGCGTCAGCGCATCCGCCGCCGACCGGGTACCATCGCCATCGCGGCAGCCATACAGAAGCGCTATGGCGTGATGGTCATCCCGCATGTCATCTGCAGTGGAGCTACGGCGGAGGACATCGAGTACGAACTCATCGACTTGCAGTTCCTGGATATCAACAACGTGCTGCTGCTGCGCGGTGACAAGGCCAAGGACGACAAGACCTTCAAACCCGTGCCCGGTGGCTATGCCCACACCACGGAGCTCATCGCACAGGTCAACCGCTTCAATGAGGGATTCTTCGTTGACGGCACGCCGATCAAGCATCCGGGAGAGCCGTTCCACTATGGTGTGGCTGCCTATCCCGAGAAGCACGAGGAAGCACCCAACATGGACATGGACATGGCCTACCTGAAACAGAAGCAGGATATGGGTGCGGACTATGCCGTCACACAGCTCTTCTATGACAACCGAAAGTATTTCGACTTTGTGAAGCGGGCGCGTGCCATGGGCATCACCATCCCTATCGTGCCGGGCATCAAGCCTTTTGCCAAGTGCTCACAGATCACGATGGTGCCGAAGACCTTCCATTGCGACATGCCGCAGGAACTCGCCACCGAGGCTGTGAAGTGCAAGACCGACGACGACGCACGCGCGTTGGGTATCGAGTGGACGGTGAACCAGTGTCGTGAGCTCTATGCCGCCGGTGTCAAGGATATCCATTTCTATACCGTGTCCGCTGTGGACAGCGTCGTGGAAATGGCTCAACAGTTGATGTGATGCAGAGCACAGAGGCGATAGGACAGCAGGAGGCATGGCAAAGACTCATGCAGCTCGTGGATGAAAACCGCATCCCGCATGCCTTGATGTTTGTCGGGCCACAGGGATCCGGCAAGCTCGCGTTGGCGCTTGCCTTCGCGTCTTTTCTCTTAGGCGAGCCGTGGAATGGCAAGTCGATGGTGGACAACGAGGCCCTGCGGCGCAATGCCGTGGCAATGCTCGCCAAATGGCAGCATCCCGATCTCCACTTCTCTTTCCCGATCATCAAGCCCAAGGGTACAGCCAGTGACCATAAGATGGTATGCGACGATTTCGCAAAGCAATGGCACGAACTGCTGGGCAAAGGACCTTACTTCACCATGGAACAATGGATGACGATGATGGGTGCCGAGAACCAGCAGGCCGTGATCTTCGAGGCGGAGAGCGACGCGCTGAGCCATCGGCTCTATCTCAAACCCACTCAGGGCGGTTATAAGGTCAGCGTGATCTGGTTGCCGGAGCGTATGAATCTGACGTGCGCCAACAAGATGCTGAAGCTTTTGGAGGAACCACCGCAGAAGACGGTCTTCCTCTTGGTGAGCGAAGAGCCCGAACATTTGCTGGAGACAATACGCAGCCGTGTGCAGCGTTTCGACGTGCACCGCATTGCCGATGAGGCGATCGAGCAGGCTTTGGTAGCGCGGCGCGGCCTTGACGAGGATACCGCGCACCGTGTGGCGCGATCGGCAATGGGCAGCTGGCTGCAGGCGTTGCAGGAGTTGGATGCCGGAAACGAGAACCGACAGTTCTTTGATCTCTTCGTCATGCTGATGAGAAAAGCCTACACACGCGACTTGAGAGAACTGAAAAACTGGAGTGAGGCCGTCGCCGTCTTCGGACGCGAGAAGCAGCGCCGTATGCTCGTCTACTTCCTCTATCTCGTCCGTGAGAACTTCATGTATAACTTCCGGCAGCCTGATCTCAACTATATGACATCGGAGGAAGAACACTTCGCACAGAACTTTGCGCGCTTCATCAACGAGCGCAATGTCGTGGAGATGGGTGAGCTTTTGCAACTCGCCTATAGAAACATTGGTCAAAACGCCAACGCCAAGATCGTATTCTTCGATTTGGCGATGAAAATGATAATATTATTAAGAAGATAGTTCATGAGAAACTGTAATGATCATATATGTACCGGTTGTGACCGTGGCCTATGTTGCCGTGGTGTCAGCCGGCAGGACAAACAACTCAACACCTATGATTGGTTGGCCGACGTGCCGGGCAATGCTGAGTCGACAGACTTGGTGGAGGTTCAGTTCAAGAACACACGCAAGGGTTACTACCATAATGTGAACAACTTGGATTTGCAGAAAGGCGACATCGTTGCCGTGGAGGCAAATCCAGGTCACGACATCGGCGTGGTGACACTGACGGGTCGCCTCGTAAAGTTGCAGCTGAAAAAGGCCAACCTGAAATCCTCTGACGAGATCCGGCGTATCTATCGTATCGCCAAGCCCGTGGACATGGATAAATATAAGGAGTCCAAGAGTCGCGAGCACGGTACGATGATCCAGAGCCGACAAATTGCCAAGGATCTGGGACTGCAAATGAAGATAGGTGACGTGGAATACCAGGGTGACGGCAACAAAGCCATTTTCTACTATATCGCTGATGAGCGTGTGGACTTCCGAAAACTCATCAAAGTGCTGGCCGAGACATTTCATGTGCGTATAGAGATGAAGCAGATCGGTGCCCGCCAGGAGGCCGGACGTATTGGTGGAACGGGTCCCTGCGGCCGCGAGCTCTGCTGTGCCACGTGGATGAAGAACTTTTCCAGCGTGTCGACAAACGCCGCCCGTTTCCAGGATATCTCGCTCAACCCACAGAAACTGGCCGGCATGTGCGCTAAACTCAAGTGCTGTCTTAACTACGAGGTGGACGAATATATCGAGGCCGGAAAGAAGTTGCCGCCGAAGGATGCCGTGTTGGAAACCACCGACGGTGAGTATCATCTCTTCAAAACGGATATTTTGACCGGTCTATGCCAGTATTCGACCGACAAGAACCTGGCTGCCAACCTCGAAACGATTACGGCGGAGCGCGCCCGTGAGATCATTGCGATGAACAAAAATGGCGAGAAGCCGTTGTCGCTGCAGGAGGATGACAAGGCCAAAGCGGTGAAGAAGCCGATCGACCTCCTTGCCGACACGGACATCAGCCGTTTTGACAAGGCGAAGAAAAAGAAACGGAAGAACAATAAAAATAAGGCCGATAAGCAGGCTGCCACAGGTGAGCAAGGCAATGGAAAACAACCGAAGGTCCCACGCGCCAACCGACCGGACAACAGAAACCGCAAGCCGAAGGCTGACAAGGTTTCGGCAGGCGGAAATGACAGGGCAAAGGCCGGATCCACCAATGCACAGCCGCGGCGGGAGCAGACAAAAGAACCGAACAAGGAAAATGGAAACAAGGCGGAGGCTCAGCCCACGGCTCCTTCCACAAACGAATAATAGTCATGAGGCGTTTTTTGCTTTGGGGTGTATGGGCCTTGGTGATGCTCTGCTGCAGTTGTACGGGCAACCAAGTCTATGACCACTATCAGAATGTGCCCATCTCAGGTTGGGATAAGGCCGAAGTGCTCAGCTATGACGTGGCGGCACTGCGTGATTCCGGTTGGTATGCTACTGATTTGGGACTACGCATGAACAACATGTATCCCTTCCTGAGCGTCACCATGGTGGTCAGTCAGGCTGTTTATCATCCTGTTGCTACTGGGAAAAAAGAGCCATATCCCCAGCCTTTGATGGTGAAAAACGACACGATCAACTGCTCGCTCCACGATGACAACGGAAAGGTAAAGGGACGGGGCATCATCTTCTACCAATATCACTACCATGTCTCTGCCATGAAACTGCAGCAGGGCGATTCGCTGCATATCACCGTGCGCCATATCATGAAGCGTGAGATCTTGCCGGGACTCTCTGATATCGGTATCTGCATGAGGCGGATGATGAAGTAACGTAAAATTTGAAGGTTGGATTTGAGTTATGAAGAGTTTTTTTTCACGTAGTGCTTTCCTTGCTGTCGGTCTGTTGTTGCCGTTCGCTTCCCATGCGATCAACGTGGACTCTTTGGCACAAGTGGAAGCGAAGGAAATGGGGCGGTTGCCCAAACAGGCAACCAGCCTACAAGTAGGACTGAACACGAGTGAGGAAACCAGTGTAGCATATGAGTTAGATTATCAATGGTATCCCCTGAACTACATCGGTATCGGCATAGGTCTGGAACTCGACGACGATCATGGTAACCGGCCGCTGATCGAAGCCGAAGACGATGACGACTATGATCCCGATCGCATCGTCAAGTTCAATATCCATCCCATGCTCTCATTCCGTACACCAACCTTATGGATGAACAAACGGCACAGCTGGGGCTTGTTGTTGCGCTGCGATCCAGGTTTGGTGCTGTCCTTCCCACGCAATGACAAGGTGTATTACTCGGGTTATAGGTTTGAGGATGGTAACCGTTCCGTCTACGACCGCTTCACGCTGAAGAACCGTGGCGGACGCTGGAAGTTTTGGCGGGTAAGGTCGGCAGTCTCTGTGCGTGTCGATCAGTCGCTCATCTCTTTGGGATGGAGTGTTTCCAACTATAACATCGCTTATTGCCGCAACAATATGTATTATCAGGGCAAACGCTATTATGGGCATGACAGCTATGACAAGACGTTCTCGCTGTTTGCTTCCTTCACATTTTGTTTCTGATCGCTGCGGTATATAAAAAATGAAACGCTCAAAACGATTCCTCTTTTCGGAGAATCGTTTTGAGCGTTTCTTGTTCTTGTAATCTGAAGATGTTGTGTCTCCATACACCTTATATATTGGAGATCCATCTTTTGTGTTATTACCTACACCTTATTATATATATAGTCAGCCATTGATGGCCGGTCTTATGATCTTACGAGGTTTCTGCCGGCATCGATACGTAGGAAAATGAATAGCAGGATAGTGAAGCCCCACAACGACGAGCCACCATAACTGAAGAAGGGTAGCGGGATGCCGATCACAGGCGTCAGTCCCAACACCATGCCCACATTGATGAACACATGGAAGAGAAAGACGCTCAGCACACAATAGCCGTAGACACGTCCGAATTTGAACGGTTGTCGCTCGGCAAGGTGGATGAGGCGGAGAATTAACGCCAGGAAGAGCAGCAGCACACCGGCTGATCCTAAGAAGCCTTCCTCTTCTCCAACAGTACAGAAGATGAAGTCGGTGTCCTGTTCCGGTACGAACTTCAGCTTGGTCTGCGTTCCGTTGAGGAAGCCCTTGCCTTGCAGTCCGCCTGAGCCAATGGCGATCTCACTCTGATGGACGTTGTATCCGGCACCCGCGAGGTCTTCGTCGAGTCCTAAGAGTACGTTGATACGCACGCGCTGGTGAGGCTCCATGACATCGTTGAGCACGTAGTCGGCACTATAGAAGAAGATGATGGAACCTACGGCAAACAGAGCGGTGAGCATGTAGTTGATGAGTCGTGTCGACAGACCTTGGAAGGTGAGATAGCCAATCAATGCCGCACAGATGCAGAGCTGAATCCAGACGATGTCGAAACGAATGACAAACTCGGAGAAAAGCAGTGCCAGCAAGGTCACGCCAAGGCTGATGCCGATGATGCGCAGTGCTTTGTCGCGGTCATTGCAATAGACGTAGATCATGCCTGCGGAGAATATCTGTACCAGCAACAGTACGATGAACTTGCCGACAGAGGTCGGCGTGTCCCAAAGGAACACCTGTTCGTATTTGATACCAACGACGAAGTACACGACCATGGCCACACCTGTGAAAAGGATGCTGCCCGGCATACCTTCGCGATAGAACATCAGGAAAAACGACAGATAGACTAATGCAGACCCTGTCTCACGCTGTCCGATGATGAGCAGCATGGGCAGAAAGACCAATGCGCAGGCTGCCATGAAATGCTTGAGCTGGTGCATGGTGAAGCCGTAAGTGCTCATCAGTTTGGCTAACGCCAGCGCAGTGGCAAACTTCGCGAACTCTGCCGGTTGCAGTCGCAACGGTCCCAATACCAGCCACGATCGTGATCCCTTGATCTCATGAGGGTTGAAGATGGTTACGAAAAGCAGTACCATGAACAATCCGTAGATGACGTAGGCAAACGTGTCGTAAAAGCGGTCATCGAGCATGAGAATGATAAAGCCCAGCATCAACGACGTGCCTATCCACACAATCTGCATACCCGAACGGGTGCTCAGACTGAAGATGTCGGTCTCACCATAGGTATAGCTCGCACCGCAGACACTGATCCAGCCGAAGACCAGCAGGGCCATGTAGATGCCTATCGTCCACCAGTCGAGACTCTGGAGTATTCCGGGTTGTTTATCTGTTTCTTGAGCCATAAGCGATTCTACGTTTCTGCAACTCATCAGCCTCGCGGGCGCGGGCCGGAGAGAGTTTGCCATTGATATATTGATCCATCAGCACGGTGGCCATAGGTACGGCGAAATCGGCACCAAATCCACCATTCTCCACATACACTGCCAAGGCGATCTTCGGCTTGTCCATAGGCGCGAAGGCCATACACACAGAGTGGTCTTGTCCGCGGTTCTGGGCTGTACCGGTCTTACCACATGCCGGGAAGTTGAGCGTGGAGAAGTGCTTACACGTTCCCCCCATGGCTGACGAGCGCATACCGGCGACGATGATGTTGTAGGCCCATGGCGCAGCCTTGGTGTAGTGGCGCTGAAAATACTTCTTGTCGATGCTTCCGCCTTTGACAGACTTCACCACGTGGGGGATATAGTAGTAACCCCGGTTGGCGATCGTCGAGGCGAGGTTGGCAATCTGCAACGGCGTGAGGTTGACCTCACCCTGACCGATGGCGATACTGATCACGGTCAGGCCGTTCCATGAGCCGTGGTAGGCTTTGTCGTAGAAAGCGGCGTTGGGGATGAGACCACGCTTCTCGCCCGGCAGGTCAATGCCCAGCTTGTAGCCGAACCCCATGCTGACCATGTAGTCGCGCCACGTGTCCATGGCTATCTGCACCTTGGGATATTTCTGTCTGTTGGCAAACATGTGATAGAGTCCCCAACAGAAGAAACCGTTACAAGACGTGCTGATGGCCGGAATAATCGCCAAGGGTGAGGGGTGTCCATGACAGCCTACATGCAAGCCCTTGTACGAGAATCCATGATGACAGGGGTATTGTGTATGAGTGTTGATGATGCCTTCTGTAAGGAACGTCAAGCCTTGTGCAGTCTTAAACGTAGAGCCTGGCGGGTACTGTCCCATGATGGCACGGTTGAGCAAAGGCTTCCAGACGTTTTTCGAAAGGGCTTTGTGGTATTTGTTGCGGAGCTTTCCTTCCAGGAGACGAGGGTCGTAGGAAGGTGAGGAAACCATGCACAGCACCTGGCCGGTACTCGGTTCGATGGCGACGATAGCGCCGATCTTACCCTCCAGCATACGTTCGCCAAGTGCCTGCAGGCGGATGTCCAATCCCAGTGTGAGGTCTTTTCCGGCTACCGGACGGCGGTCGTATTTGCCATGCTGGTACTTTCCCTGGATACGTCCGTGGGCATCGCGGAGAAGAATCTTCACGCCTTTCTCGCCACGGAGATCCTTTTCATAGCTGCGCTCTACACCCAACTTTCCGATGTAGTCGCCAGGCTGATAATAGGGATCCTCGTCGATGTCGGATTGGGAAACCTCTCCGACGTCGCCTAAGACGTGGGCACCATAAGGATATTCGTATTGGCGGATGGTACGACGCTGGATAGAGAAGCCAGGAAAACGGAACATCTTCTCCTGAAAGACACTGAAGTCTTTGTCGTTGATTTGGCTCATGAACAACTGCTGGGTGAACCGCGAATAGCCTGGATTCTTATTGCGGTCCTTGATGTCGTCCATGCGTTTGATGAAATAGTCCTTTGTTATACCCAAGGTCTCACAAAAGTCCAAAGTGTCGAGATGTCCCTTCTCTTCGTTCATCACGACCATGATGTCGTAAGCTGGTTGGTTATAGACCAGCAGCTTACCATTGCGGTCGCGGATGACACCACGTGAAGGGAACTCCACCTGCTTGAGGAATGCATTGGAGTCGGCGCTCTTGCGATAGTCGTCACTCAAAAGCTGAATCGTGAACAATCGCAAGATATAAATGGCCACTATGACGGTAGCAATACCACCAATGACCAATTTCCGATTTGCCAGGTTATAATCTTTCATACCTACAATCCTTCCAGACTCTGCTCCTCATCAAGGAGTTTAAGCCTTCTTGCGTAAATTATCCACCACGAGGATGAGCACTTCAGAGAGTGCTGTGCTGGTGATGATACACAGGATCCACTGTCCCCAGTTGAAGAAAGAGAACATCTCTACAGTGAAGAACACCAGACAGTAGATAAACGTCAGGATCAATGAGAAGTAGACGTACTTCGGCATTCCCATGGTGAAAATGGCCGGCTGGAGAGTCTCGTCGCTGTCGCGTTGCATGAAAAGCTCCAGCACATAGGGCTGAAGCAGTCCCAGCAGGGTCATCGACGCTGCTGCCACGCCCGGGGTGTTGGCGAAGATGTCTATGCTTAAGCCTAAGAGGAAGCTCCACACCAGTATGGCCCATTTGGGATAGTTGCGGTTGAAGCTGATGACAAAATAGACATACAAGAGCGGTGTAGCATAGTCGAACAGATAGATGTGGTTGAGGACAAGCACCTGTACGAGCAATAACACGATAAAAAGCAACAGCCTTTTAAGAAAGTCTATGTTCATTTCTATTTGTCTTCTTTCGGTTTCAACGAGTCTTGTGCGGCGCGCAGTGCGTCAAGTCTTTCCAATACTGGTTTGTTGTCAATGACGCAGACATCACGCAGCTTGCCAAAGTCGGTCGACAATTCCACTTGCAGGCGATAGGATACGCCGTCTGCTGAGTTGTAGACATGGAGTATCTTTCCTACGGCAATGCCCGGAGGGAAGACGGAGGAATAGCCACTCGTCTCTACCCATTCGTACAGTCGGAAGCGTGCATGACGTGGCACATCCTCGACGTAAGCCAATTTGCTGTTGCCACCATACCACCGGAGATAGCCGAAGTAGCCCCGGCCTCTGATCTGGCAACTGATGTTTGACTCGGTATTCAGCGCCGGGATGACGACGGAATAGTGGGGTGAAACTAAATAGACAATGCCCACCACACCCGTTCCGCAGGCTACACCCATGTCCTTCTTCACGCCGTCGAGACTACCTTTGTCAATGGTGATAAGGTTGTCGTGGCGGTCGATGGAGTTGCTCACCACCTGTGCGGGGATGAGATGATAGCCTTTGAGGATGTCAAGCTGGTTGCGATGTACCCAGTTGGTGTCTTTGGTAGCATCGGTAAGCTGCTTTGACAAGGTCTTCACCTGCTGCTCGAGATAGAGGTTGCGCTGGGTGAGCTCTTGGTTGGCTTTGGACATAGAGAGGAAAGACTCGATGTCCGCTTCCCAACTGAGCAGCTTGCCGGCTGCTGCGTTTGCCGTAGAAAACCATACGCTGCCTTGATAGCTGTTGTATTGGAACAACAGTATCAGGCTGAATACTTCCAGAATTAAAAAGACAAACCAGTGATTGTGTTTGGCAAGAAATTCTACTAAGTTGCGCATGGATAGCTTTTATCTCATCAAGAATGAGAATCTGTTGACGTTCTTCAGGGCAATACCTGCACCTTTGGCCACACTGTGGAGTGGGTCGTCGGCGATATGGAATGGAATGTTGATCTTGTCTTGCAGACGCTTGTCAAGACCGCGCAGCAAAGCGCCACCGCCGGTGAGGTAGATGCCGTTCTTCACGATGTCGGCATAGAGCTCTGGTGGGGTGGACTCCAAAGCGGAGAGCACTGCATTCTCGATCTTGGCCACTGTCTTGTCAAGACAGTGTGCAATCTCCTGATAGCAGACGGGCACTTCCATCGGCAGTGCGGTGATACGGTTTGGTCCGTGCACAATGTAGTCCTCGGGAGCCTCGTCGCCTAAGTCGGTCAGCGCTGAACCCACATGGATCTTGATACGCTCAGCCATACGCTCGGAAACCTTCACGTTGTGCTGGCGGCTCATGTACTCTTGGATGTCGGCAGTCAGGTCGTCGCCTGCAATACGGATAGAGTTGTTGCTCACAATGCCGCCGAGAGAGATCACGGCAATCTCTGTAGAGCCACCGCCGATGTCGACGATCATGTTGCCTTCCGGTGCTTCTACATCGATACCAATGCCGATAGCGGCTGCCATAGGCTCGAAGATCAGATAGACATCGCGTCCGTCGGCGTGCTCAGCAGAGTCGCGTACAGCACGAAGCTCCACCTCGGTAGAGCCAGAAGGTACGCCGATGACCATGCGCAAAGACGGCGAGAACAGACGGGAGCCTGTATGTACCATCTTGATCAAGCCACGCATCATCTGCTCGCAGGCCGTGAAGTCAGCGATCACTCCGTCGCGGAGTGGGCGGATCGTACGTATGTTGTCGTGTGTTTTTTCGTACATCATCTTAGCCTTCTCACCGACAGCGATCATCTTGTCAGTGCGACGGTCAAGAGCCACTACCGAAGGCTCGTCAACAACAATCTTATCATCGCTGATGATGATGGTGTTGGCGGTGCCAAGATCCATGGCGATTTCCTGAATAAATGAAAAGAATCCCATTGCTTATTTATTGATTCTTAAATTGTTATTTCTTTGCAAACCAGTTATGAATGGCGGTGTCGTAATGGCTGCTCACGCCGAAAGCGTGCTCTGCAAACATCTTGCGGTTCTCTATATCTGTCTTTGCGCCTTTCTTGTTGAGGATGTCAAGGAGCAATGGATATTCTGCCTTGCTGGGCACAATGACCACGTCTTTGAAGTTCTTTGCGCCGGCGCGGATGAGAGAGATGCCGCCGATGTCGATCTTCTCGATGATGTCCTGCTCTGAAGCCCCGCTGGCGACGGTCTGCTCAAAAGGATAGAGATCCACGATGACCAAGTCGATGGCAGGTATATCGTATTCCTTCATCTGCTCCTGATCTCCGGCATTGTCGCGGCGTGCAAGGATGCCTCCGAAGATTTTGGGATGCAACGTCTTGACACGACCGCCCAAGATCGACGGATATGTAGTTACGTCTTCTACCTTCTGGCAAGGGTAGCCCAAACCTTCGATGAATTTTTGTGTACCACCCGTGCTAAGGAATTTCACTCCTTGCTCATGAAGTTTAGCAAGGATATCCTCCAATCCATCCTTATGGAAAACGGAGATAAGCGCAGTCTTAATTTCTTTTGTTTCAGCCATATTATTCCGTACGTTAAAATATTGGATGTGCAAAGTTACTAATTTTTGAGTAAATCATAGGGCTTTTAATGAGAAATTACAATTAGAAAACGTTAAAAGGCTGATGAGGATAAAAGTAGAGTTGGTAGATTCTTCCTGCTGGTGTGGCAGTGACGAATCTCCCGACTCTTATAATGATAACGGTTAGATGTATGTTATACAGATGGCAAAGGACCGTTTTCAGCTGCCTTTACCTATGCTTTCATAGCGCGACCGGTCTTCACGTTGGAGGTGTGGTCTACGCCTGTTCAGCGTGTCCGAGCACGTCTTTCCATCTTGCGTAGGCATCGAGATACTCAGGGGTGTACTTCTCATCCGGTTCGATGACAGCCAGTTTCTTGAGTGACGCGAAGGCCTCCTTTTCACTTTTATAGAAGCCGCAACCGATGCCGGCACCTTTCGCGGCGCCCATACTGCCGTCGGTCTCGTAGAGTTCAATGGTTGCACCACTGGTGGAGGCCAGCGTATTGCGGAACATTGGGTTGAGGAACATGTTGGCGCGTCCGGCGTGGATCTTGTTGATGCTCATGCCCATTTGCCGCATGATCTCCATGCCGTAGCAGAAAGAGAAGACAATGCCTTCTTGTGCGGCACGCATGAGATGGGCACGCGTGTGGGTGTTGAAGTTCACACCGTGGACAGAGCAACCGATTTCCTTGTTCTCCAAAACGCGCTCGGCACCATTGCCGAAAGGTATGATGGTGACGCCTCCGCTGCCGATTGGCACTGTGTCGCAAAGGACATTCATGTCCTGATAGCTCATGCCTTCTGGTGCAATGTTGCGTCGTACCCATGCGTTGAGGATGCCGGTACCATTAATGCACAGCAAAACGCCGAGACGAGTCTGCTCCGGTGTATAGTTGACATGGGCGAAAGTGTTCACACGCGACTTCTTGTCGTAACCGATCTCTCCCAATACGCCGTAGACGACACCAGAGGTTCCTGCGGTAGAAGCAATCTCTCCCGGTTGAAGAACATTGAGACTCAGTGCGTTGTTGGGCTGATCGCCACCACGATAGCTAATCGGTGTGCCGGCCTTCAGACCGAGCTCTTTAGCTGCGGCCTCGCAGACTTGACTTTGTACGGCAAAGGTTGGAACGATATCGGGCAGGATGTCGTGAGGGAAGCCAAAGTAGTCCAAAATTTTCTCGGAAGGTTTCTTCTCCACAAAGTCCCAAAGGATGCCTTCGCTCAGTCCGCCTATTGTGGTGTTGGGGTCGCCGCTGAGGCGCATGGCAATATAGTCTCCGGGCAGCATGATCTTATAGATATGGTTAAAGATTTCCGGTTCATTTTCCTTTACCCACGCCAGTTTGGCTGCCGTGAAGTTGCCCGGTGAGTTGAGCAGATGTTTGAGACAGTAGTCATGTCCAAGATCGTTGAAGGCACGCTCTCCGTAAGGTACGGCACGGGAATCGCACCAGATGATAGCGTCGCGCAGCGGTTTGAGTTCTTTGTCCACGACGACGAGGCCGTGCATCTGATAAGAGATACCGATGGCTTTGACGTCTTCTCCTTTTGCTCCTGTCTCAGCCATGATCTTCTGTAAAGCCAGTTTGGCATTGTCCCACCACATTTGTGGGTCTTGTTCTGCCCATCCCGGCTTGACAGCCTTGATAGGTGCTTCATGTTCTGGGAAGAAGGCTGTGGCAGCCATAGCTCCTGTTTCAGCGTCGACGAGTGAAGCCTTTACGCTGCTGGAGCCTACGTCGAATCCTAAAAGATATTGTTTGTTCATGATTCAGGTTGGTTATTAGAGACCGAAGATGCTTCGGTTTCGTATTTTTGACTCGTTTTATGCGTGCAAAGATAATGTTTTCAAATCATTTGCAAACGTTTTTTCGTCCTTTTAACTTTGTCACATGGACAAATGAAACGTATGATGAAGAATTTGATACAATACCTCTTTCTCAATCCTATTTTTACTTATAAAATTTGCAGATGTTGCAGAAATAGCGTACATTTGCACTAAAGTATATACATTATATTATTATATGAAGGAATTTGTTATTTCAGAGGTAAAGGCCGAGACTGCTGTTTTGGTGGGACTTATCACGCCCCAGCAGGATGAGGCAAAGACCAAAGAATATCTCGACGAGCTGGAATTTCTCGCTGACACAGCCGGTGCTGTCACCGTGAAGCGTTTTACGCAGCGTGTGGGAGGACCGAGTGCTGTGAGCTATGTGGGAAAGGGCAAGCTCGAAGAAATCAAGCAATATATCCACGACGAGGAAGAGGATGATCGTGAAATAGGTATGGTCATCTTCGATGACGAGCTTAGTGCGAAGCAGATTCGCAATATAGAAAACGAACTGCACGTGAAGATTCTCGACCGTACGTCGTTGATTCTCGACATCTTCGCCATGCGTGCTCAGACCGCCAATGCTAAGACGCAGGTGGAGCTGGCACAATACCGTTATATGCTTCCACGTTTGCAGCGACTGTGGACTCACTTGGAGCGTCAGGGCGGTGGCTCCGGATCAGGTGGCGGAAAAGGTTCGGTGGGACTGCGTGGACCGGGTGAGACCCAGCTCGAGATGGACCGCCGTATCATCCTCAGCCGTATGAGCTTGCTGAAAAAACGCTTGGAGGAAATCGACAAACAGAAGACCACACAGCGTAAAAACCGAGGACGTCTCATCCGAGTGGCTCTTGTCGGCTACACCAATGTTGGTAAGTCTACGATCATGAATCTGTTGGCCAAGAGTGAAGTCTTTGCTGAGAACAAGCTCTTCGCCACCCTCGACACCACTGTGCGAAAGGTTGTCATCGGCAATCTGCCGTTTCTTTTGGCCGATACTGTCGGCTTTATCCGCAAGCTGCCTACCGATTTGGTAGACTCATTCAAGTCTACACTTGATGAGGTACGCGAAGCTGATCTTCTGGTGCACGTCGTCGACATCTCTCACCCCGACTTTGAGGAACAGATAGAGGTGGTCAACCAGACGCTCAAGGAACTGGGATGCTCTGACAAGCCCACCATTATCGTATTTAACAAGATCGACAATTACCACTGGGTAGAGAAAGAACCTGACGACCTAACGCCGCCGACGAAGGAAAACCGCACACTCGACGATCTGAAGAAGACGTGGATGGCCCGCTTAGGCGATTTCTGCCTGTTTATCTCAGCGCGTGAGAAGCAAAACATCGACGAGATGCGTGATGCGCTCTATAAACGTGTGCGTGAGTTGCATGTGCAGAAATATCCTTATA
Source organism: Prevotella sp. (assembly GCA_052355365.1). Classification (GTDB taxonomy): domain Bacteria; phylum Bacteroidota; class Bacteroidia; order Bacteroidales; family Bacteroidaceae; genus Prevotella. The sequence continues at coordinate 6,732 of DAWDCC010000054.1, read as the reverse complement.
ACGACTTCCTCTATCCTGAGATGAGTGACGACTGAAGCCCGGTGCATCAATCACAAAGATGGATGGAAGAAGGAAAGATGATGAATCAACGATAAACGATCAACAAGCATGAGAACACTGTCAGATACAGAGATTACGATTCTTGAAGACCATGGCTGTTGGGCTGAGGACTGGAGCAACGTACAGGTCGATGATGACTTCCAGCCGACGTTTCTGCGCCGTGTGATGTTCTACGGCGAGATTACGCTGGGCGTTTTCGAGACCAGCATCGAAGTGTCGAAGGACTTCTATAAGCATACGGGCATCTACAATGCGACGTTGCGCAATGTTGCCGTCGGCGACAACTGTCTGATAGAGAATGTCGGAAACTACATCAACAATTACGCCATTGGTGATGACTGCTACATCTCCAATGTCAGTACGATAGAGACTACAGAGGGTGCCACTTATGGGGAAGGCAACCTCATCTCTGTGCTGAACGAGGTCGGAGAGGGCAATGTGTTGCTCTTTGATCGGCTTAACAGTCAGACAGCAGCTTTCATGGTGAAGCATGCTCACGACAGGGAACTGAAGGACTGCCTGCGTCGGATGGTGCGCGAAGACATACGGGTGACATCGCCCGACCGTGGTACTTTAGGTAATCGTGTGAAGATTATCAACACAAAGGAGATCACCAACACCGTCATCGGAGACGACTGTGAAGTCAACGGTGCCTCTCGGCTGAGCGACTGCACGATTATCTCCACGCCGCAGGCCAACGTATATATTGGTACAGGTGTCATCTGTGAGAACTCCATCATCAACTACGGCTCCAGCATCATCAACTCAGTGAAGATGCAGGACTGTTTTGTCGGTGAGGCCTGTCAGCTTAGCAATGGCTTCACGGCTTCGGCGAGCGTGTTTTTTGCCAACTGCTATATGAGCAACGGTGAGGCTTGCGCTGCCTTCTGCGGTCCGTTTACTGCCAGTCACCACAAGAGCAGTCTGCTCATCGGTGCTCAGTTCAGCTTCTACAATGCTGGTTCTGCCACCAACTTCTCCAACCACGCTTACAAGATGGGACCGATGCACTGGGGCGTTTTGGAACGTGGTACGAAGACGGCGAGTGGCGCTTATCTGCTCATGCCCGCCACCATTGGTGCCTTCAGTGTCTGCTTTGGCAAGCTCATGCACCACCCCGATACGCGTAACCTTCCCTTCTCCTATCTCATCGCTTACGGCGACACGATGTATCTGTCGCCCGGCCGCAACATCACCACAGTAGGACTTTATCGCGACATACGCAAGTGGCCCAAGCGTGACATGCGCCCTTCCGGTGCTCAGTTGAGCATTGTCAACTTCGACTGGCTTTCGCCGTTCACCGTGCAGGAGATCGTCAAAGGCAAGAAGATCCTTGAGGACTTGCGCCACGCTTCCGGCGAGGATGTGTCGAGCTACAATTTCCATGAATATGTCATCAAGGGCAGTTCGCTGCAAAAGGGCATCAAATACTACGACGTCGCGCTGCGCATCTATATGGGTGCAGTGATCAAGCGTAGACTCAAAGAAGACCCGGAACTCGCTGCGCCGACGGCCGACACAGGTCTTGGCGACTGGGCGGATCTCTCCGGACTGCTGTTGCCGGAATCTGAGGAACAGCGGCTTGTCGGCGACATCAAGCAAGGCGTGCTGGACACCGTGGACAAGGTCAACGAGCGTTTCCACGATATTCACAACCACTATCGCGACTACCAGTGGGCTTGGACTTACCGGCTGATACTCGACTATTACGGTCTTTCGGCCTTGACCTTGGAGGATGCGGCGCGCATTCACGACGACTATGTCCAGGCCCGACGTGCTTGGATCGGCGAGATCCGGAAAGATGCAGAGAAAGAGTTCCGTATGGGCGATGTGGAGCAAAACGTTCTTGACAACTTTCTGAGCAGTCTCGACAAGGAGACCGACTATGAGGAGTAGGGGAGAAACCGCTATATTCTCGATGACCGGCAAGAAAGAAACCGGTAAGAATAAACAGAATACTGAGATTAATAAATAATATGATGAATTGTAAGACTATCATGCTCTCAGCACTCTCGCTGTTTGCTACAGCCACGTGGGCGCAGAGCTATCACTACGAGACCGTGAAGGGCGATCCGATGCAGACACGCATCTACACGCTGCCTAACGGTCTGAAAGTGTACACCAGTGTGAACAAGGAGAAGCCACGGTTGCAAACTTACATCGCCGTGCGCACCGGTTCACGCAACGACCCGAAGGAGACCACCGGTCTGGCTCACTATCTTGAGCACTTAATGTTCAAGGGCACGACCCACTTCGGCACGTCGAACCTTGCTGCGGAACAGCCACTTCTTGACTCCATCGAGAACCGTTTTGAGCAGTATCGCCACATCACCGACCCTTTGGCACGTAAGCGTTGGTACGAGAAAATCGACTCGCTCTCGCAGCTCGCAGCCAAGTACAACATCCCCAACGAGTACGACAAGATGATGGCGTCCATCGGTTCTGAGGGCAGCAACGCCTACACGAGCAACGATGTCACCTGCTACGTGGAGGACATCCCCAACAACGAGATCGACACGTGGGCAAAGATCCAGGCCGACCGCTTCCAGAACATGGTTATCCGCGGCTTCCACACTGAGCTGGAAGCAGTGTATGAGGAGTATAACATCGGTCTTGCGAAAGACGGCAACAAGGAGTGGATCGCACTCGGAAAGAAACTCTATCCCACTCATCCTTATGGTACTCAGACGACCATCGGCACGCAGGAACACCTGAAGAATCCGAGTATCGTTAATATCAAGAACTATTTCCACCGTTACTACGTGCCCAACAACGTAGCCATCTGTCTGGCCGGTGACTTCGATCCCGACAAGGCCGTGGCCACCATCGACAAGTATTTCGGCTCTTGGAAACCGATCACGACGCTCTCCCGACCCGAATATGCACCTGTCGCAGACTTGAAGCAACACGTCGACACCACTGTTGTGGGACAAGAAGCCGAGAACGTGATGCTCGGCTGGAAGTTTGACAAGGCCGCTTCTGACCAGGCCGACACGCTGAGCTTCATCTCTGATCTCCTCTCCAACGGCAAAGCAGGACTCATGGATATCGATCTTAACCAACCGATGAAAGTGATGAATGCCGGTACGGGCGTGGAAGGCTTGGCCGACTATTCGACGTTTATCGCTGAAGGAGAGCCCAAGCAGGGACAAAAACTCGAAGAGGTGCGTGACCTCATGCTCGCCGAGATTGAGAAACTCAAGCGCGGCGAGTTCGACGAGAACCTGATGAAAGCCGTCCTTGCCAACAAGAAACTCAATATGCTGCGCGGCTTAAGCAGCAACCGCAACCGCACCGAGATGATGAAGGACGCCTTCATCAATGGTGAGAACTGGCAGCATGTCGTGGGACAGCTCGACCGTATGTCGAAGATCACGAAACAGCAGATCGTGGACTTCGCCCGCCGTCACTTCCTCGACAACTACGTCTGTGTCTACAAGCGTCTTGGCAACGATACGACGATCCACAAGATAGAGAAACCGCACATCACGCCGATTCCTACAAACAACGACAAGCACAGTGACTTCCTCACCACTATTGTCAACAGCAAGCCGGAGCCTATCCAGCCGCAGTTCATCGATTTTAACAAGGATCTGAGCAAGGGCAAGATGAAGAACGGCGCTGAGGTGCTCTACAAGCAGAACACCACTGACGACCTCTTCGATCTCTCGCTTGTCTTCCCCGTAGGTCGTGAGAATAGCAAGCAGTTGCAGATTGCAGCTGATTATCTTGACTATGTCGGCACAGCTACTCGCTCGGCCAATGACATCAAGAAAGCCTTCTATCAGTTGGCTTGCGACTACAGCGTGAGTGTCAGCAATGACGAGACGCGTGTGTCGCTGAGCGGACTCAACGATAATATGCCCGCTGCGCTGAAGCTCTTGGGTGACTATATCAATCATGCCAAAGCCGACGCAGAGAGCTATAACAAATATGTCGGTTTGACGCTGAAGTCGCGCAACGATGCCAAGGGCAACCAGCGTGTCTGCTTCTCAGCCCTGCGACAGTATGGCGAATACGGTCCTTACAACGGTTTCCGCAATAAGATGAGTGCTGAAGAACTCCACAAGGCCGATCCTCAGCAACTGCTTGCTCTACTGAAGAATCTGGGTAAGTACACCTTATTATATTATGGTGCCACACCGATGAAGCAGTTGGAGGCTACCGTGGCAAATAGCTATCCTTGCACGATGAAGACCACTCTGCCCGCAGCCCGTCGGTATCAGCATACGACCACTACGCAGAACGAGGTGTGGATTGCGCCCTACGATGCGAAGAACATCTATATGACGCAGTATCTCAACGAGGACAAGCCCTGGACTTCCGAGCAGGCTCCTATCAACGCTCTCTTTGGCGAGTATTTCGGTGGAGGCATGAATGCGATCGTATTCCAGGAGTTACGTGAGGCCCGCGGACTGGCTTACAGTGCCGGAGCATGGCTGACTACACCGGACCGCAAGGGCGATTCTGAGTGCTTCAACACGTATATCATCACACAGAACGACAAGATGACGGACTGCGTCAAGGAGTTCAACCAGTTGCTCAACAACATGCCGGAGCGTCAGGCAGGCCTTGATCTGGCCAAGCAAAGCTTGATGAAGAGCATCGCCACAGCCCGCACCACCAAGTTCTCTGTGCTCAATGCTTATCTTTCTGCCCGCAAACGTGGCCTTGACTACGACATCAACCGTGTCATCTACGACAAGTTACCGTCTCTGACGATGGCCGACCTGGTGAAGTTCGCCAAGGAGAACATTTCCGACAAACCCTATCGCTATATCATCCTCGGCGACGAGAAAGAGCTCGACATGAACGCGTTGCAGAAGATTGGTCCCGTCAAGAAGCTCACGAAAGAGGAAATATTCGGCTTTTAAATATTATTTTATAAAGATATTAGTTATATAAAAACATTATGGCAAAACCAGTAGATTTCAAGTACGCTCCCATGTTTCAGATGGGTGAGGACGATACCGAGTATCGCCTGCTTACCAAAGAGGGAGTGAGTACATCAACATTTGAGGGCAAGGAGATCCTGAAGGTCACACCTGAGGCTTTGACCCTGTTGGCTCAGCAGGCCTTCCACGATGTGGAGTTCTGTCTGCGTCGCAAACACAACGAACAAGTAGCTGCTATCCTCAGCGATCCCGAGGCTTCTGACAACGACCGCTATGTGGCACTGACACTCCTGCGCAATGCCGAGACTTCCGCAAAGGGCATCCTGCCTTTCTGCCAGGATACCGGTACGGCTATCATCCACGGCGAGAAGGGTCAGCAGGTCTGGGCTGACTTCGACGAGGAAGAGGCTTTGTCACGCGGTGTGTACAACACCTACACCGAGGACAACCTGCGCTACTCTCAGAACGCACCGTTGACGATGTACGAAGAGGTTAACACCAAGTGCAACCTGCCCGCACAGATCGACATTGAGGCTACCAAGGGCGCTGAGTATCGCTTTGTGATGGTTGCCAAGGGTGGTGGTTCGGCCAACAAGACCTACTTCTATCCGATGACCAAGGCTACGATCCAGAACGAGGGCACACTGCTGCCGTTCCTCGTGGAGAAGATGAAGAGCCTCGGTACAGCCGCTTGTCCTCCTTATCACATCTGTTTCGTCATCGGCGGCACATCAGCAGAGAAGAACCTGTTGACCGTGAAACTTGGCTCTATCCACTATCTCGACAACCTGCCAACGACGGGTGACGAGACCGGCCGTGCCTTCCGTGACCTCGACCTTGAGGCTAAGTTGCTCGAAGAGGCTCATAAGATTGGCTTCGGCGCACAGTTCGGTGGTAAGTACTTCGCCCACGACGTGCGTGTGATCCGCTTGCCCCGTCACGGTGCCAGCTGCCCGATTGGTCTCGGCGTGAGCTGCTCTGCTGACCGTAACATCAAGGCAAAGATCAACAAGGACGGTATCTGGTTGGAGAAGATGGATACCAATCCCGGCAACCTCATCCCTGCTGAGCTGCAGCAGCCGGGCGACAACGGCGGCATCGCCATCAACCTCGACGAGGGCATGGACAAGGCTCGTGCCATCCTGACGAAGTATCCTGTCTCTACTCGTGTGAGCCTTACCGGTACCATCATCGTGGCCCGCGACATCGCTCACGCCAAGCTGAAAGCCCATCTCGACAAGGGCGAGGATCTGCCAGAGTACTTCAAGAATCATCCTGTGCTCTACGCTGGTCCTGCCAAGACTCCGGAAGGCTATCCTTGCGGTTCCATGGGTCCGACGACGAGCAACCGTATGGATCCGTATGTCGACGAGTTCCAGGCTCACGGCGGTTCCATGATCATGATTGGCAAGGGCAACCGTACACAGGTTGTCACCGACGCCTGCAAGAAGCACGGTGGCTTCTATCTGGGTACCATCGGCGGCGTTGCTGCTGTGCTGTCTCAGGATGCCATCAAGAGCATCGAGTGCGTGGAGTATCCCGAGCTCGGCATGGAGGCTATCTGGAAGATCACCGTTAAGGACTTCCCCGCCTTCATCCTTGTTGACGACAAGGGTCACGACTTCTTCAAGGAATTGAAGCCTTGGACCTGCGGCGCTTGCAAGTAATAGGAACTAAAACATAAAAATAATAAGTCCGGAAGTGGCAATTGCTGCTTCCGGACTTTTTGTTTGACCAGCATGTGTACCGGCTAACGGGTGCAAGTCCCGAACAGACC
>DAWDCC010000053.1:0-21521 GCA_052355365.1 Prevotella sp. | reverse complement strand
AAGCTTTATTAATGATTGAAAGGTATTTTAGTCATAACATCACCACACAGAAAATCTTATGCAAACGATTACAAAGAAGAAAAACCGTTGTACAGAAGAAGAAAAAAGAGATGAAAACAGACCAAAGGAAGAACTCCTCGGCTGTTGCCATCTCTTCAAGATTGTATAGTATTCTACTAATTTCTATCAGCTACATACTGTTAAGTCTTATTCGTCCCAAAGACTCTTGGACTTTGACCAAAGAATCTCGTCTGATTCACTAAAGTCCCATGCGCCTTTGGCCATACCGATGTTGCCACCACCGGCATCTTCACCTTTATTAATTGAAGGATCCACGATTCCTTTCTCCGATCCCATGACGATATTCGACAGCTCAAGCTTTATATAGGTTGTTTCCGGTTGTATATATTTCATAGTTTTCTCTGTTATTTTACAATGACTTTCTTACCGTTGTGGATATAGATGCCGGCACGTGTCGGCTTGTCCAAACGGATACCTTGCAGCGTGTAGTAGCCTTCCTTGTCAACAATCTGATTGGTGATAGCATGGATGCCCGTGATGGTCTCATCTTCACTGCCCTCAAAGAAGAGGTTGACCTGATATTCCTTGGCACCAAAGACGGTCTTGTCGTCTGTGCTGACTCCTTCCACACGCTCATAGGCAGCCTCGTCAGAAGGATTGAGGGTTGTAGCGCCAACAGCCTCGCCCGTCAGCGAGAGATAAGCACGCTCCGTAACACTCTTGCCTGTCTTGGAACGGAGGAAGCCAAGTTTATAGGAGCCATCACTCTGCTTCACCCAAGAGAAGAGGTACTGACGGCTGGTGACAGGATCACCGGTATTCGTGGATGTCTCAGGAGTCGTCATATTAATCTTTTGATTAGGCAAATAGACAGCCTTGAGCAGATTACTCCCGTTGTCGACAGTCTGTCCGAGTTTCTCTATCATCGGGCGAACAGTGATCGTGCTGACCTTATCCGTAGCTGTTGCAGAGAGAATCACGCCGCTCTTGGCGGGTATGTATTGCTTGCTGCTGGTCTTGTAGTTGTCGCTCTGATCGCGCAGGGTCACCTTGTTGGCATTCATATCATAGCTGATGATGTCATAGACCTTCACGTCTGTGCCGTTGACGATCTCCAAAGGATAGTTGCAGGCGAAAGAGGTGTAGCCATTGCCGTCGCTGCCATAGTTGAAGAGCTTCACGGGGCGGGTGACGGTATAGAACGGTGCAGCCTTACCCGCCATCTGCTGATTGAAAGGATTGGTAGCTGAGACACGGATCTCAGTCTCGTAGATGTCTCCTTTATTAAGTCCAGGCATGGTGAAGGTGATGTCCTGACCGACAGAAAGACCACTCTCACCGGTATCACCCGTCGGGTTCACATCAGCAGAAAGCGTATTGCGGCTGATGTGGTTGTAGTAGCAGACATCGCCATTCTCCTTCGCAGGAGCAAAGTCTTTGTCGTTTGGAGTGACATCGTCCTCACCGAAGTTGGTCAGATACTTGTTGTTCTCGATGAAACGGAACTTCTCTCCGGCCTTCAAAGTCACAGTAGTATAATAATAGGTACCGTCGTCGCTTGGCTTCAAGGTGATGGCTTTCGTTTTATCCCAAGTGCCGCAGGTAGCGTCTTTGCTGGTATAGTTGCGTGCAGCATCTGCCGTCCAGCTCTTTCCGGAGACGACAGCAGGGCCAACGATCTGAATGGCATTACGGAAAGCAACACCATAGGTACCCGTTGTAACATTTAGTGAGAGCTCATAGGAATCATACTTCTGCTTCTGATCGTCAGTCAGCAAGGGATTGATAGACTGCATCTGATTCTTACCCATCCAAGTGTCAGTAGTTTTAAAACCTAAAAGATTAGGAGAACCAGTGAAATAGGCTGCACCCGCCGTAGTACCCTTGATATTCGAGAGGTCGTTACCAGCCTGGTAGAGCGCACCGGACAGTGTGTTGCAGTCGCGGTCGTCAAAGATCTCCGGACGCCAGACATAGTCCCAAGCACCTGCTCCCTTGTTCGTTATCCACTTATTCCAACTCTCCATATAGCGCTGGCTGCAGAACATAAAGAAAAAATTGTCGAAAGAGGCATTCACCTTCGACATGGTGATATAGTAAACCACGCTGTCCACCTCATTCTCTGCATTGCGATAGACCACCGGTGTCATCTCCTTGAACGAAGCATCTTTGCCACCCCAGAAACCGTAAGCATAGAACTTCTCGTAAGCAGCGGTAGGTTCTGATGTGCCTGACTGCTTCGTCACGATGCCAAGGGTGGTAGGGTTGCTGGTATAGGTAGCGTCGTAGACAGCACCATTGGTAAATGTCAATTCCTTAGTCTGATTAGTACCATTGCTACCACCATTATTAAACATGATCTTGGTCGGAGTACCTGCCTTACCGGAACTCATCTTCCACAGATAATAGGTAACGCCATTTGACTCTGCTGTCGTTGTCAATTGCTCACCCGGCCAAGAAGTGACAGAAGAGTACTGATTCTTATTATCATCATATACCCAGGCATACACTTTGCTCCATCCTGCTGGTTTTTTCACATAGCAGAACGTTCCGTCGTAGAAGGGAAGGCCTCCGAAAGAGGAGGAGGAAGAAGAACTGTTGTAAGTGAGGCTGTATTTGATACCACTCAAGTTGCGCCAATATTGCACACCTGGTTGACCATATCTCAGTTGCGAACCATTATTTGAACTGGTTTCATAAGTGGCACTGGAATTGGAATAAGCAAAAGTACAGGAAACAGCACTTGACTTACCTTTGGTACAAGTAAAATAATTAAATGAAGACGTAGAACCAGTTCTTAAAGACCCTTCATTTTTATAAAGCATACGGTCATGGACAGAGGCAGAACTACTGCTATTGTCCGTGCCGTTATCCATATTCTCTCCATTAGTATTAGGGCCAATAATGCCCCCACTGGACTTTATATACCAGTAGACCGTTCCGTCCGCGATGTCTTTCCATCGTGGGTCGTCATATTTCAGGCTGATCTGCCAACGGTTGTTGTCCTTGGTGTGTCTGAGGTTCTCTGCTTTATCATTGCGGTAGAGTGCAGCGACCATCGGCACCTCTACCTTCTTGTCAAAACTGCTGCTATTGGAGAAGACAACAGAATAGGTTGTCTGTCCATAAACTTCCATCGACAGAGGTGCAGCAAAGAGTGCCATTGCCATGCAAATTGCACGAATATGTGCATGAAAATGTAAATGTCTAAACTTCATTTATAGTACTAATTGATGTTTCTTATAAGTTTTTTCCCAACTTAGGTTACGTGGGGTGTTCAAGTTTATGCATTATACACGAGGGAGATAGGCTTATGTTTCCCCCGTAATGAGCGTTGCAAAGTTATTAAAAGAAATGCAAAAGTTGCACAAATCCGCAGAATAATAGAGGATAATAAAAATGCAATCGTTTACATTTTGTTAAAATAGACAAATGGATAATGCCTTGAAACAAGATTGTTTCATGAGTCATATAAGGACTTTATTTCATCCGAACCGGTATTTTCCTTGACAAAAGTACGTCCGCACGAACATGTAATCTAGAGAAGAGAAAAACAGATTTGCCACTTCTCGTGCCGATTTTTGCTTCGTGTGATGACGAAAAAGGTGGAATAAACGCTCATCTCAGCCTTTTCACGTCGTCATCTCGGTTGTTTTACACTCTCATCTCGGTAGTTTCATCGGATCAAATAGGCGTGATGACAGAAAATTCTCTAGAGAATTTTGTGAGAAATCAGTGATTTTATAACAAGGCAGGAAGGTAACAATCGTAATCTACTGATTATCTGACAATTACAAAAACAGTCAAATTTTCGCGAAAATCAGAGCAAGACAGGTGTTCGTGGAAAAGAATCGATTCTCGTGAGCGGAAAATTGTCACTTTATAAGACAAACGAGACTGACAGGCAAAAGTGCGGTAGTTTTTTTGTTATTCTTCCACGGATCTTTATAAGTGTCAAGTCATAGTTTCGTGGATTATTCTGAGATATTCTCACTGAGACTTTTTATTTCTCACAGATTTACACAGATCTACACAGATGCGTAACCATCATCGCTGATCAGCTTTGCGAGAGCTTTTCGTTTCTTGAAGCATATCACCCCCTCTCTCCTTGGAGAGGGGGTGGGGGGTGAGGCTGCTCATCTGTGAGAAACCATGCAGCGCAGAAAAAGGCAGGGCACGATTTTGTGTTCTCCTTTTTTTTAATTAAATTTGCAACATCATCATCACATGCATGAAATGAACATTCGTACCTATCTTCTCATGCCCGCCCTCGCACTGTCGCTGTGCACAGCCCGTGCGCAGAAACTCGCTGGCGGCGACATCTCTATGCTCCCCCGCTATGAGCAGGCCGGAGTCACCTACTACACCCACGACGGACAGGCAATCAGCGACCTCATCGCCTATAGCAAGCAGGTGGGCATGAACGCCATGCGCGTGCGCATCTTCGTCAACCCGAAGAAGCAGACCACCAATGGCAGTGCGCCCTATACGTGGAGTACTGACGACAACGTCTGCCAGGACATCGCATGGGTGAAAGCCCTAGGCAAGCGCATCAAGGACGCCGGCATGAAGTTCATGCTCGACATCCACTACTCTGACACCTGGGCCGACCCCGCCAAGCAGTGGACACCTGAGGAATGGAAAAGCCTCGGCGACGCGGCACTCGAACAGAAAGTTTATGACTATACCGCCGACGTTCTGACCCAACTGAAAGCCGCCGGCGCTGAGCCCGACCTCGTACAGACCGGCAACGAGATCTCCTACGGCATGCTGTGGGGAAGGCCCGAGGGGACTTTGAAGCAGTGCTGGCCCTCGTCAACAGCCAACTGGGATCGCTTTGCCAATCTGCTCAAGCAGGCTACACAGGCTGTACGCAAGACGTGTCCTCCGGCAAAGATCATCCTGCACGTGGAGCGCGTGTCCCTCACGCAGCAAAACGACAACAAAGAATATAAGGCGCTGACCAACTTCTTCAGCAAGATGAATACATACGGTATCGACTATGACGTCATCGGACTGAGCTACTATCCCTACTTCCATGGCGCACTGAGCGAACTCGACGGTGCTATCACTAAGCTGGAAACAGACTGGCCGAAGAAAGAGATCATGGTGGTGGAGATCGGATATCCCTACGCTTGGGCCGTCGGCGGAACCACCTACGACGCCACGAAGGTATGGCCCTATAGCGACGAAGGCCAAAAGCAGTTCACCAACGATCTGATCGCGATGCTCAACAAACATAGCCATGTGGACGGTCTCTTCTGGTGGTGGCCGGAGTACAACGCAAAGACAAACAGCACAAGTCTGAGCGGATGGTACAACGCCCCGCTCTTCGACAGCAACACCGGACGCGCTACCTCAGCCTTCACTGCACTGGCCAAGTACGCCACTACCTCCACGGGCATCAGTCAGCTGAACGTCAACATGTCGAAGACGACCGACGACCGCTACTACGATCTCAGTGGCCGCAGCGCCAGCCAGCCCAAGGATAGCGGCATGTATATCCATCACAAGAAAAAGATCATCGTGAGATAAGTCACATATTATGAAGATATTCTGCATTGGAATGAATTATGCCGCGCACAATAAAGAGTTGCACGGTACGTTAAAGAAACCGGATGAACCCGTGGTCTTCCTCAAGGCTGATTCCAGTCTGCTGAAGGACCATAAGCCGTTTTTCATCCCCGACCACCTGGGACGCATAGAATATGAGACCGAGGTGGTGGTGCGCATCTGTAGACTCGGCAAGACGGTGCCGGTGCGCTTTGCGCCCCGCTACTACGACGCGCTGACGGTGGGCATCGACTTCACGGCGCGCGAGTTGCAGCATAAGCTGTCGGCAGCGGGACAGCCCTGGGATCTGGCCAAGGGCTTCGACGGTGCTGCCTGTCTCGGCGAGTGGGTGCCAAAGGAGAAGTTCCGTGACCTCAGCACCCTGCGCTTTCATCTCGACATCAACGGACAGACGGTGCAGGAGGGTTGCACGGCCGACATGCTCTATAAGATCGACGAGATCATCGCCTACATCAGCCAGTACTTCACGCTGAAGACAGGCGACATCCTCTTCACGGGTACTCCCGCCGGCATAGGTCCCGTGCACATCGACGACCACCTGGAAGGATATCTCGAAGAGAGAAAGGTGATGGAGTTTAAGTGCAAATAAAAGAAGCAATGAGCCCACCCTATAATACCGATGAGTTCTATTCCTCTATGAGTTCTATAATCTCTATGTTCTCTATGACTAAACGACAAGGAAAAATGAAAGACCCCATATATCACCCTTTACCCGGCCGCTCTTTCCCTCCCCCCAGGGGGAGGGCTAGGGAGAGGGCTCGGGGGCTAGGGCTGGGAGCTAGGGCTCGTGCTTTGCCTCTTCTTCTTTTCCTCCTCTTCCTCACCCTTCCTCTCTCCGCCCAGCGTTTCTTCAACCTGACCAATGAGCAGGTGCGTATCGACAGCACGCTGCCACGGTTTACCTATACCATCGCGCTGCCGACGAACTATGGCGACTCGGTCTATACGCCGTCTATCCTCTACCCCGAATATGTGGATATGACAGAGAGCGACATCGAGGCCTATCACCGGCTGAGCAGTGCGCCACTACCGGAGCTGCCCGCCATCGGGCAGCAGGTGGTGATGAACCGCCGCCGTCCCAACCTGCAGCTGTCGTTCTGTCCACTCGTCTACCACAATGGCAGATACCAGATCCTGGCCAGCTTCATGCTACGTGTAGACGCGAAGGCCGCCATTGCGTCGGCACGGCGGATGGCTAAAGCCAACACGCTACATTCAACACGCTACAGTTCGCATTCCGTCTTGGCTTCCGGCCGATGGGTGAAGATACGCGTGTCGGCGTCGGGCATCTATCAGATCAGCAGCAGCCTCATCCGCCAGGCAGGCTTCTCCGACATCAACAAGGTGAAGATCTACGGCTATGGCGGTAACCTGCAAGACGAGGTCCTCGACGGCAACACGCTCAAGGCGCTCGACGACCTGCCAGAGGTGGAGCAGTGCATCGTCGGCGGAAAACATCTCTTCTACGCCAAAGGACCCGTGAGCTGGAGCAGCAACACGGCAGCACGGCGCACACGCAACTTCTACTCCGACTACGGCTATTACTTCCTCACGGAGAGCAACAACTCCGTGGCGTCTCTCGACTCTGCGACTTTCCTCAAGAAATACTACCCCACTGCCGACGACTATCACAGTCTCTATGAAGTCGACGGATACTCCTGGTACCACGGCGGACGCAACCTCTTCGACGGCGAGACCATCAGCAAAGGCAACACCAAACGACTCGTGCTCTCCAACCTGTCAAAGTCCAAGACCGGGAAACTCTCCGTAGCAGTGACCGCCGGACGGGCCAGTACGGCGCAGATCATGCTCAACGACTCGGTGCTCGGCACGATGAGCATCAAGCTCAGCGCTGGAGAATACAACGACTATAACAAAGGTGGGGAGAGCTACGCCACCTATGCCATCAATACGCTGCACGCCAACGATACCGTGAAAATCATGTGTACGGATGGCGGACCGCTCCGACTGGACTATGTGTCGATGGCGTGGAGCGGTCCTATGCCTAAGCCCGACCTCGCCTCCACCTTCCCCACACCCTCTCTGGTGGGCGCTATCGCCAACCAGGACCATCATGCCGACACTGCCACGGACATGGTGATCATCATCCCGTCGTCCGGTAAATACCTCGAACAGGCACAGCGGCTCGCCGACTTTCATGAGCAGCACGACAGTCTGCGCGTGCGCATAGTCAAGGCCAATGAGCTCTACAACGAGTTCAGCAGTGGAACGCCTGATGCCAACGCCTACCGCCGCTACCTGAAGATGCTCTACGACCGCGCGTCCACCGACACCGACCTGCCCCGCTATCTGCTGCTCTTCGGCCGTGGCGTGTGGGACAACCGCATGCTCACCAGCGACTGCCGTGGCCTCACCCCCGACGACTATCTGCTCTGCCACGAGAGTGAGAACTCGTTCAACGCAGTGCTCTGCTATGTCGACGACGGATTCTTCACACGACTCGACGACGGCGAAGGCGGCGATCCCATGACCAAAGACATGGACGACATCGCCGTGGGACGCTTCCCCGTGACAAGCGTAGAAGAGGCAAAGACCATGGTCGACAAGACCATCGCCTATGCCGAGAACAGTAACGCCGGCGCCTGGCAAAACGAACTGATGTTCATGGGCGACGACGGCAACAACAACCTGCACATGAACGACGAGAACGAGAACGCCGACTATATCGAGGCGCTGCACCCTGAGTTCGTTCTGAAGAAGGTGATGTGGGATGCCTATACCGAACAGGCCTCTGCCACGGGACATACCTATCCCGAGGTATCCGCCATCATCAAGCGGCAACAGCAAAACGGCGCCCTCATCATGGACTATGCCGGGCACGGCAGCGCGGGGCTCATCGCCCACGAGGGTGTGCTCAAGCTCTCCGACTTCCAGACTTTCTCCAACACCAACCTGCCACTGTGGATCACTGCCTCGTGTGACATCATGGCCTTTGACGACATAGAGGACAACATCGGCACAGCAGCCGTCGTGAATCCCAACGGCGGGGCTGTGGCTTTCTTCGGTACCACGCGTACGGTGCTCGCCTCCTACAACAAGCTCATCAACCGAGCCTTTCTCACTGCCGTGCTCAGCCGGAAAAACGGAAAAACGCTGACCCTCGGCGAGGCACAGCGACAGGCCAAGAACCAGATGATCATCACCGGACGGGACCGCACCGTCAACAAACTGCAGTACTCGCTGCTCGGCGATCCCGCGCTGAGCCTCAACCTGCCCGAACCGTGTGTCGTCATCGACTCGATCAACGGCATTCCCACCACCTCGGCGACACGGCCGAAGTTCAAGGCCGGAAACATTGCGCGCGTCACCGGACACGTCAACAAGACCAACGCCGAGAGCTTCAGCGGAGTAGCCACAGCAGTGGTCAGAGACTCGAAGGAGAAGATCGTCTGCAAGGAGAACTACAGTGCAGAGGCTGATTCTGCCTTCGTCTTCTATAGCCGCAACAAGATTCTCTACACAGGTTCCGACAGCATCCGCCAAGGACGCTTCGCCTTCACCTTCTCGGTGCCGATGGACATCAACTACAGCGACGACAGCGGACTGGTGAATGTCTACGCCGTCGACAACAAGCACACCAGCATCGCCAACGGCGTGAGCGACCACTTCTTCGTGGGTGGTTCCACGACGGCTTCCGCCGACACGATAGGCCCGAAGCTGTTCTGCTATCTCAACACGCCGGAATTCCAAAACGGTGGTACGGTAAACTGTACGCCTTATTTTGTGGCTGAGATCAGCGACACCAGTGGCATCAATGCCACGGGCAACGGCGTGGGACACGACCTGCAGCTCATCATCGACGGTGACGCCAACAAGGTCTATTCGCTCAACGACGAGTTTACCTATGACTTCGGGTCCTATACCAGCGGTAGGACGGCCTGCAGCATCCCGTCGCTCGAGCCGGGCAAGCACACACTGACCTTCCGGGCCTGGGACATCCTTAACAACTCGTCGGCAGCTACGCTCGACTTTGTGGTGGCAAAGAGCCTGCAGCCGACGATTAGTTCGGTTGGCGTGTCGAAGAATCCTGCTTACAACACCACGACATTCATCGTCAACCACGACATGGCGGGCAGTAAGGTCGACGTGTGCATCGAGGTCTTCGACATGAGCGGCCGCACGCTGTGGAAGCATACCGACACCAGTGTCACCAACTTCGGAACCTATACAAAGGACTGGGATCTGTGCGACGGTCAGGGTTGCCGCCTGCAGACCGGCGTGTATCTCTACCGTGTGCGCATGTGCGCCGACGGCAGCAGCTATGCCTCGAAGACACAGAAACTCATCGTCATTAGGCAATAATCGACATACACCCTGCGTTAATTAAGGTGTAGCTTTCTCCCCCAACCCGGGAGTCTACACCTTATTTATTATATAGCACATCCATCAGAATGACAAGAATAGCACGTATCACGCTGGCATCTCTCTTTGCGGCCCTTCCACTATGGACCTTTGCGCAGGAAAAGCTCGACGAGTTCAACCCTGTGCAATATGCCATCATCTCACAGACCATCTCGCCCGACGCCCGGGGCACCTCTTTGGGTGACGCAGGTGCGGCAACGGATCCGGATGTCAACTCGCAACACTGGAACCCGGCTAAGTATCCGTTTACCATCAGCCGTGCCGGTGTCGCACTGAACTATACGCCTTGGCTCCGCCAACTCGTCAACGACATCGACCAGGCTTATCTCGCCGGATATTATCGCATCGGCGAGCACAGTGCCGTGTCAGGCTCTCTGCGCTATTTCTCCCTCGGTGAGGTGCAGACCAGTTCCGAGGACAACGCCATGACCGTCAATCCTTACGAGATGGCTATCGACGCTTCTTACTCGCTCATGCTCAGTGAGAAGTTCTCCATCGCCGCCACACTGCGCTGGATCTACTCCGACCTGCGCTATGACTACACCAGTGAGGACAACTCACCGGCATCGGCATTCGCCGCGGATCTCTCGGCTTACTATCAGACCTATCCCACTATCGGGTCACGCGAATGTCAGTTGGCCTTCGGTCTCAACATCTCAAATATCGGTAGTAAGATCACGTTCAGCGGTTCGGATGCCGCAGAATTCCTGCCTACCAACCTCAGACTGGGTACTTCGCTGATGGTGCCTATTGATGAATACAACAAGTTCTCCATTGCTTTGGACGCTAACAAGTTCTTGGTTCCGACACCTCCGACAATAGAACAGTACACCAAGGAGACAGGCCTTAGCGACAATCAGGGCTATGACCAGTGGGTGCATGAGCACTACAACAACACGTCGAGCATCAGCGGTATCTTCAAGAGTTTCAGTGACTCACCGGAAGGCTTCAAAGGTGAGATGAAAGAAATACAGTGGAGCATAGGTGCCGAATATACCTACAACGATAAGTTCTCGCTGCGCGCCGGTTACCATCATCAGGATCCGAGTCAGGGCAACATGAAATACTTCACCGTCGGTGCGGGTTTCAAGATGAGTGTCTTCTCGCTCGACGCTGGCTATGTCATCGCCACAGCCAAGACCAACCCGCTCGATCAGACGCTCCGCCTGTCGCTGAGCTTCGACATGGACGGTATCAAGGATCTGCTGCACCATCGCTAACTCCTATTCTATATCACAATAACATCTCAACGAAATGCAAAGCTACAATATACCTCGTGTGGGCATGGGCTACGATGTCCACCAACTCGTCGAAGGCCGCGACCTATGGCTCGGCGGTATCAAGATTGAACATAGCAAGGGACTCTTGGGGCACAGCGACGCCGACGTGCTCATCCATGCCATCTGCGACGCGCTACTCGGTGCCGCCAACCTGCGCGACATCGGCTATCACTTTCCCGACACCAGCGACGCGACGCTGAACATGGACAGTAAGATCATTCTGAAAAAGACGATGGAACTGTTGGCTGACAAGGGGTATGTCCTTGGCAACATCGACGCTACGGTATGTGCTGAGCATCCAAAACTCAACCCGCACATACCGGCTATGAAGACTTGTCTGGCCCACATCATCGGCTGTGACGAGGATCAGATCAGCATCAAGGCCACCACGACCGAGAAGCTCGGCTTCACCGGACGTGAGGAAGGCATCAGCGCCTACGCTGTGGCGCTGATCGCTAAGAAGTAACAAGGGGTAGTGCTTATGTCCCTGGAAGGGACACACTATGAATAACACTAAGTCGTCTTTTATTCACACCCATCCGGCCCCGCGTTGGAATTGTTTATCCATCATTTTACTCCCCCTCTCCTTCGGAGAGGGGTTAGGGGGTGAGGCTACTTTTCTCACGATATCTCCGCCCAGTTGATATTTGTCTTCCGCAGTTCCCGCAGGTGATTCCACAGAAGACTATTGGCGAGGAGATTGCATTCCGGGTCGGCATCGATGATCTTCTGAGCCTCATCACGCGACAGCTGTACAAGTTGTCCATCGCGCGCGATGTCCGCTATCTTCAGGTCAAAGGCGATGCCACTTTGCTGTGTACCCTCCAGATCGCCGGGTCCACGCAACTTCAAGTCAGCCTCAGCAATGCGAAAGCCGTCGTTGGTGTCGCACATGATGTCGATGCGCTTGCGCGTCTCTTCCGACAATTTATAGTTGGTCACAAGGATGCAATAGCTCTGTTTGGCACCACGTCCCACACGCCCACGTAACTGATGGAGCTGTGAGAGACCGAAGCGCTGGGCATCAAGAATAACCATCACAGAAGCGTTGGGCACGTTGACTCCCACCTCTATGACCGTTGTAGCTACTAAGATTTGCGTCTCGCCCTTGAGGAATTTCTGCATCTCCGCCTCTTTCTCTGCCGGTTTCATTCGTCCGTGCACCTTGCTGAGACGGAACTCCGGAAACACATCGCACAGCGCCTTGAAGCCATCCTCCAAGTTTTTCAGGTCCATCTTCTCGCTCTCTTCTATCAATGGGAAGACGATATACACCTGTCGGCCTTGGTGTATCTGCTGACGGATGCCCTGGTAGAGGCTCGTCATCTGGTTGTCATATTTATGAATAGTGACGATCGGCTTGCGGCCCGGCGGCAACTCGTTGATCACGCTCACGTCAAGATCGCCGTAGAGTGTCATGGCCAGCGTGCGCGGTATCGGCGTGGCGGTCATCACGAGGACATGCGGCGGGTTGTCGCTCTTTCCCCACAGCTTGGCACGCTGCGCTACGCCGAAGCGGTGCTGCTCATCGACGACGGCCAATCCAAGACGATGGAACTGCACAGTGTCCTCGATGATCGCATGCGTACCCACGAGGATGTTGACGCTGCCGTCGAGCAGTCCGCCAAGTACTTCTTTCCGTTTCTTGCCCTTGACGATGCCGGTGAGCAACTCCACGCGCACGGGCATGTCCTTCAAGAACTCGCGGATCGTGGCCAAATGCTGCTCGGCCAAGATCTCCGTAGGTGCCATGATACAAGCCTGAAAGCCATTGTCCAGCGCGATGAGCATGGCCATGAGCGCCACTAAAGTCTTGCCAGAGCCTACGTCGCCTTGCAGCAGGCGGTTCATCTGACGGCCCGAGCAGAGGTCGGCACGTATCTCGTGCATCACCCGCTTCTGTGCTCCCGTGAGCTCAAACGGCAGGTTGTCGCGATAGAAATCGTTGAACAGCGGACCAATGCGCTTGAATACATAGCCCTGATATTTCTTGCGTCGCTCCGAGGTATAGCGCAGGATGTTGAGCTGAACATAGAAGAGCTCCTCGAATTTCAGCCGCATCTGCGCCCGCTGCACGTCGTCCATCGACTGCGGATAATGGATCTTGCGCAGTGCCTCCTCGCGTCCGATGAGGTGAAGGCGGCTGATCTGCTCGGGCAGCAGCGTCTCGGGGATCGCACCTTGAGGGATACGGGTGACAAGTGCCTTGGTCATCTTTTCCAACGAGCGTGATGTCATACCCCGGTCCTTCATCTTCTCCGTAGTCATATAATAAGGTTGCATGCCCATCTCGGTGACATTGCTCTCCCCGACTTTCTCCATGTCGGGATGGGCAAACTGCCATCGCTGTTGGAAGATGGTGGGGCGCCCGAAGACGATATATTCCTGACCGATCTTATAGGTCTGGGTAACATAGCGCAAGCCGTGGAACCACACCAAGTCGACGACGCCACTGCCATCGGAGAAGTGGGCCACCACACGACGCTTCTGTCCCGGATCGGTATAGGTGTCATAGCTGAGTATCCGCCCCTTGATCTGTACGAAAGGCAATGAGCCTGCGCTCGCCACGTTGTCGAAGAGCAATGGCGACTGGAACTCCGCGATGCGATAGAACTTCGTGCGGTCTACGTATTTGTAAGGGTAATAGCCCAGCAGATCGCCCCACGTCTTGATATGGAGCTGACTGTCGAGCAGGTCCTTGCGATGAGGACCCACCCCTGGCAAATACATGATGTCCTGACTCAGTATATCTGTCATACCACCTTATTATATATATAACGCTACACGAGCTGCTCTTTGATGAGTGCCTCAGCGACGGCAAGGTCAAAGGGCGTGGTGAGCTTGATGTTCTCGCGATTGCCCTCCACCATTGCCACCTGACAGCCCATGGCCTCGATGACCGAAGCGTCGTCGGTGAAGTTCTCCTGATAGGACTGTTTAAACGCCTGCTTGGCCAGCGTGATGTCAAAGACCTGCGGGGTCTGCACCACACGATAGTCCGACCGCCGCACGTTGCGTCCGCCACCCTGTTCGTCGACATAGCGCAGCGTGTCGGTGACAGCGTAGACGGGGATGGCAGCATAGTCCTCACGCGCGGCCTCAAAGCAACGGTCGATGACCTCCTTGGCAACAAACGGACGCACACCATCGTGGATGGCCACTACGCCACACGCGTCGTCAGGCACCAAAGCCAGTCCGTTGCGCGAACTCTCGAAGCGCGTCGCACCGCCGTCGGCCAGCTGGTAAGGAATGTCAAACGCATATTGCGCACACAGCGAACGCCAATAGTCCTGCTGCTCCTTTGGCAACACGAGGATGAGGTGAAGCGACGGGTCGTAGTCATGGAAACGCTCCAGCGTGCGCATGAGCACGGGACGGCCGCCAATTGGCAGGAACTGCTTGGGCACGTCACCGCCCATGCGCGTGCCCTTGCCACCGGCGACAATGATCACATAGTTCTGT
The DNA here is from genome assembly GCA_052355365.1 of Prevotella sp. Taxonomy (GTDB): domain Bacteria; phylum Bacteroidota; class Bacteroidia; order Bacteroidales; family Bacteroidaceae; genus Prevotella. Next base: position 6,801 of record DAWDCC010000053.1, on the reverse strand, counting down.
TCTGCCATCACTTCGACTCCATCAGATGAGCATACTGCATCTTCTTTTGCAACTCGTGTGTCTTCTCCTCGCCAACGAAATAGCTGAGGATGCGATAAGCATAGGGCAACGTAGCGGCAGGTCCCTCTCCCGTGATGATGTTGCCATCCTCCTGATAGAGTTCTGCCGTATAGGTGGCCCCGATGAGATATTTCTGGAAGCCCGGTGAACAGGTAGCCCTCTTTCCATTAAGGATGCCAATGCTGCCGAGCACCATCGGAGCCGCACAGATAGCAGCCACACGCTTGCCGCTGTTGTATTGCCACAGCATTACCTGGCGTACGCCTTCGTGAGCGTTGAGGTTGGTGGAACCGGGCATACCGCCCGGAATCATCAGCAGGTCAGCGTCGCGATAGTCCTCCGGACGCGTAAACTGCATGTCCGCTTTGATAGTGACGCCATGCGAAGACTCGACAAATTCTGAACACGTCACACTCACCGTATGCACCTCTACGCCACCGCGACGAAGGATGTCAACGGGAGCCAAGGCTTCTATCTCTTCAAAGCCATTGGCAAGAAATTCATAAACTTTTGCCATGATTATTGTCCTTTTTCAATAAATTATCGTATTTTTGTAACTGAATCAAATGCAAATATACGAAAAGTTTGTCATATAGACGAACAAAGCATAATAAAGAAAGCAAAAAACAAACAGATATGCCACAGAAGCATCTACGCTTTGCCCTCTTCGGCAATGCATTCCAAGCGCGGAAGTCGGTAGCCATTCAGCATATCACCGACATCCTCAAAGCCCATGGCGCAGAGGTACTCATTGACCGACCTTACTATGAGTTTCTCGTCCGCGACCAGCATCTCGACATCTGGCACACAGATGTCTTCGACGGCGAGGATTTCACTGCAGACTTCGCCGTATCGCTCGGCGGCGACGGCACCTTCCTCAATGCGGCCAGCCGTGTGGGAGCCATAGGCATTCCTATGCTTGGCGTGAACATGGGGCGACTGGGCTTTCTCGCCGACGTGCTGCCCAACGAGGTAAGCATGGCCTTCGAGGAGATATACAATGGCACCTACAAGATTGAAAAACACTCCGTCATCCAAGCCGAAGCTGTCGGTGAGCAACTCAGCGGCTGTCCCTTCGCGCTCAACGACATCGCGCTGCTCAAGCGTGACATGGCCGCCATGATCTCAGTCAGATGCAGCATTGACGGGGAGTATCTGGTCACCTACCAGGCCGATGGTCTCATCATCTCCACGCCGACAGGCAGTACGGCATACAGTCTGAGCAACGGCGGTCCCATCATCGTGCCGTCGGCTCAAAATCTCTGTATCACACCAGTGGCGCCACACAGTCTCAATATCCGACCGATCGTCATCAACGACAACTGCGAGATTGAGCTCGACGTAGAGAGCCGTAGCCACAACTTCCTCATTGCCATAGACGGACGTTCGGAGAAGCTCACTGACAAGACCAAGGTCGTCATCCGTAAGGCTCCCTATCAAGTGAAGATCGTCAAGCAACACAATGCCCACTATTTCTCCACCCTGCGCGACAAGCTCATGTGGGGCGCTGATCAACGACAACCATGAGAATCTGATCATCTCTCCACGATGGTTCTTCCGTAAATATACGACCGTTTCTCTCTGATTATTCATAGATGAAAATACGAAATCTCTTTAATCTTCCCAAGTCCAAGTACGACACTCGTACCATCGTATGGTGGCTGTGGCAGGCATGGCGAGGCAACAGACTTCAAGCTACACTCAACGCTGTCATCGGCCTGCTCGGCGTTGTGGTATCACTGGCTCAAGTGGGAGCTGTGCAACATGCCATCGACGTGTCCACACCCGCATTGCAGGGACATGCCTGCAACCCTCACCACATCGTCATCGCTGTCGTGGTCATGGCGCTGCTCATGCTGGCCGGACTGCTCCTCACCATAGCAAGTACGTGGGTAAGTAATATCCTCGGCATCAGAGCACAGAACCGCATGCAGCAGCGAATGCTCGACCGCATCCTGCGCACCCAATGGCACGGCAGAGAGAAGTTTCACTCCGGAGATATCCTTAACCGATTGGAGTTTGACGTGAACAACGTGGTCACCTTTCTCACCGAAACGATTCCAGACTCACTCTCGGTACTTGCCATGTTCATCGGCGCCTTCTGGTATCTTTTCGCCATGGATGCCGTACTGGCTCTCATCACAATTGCCATCATTCCTGTGTTCATCGCTGCCAGTAAAATTTATGTCAGACAAATGAGACGCCTCACCCGTGAGGTGCGTACATCAGACTCTAAAGTACAAAGTCTGATGCAAGAGACCATCCAGCACCGTATGCTCATCAAGACACTCGAAAGCGAGGCCCCCATGACCGAACGGTTGGAGCAGACACAGAGCGTACTGCGACATAAGGTCGTGCGCCGCACGGTGTTCTCTGTCTTCAGCAACATCATTCTGTGGCTGGGCTTCCGCCTCGGATATCTCATTGCCTTCCTCTGGGCCGCCCTGCGCATGTCGCGCGGCTCGCTGACCTTTGGCGGTATGACTGCATTTTTACAACTCGTCGGCCGCATACAAGGACCGGCACGTAACCTAACTAAGCTCGTACCGCAAGCAGTATCTGTGTTCACTGCCGCCGAGCGACTGATGGAACTGGAGGAAGACCCACTCGAAGAGACGGGAGAGCCAGTAAGACTGGATACGCCTTGTGGCATCCGTCTTGAACATGTATACTATCAATACGAGGACAAGGAGCGCGAGATCCTTCATGATTTGAGCTATGACTTTCCACCCGCCTCATGTACAGCCATCCTCGGCGAGACGGGAGCCGGCAAGACGACGCTCATTCGCCTGATCCTGGCTCTGGTCTCTCCACAGCAGGGAAAGGCGGTCATCTACGACAAGCATCATCAGGAGGCTGCGCTCACCCCACTGACGCGCTGCAACTTCGCCTATGTACCGCAGGGCAACACGCTTCTCAGCGGTACTATCCGAGACAACCTGCGTCTGGGAAGACTGACGGCAACGGAAGAGGAAATGAAAGAAGCCCTGCACACGAGCTGCGCGGACTTTGTCTACGACTTGCCCGACGGCCTCAACACGCTCTGTAGTGAGGCCGGTGGCGGACTCTCTGAAGGTCAGGCACAGCGCATCGCCATCGCACGCGCACTGCTTCGCCGAAGCAACATCCTCGTTCTTGACGAGGCTACCTCAGCCCTCGACCCGGAGACAGAACGCCAACTGCTCAACAACATCCTCGCTGACCGCAACACCACGGTGATCTTTGTCACGCACCGCATGGCCGTCATCGACTACTGCGATCAGACGCTGAAAATAGCGAGGAGTTTGAAGTAGCCCTACAACACCTACACCACTTACAATACAAGAATATGATTCATCTTCACGATATTAACAAGACCTATTTCGGTGCTCAGCCCCTGCACGTGCTCAAAGGCATCAGCCTCGACATCGAGGAGGGCGAGTTCGTCTCCATCATGGGAGCGTCGGGCTCCGGCAAGTCTACGTTGCTCAACATCCTGGGTATCCTCGACAAGTACGACAGTGGTGAGTACATCCTCGATGGCACGCTCATCAAAAACCTCAGTGAGCGTCGCGCCGCCGAATACCGCAATCACTTCATCGGCTTCATCTTCCAAAGCTTTAACCTCATCGGCTTCAAGACGGCCGTGGAGAACGTGGAGCTCCCACTCTTCTACCAAGGTGTGTCACGACGCAAACGCCATAAGATGGCATTGGAATATCTCGAGCGCCTCGACTTGTTGCCCTGGGCCGACCACTATCCCAACGAGATGTCGGGGGGACAGAAACAGCGCGTGGCCATCGCCCGCGCTCTCATCGCGAACCCCAAGGTGATCCTCGCCGACGAGCCCACCGGTGCTCTCGACTCAAAGACGAGTGTGGAAGTGATGGAATTGCTCAAAGCTCTCAACGAGGAAGAGCACAAGACCATTGTCGTCGTCACTCACGAGAGCGGTGTGGCCAACGAGACCAATAAGATCATCCACATCAAAGACGGACTCATCGGAAAGATTGAGGAGAACTTTGACCACCACGCCTCGCCGTTCGGGATCAATGGCGTGATGAAATAGGAGCCCCCTCTTATCCCCCCCAAGTTGGGAGGAAAGCAATACCTGAAGAATAATAGATGTACTTGACATTAGATATGAACGCTTATGATTGACCTCTTAGAAGAAATATGGGCAACCGTCAGACGCAACAAGCTGCGCACGGCCTTGACAGGCTTTGCCGTGGCCTGGGGTATCTTCATGCTCATTTTCCTGCTCGGTGCCGGCAACGGACTCATCAACGCCACGGAGAGCAACTCGGGGCGCTTCCTCGACAACTCCATGTCGGTGGGTGGCGGTACGACCTCCAAGGAATACAAAGGACTAAAAGAGGGCCGACAGATACAGTTGCAGGACAAGGACATCACCAGCACCCGACAGAAGTTCTCTGCCAACGTCGACAGCATGGACGCACAGATACGCCGCGCCGGGGCCACCATCACCTACGGCGAGAACTACCTCAGCACCGAGATCGACGGCGTAGCGCCACTGCACGCGCGCATCAACAAGATAGAAATGCTCCACGGACGCTTCATCAACGACGTGGACAACAGCCAGCAGCGCAAGGTCATCGTGCTCAACGAGGATCAGGCCAAGGAACTTAACGAGCACGACCCGGCAGCTCTCGTCGGACAGTACGTGAAGATGGACAGCCTCGCCTTCCGTGTGGTGGGCATCACAAAAAGCGACCAGACCGGCATGAACGCCAATGCTTACCTTCCGTTCTCCACGCTGCGCATCATCTATCAGATGGGTGATAAAGTCGACAACATCAACTTCTCGTTCCATGGCTTACAGACCCAAGCCGACAACGAAGCTTTTGAGAAACGCTACAAGGCCACGCTCAACGCCAACCACGACGCCGCCCCCGACGACGAGGACGCCGTGTGGATATGGAACCGCTTTACGCAAGCCATGCAGATGAACATGGGTATGGGCATCATCCGCAAGGCGCTGTGGATCATCGGCCTGTTCACCCTGATGTCGGGTATCGTGGGTGTGAGCAACATCATGCTCATCACCGTCAAGGAGCGCACGCGCGAGTTTGGCATCCGCAAGGCTATCGGTGCCACACCGGCCTCCATCCTCCGCCTGATCATCACCGAGAGCGTTATTATCACCACGTTCTTTGGCTATATCGGCATGCTCTGCGGTATTGCTGCCAATGAGTATATGGATGCCACCATCGGTCACGAGCAGGTGGACGCGGGACTGTTCAAAGCGACGATGTTCCTCAACCCCACTGTAGGATTTGACGTGTGCATAGAGGCCTTGGTGGTCATGGTGGTCGCCGGTACGATTGCCGGTCTCATCCCCGCCCGCAAAGCCGCCCGCATACGACCCATAGAGGCTTTAAACAATGTTGAATGATGAATGTTGAGGATGAATTATGAGAATTGACATAGACACTTACCGCGAAATACTCGACACGCTGACACGCAACAAGAGCCGGTCGTTTCTGACAGGCTTCGGCGTGTTCTGGGGCGTGTTCATGCTCGTAGCCCTCATCGGCGGGGGCGACGGACTGAAAGACTTACTGAGCAAGAACTTCGAGGGCTTTGCCACGAACTCTGCACTCGTCTTTGCCCAACCGACGACCAAGCCCTACGACGGTTTCCGCAAGGGACGGCAGTGGAACATGGTCTACAAAGATGTGGACCGACTGAAAGCCCAGGTACCCGAACTCGACGTGGTCACGCCGATGGTAGCACGCTGGGGCAGCGTGGTCGTCTTCGGTGACAAGAAGAGTACGGCCAGCGTCAAAGGAGTAGAACCCGACTACGCCAAGGTGGAGCAACCCAGCCTCTACTATGGCCGGTATATCAACCCGATGGATATGGCGCAGCACCGCAAGGTATGCGTGCTGGGTAAGAAGATCTATAAGACGCTCTTCCCCGGCGGCGGCAATCCTTGCGGACAGCTCGTACGCATCGACTCGCTCTACTACAGTGTCGTCGGCGTGGACTACAGTTCCGGTAATATGAACATCAACGGTTCGGCCGAGGAGAGTGTCATCCTGCCCATCACGCTCATGCAACAGACCTATAATCTCGGTGACCAAGTAGACATCATCAGTCTCACAGGCCGTCCCGGCGTGGTGCTCAGTAAGCTCAGCAGCCGCATCCGTGGCATTATTGCCCGCGAGCACCATGTCGACCCCACGGACGAGAAAGGCATCACCGTGTTCAACACCGAAGTGCTCTTCGGCATGGTCGACAGTCTGTTCAAAGGTGTGAACTATCTGGTATGGCTCGTAGGCATCGGCACGTTGCTGGCCGGAGCCATCGGCGTATCAAACATCATGATGGTGACGGTGCGTGAGCGCACCGTCGAAATCGGCATCCGGCGCGCCATCGGCGCCACACCACGTTTGATACTCTCGCAGATCATCACAGAGAGCATTGTGCTGACCATCGTAGCCGGCATGAGCGGCATCCTCTTTGCCGTGGCCGTACTACAACTCTTGGAGATGGGCAACACTACTGACGGCATCGTGCAGGCTCATTTCCAAGTGGGCTTTTGGACAGCCGTAGGTGCCATGGCCCTGCTCTGTGTCCTCGGCATACTGGCCGGACTGGCACCCGCCGTCCGCGCCATGAGCATCAAGCCGGTCGACGCCATGAGAGATGAATAGCACCCACAACACGTAAAACAATAAAATATATTGGTGTCCGCTAAAACTTTTAGCTTCTCTGCTGCTTTGCAAAAATAAATTA
>DAWDCC010000052.1:0-21810 GCA_052355365.1 Prevotella sp. | reverse complement strand
GGGTTAGGGTGGGCTTTGCATTTCCCTCCCTCGGGAGGGTTAGGGTGGGCTTTATTCAAGCGTTAGCATTCTCTCGGCTGCATACTTTCCCATCATCTTATATCCTTCGGCATTGGGATGAAGATGATCGGGAAGATACCATCCCGGACGCAGAGCGTGCTCGTCGGCAGGGTCGCGCATGAGCTTGTCGAAGTCGAGCACACCGTCAGCCTCGTGTTGCAGGCGTATCCATTCATTGACCAACTTGCGGCCAAGTTCATGGCTGACAGAATAATAATGAGCGCCTTTCATCGGCGTGATCGTTCCCAGCCATACCTTCAACCCGGCCTTATGGCATTTCTCTATCATCTGTTTATAAGCCTCCACGAGCTCATGAGCCGTGACAATGCCGTCTTTGCTATTGCCTAAGTCGTTGATGCCTTCAAAGAGAATGACATCCGTAACGCCACGCTGTTCAAGAATATCACGGTCGAAACGCTGACGGGCGGGCTGCCCGAAGCCCACGGTGAGCACACGGTTGTTGCCGATGCCGAGGTTCAGCACACCGAACTGCATACGTTTCTTCCCTTCTTTCTCCGCTTTTGCTCCGGCTACCTCGTTGAGTTGGTAGCTCATCTCGTCGGGCCATCGGTTTTGATGATCCGTCGTGGAACCCTTTCCGTCAGTGATGCTGTTGCCGAGAATGGCGATGGTACGCACGTCACGTGTGTACACATCGAGGGCTGCAATGTTGAACCATTTCTCGTAGCGGAAGGCACGAGAGAAGTCTGTCGACGGCTTGCTCTCTCCTTTTAATATATAAGAGGTGGTACGCGAGCCCATGTGTACGGTCGGCACCTTAGGTGCTGTCTGATAGTTGACCGTGATGGCAACGAGCTGCAAGGGTTTCAACACAAAGCGTGCGGCATCGGAGAACAGACTCTTTCCTGCCGGTATCGTCACGCTGCGTTGACCATTGAAAGAGAGATACACGGCCTTGGCTGAGTCGACACGATGACCGCCGAGAGCCGGAGCGATATATACCGAGCGTAGTACGACGGTCGTAGAGGAGAAGATATTGGACAGCTGCAAGCGGACGACATCTCCACCAACCGACACTTTCACGATTTGTCGCACCGAGCGGTTACTCATCTGATTGTTAAAGGGCATGAAGGCCTTCACGGGCGTCTGCATGGCAGTTGCCCAGGTGCCGACCCAGTGGGGCGTGAGTTCTTTAACCACCCTCACGGTCTGATGGTTGACGCGTGCATTGCTCTCAGCAGCTACGTTCAGACCCAAGCCAAGGAACAAAAGAAAAAGGAATAAAGTCTTGCGTATCATATTCTTGTCTCTTACCTATCTTTTTGAACTACAAAGTTACATCTATTTTCGAACTACAAAGTTACAACTATTCCCGCACATAGCAAAAAAAGAAAACGGGAACCGACTCACACGAGCCAGTTCCCGGAAAAATAGAGAGAATTAAAATCGGCCCCTCACGGGCTGATAAATTCTTATGTTATTGCTTAGTTGTTGCCGCCAGCCCACCATACGGGGTTGGTGTAGATATACGATCCATTGCCATAAGCCTTTTCTATGTTTGGATTAGCTGTGACACCGGAGGCACCATAGGGGAATCGCAATGGGAACTTAATTGTCTTACCATTGGAATAGCCGTTAGCGGGGTTTTCCAGTCCATAGTAATCAAACTCGCCTAAAGCCAGCAGACGACGAATATCACAGAACGTCTCAGTAGCCTCACCGTTGCTGTTCCAGAACGAGAGATACTTCTGTATCATCACCTCCTTGACCGGATTAGCCTCAAAGAGAGGTCTTACTTCGTTGTCGAAATAGTTGTTCACTGTATCAGCCACGTTGATTGCCTCATTGTCCTTGAAGCCTGTGACGTTTTCCTGCGTGCAACCTTTGGCATATTGAATGTCTTTCTCTGCATTGTCGAAGCTTGCAGCAACAGCCTCTTTCAATATCTTCTCTGCCTCTGACTTCTGACCCAGACGAGCATAAGCCTCAGCCTTCAGGAACAAGACCTCACGATAGCTCAACAAATCAACGTCGGCCTGTGTGGCAAGATCAAAAGCATCAAAGGTGTAGGATCCGATACCAAGATTGGCCTGACCATTAGGAGCAGGAGCAAAGCCTTTGTCGCCCGGCTTTACCTGATAAGCATAATAATCACTAAAGTCGTAGTTGAAGAAGCAACGATAGAGACGTGGATCCTTTCTTGCTGTCAGTTTCTTATACAGGCTCTCACTGGTGGCAATACCCTGGCGGCTCTCCCAGAAGTCAAACACTGGGTTCCAGTTGCTTGTTCCTTTATAAGCATTGAAAGCGGCCTCATCAGAAGCGGAAGTAAATGAAGCATCAGCAAAATTGATAACCTGCTGCAACTTGGTGCTCTTCTCGCCATCGGAATAGGTACTCAGCAGACGCATCGTGTAGCGCGCCTTCAAGCCGTTGACAAACTTCAACCACTTTGCCGGGTTACCGTTATACATCAGGTCGTATGATCCAAGGCTGTTATCCTCTTCGCTGACTTTCTGCAGATTCACCGTTGCAGTATCCAAAAGGGCAAAAACATCTTTGTAGATATCCTGCTGCTTATCGATTACCGGATTCATGTACGCTGGCATACCAGACTTCAACTCGTCATCAGCAGCTTGTGACCACGGCGTGTCACCGAAGATGTCTGTGGTAAGTGCCAAGTTATAAGCCAGCATGGCTGCCGCGCAGCCGCGAATCTGATAATCTATCTTATCACCTTTTGCGGTGAGTGCTTCACGATAGACAAGCTTAGCATTGGTGATCGTACCATAAATGTTCTTCCAGACATTGTCGGACATAGTGGAAGAGCTCGGCTCCCCTTGGCGGATGTCAGCATTGTAGAGCTGATTGTCAATACCTGTCGTCTGCTCATTGTAGACAGAAGCATATGTATTAACATCACCGCCTACATTGTACTGTGCTGTCGATGTGATGACATCAGCGAAAGTAAACTTTGCAGGAACGCTGTGCGGATGGTCCTTATCAGCATTGATGCTGTCCATCTTGTCCTCAGAGCAGCCGGTCATTGCAGCGACTGCCAATAACAGCGTGAGGAACTTAGTATGTTTATTGAGTATTCTCATAATGTATCTTTATTTAGAACTTAAATGTCAAACCAAAACCAAAGCTTGTCGTACCAGGCAGAGAGTAGCGCTCGAATGAGCCCGACATGTTGTCATTACCCTGACTGGCTTCCGGGTCGAATCCCTTCAATGCAGAATACAGGATGATGTCACGGGCAAAGATGCTGGCATTCACACCCAACCAAGGCTTGGAGAAGACCGGATAGCTGAGAGAGATCTCACGCAGCTTGAAGAAGGATGTCTTGTGGATTGCGGCCTCATCGATGTTGGTCAGCGTGTTGAAATAGTAGAAAGCATCACTACCCTTAATCTTGATGTCGTTGGGAGAATAGCTGCCATCTGCATTCTGCTTGACGGCCGGTTTCTCGAAATAAAAGTACTCAGCATTGCGATAATCAGCCGAACGCTGTGTGACACCATAGTAGTCAAGCACATTGGTCGTTCCACAGTACATCTCACCACCCTGCTTCCAGTCGAAGGTGGCACTCAGACGAAGCTTCTTGTACTCAAAAGTAGTATTGAAGCCTAAACGGAAATCAGGAGAAACCTTACCGATGACTCCGGGTTCACCAGCCTGCGGCATACCGTCAGCATCAACGACTATATCGCCGTTCTCATTGCGCAGATAAGTTGAGCCATAGATGACAGGGAACTTATCGCCTATGCTGGCACGCACCTGAGGCGTGGTGAAGCCACCCAAATAGATGCTGTTAACACCCTCTGCCAGTTCATCAACATAGTTATCAATCTTGGAGAAGTTGAATTCCATGCTCCACTTGAAGTCACGCGTGTCAAACGGCTTGATGCCAAGCGTTACCTCATAGGAATTGGTATGGATCTTACCACCATTGGTCATAACCTCTTGGTAGCCGGTAGCACCGTCCAAAGGTACAGGGAAGATCTGATCTTTGACGTTCTGACGGCTATATGTAGCATTCAAAGTGACGAGACCATTCCAGAAGGCCAAGTCAAAACCAAACTCATAGGATTTGGTGTTCTGTGGTTTCAGATTAGGATCATAAATTCTATAATAAGGAATGAAAGCCTGTACAGATCCAATAGGATACACAATAGGTGATCCATTCGAGAAGCCACCTCCATAAACCGGAGTATAGTAATAGGACTGAATGTACTCACCTGCCTGACCTACCTGGGCGTAACTGGCACGGATCTTACCATAGGTCAACACTTTATTCTTCAGTGCGGGCAGTTCCGTAAAGATGAAACCTCCGGACACAGAGGGATAGAAGAAGGATCGATTACCATGAGGCATCGAAGAGACAATGTCGTTTCGGCCTGTTACAGTCAGGAAGAGCATGTCTTTATAGCTCATGGAAAGATTGCCGAAGAAGCCTACCGTACGCGAGTTCTTTGTACGATCAGAGGCAGAATAAGTAATAGCGTTATTGATGCTGTTCCAACCTGGGAAGTTAAATTCAGTACCCGTTTCATCCTTGAAATACTTATGCTTGTCAACGATCTCGTTACCAACCAAAACGTTTAAATCCCAATCTTCAGAAAGTTTCCAGTCATAGTTAGCTGTCAACAAGGAGTTGATCTCCCTTGACTTCCAAGAGTAGAGATCTGCAGAGCCCTTGCCGCCTTTATGGCCATAGCCCCAGATGTCAGAATAGTCGGTGGTATATGCGTCTGCACCCAATTGATATTTCACATCAAGTTTCATATTGTCAGTACCAAAATCTGATGTGTACTTGATATAGGCATCACCGAAATAGCGCTGTGAACGCTCCGTGAACTTATTATTGTCTACAGCCCAATACGGGTTATCAAAGGTAAGGTTGCGGAAGAGGGTCTGTGTATACTCATCGCCTGCTATATGATCAGGAATACCCTTTAGATCATAGCTGGCCGGTGCGCCATACACCGCAGCAAGGAAGCCATCATTGGCCGATGGCTGCTTACGAATCTTAGAAAACACGAAATTGCCATTGAATCCGGTAGACCAGTTCTTTGCCAGTTGTGCCTCAGCGGAGAATTTTGCATTGTAACGATCCATACCTGTCTCAGGAATAATAGCTTCTGAATTGGTGTTTCCCAAAGAGAAACTATAATTTCCTTTGTCAAAAGACTGTGCAATATTCACATTGTTGCTCCAAGTATGACCTGTCTGGAAGAAGTCTTTGGCATTATCGTAGGACTGCGGTGTCGTCCAAGGATCCAGACCTGCCTTAGCTCGCTGTGGCTGATAGTACATACCTTCATGCTTGCCATAAGCAGCAGTATAATCATTGTCGGTATTTCCACCATAGTTTGGATCATTGGGAAGATCACTGATTTTCGGTCCCCATGATGTACTTGCACTTGGATTGTATTTTCCACTTCGACCTTGTGCGTACTCTTTTTGGAAATCAGGCAATGTAGACACAACGCTCCAAGCCATGTTGGTGTTATAGGTGATTTGTGGTTTACCCTTGCGAGCGCCCTTTCCACTCTTTGTCGTAATGATAATCACACCATTATTAGCACGCATACCATAAAGAGCAGAAGCAGCCTGACCTTTCAGAATGTTAATGCTCTCAATGTCGTTAGGATCAATGTCTACACCGCGGTTAGCCATATCGGTACCAACGATAGAACCATTACCGGAATCAAAAGTACTAATATCGGAAGCAGAGGAAATGGGCATACCATCAACAACATACAAAGGAGTGTTGTCACCAGTAAAAGAACGTACGCCACGAATGGTTATACGCGAGGAAGCCCCCGGCATACCTGAGGAAGGAGAAATATCCACACCGGATACCTTGCCCTGTAAAGCATCAGAGAGACTCGTACTTGCTCCTTCGGTCAGTTTCTCAGCTTTGAGATCCTGAGAAGCATATCCTAAACTTTTCTTATCCCGGCTAATACCCATAGCTGTCACCACGACTTCATCAAGCGTCTTGTCGTTGGAAGATAGCTGAATCTTGAGATTGTTTGCAGCCTTCACCGTCTTGTCTTTCATACCAAGATAAGAAACTCGCAGATTAGAGCCCGGCTCTACATTGAGCGTGAACTTACCATCCACATCAGTTACGGTACCTGTCTTTGTGCCAGCAATCGTGACGGCCGCACCCACTATAGGCTCACCGTCCTCGGCAGAGACTACGGTACCACTAATCGTTGTTTGAGCTAATGCCCCTCCCAAGAAGAGGAAGAAGCAGGCTAAAAACATCATTAGTCTTTTTTCCATAAATTCTCTCTTTTAATTAAATATACGATATGTTTACGATATTCTCTTTAGTACGATGCAAAAGCTCACAGGCAACAAAAAGTCATCCTAAAAGTTTGTTCGTATACAAAACGATTATTGCAATAGCCTTCTCTTGACATACTACGATCTCTCAATTTCATTTGCAAAATTAATAGATGATAATGAAAGGAAGAAAGAATCATGTTAAAAATATGATTCTATTAACATAAATTAGTCAGCACAACAACATTTATGTATAAAAATAAAGCTTTTATAGACTTTACACTTTCACTTCTTCATGTAAAGACTATAAAAGCTACTACTTCATAAGCCACAAGCAGAAAGAGAGGCCTATTTCCCCAATATCACCTTACGATGGTTGATCATATAAATGCCTTTCGGCAAAGCAGCGGGATCAGTGCCCATGTTCTGGCCTGAGAGGCTGTAAATACTTGGCTGAACCTTGTCGGAAAGTGGCAGGTCTGTGATTCCTGCCGTCACAGGCTTCGTGATATACACGTCATCAAGGAAGAAACGACCACTGGCGGTAAATGTCAGAGAGCAAGGACCGGTGCCCACGACGTGATAGGTATAGGTCTGCCACAGCCCTTTCTTCATAGTCTCCATGATTGTGCCTCTCTTTACTTCAGTGAACTGTGCATTGGACTGACTCAAGAACAATTGCAATTCTGTACCTTCACTTTTCGTATTCCAACCCGCCACGCTGAAGGTCAGCGTCACAGTATCGCCGGGAAGCGTGAAGAAAGGGGTAGATACGAGGAAGCCACCATCACCGCCGCCACCGCTACTTCCAAAGCGTGCGCAATGATCACCAGCGTAAGCATTACACATAGGAGACCAGCCTTTCAAGTCTGGCTGAAAATCACCGTTGGCTATAGAGCCATTGAAGCGTCCGTCATTGCCCCCAGTACTTTTGCAATTGGAAAAGGTTTCCTTGAGTAGATACTCCCCCACTTCTTGGCTGTTGGTAAGAGAAGGATCAGGAGAATAAACAAAGGATGCCACACCATCGCCGTCAACAGAAATGTTGGAAACACAGCAATGCAACAACTTACTACCGTCGTAATTGTCATGAAAGAGTTTCGCTGCCGGTGAGGAACTATCCGAGAAACTGTTACGGGAACGGTAAGGAAAAGCGTCGTGGGCGACCGTTGAGCGTGTAGCCAAACCGTCCGCAGGAACTAAAGTGAGACGAAGGTGATCATTGTAATAGTTATTATACGGTCCAAGCGTATTAACGGCATTGGCTTCCCATGCGTCTTTGTCATAGTCTACATGGGTGATGAGCACGCCATTGCCTGGGAGCTGTTTGTCAAAGCCAACAGGCTGGCGATTCTCCAAAAGGAAATATTCGTTTTCATATTGCGGATGACGGATCAGATAGGCTTGCCCGCCATCGGCTAACGGCTTCATGTCTGTGACATCTACTGATTCTTTGCCCAACTCCACAGGAGTGAGCCATCCACACATTGTCTTTTCATAGGCAGTGTATCCGGCCGGAAGGTAGCCGTCACCATTATAGTTGCCGTAATCCATCAGATCCCAAGCGTCCATAGCGAAACTTCCTTTGTTCTGAACGTCATAAACATCGGGGAAGCCCATGCAATGAGAGAACTCATGGCAGAAAGTGCCGATGCCGGCTATCTTCCCATCATATCTCAGTTCATTGGAGCAAGCATAAGTGTTGATCTTTGTGCCGTTGATCTTCAAAGCTTTCCTATCTTCTTCCAAGGTGCTCATCAAAGGCCATATCAAACTGTCGTTAGAGGAGTCATAGTCATTCTGTCCATATCCAGCATAGAGGACAAAAACTTCCTCGGTTTCTCCGTCATCGTCCCAGTCATAACGAGAGAAGTCGATACTGTCCTGCACGCCTTTGCATGCCTCTATCACCATCTCGCTGATGTTCTTCTCTTCGTCATTTCCATAATACTCGTAAGGCTGGGACATCATCACGGGACCCGCCACGTCAAAGTCCAAGATAAACTTGCCTCCACTCTGAGCCTTGAAATAGTCACGAACGGAACCTTGAAAGCCATTGTCGTGATAGTCGGGCTCATTAGTGATCTTGCGATAGAGAGCAACCGGATCAGACATACTGAACTGCTTATTAGGAAACTCTGCAAGGATCACGAGACCACGCTTGTTTCCCGAGAATGTCGAAGACGCAGTCTCTGCGCGACGGGCAAACGATGAGAAACGATGAGACGCTGACGCATATCTCTTTGCCGTGCTCGAAACGATGCTGTCTCTTGAAATCTCCTGATAACGTCCCATTGTTTTGTTCAAGACATAACAGGTGCCATCATCAGCGCGCGCATAACGTATGCGCTCATCGCCTAAGAGTTCCACATTCACAGACTTTCCATCTGATGTAATCACTTGAATCCAGTGGCCACGACGGGCAGGAACGGCCATGATCAACACGAGATGGCAACAAGCTATCAAAAGGAAAAGGAAGCGTAAAGGATGTTTCATATTGTTGAGGTTTAGGTTTACTCTATATTCTCAAACAGCGTTGGCTGTAGGTCGCCAAGGAGATTGAAGGTCTTTCGGTGGTAGGGTGAGACCCCATGGTCGCGAATGGCCAGCCGGTGCTCCCGTGTGGGATAACCTTTGTTCTTCTTCCAGCCATAGACAGGATATTGCTCATCGAGTTCATCCATATAGTCGTCACGGAAAGTCTTGGCAAGGATGCTGGCCGCAGCAATGGCTTCGTACTTTCCATCGCCTTTGACGATACACTGATAAGGCAAGGAGTGGCGGCCGTCGCGCTTCGGAAAGACACGCTTTTGTCGCGGTTGGCACGCTTCGTCGGCAATGGGGACATAGGGATCGAAACGGTTGCCGTCGATGATAAGCTTCTCGGGTCTCACCTGTAACTGGTCGAGCGCACGATGCATCGCCAGAAAGCTGGCATGAAGAATATTGATCTCATCGATCTCCTCAGGCGTGACAATGCCGACAGCCCACGCCACGGCATCGTGCTCAATAACCTTGCGGAGCTCATAGCGCTTCTTGGCCGTGAGCTGTTTCGAGTCGTTGAGCAGCGGATTGTCGTAGTCACGCGGCAGAATGACGGCGGCGGCATAGACACTGCCTGCCAGGCATCCGCGGCCAGCCTCATCGCAGCCGGCCTCTATGCAATCAGTATAATAATGTGGGAGCAAGGAGAATGTTGAATGATGAATGATGAATGTTGAATGATCAAAACATCTTGCGCACACGGTCGATACCGGCGACAAGGGCATCAATCTCTTCCTTCGTGTTGTAGAGTGCGAATGAGGCGCGGACGGTGCCTAAGACACCGAGACGGTCCATCAACGGCTGTGCACAGTGGTGACCAGTACGGACGGCTATGCCCAAACGGTCAAGGAGTGTCCCCAAGTCCATGTGGTGGATATTGCCGACATTGAAGCTGACTACAGCATCGTGGGCATGGGAGGATGGTAACGAAGACTGAGGAGCAGCTGTCTCAGCCTGAGCAATAGGACCATAGATATGCATCTCCGGAATCTTCTGGAGCCGCTGGATGGCATAGCGGGTGAGTTCCTGCTCATGAGCCGCAATGTTGTCCATACCCAGTTTAGAGACATAGTCGAGTGCGACAGCGAGTCCGTGCGAGGCAATATAGTCGGGTGTGCCGGCTTCGAACTTCAAAGGCGGACGCTCGAAAGTGGTATGCTCGAAGCTCACGTGCTCGATCATCTCACCGCCACCCTGATACGGAGGCAGCTTCTCCAGCCAAGCTTCTTTGCCATAGAGTACGCCGATGCCGGTAGGACCATAGACTTTATGACCGCTGAAGACAAAGAAATCGCAGTCGATGTACTGTACGTCTACCTTGAAGTGGGGCGCACTCTGAGCACCATCGACCATCACGGGCACACCATGCTCGTGGGCGATGCGCACGATGTCCCTGACAGGATTGACCGTACCGAGGACGTTGCTCACATGACAAACCGACACGATGCGGGTCTTCTCGGTGAAGAGATTCTTGTAGGCTTTCATGTCGAGAATGCCGTCATCGCTCATCGGTATCACTTTAAGCACAATGCCCTTCTTGCGAGCTTGCAGCTGCCAGGGCACGATATTGGAGTGATGCTCCATCGTGGAGACGATGGCCTCATCGCCCTCATGCATACATTCGTCGGCGAAAGTGCTGGCCACCAGGTTCAGTCCTTCGGTAGTTCCACGAGTGAAAACGATCTCCGTGGTGGACTTGGCGTTGAGGAACTTACGCACGGTCTCGCGCGCCTGCTCATGCAATTCGGTAGCCTGCTGGCTCATCCAGTGCACACCACGGTGCACGTTGGCGTTGACATTGAGGTATTCCTCGCGCATGGCATCCAGGACACAAAGAGGTTTCTGTGTCGTAGCCGCATTGTCGAAGTAGACCAGCGGCTTGTCGTAGATCTTGCGCGACAATATCGGGAAATCTTCCCGCACTTGATTGATATCGTACATCTTTACCTTTTCTTATAGAAATCTTGTCCTAATCTGACCGACACCTTTATAATATATATCGATATCACATATAATTCTTATCGACACCTTATATAATACAGATCGACATCAGACTTATTCTTGATGATAACAAGACATCCCTGACCCTCCTTTTTCAGGTGGATCAGGGAATAGCTTATTAGCCTTTAGCTTTTAATCCTGCAGTTCTCGCAGTTGCCGAGCTCACCGCGGAAACGCTTCTCCACCAGCAGGTGGAGACGATCACGCAAGGGCTCGAGCTTGATCTGGTCAATGACCTCACCGATGAAAGCAAACTCCAGGAGAAGCTTAGCCTCATGTTCGTCGATGCCTCGCTGTTGCATATAGAAGAGCGCTGCGTCGTTGAGCTGACCAACGGTAGAGCCGTGGGCACACTTCACATCGTCAGCATAGATCTCCAGCATCGGCTGTGTGTACATCCGTGCCGTCTTTGTCATCACCAGATTCTGGTTGGTTTCCTGTGATGTCGTCTTCTGACTGTCGTGACGAACGAGCACTTTTCCGGCAAAGGCACCAACAGCTTTACCGTCGAGCACATACTTATAGAGTTCATGCGAGTCGCAATGCCCCACTTGATGGTCGATGAGCGTGTTATTGTCGACATGCTCACTATGGTCAGCAATGACGCAACCATTACACCAGCACTCAGCCCCCTCACCCTTGAAAACAAGGTCGAGTTTGTTGCGTGTCACACCATTGCGCAACGTGATGACATTATGGTTGAATCGGCTGTTGGCCTGCTGCTCGACATAGACATTGGACACGCGTGTGTTCTTCTCATGGGTTTCTTCCAAGCAGTAGAGGTCGAGACCGGCATTGTCGCCGACGTAAGACTCGATGACCTGCGTGCCGAGGAAATGACGATCGTCGGCAGAGTCGTCGCAGAAAAGGAACTTAGCCTCACTGCCCTCGTCCATAACGATGAGCACACGACGGTTGACCATCAGGTCCACATCAGACCGCAGGATGTTCACCACCTGAATGGCACGGTCCACTTTGACGTTCTTCGGTACATAGACAAAAAGTCCGTCCTGAGCCAACATCGTATTCAGCGCGGTCACTGCGTCCTCTTCGGTCTTGGCAATCTTACCATAGTATTTCGCCACCAAGTCGGGATGGTTGTGTGCCGCGTCGCTAAGACTCTCTACGACGACACCCTCCGGCAACTGTGCCTTAGGCAGCGCTTTCTTATAGAACTGGTCATTGACGACAAAATAGAGAGAAGTGCTGAGGTTGGGCACATCGCAATGGAAGACATCATAAGGGTTGACAGGGATGCTGATACGGTTGATGTTCAGCCCATAATCGGGCGCGAAGAGCTTCAGCATGTCGGTGTACTTATAGCGCTCGACTTTGCGCGAAGGGAAGCCCTGCCGCTTGAAGTCCTCATAAGCCTTGTCGCGCAACGCGTTGAGCACGGGTGCGCTGTGTTCGGCGATCATTTGCCGAGTCTGGCTGTAGAGGTCGATATATTGTTGTTCTGCTTGAGTCATACGCCTGCCTCCTTATTTACCATATTTAGCGTCGGCCTCTTCCTTGATCCAGTCATAGCCGCGCTTCTCAATTTCCTTGGCGAGCTCGGGGCCCTCAGTCTTGACGATGCGGCCATTGTAGAGCACGTGTACGATGTTGGGCTTGATCATGTCGAGCAGACGCTCATAGTGTGTGATGACGATGATGGACTTCTTCGGTGTGAAGAGCTTGTTCACGCCGTCGGCCACAATGCGCATGGCATCAACGTCAAGGCCGGAGTCTGTCTCGTCGAGGATACTCAGCTGGGGGTCGAGCATAGCCATCTGAAAGATCTCGTTGCGCTTCTTCTCACCACCCGAGAAGCCTTCGTTGACAGAGCGACGCGAGAGTTTAGCATCGAGTTCCACGATCTCACGCTTCTCGCGCATGAGCTTCATAAAGTCAGCAGCGGTCAGTGGCTCCAAGCCCTGATACTTCCGCTTGGCATTGACGGCAGCCTTCATGAAGTTGACCATCGACACGCCGGGGATCTCCACAGGGTACTGGAAGCTGAGGAAAAGTCCCTCGCGGGCACGGTCCTCAGGCTTCATCTCCAGCAGGTTCTTACCATTGAAGATCGCCTCGCCCTCTGTAACTGTATAAAGCGGATTGCCGGTAAGCACAGCGGACAGCGTTGACTTACCCGAACCGTTAGGTCCCATGATGGCGTGTATCTCGCCGTCGGCAACAGTGAGGTTGATACCTTTTAATATCTCTTTGCCTGCAATAGAGGCATGTAAGTTCTTTACTTCTAACATTGTTCTAATCTAATCTAAATTTGTTTATCCTACGGTTCCCTCCAAAGAAACCGACAGCAGTTTCTGTGCTTCCACAGCAAACTCCATAGGCAGTTTGTTGAGCACTTCCTTGGCATAGCCGTTGACGATGAGTCCGACAGCGTCCTCTGTGGGGATACCACGCTGATTGCAGTAGAAGAGCTGGTCCTCGGAGATCTTTGATGTCGTCGCCTCATGCTCCACGACAGCCGTGTCGTTGTGGATGTCCATATAGGGGAAAGTGTGAGCACCACAGTCAGAGCCCAGCAACAGAGAGTCACAAGAGCTGTAGTTACGGGCATTCTCAGCGCCCGGTGCCACACGCACGAGACCACGATAGGAGTTCTGGCTGTGTCCGGCAGAGATACCCTTAGAGATAATCATGCTTTTGGTGTTCTTACCGATATGGATCATCTTCGTACCCGTGTCGGCCTCCTGATAGTTATTGGTCACGGCCACACTGTAGAACTCAGCCTGAGAGTTGTCGCCGCGCAAGACGCAAGAAGGATATTTCCACGTGATGGCGGAACCCGTCTCTACCTGGGTCCAGCTGAGCTTGGAGTTGACACCACGGCAATCGCCTCGTTTGGTGACAAGGTTGAGAACGCCACCCTTACCGTGCTCATCGCCTGGATACCAGTTCTGCACAGTAGAGTACTTCACCTCAGCATTGTTCATCACCACGATCTCCACGACAGCGGCATGGAGCTGGTTCTCGTCACGCATCGGTGCCGTACAGCCTTCGAGATAGCTCACATAAGCATCGTCGTCGGCAATGATCAGCGTACGCTCGAACTGTCCGGTGTTGCGGGCGTTGATGCGGAAATAGCTGCTCAACTCCATCGGACAACGCACGCCCTTAGGAATATAGACAAAGCTACCGTCAGAGAACACTGCCGAGTTGAGCGCCGACGTGAAGTTGTCGCGATAGGGCACCACACTGCCGAGATAGTGACGCACGAGGTCGGGATGCTGCTTGACGGCCTCACCAATACTGGAGAAGATGATGCCCTTCTCAGCGAGCTGCTTCTTGAAGGTCGTCTTCACCGACACAGAGTCCATGACAGCGTCGACAGCCGTACCGCTCAGCGCGAGCCGCTCCTCCAAGGGGATGCCGAGCTTATCGAATGTCTTCTCCAACTCAGGATCAATCTCCTTATTCTTCGGCTTCTTGGCCAGCGGATCGGCATAGTACGAGATAGCCTGGAAGTCAATGTGCGGCACATGCACGTGGCCCCATGTGGGCACGGGCAGCGTGAGCCAATAGCGGTAAGCCTTCAAGCGGAAGTCAAGAAGCCAGTCGGGCTCGCCCTTCTTCTGCGAGATCAGACGTACCACATCCTCGTTAAGTCCTTTGGGGATGATGTCTGTATGAACATCCGTGGTGAAGCCGTACTCGTACTTCTGCTCCGCCACTTCCCTGACGAACTTATTCTTTTCTTTATCGTTGATTTGTATTTCCATAAGATGATAATATATAGAGATTGGAAATATGACACCATCGTCGTCAGCTTCTCAGCCACAAACAACGTGCCACATGGCTTGGGACAAGTCAAAGCGGTCACAAATGTGGTGATTTGTCACGCTTCCATCCTTGTCGGCATATATTGAAAAAGCAGGGGCGCAACAGATCTGACCTATTGCGCCCCTACCCTATATCATGTTCGATACACCTTATTATATATATAGGTGCAGCGCACCTCAAGCTATTGTTTAGAGCTTCTGCTCCACCTCCACCTCGGTGAAGGTCTCAAGCTGGTCGCCCACCTGAATGTCGTTGTAGTTGACAAGCGAGATACCGCACTCGAGTCCGGCGGCGACTTCCTTGGCATCATCCTTATAGCGCTTCAGAGCAGCAATAGGAGCTGTGTGAACGACAATACCATCGCGAACCACACGGGCCTTGTCTTTGTTGTGGACCTTGCCCTCGGTGACAAGACCACCGGCGATGGTTCCCACCTTGGAAATCTTGAAGACTTGCTTGACTTCCACCTGACCGGTGACGATCTCTTTCTTCACCTTGTCGAGCATACCGACCATAGCAGCCTTCACGTCGTCGATGGCATCGTAGATGACCGAGTAGGTGTTGATCTCCACACCGTCGTTGTCGGCAAGCTTGCGGGCTGCTGCCGAAGGACGTACCTGGAAGCCTACGATGATAGCATCGGAGGCATCGGCAAGCGTGACATCGTTTTCCGAGATCTGACCAACGGCCTTGTAGATGACCTTGACCTGTACCTTCTCGGTAGACAGCTTGATGAACGAATCGCTCAAAGCCTCCACCGAACCGTCGGTATCACCCTTGACGATGATGTTCATCTCGTGGAACTCACCACGTGCGATACGATGTGAAATATCGCTCAACGTCAGACGGGTTTGTGTGCGCAGACTCTGCTCGCGCTGGAGTTGCTCGCGCTTGTTGGCGATGTCGCGAACCTCCTGCTCTGTGTCGAGCACATGGAACTGGTCACCGGCAGTAGGTGCACCATTCAGACCGAGGATGATAGCGGGCTCAGCAGGCTTCACGTCGTCGATGCGCTGGTTACGCTCGTTGAACATAGCCTTGACACGACCCCAGCTGGTACCGGCGATAAAATAGTCACCGACATGGAGCGTACCGTTGCTGACCAATACCGTGGACACATAACCACGGCCCTTGTCGAGCGAGCTCTCGATCACCGTACCCGTAGCCTTGCGGTTGGGGTTGGCCTTGAGGTCGAGCATATCGGCTTCCAAGAGCACCTTGTCCATCAGGTCATCGACACCGACACCCTTCTTGGCACTGATCTCCTGGCACTGATACTTACCGCCCCACTCTTCGACGAGGAGGTTCATCTGAGCCAAGTCCTCACGTATCTTGTCGGGATTAGCTCCCGGCTTATCAATTTTGTTAATGGCAAACACCATCGGCACACCGGCAGCCTGACAGTGAGCGATAGCCTCCTTGGTAGTAGGCATCACGCTGTCGTCGGCAGCAATGATAATGATGGCAATATCTGTCACCTGCGCACCACGGGCACGCATGGCGGTGAAGGCCTCGTGACCCGGCGTGTCGAGGAACGTCACCTTACGGCCGTTCTTCAGCGTGACACTGTAGGCACCGATGTGCTGGGTGATACCACCGGCCTCACCGGCGATGACATTGGTATTGCGGATATGGTCGAGCAACGATGTCTTACCATGGTCGACATGACCCATGACGGTCACGATCGGCGCACGCGGCACGAGTTCGCTCTCGTCGTCCTGCTCCTCACTGACAGCCTCCTGTACCTCAGCACTGACATACTCGGTCTTGAAACCAAACTCGTCAGCCACCAGGTTGATGGTCTCAGCATCGAGACGCTGGTTGATGGAAGCCATCACGCCAATGCTCATCAGCGTGGAGATGACCTGGTTGACACCGACGTTCATCATCGTGGCAAGCTCCGAGACGGTTACAAACTCCGTGAGCTTCAGCGTCTTGCTCTCCTTCTTCTCGGCACGTGCCTCTTGGTTGAGCTTCTCCTGTACAGCCTCGCGCTTTTCCTTACGGTACTTAGCGCCTTTCTTGGTCTGGCTTTGCTTGCTCGTCAGGCGGGCAAGTGTCTCCTTGACCTGACGTGCTACATCCTCCTCAGTGACCTCTGCGGGCTTCTGTCCACCACGCTTGCGGTTCTTCTTTTTCTTGCCCTGACCATTGCCATTACCTTGCTGGTTGGCAGCGGCATTGATGTCGACGCGATCCTTATTGATGCGCTGGCGCTTCTTGTGGTCGTTGTTGTTGCCACCATTGCCACCGTTCTGCTTGGCCTCGCGCTCACGACGGCGCTCCTCCTTGGATTTCTTCTTTGGTCGTGTACTTTGATTGATGGAGTCGAGGTCGATCTTACCGAGGACATTGACCTTCGGCGTGCTGAGGATCTTCTTCTCGCTGGAGAGCTGGAACACCCTGCTGTCCTGCTTGGGTTCCACGACCTCAGCCACCTTCACGGCAGCAATCTTCGGGGCGGCAGGCTTGTGTGTGAATTTCTGCTCACTCTTCTGTGCTGTGGGCTTCACCGACTCCTGTTTATGCTGAGCGTTGCCAGCCTTCTCCACATGGCTTTCGGCCTTGGGCTCCTGCTTGGCGGTCTCTGCTTTGTTCTGCTCAGGCTTTGGATTCAGAGACTGCGGCTTGGCAGCTGCGTTGTCAGCAGGCTGCACACGTGCCGGTTGCTGCTCGGCTTTTTGCTGAGCAGGAGCAGACTGAGGATGACTGACGGCAGCAGTCGTCGGCTCTGCTTTCTTGGATTGGGAAGCATCAGACTTGATGACCACCGGTTTCTTGCCTACAGTGCTGAGGTCAATCTTCCCCAACGGCTTATAGGTCTGATGACCTGTGCCCTCCAACACACTGCTGCCAGTGTGCGTCTCTGATGGCTTAGCGGTCTGCGGACGCTTCTTGTCCTTCTTCTTACCAAAGAGCTTCTCGGCGTCAGTACGCAAGGCGGCATCTTGCTTGAAAGCCTCAACGAGCGCAGCATGCTGGCGCTCATTGAGCTTGTAGCTAAGGTCCGCTTTCACCTCGCCCAACTCGCTCTTCTTTTGCAGGAATTCAACTGCCGTTTGCATTCCTATGTTTAATTCTCGTAATGCTTGGTTTAATCTGATGCTCATATACTCTGATATGTTCTACTTTCGTTTAAATTAATATATGTGTGATGTGTACGCGGTACGGAGTTGTCTATTAGTTTTCAAACTCCTTGCGCAGCACTTCGAGCACATGGTCGACGGTCTCTTCCTCCAGATCGGCCTTCTCCACCAGCATCTCGCGGGGAGCATTGAGGGCTGCCTTGGCGGTCTCCAGTCCTATGCCCTTGATGGCATCGATGATCCACTGGTCGATTTCGTCGCTGAACTGATCGAGATAGACATCATCCTCTTCTGTGCTCTGCTCACCGTCCTTGACGACACGATACACATCGATGGTGTATTCGGTCAGCATGGAAGCCAACTTGATGTTCAGACCGCCACGGCCGATGGCAAGGCTGACCTGATCGGGCTGGAGATAGACGTCAGCCTTCTTGTTCTCTTCGTCGATGGTGATACTCGTCACGGTGGCCGGGCTCAACGCACGCTGTATAAACAACTTGGTGTTGGCCGTCCAGTTGATGACGTCGATGTTCTCGTTGTTGAGCTCGTGCACGATACCGTGGACACGGCTACCACGCACACCGACGCAGGCACCGACCGGATCGATACGGTCGTCATAACTCTCGACAGCCACCTTGGCACGCTCCCCGGGCATACGCGCGATCTTCTTGATGGCAATCAAACCGTCAGCGATTTCGGGCACCTCCTGCTCCAACAGACGCTGCAGGAAGGTGGGACTGGTACGGGAAAGGATGATCTTAGGGTTGTTGTTCTCGTTGTCGACACGCTCAATGACGGCACGCACGGTCTCGCCCTTGCGATACATATCACCGGGGATCTGCTCGCTCTTGGGCAGGATAAGCTCGTTGTTGTCGTCGTCGACGAGAAGCACCTCGCGCTTCCACACCTGATAGACCTCAGCGGCCATGACCTGACCGACCTTATCCTTGTATTTGTTATAAAGCTGATCGTGTTCCAACTCCAACACCTTGCTGGCCAGTGTCTGACGCAGCGTGAGGATGGCACGGCGGCCGAACTTGGCGAAGTCGACCGACTCCGACACTTCCTCGCCTACCTCGTAGTCGGGCTCAATCTTGCGTGCGTCGGCGAGACTGATCTCTTTGTTCTCGTCAGCTACCTCGCCGTCGGCGACAACCACACGGTTGCGGTAAATTTCAAAGTCACCCTTGTCGGGATTGACGATAACATCAAAGTTTTCGTCGCTGCCGTAGATCTTTGCCAGCACGTTGCGGAAGCTTTCCTCCAGCACGCTCACGAGCGTGGTGCGGTCGATGTTTTTGGTATCTTTAAACTCTCGGAAGGAGTCGATCATCGACACTTGCTCGTCGTCTTTCTTTCTTGCTACCATATATCTTTTTTCTTTATTGTTTTCTCATTGCAAAATCTGCACCCAGGCCTGAGCCTCACTCAGACCTGGAGCTTATTTGAAATTGATGAGGTATTTGGTGTATTTCACCTCATCCATGTTGAAGTTGTGATCCACGTCCATCTTCACGGGACGTTTTTTGCCTTCAACTTTCACCTTTTCGTTGACAGTAACCACAAAGTTGCGTCCGTCGACACTCTTGAGTGTGCCGCGTACCTTCTGTCCGTCAGCTTGGAGCACTTCCACGGGCTCGCCCACAAAGTTGTGGTATTGCTGCTCCACCTTGAAAGGCTGTCCGAGTCCTGCCGATCCCACTTCGAGCTCGTAGTCCTCGTCATCGCGGCTGAGATGATCCTCGATATACTGGCTCAGCTTTGCGCAGTCCTCGATCCACACGCCGTCGGCATGGTCAATTTCAACTGTAATCTTGTCATCGGGCGTAACATTGACATCCACCAAGAAGTAGTCTTTGTCCTCCAGCCACTCATTCACTAATTGTTTTACGACGTTCTTGTCTATCATATCATGCAGTTAAAAAACATGCGTTTATAAAAAAATGAGGAGCTCTCGGGAGCCCCTCATTCCACTGAACACTGCAAAGTTACTATTTTTTTTCCATATTACATTCAATCGTCCATACTTTTTTGCTTTCACACTGCTAAAATACGGTGTTTTCATGCAAAAAAGCATGAAGGACAAGCTATTGGCTATTTTTTCTCCTTTTCGCCCACCGTGAGAATAGAGGCATAACGCTTGGGATCCTTGAGCAAGGCATAGGCAGCCTGCACCTGCTTGTCGTAACGCAACGTATTGAGGATGGCACCACGCTGATAGTAGTATGCCGAGACGATGTCGCTGGCAAGTAGCTGCTTGATGCCTTCCTTGTTGTAGTCGAGATCCTTGGCGAGGTTGTGCTTGAGCTTTTTCTTCAGTGCCTCGAACTCAGGTTTGGCGTCGTCGTAGTACCCCTCAAACTTCGTCACCTTCTCAAGATTGTCAAGGGTTTTCTCACTCATGGCGTCGTATTTGAAATGACTGTTGAGCACACGCTGCTTAAACTCATTGTAGTCGGCATCGCTGAGGTCGAACGTAGCGGCGGACCCGATAGTCGGGTGCTTGGCGATATAGTCTGCCTCGTAGCTGGTGACGAGCTCATCGGAGTCTTTCACGGCAGCAAGATAATAAGCAAGATTTGACATAGAGTCGGCCTTCACCTCCACGTCAGGTACGATGCCTCCGCCGTCCATCACCTTGCGGCCATGGGCTGTGTAGAAAGTGCGCTTGAGCGAGTCGGCAACGACTTCGGTCGATCCGCCATTGGCGTGTTTATAGTTGATCTTTTGGATGCAGCGGCCCGAAGGAATATAGTATTTGTTCGTCGTCAGCTTCATCTTACCGTTGTAGGGCAGGTCCATCACGGTTTGCACAAGCCCTTTTCCATAGGTCTTAGTACCCATGACCACGGCACGATCCATATCCTGCAGGGCACCACTGGTGATCTCTGAGGCCGACGCACTGTTGCCGTTGACGAGCACCACTACGGGCATGACGGTATCTACGGGCTCCACGGTGGTGAGATAATCCTGGTTCATGCGCTTCACCTTACCGCGGTTGCTCACTACGAGTTTCCCTTTCGGCACGAAGCAGTTGACGATATTCACGGCCTCAGGCTCTGATCCACCGCCGTTGCCACGCAGGTCGAAGACGAGTGCTTTCATACCCTGCTTCTTCATATCGATGATGGCATTGCGCACAATCTTGCCGCAACCTTCAGTAAATTGGTTGAGGTTGAGGTATCCGATGCCGTCTTGCTGCAGTCCATAATAAGGGACAGCAGGCAGCTGGATAGCGCGGCGCGTGATCTTGAACTTCATCTCCTTGCCAGTGGAGGGGCGCAGGATCTTCAAGAGAAACGTCGTCCCGGCATCGCCACGCAGATGGTCGCTGACATAGTTGTTGTCGTGCTTGGTCATGTCCTCGCCGTCAATGCTGAGGATGACGTCGCCTTTCTTCAGTCCGGCTTCCGCTGCCGGCATATCCTCATAGGGTTCGTCGATGCACACGCGACCAAGTTTGAAGTTATAGCGAATCAGCGAGCCGATGCCGGCATACTTGCCTGTAAGCATCATCTTCACGTCCTTACTCTTGTCCTCGGGATAGTATTCGGTATAGGGGTCAAGCGAGTGAAGCATGGAATTGATGCCGTAGCCCACCACCTCATCAGCGTCGAGTGTGTCGACATACATCATGTCGAGGTTGCGGTAGATGGTGTTGAACACTTCGAGGTTCTTCGCCACCTTGAAGTTGTGGTCGGCGTCGGTCTGTGCCCAGCCCATGGTGACGAGCAGCAGACAGGCAAGTGTCAGAAAAGTCTTTCTCATATCTTTTTTATGTCGTTTTCCGTATATATTAATGTATCACGGGTGCAAAGTTACGAAAAAGAGGGCACAAAATCATCTTTCTCAAAAAAAAGTTGCAAAAACATTTGGTGGTTTCAAGGAATGTCCGTACCTTTGCAACCGCAAATCAGAAATGACACGCACACTGCTTCAGTAGCTCAGTTGGTTAGAGCACCTGACTGTTAATCAGGGGGTCGTTGGTTCAAGCCCATCCTGGAGCGCGAAGAGGCTGTGTCAAAAGTCAGATTTTGGCCCAGCCTATCATAAATTAGGCAGCTAT
>DAWDCC010000051.1:0-22373 GCA_052355365.1 Prevotella sp. | reverse complement strand
CAGTCTTTTCCATCATTGTTGACTTTACGTGTCAACCTTATTTAAAAAAAGACACCCATCTTTATCATTCCAAGGAGATGGCAGTTAAAATGCCTCCGCTTGATAAAATCTACGAGCTCCTTGCATGTAAACCAGCTGTCAACAAGAAGGTAGTCGAACCTCTGCCCTTTCTTGATGGCATACGCCACCATCTCACGCAGTTTGGTCTGCTTGTCCATGCTGTATTCATTGACGTGTGTCTGCCCGTGGCTATCACTGGCGCGATCCTTGGAGTGTTGTTTGCCCATCTGTTCTTTTGACATACCGTGCGGCCGATCTGGATTTGTCGCCATCCTCGCCAACCACGGCGTGGTCAAGCAGGGTTTGTGTCTTGTCGTCCGTATGGGTGAGAAACAGTCCCTTGAAGCCGAGAATGCTCTTACCGAGCACGTGTTAGTGGATCCGAACCATCAACTCCATACGAGTGCTAGTCTTTGGCATGTCCGTGTCATCGGCGATTAGGCAAACGAGGAGTTTGCTCTTTTTCGTGTCTGAACGGATGGAAAGACGATCCACTATCTGATTGTTGAAGACATAGTGTATGTTGCGCCAGTCTATGCCGTCATCCTCCGTGAAACGATAAAACATGTCTTTCTCGCAGGCGAAAACTCTGCCAAGGGAGGAGACTCTGTAATGGAAGGCATCCTTGACGCTGAAGAATGGAAATAGCAATAGAAGACGGAAAACCTGTAGTACGGTGAACTTGCAGTTCTCTTTCTTGCATATTCCTATCTGACTCTCACGTATTTTTATTGAATTCATGAAGTACATAATCCTGTTCATTGCCTTGTGGCTGTCATTTTGCAGGAAAATTTCTTGTAGTTCTGAGAAAATTGATGTATTTTCGCGCATAGCTAAAGGTATTTGGTGCTTTGTTTTTTTGACACTACAAAGATACTGATTTTCCGCGACTTACGGAAGCTTTTGGCTATTTTTATGCACCTATATGTCTCGGATTATTCACTTGTGAAAGTTGAGTATTGTAACAGGTGAATGCGGGAGTGGTATTGATGCTATTCATAAAGAAGTAGATGAAAGATATGACTTATTCGACCACTTCATTAGAATTACAACTATATATACATCAGATGTGAAGTGGAACGACTATATATTTTAAATAGTGAGAGGATTATTAGCATATCGTAATCCCTTTATCAATACACAGAATAATTTGTTAACGATTGATGATAAAATGAGTAACTTAATTTCTAAATTTTATCTGCACTTTTCTTTTCTTATTGCTAAGATCTATGTGAAATGTGCACCGATGCATAAACGCGTTATACTTTTCAGCAATTTTGATGGCAAGGGGTTTGGGTGCAACCCCAAATACATTGCTATGTATATTCATGAGCACCATCTCCCCTTTGAAATGTTTTGGAAGGTAAGAGATAAGGAGATAGCCAAGACATTGCCAGACTATGTTAAGCCAATCATCAATGGTACTGCTAAGGATTTTGTTTACACTCGTCTCGCTCATTTCTACATTCATAACAGTCGAGTATTCATTGCGGATAATCGGAAGAAAGGACAATATAATATTCAAACATGGCATGCTATCTTCGGGTATAAACATGCAGAGCATGCTGCTGAAGATGAGTTACCGGTGTCATATATCCAATTAGCCAAACAGCATTCTATGAAAACTGATATATTTATTGCTGCTTCAAATTGGCATGAGTATGACTATAGGATGAATTTTTGGTATGATGGCGAGATTATGGAGTCCGGTTATCCTCGTGATGATATATATTTCTCAGAGGATAAAACTTTAAAGCATAGCATTAAAGAGCGCTTGGGTATTAGCGATGAAACGAAAGTGCTAATTTATGCTCCAACATTTCGTGATAGCGGGGATGTAACCATCTATCATATCCCAATAGAGCAAATCGTAAACTCACTCCAGCAAAGAACACATGAGAAATGGGCGGTTATAGTCAGACTTCACCCTAATGTACCTGTGAAGGTGAAAAATATGTTCAGTTACAATGACCATATCATTGAGGCTACAACTTATCCTGATCCCCAGGAACTTTTCTATGTTTCTGATCTGATGATTACTGATTATAGTAGCACATCATTTGATTTCTTGATACAGAAAAAGCCTGTGATACTTTTCGCTCCAGACTATGGCAAGAAGAATCTTCGCTCTTTGTATCCATTGTTCAAAGATATTCCTTATCCCCACTGCTACGATGTTAATGGACTATTACAAGTTATAAAGTCTTTTGATGAAAACGAGCTGGAGAATAAGATGAAAGACTTCTTGACGAGTTATAAAGGTGAAAATGGTGAGCCTTTTGTGAGCTATGATAACGGTCATGCGGCAGAGAAGATAGTAGAGCGTATCCAGCAGGTGATGGACGGAAAGATAAAAACGTTAAAGCAATTAGGAAAATAATAGTATATGGCTGTTGATATACAACAACTGAAACACAAGACCATTACCGGTATGTTTTGGGACTTCGGCCAGAAACTCTTTTCACAAGGAGTGGGATTTGTGGTCTCGATGATATTGGCTCGCCTGCTTATGCCTGCAGATTTTGGTCTGATAGCAATGACTTCTATTTTCCTGGCTGTTGCCAATATCTTCGCAGATAGTGGACTTGGTACATCGCTTGTTCAGAAAGAAGATGTTGACCATTTAGACTACAATACTGTATTCTTTACAGGGCTTGCCTTGTCAGGCTTCCTCTATGCCATCTTGTTTTTTTCTGCTCCATTAGTAGGAGACTTATACCACAATGCCACTATCGTGCCGGTTCTTAGGGTAATGGGTTTAGGTCTATTCCTGTCTTCACTCAATTCTGTGCAAAGTGCTTCCGTATTCCGTAAACTGGATTATAAGAAGTTTTTCAAAGTAACATTAGTCGGAATCGTTGTCTCTGCCTTAGTTGGTGTTGGCATGGCATATTATGGTTTTGGGGTTTGGGCATTAGTAATTAGTGGCTTAGTGACCAATCTTGTCAATGCCTTTACGTTGAACACTATAATAAAATGGAGGCCTCGACTCGAATTCTCTTATTGCAGACTGAAGGGGCTGTGGAGTTTCGGCGCAAATCTGATGGCAACTAATTTGTTGGGAACTTTTTTCGATCAACTGAGAGGCTTTCTTATTGGTGTCAAATATAAACCGGCAGATCTTGCATTTTATAATAGAGGTAATTCTATTCCTCAAATGCTTTCCGGTAATATCCAAGGAACGTTAGACGGTGTTCTCTTCCCGGCTATATCAAGAGTTCAAGATGATAAAGGAAAAGTGAAGCAAGCTATACGACGGTCTATGATGACAAGCAGCCTGGTCATCTTTCCGTGTATGTTTCTTCTGTCTGCCCTTTCTGATAAGCTTATTGTGATTTTCTACGGAAACAAGTGGTTGATGGCTATACCCTTTATGCAGGTGATCGGTTTTAAATATTGCTTTGGAATCATCGGTGGAGCCAATCTTCAGGCTATGAAGGCGATTGGTAGGAGCGATATTATGATGAAACTTGAATTTATAAAGAAACCATTATATTTTGCCATTATTTTTGGAACCATGTTTATCAGCCCTTTGGCTATGTGTGTTGGAAATACAGTCTATGATTTAATTGGGTCAACGATCAATGCTATGCCCAACAAAAAACTCATTGGTTACAGCTATTGGGAACAGCTGAAAGACTTGGCACCTCAAATGGGGATTTCCTTGGTTATGGCATTGATAGTGTATTTATTGGGAAGGCTGAATGTTAATATTTATTTATTGACAATGCTTCAAATATCAGTCGGCATAATAATATATTATGCTTTGGCAAAACTGTTGAGGTTGGAGTGTCTGCAATATATGGAAAAGACAGCAAGTGATTTTCTAAAGTCAAGACGAGCTTAATTCATACTTGCGGATAATCTTATAACTATGCCCACATTATTACATAAAATTAGATCATATTATCAGGCAGTAGGTTTTACGGGTCTGATATCCCTCTTGTTTAGTCGGTTATTTCACCTCCCTTTCCATCCTGAAAACTATGATATGATGTATTTCATAAAGCATCATCACTTAAGCAATGGCATAAAGGATGATCTTCGTGATTGGCGAGGATTTCTCGATCTGAAGGAGACTTATACGCCTTTCATTAAGAGTTTGCCTCATTATGAATTAAAGTCTAAGGAAAAGTCAAAAATCATCTGGTGGTGCTGGCTGCAAGGGGAAGATAAGGCTCCTAAACTATGCCAAACTTGTTTGAATTCATTGAGAAGACAATTCCCGGATTATCATATTGTGGTGGTCACCGAAGACGACATCGGCAAATATGTGAATTTCCCTGATTATATCATTGAGAAGTTGCATAAAGGTATTATTTCTCGTACACATTTCTCGGATATACTCCGTACCTGTTTACTCGTTGAGCATGGTGGGGTTTGGATCGACTCTACAGTTTTGTGCACTGGTTACAACGAACCTGTGTTGGATTATCCTCTGTTCGTTTTTCAAGATTGGAAATTTGATCGTCAACAAGCAAGCGTTTGCTCTAATTGGTTCTTATCATCATGGCGGGAAGAGCCAATTTTAGAATTGATGAGGGATTTGCTGTTTGAATATTGGAAGAGAAATGATAGACTGACTAACTATTTTGTATATCATCAACTATTCCATTTGGCTACAGAATTTTATCCCGAGGAGTGGAAGGCTGTTCCACGATTCTCCAACATACCTCCTCATCTATTGCAGTTTGAGCTGTTTGATAATTATTCTGAAACGCGATTTGAGCAGATAAAACGAGGAGCTGATTTCCATAAGTTGACATACAAACATCCACTTATGCAGGCAGGAGGAAAAGACGGTTCGTTTTATAATCATTTGTTTTTAGATGACTAAAACTGCAAAGCTGTCCATTCCTCCTCTCCTTTGGCGGAAAATAAGGTGAAGACTGTACTCTAATTTCGAGTGCCCATTAATTATTACTAGTCGAGGTCAATGACCAATTGAAATAGTTACTCATCAATTTCTTCATGAGATATTCATGGATAATTGATGGCGGTTGATACAGCTTTCAAGTATTACTATTATGCCCCAAGAACCATACACAGTCAGTATTCTCGTGCCGGTATACGGCGTAGAGAAATATATTGAGCGGTGTGCCCGCTCTATCTTTGAGCAGACGTATCATGATCTTGATATTGTCTTCGTCGACGACTGTACGCCAGACAATAGTATAGAAATCCTGAAACGTGTGTTGGATGATTATCCCGAGCGTAAAGAGCAGACGAGGATCATCCGGCATGAACAAAACCGGGGATTGGCGGCAGCAAGAAACACTGCTGTGGTGGCAGCAACAGGTTTGTTCCTTACTCATGTTGACTCTGACGATTGGCTTGAACTTGATGCCGCGGAAGAGTTAGTGAAGATGCAGGTGGAGACAGGCGCGGATATTGTGACGGGACAGGCTATCAAACATAATGTTAGTTCTTGGGTAGTTATGGATAGGCCGTGCTTCTACAGAAATCAGGATTTTGTATCCGACATGTTGTCGTTCTCTATTCATCATGCACTGTGGGGAAGGCTGATAAAGAAGTCTCTTTATGTAGATAATCATATCAGGATGATGGAAGGAGCCAACTATGCGGAAGATTATCTGGCAATGTCTCAATTGGCTTATTATTCGAGGGAAAATGCTTGGCTTGCATCTGTAAGCTATCACTATAATTGCATGAACGAGCAATCATATCTCTCTACATCTTTAAAGGACTTGCACAAGCAACTTGCTTCAGCAGAGCAAGATTTTTGCAATTCTAAGGCTGTAAGTGAGTTCTTTAAAACGAAGGAACCTGCATATTACTATAGGGCTAATAAAGTGTTGGAGAAGTGTGCAAATGATTTGATGTGGCTTTATCTGCAACTGAATAAAAGGAGTCAATATAATAAGATAAAGAAAGCCTTTAAACGGTATGGTCTGTGTGTATATGGAAAGCGATCACGATTACTGAAGCAAAATTTCTATCTTTGCAGGCTTTTCATTCCTCGAGACAATCAATAGTGTTTGTATGGAAAATCATGCTACTATGAGTACAGATAAAATTTTAACGATAGTTATTCCAGCCTACAATTCAAGCAAGTATTTGGAGCGTTGCCTCGATTCCTTGATACTTGATCCGGAATATATGTTCCTAATTCAAGTATTGGTAGTGAATGATGGATCTAAGGACAATACATCTGAGATAGCACATAAATATTCAGAAAAGTACCCAGAGTCTATTTTTGTTGTTGACAAAACAAACGGAAACTATGGTTCATGTATGAATGTGGGACTTAGTATGGCTGCGGGAAAGTATTTCAAGACTCTTGATTCTGACGACTGGTATGAATCTGCAGGGTTAACAAGACTTCTAAAGGATTTGCAGACGTCAGATGCTGACCTTGTAATAAATGAATTGAAGAGGCATTTTGAATTAGGAAACAGAGAAGAAGTAAGTAGCTTCTCCACGAATCTTCATCTCAATGAGGATATATATGCTACAGATGAATTGCTCAGTTCTCCCACTGTTAGAAGTAATTATTTTGTGGCGAGTGTGGCTTTTAAAACAGATTTGCTTCGTAGAATAAATATGAAATGGCCTGAGCATGTATTCTATTCGGATACTTATTACGTCTTGAAGCCTTTACAATACGTTTCTACTGTCCGGTTGTTATCATATCCTGTCTATGTGTATGATATAGGCCGTGAGGGGCAATCAGTAAGTATCAAGAGCCTTCAGAGAAATTTCAATTCATTGTATGTTGTTGCTAAGCTGATTTTGGATGGTATGGTCTCGTTGGGGAGTAATATGAAATTCAAGACGCTAAGCTGTTATATAACTAAGCTGCATCTTCAGAACTGTTATTTGCATTTGATCATTGGAGAAAAGGCTTCTTTCTCAAAAATCAAAGAATTGGATAAATTATATAGTATTGTGGACGGGCCTGGGCGCGAGGAGATCGCCACTGAGCAGACATTTTATAAACTTCCCTATGTACGATCTTTTCAGAGCCATGGCATACATGTGAGCCCTATATTCGCAAGGGTCATCTTTAAAATCAAGAGCTTATGGCGCAAATAGCAATGATCATTCCTTACTTTGGGAAGTTTCCAGTATGGATGGATTTGTATCTCTATAGTTGCAGTACGAATCCTATTGTGGATTTCCATTTCTATACCGATTGTGAAATCCCACAGAAGGTCTATTCTAATACCATTTTTCACAAGATTTCGTTTTCTGATTATTGTGTTTTGGCATCCCGTCGTCTACAAATCAATTTCATGCCGGCTGACCCATATAAGTTGACAGATCTGAAACCGTTTTATGGATATATTCATAAGAAAGAGTTGTCAGACTATGCTTTTTGGGGCTATTCAGACATCGATTTGGTTTATAGTGACATCTGTTCATTTCTGACACCCGAGTTGCTGCACCGCTTTGATTTTATTACCACTCAGAATGATCGGCCTGCCGGTCATTTTAGCATAGTGCGTTACGATTCGAAATATACTGAATATGGGTATAAGATATCAGAATGGAAGCAGTGTATAGAATCTCAGACTCATTATTCTATGGACGAGGATCTGTTTGGTTATAAGCTTAACCCTCTTATGTATACATTCAATGAATTCTATTTTCACATCTTCAGGCATCTGCCCATCGATGAGAAGAAACTGTATGAGCGCTTTCAGCGATTGTCCCAGCCTTTCCACAAAAGAGTGTTGATGGCGGAATGCTCTTCCACGCCGACACCACAATCAGAAGATATTTGGGTATATGATACGCAAACGCATAAGATAGAATGTCCTAAGAATCAGAAAATGAATCATTCACTGTGGGGGCGCTTCTTCTATTTGCATTTTCTGTTTTTCAAGCGGAATAGGTATAAAGATGTGGCGAACTATTGGGGAAATGACTTTTATCAGATACCTTGTGGTTTCGACTTTGAACATTCCAACGCAAAGATTGAAATTAGTAATCAATTTATTCGTTTACGGAAATGACGACATATCATGTTACATGCAGCACAGATGATAATTATGTCCAGCACTGTGTTGTAATGCTGTGCTCCCTGATGGAGAATAACCAATCGATTCATATATGCGTTCATCTGTTACACCACGCTCTTTCTTCACAGAGTTTGAAAATAATTAAAGAACTCTGTAAAAGGTATGGCAACGATATTTTCTTTTATGATATTGATGATGCGACAATGCAGACATTTAATATCAGCGCTGATCATAATTTGACGGTTGCTTGTTATTATAGATTACTGTTACCTTCATTGCTCAGCCGTAATGTACATCGTGTGCTGTACTTGGATTGTGATATAGTCGTGTTGAAAAATATCCAAAATTTATTTGATCTCGATCTTGGTGACCGGCCTTTGGCCGCCGTTGCGGATGCAACGCCTGTAAGTAATCATCATAGGTTTGTGATGGGACTGGGGATCGATGATAAGGCTTTCTGTTCTGGCGTGATGATGATTAATCTCGATTATTGGCGAGATAACCACTCTCAAGAGAGGATGCTAAAATATGCATCTGAGATGGGAGATAACCTAATCATGGAGGATCAGGATGTTTTGAACCATGAATTCAGAGGCAGATGGCTTAGATTGCCATACAAATATGGGAAGACACCGCTATCTGTGGCTGTACTTGACAAGAATCAAAGAATGTATGATATTGAGGAATATGTGCATGAACCCTCTATTTTGCACTACTCTGCTAAACTGAAACCATGGTTGGATGTATGGTTCCCTGATAGACATTACTATCTTGATTATCTTGCCAAATCTGGTTTTCCAAATCCTAAATTCATTGCTATAAGTTCTTCTTACAGACGAAAAATACATCTTGATAATATTCGATTCTTTGTCAATCGATATATTCATCCAATTGTGCCAAATATCATAGAGATGATATTGTTAGATGTGCTAAACATATGTAAGATAGCAGCTCATTTAGTGCGTCCGTCCTTATGGCATGAGATACTTGTTAAGCGTTGGCTGGATAAATACAAACAATAAGGTCTAAAGGCTATTAAGTTGGTAATAAATGAAAATCGTACTGATCACTCACACAACACCAGCATCAGATAATATCCGCGGTACCTCTGCACTGCCATATCATCTAATGATAGAGAGGGATAAGAATGTGAATATTGATATATTTACTTATAATATCAATCATCTATCCAAGGAAAAGATAGAGGAGGTGGAACGTGAACTGAATGTGCATATTTATCTCGTTAAACAACAGAAGTGGCTGAGGTGGATGATGCGTTTGCATTTACTCGTGTTACGTATCTTTTTAAGATTACCTTACTTGAGCTATTTGCGTCTGCCTAAGTCTGTAAGAGATGAAATAGTTGCCATGAACCCGGATGGCATCTGGGTTTACGGAGAGGAGCTCGCTCCCATGATGAGTGAGTTTCCTCAATTTCGGCGTGTGCATATCGGCCCGGATAGTGAGGCTCTGTATTATTATCGTATGCTCGGGCAGAAATTCGTTGTCAATTCTCAGAAAAGCTATTGGCGTCAGGCAATCATGTATCCCAAGTACTTGTGTCTTGAGAGGAACTATTTGGCTGACGAAAACGCAATATATTGTGTCGTGGGAGATGCTGATAAACGTTTTGTAGAACGTATGAATCCTGCTTGCCATGCTCTATTTATTCGTCATCCTCATTATAATTTTGTGGCAAATCGAATCATTCGCTTCTCTCATCCAAAGATCAAAATCTTGATTGCAGGACAGTATAACCTCTATATGAGGTCTTCTTTTGATGCTTTGTTGCCTGTTCTTTGTGCTCATAACGAACTTTCGACAGACTACACCATTACTTTTTTAGGTAAGGGATGGGATGATGTGGTAGAGAAGTTGTGTACGGCAGGGTATGAAAGTGAGAGGCTCGGCTTTGTTGATGTATATTTGGATGAAATATCTAAATATGATGTGCAGATTACTCCAATTACGATTGGTACAGGGACAAAAGGTAAAGTGCTTGATGCCCTGGCCAATGGCTTGCTGGTAATAGGCACGCCTTATGCCTTGGAGAATATAGCAGTTGAAAATGAGAAATCATGTATTGAATATAACGATCCGGAGGAAGTAATAGATACATTAAAGGATATGGCTGTGAATAGGACAAAATATGAGGAGATGGCTGCTGCTGGTCGTAGAGCTGTGCTCACTGAGCACGGAAGAAGTAAGCAGGCTGCTGAATTCTTTGGATTGTTTTCTAAGAGAATGAGCTAATCAGACAAATAAAGAAACATAATGTTTGAATCGTTTAATCATCTTGGTCAACTGTTAAATACTGTTATTTGCGGCTTGTTGGCTTAAAAATATCGTTAACAAGTGATGACACGCGAAGAAAGTAAGATGATGCAGGGACTCGGAATACTCGTGATGATTTTCTTTCATCTGTTCGAGCCTCACATGAATCCCGAGTTTGCCAATACCGTTATCGGCAATATGGGCAGGGCTGCCAATCCTGTACCGTTTTATTGCTTGCTGAGTGGCTATGGGCTCTATATCGTTCATAGCCATGGCAAAGACAAGCACAGGTGGACAAGATGCTTTAAGCTATATATGACATATTGGTTGATAACCGCAGTTTTTGTTTGCCTTAGCCTGGTGATGGGTGATAAACGATGCGAGATAACAGTGCCAATTTTGTTGTCTAATATGCTGGACTGGAAAGCAGAGTATTATTTGCCGGCGTGGTTTATCTTGCCCTATTGCATTTTGTCATTGTCATCATACTGGATCTTCAAAGTTGGTGACAAGATGAATGTTTGGTTAGCCCTGGCAGTGTCTTATGGCATATTTGTGGCTTCTTCACGGCTGAATGCTTATCCATGGTTCAGATTGAATCTTTTTCAAACATTCTATATCTTCTTTCCCTTTGCGCTGGGAGGAGTAATGGCTAAGACTTGCTTTGTGGAAAGATGTAGCGAGATGCTGAGAAACATCCCTTTGGCGGTGGTGGTAGGCATATTGGCAGCCTTAATCGCTCTTCGATATTTTGCCTATACAGGTGCCGTTATTTCTTTCTTCTGGGCTGCTGTCATTATTATCTCCGTGAATCTTATTCGCCGAACTGGGGGGAGCAGAGTGTTGTTGATACTTGGCCATCACAATCTGAACATGTGGATGATACATGGGTGGATGTGTTTATATCTCTTCCGTCCACTCGTCAATAAGATGGGCAGCCCTTTATGGATGTTTTTGGTGACGGTGTGCGTCAGCTTACTCTTGTCTATGGCGTTCAATGGTGCGGCAAGGACCTTACGTATGATTAAAAGATGATTGATGAATATGGAACAAATGCAAAATAGTCGAAAACTTGTTTCTGTCGTGGTGCCCTGCTACAACGAGCAGGAGTCGCTGCCACATCTCTATGAGGCTGTTGCCGGTATTATGGATTTTATGTCACAGTACAGTTGGGAGTTGCTGCTCGTCAATGACGGCAGCCGTGACCAGACCATGGCAATGATCAAAGAGTTGGCGGAGAAGGACGGTAGGGTGAGCTATGTCAATCTGTCGCGCAACTTCGGAAAGGAAAATGCGATGTTAGCCGGTTTTGACTATGTGCAGGGCGACTGCATGATCTTGATGGATGCCGACTTGCAGGATCCGCCTTCTCTGATCCCGGAGATGCTACAGTATTGGGAGGAAGGCTACGAGGATGTGTATGCCCGGCGGCGTGACCGCGGTAAGGAGAGTTGGTTGAGGAAGCAGCTCTCGCTGGCCTTTTATTGGTTGCTGGACAAGAGTACGCGGTTTGAGGTGCTGAAAAATGTCGGTGACTTCCGTCTGTTGGACCGTAAGTGCATAGAGGCGTTGAAACGGATGCGGGAGAGTGAGCGGTATACCAAAGGACTGTTTTGCTGGATTGGCTACCGCAAGAAAGAAATACTTTTTGACCGTGGTGACCGTGAGTACGGACAGTCGCACTGGAACTTCTTTCAGTTGGCGGGCCTCGCTATCGAGGGCCTAACCTCTTTCACTGTTTCTCCATTGCGCTGGGCTACGTACTTGGGGTTTGTCATCGGCTTAGGTGCTTTGGCCTATCTGCTGTGGACGCTCGTCAAGGTGACGATATGGGGCGATCCTGTGGCGGGCTTCCCCACGCTAATCTCTGTGATTCTGTTCTTGGGTGCTTCCCAGCTTATCGCCATAGGTATCCTTGGAGAGTATCTCGGTAAGATCTTCAACGAGAGCAAGGGCCGTCCGGTGTACCTCGTGGAAGAGTACAAGCGGGGGAATGTAGGAAAATGCGATCCTTTAGATTCTGCTACTAAAGGGGTGAAAGAAATTAGGTAAAAAGCAAAAAAATGGTAACTTTGCAGTTGGAAAAATTTGGTGTGCAGCGTCATTGACGAAAAGAACATGAAACAATAAGTTGCGCATGATAGATACAAAACAGATATTCAGAATTAAAAGCAAGCGAACAGTATAAGATGAAGATGAGTTGCCGACAGTTGGATTTGCTTTCAGCATCGTGGATAGCGATGGGCGTCGTTATCTTTTTACTCGGTTGGTGTCAATGGTACTTCTCATTGCCATTGACCGCTCTTATTGTGTACTGCCTTTATCGTCAGTGGAGACGTGGAAGCAAAGATAACCTTGTCATCAGCACGCGCCAGTTGTGGCTGTCGGTCATCGTCTGTCTCGTGTTGATGTGGCTGTGCGGCATTGGCGGATATATGGTTCAGTCGGCCGACAACTATTGGCGCAATGCGATGTTCCGCGACTTGGTCAACTATTCGTGGCCGGTATATGATGTGCAGACTGGATTGACGAAGAGTTATTATTTAGCTTTCTGGATGTTTCCAGCTCTGGTTGCAAAAGTTTTTCATTCTATGGAGGCTGGTTTCTTCATGCAGTTGGTATGGTTGAGCGCAGGTTTAGAACTTCTGTTTTTGCAGATCTGTCGGTGGATGGGCAAGGTGAGAGTATCTTATCTTTTCTTCTTTTACCTGTTCTCTGGAATGAAGATAGTGGAGTGCCTGCTCTATTTTCCTGTCGTTGACAGCAGTCATACGATTTCGGAAATTGTGAATATCGTTTTCACTAACGGTACGCCGGGCGTTTTCCATGCCGGTCCGATGGTGCAGTTTCTCTATGATCCTTTCAACCAGACTGTCGCATTGTTCTTGGGTATGATGCTGATGATTCAAGACACCAAGAGTCTGATGCTGCCCTTTTACTATGTGCTCTTGTTGCTCTATGCACCACTGCCTTTGGTCGGTTTGGCTCCGATTATGGTCTACTGGCTGTTACGTGGTCTGATACAACGGCCTTCAGATCAGCGATGGGGTTATGTGTTGAATGTAGAAAATGTGACGGCATTGTTGTTGCTCGTCATCTCAGCGTTGTATCTCATGTCCAACAATCAAAGCGGACATAAGGGTTTGCGTGACTTGACGGATTGGGTGCCTACGGTCTATGGCTATCTGATTTACATCTTTTTTGAGTTTGTCATCTTCATGCTGGTAGGCTATAAGGTGTGCCTTGACAAGGCTATGCTATGGATTGGCTTTGCGACAGTATGCCTGTTCGGTTGGTTTCAGATAGGTTTGCATAACGATTTCTGCTTCCGCACCAATATGCCGTTTATCTTCATCCTATGCCTACTGGTCATCAAACGCTATTATAGCAGTGATGCGCATAGCCGTATGCGTAAGGCTATTTTGGCCTTGTATCTCATAGGTGGTGTGCCTTCGGAGGTGCATCCTGCACTGCGCTGGGTCTCCTCGCTCTGTATTGTTACAGGTACTGACCAAAGTGTGTTGAACCGCTATCAGCATCTGAAGGATGTGAAAACACTGTATGTGATGCAACAGAAGAAGCTGCGCAATGACGATCTCCCGTCCTCTTTCCGCTGCCGTAAGGACCAGGAGCAGTTTCGCACGGATGTAGGGACGCGTAATTCTGTCTTCTACAGATATGTTGCAAAAAACTTTTAAGTTTCCTTTGAATATAGAATATAAGATATGTTCCCCTATCTATTAGTTTTCGTTGTAGTTTTTATCTACTACTTTGCGGCCACGCCTTCGCATAAGCAGCAAAACGGGTTTCTTCTTGCGGTCATGTTATATATGGCCTTGTTTGTGGGCTTGGGCGATATGATCGGCGGTTATGACCGATATATCTATGGAGATGAGTTTGACTCTATCGCAGACGAGATGAGAGCCGGACGGCATTTGTCTCACTATTTTTATTTTGTCAACGGAAAGGAGTGGGGATATTTCTTTTGGAACGTTTTTGTATCGTTGTTCACACAAAACCGCTATATCTTCTTTTTTGTGACGACTTTAGTTGGCTATGCGCTGTTCTATAATGCCTTTAAGAAATATATTGAGGATTATCCACTAGGCATGATACTTTTTACTGGCTTATTCTATTACTTTACGATGACCTATTTGCGACAGATGCTGGCATGTGGCATCGCATGGAATGGAATCAAATATATTTGGGAGCGGAAACCGTGGCAATTCTTTGGCACAGTTTTATTGGCT
This sequence comes from Prevotella sp., assembly GCA_052355365.1. Classification (GTDB taxonomy): domain Bacteria; phylum Bacteroidota; class Bacteroidia; order Bacteroidales; family Bacteroidaceae; genus Prevotella. Next base: position 7,804 of record DAWDCC010000051.1, on the reverse strand, counting down.
TTGACTTTTCACAGCTCAGCCATTGTGTTTTTCCCGATGTATTTTATACCTTTCAAAAAATTCAGCAAGTCTCAGATTTCGTGGTTCTTGTTTTCTTGTTTACTCATAGGATTGACACCTTTGCCCTTGGCAATGGTGGCCTCCGTGGGAAGTTCCAACAATAAAGGATATGGAGATGAGATGCAAGGCTTCAGAATAGAGTATGTCATAGAAGTAGTTATGTTCATTTGGGTGTTCTTCAAAGGCTATCGATACATTTCTACAGATAGAAAGACGCTTACTATGCTTAATGGATCTTTCATTTATTGTGGCTTCTTACTCTTCTTCATGCGTTTTGGCCAGGGTGGTCGAATGAGTTGGTTCTATATGTTCTTTATCATCTACATGTTCACGATGTTGCCAAATCAGAGAAAAGCCCTATCTTGGTTAAGACCATGTGTAGTTTTGGTATGCTTTGCTTTGTGGTTCAGGTTGACATATGGTTGGAAATCTCAGAATGTACCTTATAGAACCTTCTTGACCAATGGCGAGCCGAGTGGCGATGGTAGCGTCTATACAACGTTTGAATATGATACGGGTTATACGTACGACAAATTCTATCGTAAAGCCTTCGATTTGGCAATTTTCCCCCGTCAGTAATACGTAATAAATGAGAGCCTTATGTTGATCACGGTCTTTACTCCAGCATATAATCGCGGAAATTTGCTTCCGAACCTGTATCAGAGTCTGGTAGCACAATCATGTCACGACTTTGAATGGATTGTGGTGGATGACGGTAGCACTGACCATACTATGGATGTGCTTCATAAATTGAGAGCACGTCAAGATCATCCTTTCGAGATGAGATATTTTCACAAATCCAATGGAGGCAAGCATACTGCCATTAATAAGGGCTTGCGCGAAGCGAAGGGTGAGTTGTTTTTTATAGTGGATTCTGACGACATTCTACCGTCTAATGCATTGGAGACGTTGGGGAAATATTATGGTCAAATCAAGGATGATAACTGTTTTGTCGGAGTCTGTGGCCTTATCGCACACCGCGACGGCACTGCGGTGAGCTTAGGCGTTCAGACGGTCATTGATGCAATGACAGTAGAGATGATGTACAAATATAAGACTAAAGGAGACCTTGCGGAGGCCTATAAGACATCGATGATGCGACAGTGTCCTTTCCCAGAAATACCAGGAGAATACTTTTGCCCGGAAGTGCTTGAATGGAATAGGCTCACTCGCAATAGAAAGGTGAGGTTCTTTCCGGAGACTATCTACTATCGGGATTATCTTGAAGGAGGCCTAACTGACAATATTGTGCGTATCAGGATGCAAAGCCCGGTGACCAGCATGATGACTTACCAAGAATTGACGCTGCGGAAGATACCATTTATCTATAAATTGCGAAATGCAATCAACTATTGGCGATTCAGATATTGCTACGATCCGAAGCACTCTTCGGTGGTGCCTTCCGAGTTGCCCCTGTTGAAGAGTTGGATGAATATTGTCCGTCCATTAGGATGGTTGATGCATTTGAGAGATAAGAGAACAGTATATGGAAAATAAGCATTTGCATGTGGCTGTGGCCTCTGACTGTAATTATGCTAAGATGGTTCCCGTGCTGCTGACATCCTTGCCCTACTAAAATTGAGAGGAGCTATTTAAAAATGAAGATTATCATTGACCCACGTGTGGAATACCGCTACTCGTCTTTCTATCGTTTGGGACTGTACAGGCTTTTTGGCCGCAACAACATCAGCTATAGCGCGGCACCATTTAAGGATCTGTCATGCGAGAACAAAGACCAGTTTGGATGTGGTTTGCAATTCATAGCAGACAATGAGGAAGGTGTCAGAAAGAAAATCTATCTTGATATCAAGGATGTGGCTCTCTTTGAGCAGGATAAATATGACTGGGCAGATGTCTATGGCAAGGTGAATATCTCAGAAGATAGCCAGAATGAGTATCATTTGGCAGACTATCCCAAGATGGTGGCTTTAGGCCCCAACTTCGGTCTTCACAATAGGAATGCGTTGGGGATGGCATGGCTGGCGTTGAAATGTTGGCTGAAGGGTAAGGCTGAGAGTTCCGTACCATGGCGGTTATATCTTCAGAGCTACTTCTATCCTTATATTCGCCGTCGTAGTCTGGAGGTGTATGAACGGTCGTGCAAGGTGAGACCCGATTATATCTTTCATGCCTCTACTCTTTGGTACAACGATTTTGCGGCATCAGATACCAACCGATTCCGTGGAGGATTCCTGAAAGCGTGTCAACGTGCAGGACTAAAAATAGAAGGCGGACTATTTTATGTCGAAGGGCAGGCTCCTCTACGTGAGATGCCAGCCTATCCTAAATATAAGGAGATCTACCGCGACTTTATTTATGACAAGCGTTTGTCTATGGATGACTACATTCAGAAGACCAAGGAAAGTGTGTTGGTCTTCAACACACCTTCGGTTTGTGGTTGTCTCGGATGGAAATTGGGCGAATACCTCTGCATGGGCAAGGCGATTGTCTCTACGCCACTCAACCGTGTGATGCCCGGAGGGGGGCTGGTGCACGGGAAGAATGTACACTTTGTGAAGACAGAAGAGGAAATATACGATGCGGTTGTGAAAATCACTACCGACGAAGCTTATAGGCATCGATTGGAAAGAGGTGCCCGCGAATATTACGAGAAGTGGTTGGCACCAGAGGTCGTGGTCAAAAGAATCCTTGACATCGCCTTTGGATGACACAAATCCTTCAAATGCATCAACCTCGGTAGTAGTAATGGAAAACGCAAGTAAAACACTGAAAGGAAATGTAGTAAGACTCGCTTCGTGCGGATCTTTCATATTCACACGAATGGCCAGGAATTAACCACGAATTAGTCATAAATTTATTTGTGAGAGATTTATCCACGAATCTTCACGAATCTACACGAATGAGGGGCGATAGATATTCGTGGAGATTTGTGTCGATTCGTGGATCAATAAAAACGTGGGCAGACCTATGCCGCGGAACTTAAAATCAGTTGGATTTATTTGCTGATAATGAACAAGTCGAAAATTTATTAGACGATTATGAAGATTCTTCAGGTGATAACAAATTTGCTGTCGGGAGGTGCTGAGACATTGGTGGTGAACCTCGTGCCAAGACTGAGAGAGTTGGGCAATGAGGTGGACGTATGCGTGTTCGACGGACGCGAGACACCGCTCATGCAGCGGCTGCGGGACGAGAACCCGGGCATCAGGATTTGGAAGTTGGGTCATGGCGTCTATAACCCGCTGTTTATCTTGAAGCTCATCCCTATCATGCAGAGGTATGACATCGTACACACGCATAACTCCTCACCGCAGCTCTTCGTGGCGATCACCTCGCTGTGCTGCCATACTCGACTGTTCACCACGGAGCATACCACGTCTAACCGAAAACGCAACTGGAAGTGGTACGCACCGATAGAGAGCTGGATGTATGGCCGTTATGAACATGTGATCTGTATATCGAAGATTGCAGAGGAGAAGTTGCGGGAGTATATGGGTGGCGACTGGCTCAAGCCGGGGTCGGCACGCTACGATCATATCTCTACGGTGAACAATGGCGTGGATGTAGAGGCTTTCCACGATGCTGAGCCTTTGCCGGACGCACATCGTGATGGTACCTTCGTCACGACGATGGTGGCCGGGTTCCGTGAAGCTAAAGACCAGGATACGCTGGTCAGGGCTCTTGCGCTGCTGCCGAAGAACTATGTCGCCTGGCTTGTCGGTGATGGTGAGCGCATGGATGAGGTGAAGGCCTTGGCGGAGCAACAGGGAGTGGGAGACCGCGTGACGTTCTGGGGATCGCGACAGGATGTGCCGCGAATACTGAAGAGCAGTGACGTGGTATGCATGTCGAGTCATTGGGAAGGACTCTCGCTGTCGAATATCGAGGGTATGAGCGTCGGCAAGCCGTTCATCGCCTCGGACGTGAACGGGCTTCGCGAGGTGACCAAGGACTATGGCCTGCTGTTCTCGGAAGGCGACGCGAAGACGCTGGCGGGACTCTTGCACAGGCTTCACGACGATGCCGGCTTCTACACGGATGTGGCAAAAAGGTGCTATGCTCGTGCCCAGCAGTTCGATATCAAGACGACGGCAGAGAAATACAATGCCGCATACCACACTTATTAAATCTACTCGATGCAAATGGGCACAATATTGGTGGGAGTAAACTCTCTCGACACGAATGCGAATGAAGAGTGATGGAAGAATAAATCCACGAATCTTCACGGATCCACACGAATGCTGATGGATATTCGTGAAGATTAGTGTAGATTCGTGGATAAATAAAAACACTAATCGACACGATTGTGGATTTATATTAGTGGAGATTAAGCAATTCGAGTTTTATGCTATATCAACAAGAATGTTACGATATTGTGGGCGCTGCAATGAAAGTTTATAATACTTTGGGTCCTGGCTTTCTTGAAGCAGTGTATCATGAGGCACTCGAGATAGAGTTTGACAAGCGCAAGATATTATTTGATGGCGAGAAGAACATCGATATCTTTTACGATGGTGTTTGTCTCAAACAAAAATATCGTCCGGATTTCTTTTGCAAGAATAAGATTATCGTGGAGATAAAGGCTCAATCACAACTCGACAAAGCCAACGTTGCTCAAGTGATTAATTACCTTCATGCGACGAAGATGAGGCTTGGCCTGCTGATCAACTTTGGTAATCCCAATGTATTAGAATGGAGGCGTATTGTCCTTTAACGTCTTTATCCTCAGATCTCTACGAATACATATGATAATCAGTGAAAAGAGTAAATCCACGAATCTTCACAAATCGTCACGAATGCGGGTGGAGAGTGATGGAAGATTTAATCCACGAATTTTCACGAATGTGGGAAGTTATTCGTGGGGGATTAGTGCAGATTCGTGGATGAATAAACCATGTATCGACATGTATGCGGGTAGTTTTCGTGGAGGTTGTGCAGATTTGTGGATTATATAGATTTAAGATGAAAAAGAAGAAACTGATAAAGGTATCTACAGTGCCCATGTCGTTGGATAGCTTCTGCCGTGGCCAGCTGCGGATGCTTAGGCAATACTACGATGTAGTGGTGGTGTCATCGCCGGAACCGGAGTTGCAGATGATAGCCGAGCGGGAGGGCGTGCGCACGATAGCCGTGGCGATGGAGCGCCATATTTCCCTGTGGAAGGATCTGCGCTCGCTGTGGCAGATGGTGCGCGTGTTCCGTAAGGAGAAGCCCTATATCGTACATTCCATGACCCCGAAGGCCGGACTCATCTCTATGATGGCTGCCTGGATATGCCGTGTGCCGGTGAGGATGCACACCTATACGGGTCTCGTGTTTCCCACGGCCACCGGACTGATGAAGCTGATTCTCATCTTCACCGACCGTATTCTCTGCTTCTGTGCCACTGACATCAACCCAGAGAGCCTTGGCGTGAAAGGGGATCTCGAGCGGTATCATATCACCCGCAAGCCCTTGCGGCTCATCGCCAACGGAAACGTGAGGGGCGTGGATATGACCTATTACGACCGTACGCCGGAGGTGATGGCCAAGGCTGGGCCGCTTCGCAAGTCCGATGTCTTCACCTTCTGCTTTGTGGGGCGTCTCGTGGGTGACAAGGGTATCAATGAACTCGTAGAGGCTTTCGACCGCCTGCATCGGGAGAATCCTGCTACACGGCTGTTGCTTGTGGGACCTTACGAGAACGCCCTCGACCCGCTGAAGGCAGAGACTGATGAGCGAATCCGAAAGGGAGATGGCATCGAGACTGTGGGCAGTCAGAAGGACCCGCGGCCTTACTATGCCACCTCCGACGCCTTAGCTTTTCCGTCCTATCGGGAAGGAATGCCCAACGTGGTGCTCGAAGCCGGTGCCTTAGGCTTGCCCTCCATTGTGACTGATATCAACGGCAGCCGCGAGATCATCCGCGAGGGCTATAACGGCGTTATCATTCCTCCACGTGATGCCGAGGCTTTGTATCAGGCCATGCATGCCTTTGTCACCGACCGAACCACTACCGAGCGCCTCGCCGCCAATGCCCGCAAGAACATCGCCGACCGCTATGAACAGCAGATGATCTGGCAGGCACTGCTGGCAGAATACAAGAGGTTAGAGAAATAAGCAGGAAATAATAGCCTACATCAAGAAAATGTAGGCAGTAAAATAACAGTGTCGCATAATAAAGAAATTCTTGTCAAATTGTTGTTTTCTGATTGGTCAAACGTTCGTTGTGCATATGGCAAACGTTCGTTGTCTATTTGGTCAAACGTTCGTTGTCCAATTGGCTGACAATCGTTTGGCCAACAACTTTGTGGCTTTTTCGTAATGATGTATAATGTATAATACGTTTAGGTACGGTGGATTACCAATCAAAAATAGTAGGATGGAAAATCCATTTGTACAGTACCAATTATATGGAAAAAGAAAAAGTTATGAGTAAGAAGGTAGTAGTATTTGGTGGAACCGGAATTTCATTAAATCGTTTCTAAGTCCATGCTTTACGAGATAGCACATACCATTCGCGGCCGTATGCCTTGGCTGTGGCAGATGACAGACCGTGTAAATTCCATGCTGTTCACTCTGCGTTATGACCAGAAAGTAAAACAAATAGAGAAGATGTGGGGCGAGGGCATCCCCTACACCATAGTTCCCCTGCGCTGCTACGACGCAGAGGAAATTAGTCACTTCTTTGCCCATCAGCCTGCGGAGGCTTTCCGCTTTTTCCGTCCTCATGGTTTTGATGTGAAGAGTATCAGACAGCTGCAAAAGAACAGGGCTTTTCTCGCCTATATGTTAGAGCAAGAAGGGACCTTGGTGGGATATTTTTTCTTGCGCAGCTTTTTCTGGGGAAAGTGCTTCCGAGGCCGTATGGTCGACATCGATTGGCGAGGCAAAGGCATCGGCACACTGATGAATTGTTTGATGAACCGTCTCGGCTATGGTTTGGGCATGCATATCTTTGAAACCGTGTCGGCAGACAACGTCGCTTCGCTCAAGTCGGCACAGGCAGCCAGTGACATACGTGTGCTCAAACGCCTGCCCAGTAATGACCTCTATATAGAAGTTTTACCCAAGAAAACGAATTTATGAAATGGATTTTTGACCGTCTTGTAGCGTTTGTAGGACTTGTTGTGCTTAGTCCTGTATTTCTGATCGTTGCTTTGCTTATCAAGTATAAGATGCCGGGCCCTGTGTTTTTTTGCCAGCGTAGGGTGGGGCAAGGAGGCCGGCTATTCACCGTGTATAAGTTCCGGTCGATGAGCGTGAGTATCCTGGCCTCGACGGTCAGCCGTGATTCGGCTACCGCTACGTCAGTCGCCGCTGCCGAGCAGAGCCGTATCACGCCCTTGGGCGAGAAGTTGCGACGCTATAAGCTCGACGAGCTCCCTGAGCTATGGAACGTGCTGCGCGGTGACATGAGCTTTGTGGGTCCCCGCCCCGATGTGCCCGGTTATGCCGACCGATTGCAGGGTGAGGATCGACTCGTGCTGAAGTTGAAGCCAGGAATTACTGGACCGGCCAGTTTGAAATACCGCAACGAAGAGGAACTACTGGCCTCGGTGTCCGAACCGAAGAAATACAATGATGAAGTCATCTATCCAGATAAGGTCAGACTCAACCTCTATTACTACCACCATCACAATTTTTTCACCGATCTGAAGATGATCTTTTGCACAGTGCTGGGACGCAGGATGATGTATGCCGGTGAGAGGATTTAACGATTAAAAGAAGCAAAAAGCTTGTTATTCTTATTATTGGTGTCCGCTAAAAATGAAAACCGCATAAAAATCCTTTCGCGATGCCG
>DAWDCC010000050.1:0-22885 GCA_052355365.1 Prevotella sp. | reverse complement strand
GGCATCGCGAAAGGATTTTTATGCGGTTTTCATTTTTAGCGGACACCAATATTTTTATTTAAAATTCAAAGAGAGTCTATGAAGAAAAGGTTAAGTATGATCCTTGCCTGTCTGTTCCTCTTTGTGGGTATGGCATTAGCCCAAACGACGATTACGGGCACGGTCATATCGCAGGAAGACGGTGAACCGATCATCGGAGCCTCTGTCATGGTAGACGGAGGAAGTAAAGTCGGTACAGTCACAGACGCCGACGGACATTTTACGCTATCAGTGCCAGCGGGAAAGAAGCTGGTGATCAGCTACATTGGCATGAAGAGCCAGACTGTGGCCGCCAAGCCCAACATGAAAGTTACACTGCAGTCCGACGACCGCACTTTGGGAGAAGTCGTGGTCACCGGTATGACCACTCAGGACAAGCGCCTGTTCTCCGGTGCTGCCACAAAGATTGATGCTTCCAAGGCAAAGCTCGACGGTGTGGCCGATATCAGCCGCTCTCTTGAGGGCCGTGCTGCCGGTGTGAGCGTGCAGAACGTCAGTGGCACCTTCGGTACAGCGCCGAAGATCCGCGTGCGCGGTGCTACCTCTATTTTCGGTAGCAGCAAGCCATTGTGGGTCGTTGACGGTGTGATCATGGAGGACATCACCGATGTGGATGCCAGCTCACTGTCTTCCGGTGACGCCAAGACGCTGATCTCCTCTGCCATTGCCGGGCTCAATGCCGACGACATCGAGAGCTTCCAGATCCTGAAAGACGGTTCCGCCACATCTATCTATGGCGCACGTGCTATGGCCGGTGTGATTGTCGTGACCACCAAGAAAGGTAAGGCCGGACAAAGCCACATCAGCTACACCGGTGAGTACACCATGCGTCTGAAACCCAGTTACCGCAACTTCAACATCATGAACTCCCAGGACCAGATGGGAGTGTATCAGGAGTTGCAAAAGAAAGGCTACCTCAATTACGCTGAGACAGCCAATGCCATGAACAGCGGTGTCTACGGACGCATGTACGAGCTCCTTTCCCAATACGATGCCACAAAAGGCCAGTTCACTCTGGAAAACACTGAAGCAGCCAAGAATGCTTATCTGCGCGCTGCCGAATACCGCAACACCAACTGGTTTGACGAACTGTTCTCTACCGCCATCATGCACAACCACTCTGTGAGTGTCTCCGGCGGTACAGACAAGGCGAAGTACTATGCCTCCCTGTCTGCCATGTTCGACCCGGGATGGTATAAGTCAAGCAAGGTGCAGCGCTACACTGCCAACATCAACACTACATACACGATCAACAAGCATGTTGATGTCAACCTCATCGGCAATGCTTCTTACCGTAAGCAAAAGGCCCCTGGATCGCTGAGCCGCTCCATTGACCCGGTCAGCGGAGGTGTCAGCCGTGACTTCGACATCAACCCCTATTCTTATGCGTTGAACACTTCACGCACGCTTGACCCCAACGAGTACTATACCCGCAACTACGCCAAGTTCAACATCTTTAATGAACTGACCAACAACTACATGGATCTCAATGTCCACGACTTCCGTGTACAGGCAAGCATTGACTATAAGCCTATCGACAAGGTGAAGATCACTGCCCTGGCCGCTGTCAAGAGTGCATCGTCTGCCATGGAGCACTACGTCAAGGACAACTCCAACCAGGCTTTGGCCTACCGCGCCATGGGCACCACGACCATCCGCGACAACAACCCTTACCTTTACACTGATCCCGACAACCAGTTTGCCTTGCCTGTCAGTATTCTGGAGTACGGTGGTATCTATGACCGCACGGACAACAGCTTTTTTGGTTGGGATTCCCGCTTATCCGCTTCTTACAACGATGTCTTCAACGACTCGCATATTGTCAACCTCTATGCCGGTATGGAGACCAACTGCGTGGACCGCAAGCAGACGTGGGGCCGCGGCTGGGGCATGCAGTTCTATGACGGCGAGATTCCCTTCTTCAACTACATGGCCTTCAAGAAATGGCAGGAGCAGGGTACCGACTACTATACAATGTCCAACACCCACATCCGCAGCGTAGCCTACTTTGGTACCGGCACCTATTCTTATAAGGGACGCTACCAGGTCACCGGTACCTTCCGTTACGAGGGTACTAACTATCTGGGCAAGGCCACATCAGCCCGCTGGCTACCTACCTACAACGTCTCCGGTGCTTGGAATGCACACGAGGAGAGCTGGTTCAGCGATGCGTTCAAGAATACGCTCACACATGCCACGCTGCGCCTGAGCTACTCGCTCACCGGCGACCGCCCGCCGGTGACCAACTCCCTGCCCGTCTTCACCGCCACCGTGCCCTGGCGTCCGTTCACGACCATCCAGGAGAAAGGATACGGCGAGGAGATCGGCAACAGCGACCTGACCTATGAGAAGAAGCGCGAGTTCAACGTCGGTCTGGATCTGGGCTTCCTCAACAACCGCATCAATCTGACCACCGACTTCTACTGGCGCCGCAACAAAGACCTCATCGGCTATGTCAACAGTCCGCTCTACGGACCTTGGAACCGGGCCAACGTTGCCTCCATGAAGTCAAACGGTATTGAGGTGTCTTTGAGCACCATCAATATCAAGAATGAAAACTTCAGTTGGGAAACCAACTTCATCTACTCTTGGACACATAACGAGATTACGAGCCTCTTCTCTCAGGCCCGTATCATCGACCTTGTGCAGGGTACCGGATACAGCATGGTGGGCTATCCTGTCAACTCTATCTTCAGCATCCCCTTTGCAGGGCTGAACCGCGAGGGACTGCCTACGTTCTATGACGAGAACGGAAAAGTCACCACTTCCGGCATCTACTTGCAGGAACGTGACCCCGACAAGATGGGATTTCTGAAATACGAGGGATCTGCAGAGCCGACAACAACGGGGTCTCTGGGCAATCTCTTCCGCTACAAGAACTGGGAGCTCAATGTGTTCATCACCTATAGCTTCGGCAATAAGGTGCGTCTCGACCCTGTCTTCAGCAACGAGTATGACGACCTGACCTCCACACCGAAGGAATTCCGCAACCGCTGGACTCATGCCGGCGATGAGAAGGTGACCAGCATCCCTGTCATTGCCAGCAGGCGTCAGAACAAAAACGACAGTGAGCTCAAGGTGGCTTACAATTGCTACAACTACTCTTCGGAGCGCATCGCCAAGGGCGACTTCATCCGCATGAAGGAGATGTCGTTGGGTTATAACTTCCCCCAAAAGCTTATCAGTCCTTTAGGGGTGAACAGCCTTTCGCTGAAATTGCAGGCTACCAACCTCTTCCTCATCTACGCCGACAAGAAGCTCAACGGACAGGATCCTGAGTTCTTCAACACCGGTGGTGTGGCTGCTCCTACACCGAAGCAATTCACCCTGACTTTAAGATTAGGTCTTTAACCCTCAGAATCGAATAAGACATGAAACTAAAGAATATCATATATACCGGTACGGTGGTTGCCACGCTGTTGGCATCGATGACATCCTGCTCTGACTTCCTGGACAAGATGCCCGACAACCGTACACAGATGGACGTGCCCGCCAAGGTCGCCGGACTGCTGACTACCGCATACAACACCAACAGCAATCTGGTAATGAACGAGCTGATGTCCGACAACATGGACTACATGGGCCCGCAGAATAGTCTTGGCGACCGAGAGGGCGACATGATGTATTTCTGGAAGGAGGACAAGGAAAACGGCAATGACTCGCCCGAAGACCTGTGGAATAAGCTCAACGAGTGCGTTGGAAAGGCCAATCAGGCCTTGACCAGTATCGAAGAACTCGGTGGAGCTACAACCGATGAGTTGCGCAATACCAAGGGTGAAGCCTTGTTGCTGCGCGCCTATAACAGTTTCCTTCTCACCAACGAGTTCTGCATGGCTTACAACGGTAAGACGAGTGACAAGGACATGGGCGTGTACTACAGCAAACAAGTGGAAAGTATGGTCGACAAAGACGGCCATCAGAAAGAGCGTGGTACAGTGGCAGAGGACTATGCCAACATGGAGGCAGACATTGAGGCTGGTATTCCTCTTATCAACGACAACTACACTATTCCCAAGTACCACTTCAACAAGAAGGCAGCCTACGCCTTTGCCCTCCGCTTCTATCTCTACTATGAGAAGTGGGACAAGGCCAAGAAGTATGCCGACCTGCTCTTAGGCAGCAACCCCGGCGCATCTTTGCGTAACTATGCCGAACTGGAGGCTATGCCACTGAGCACCTCCGACCAGGCCGTAAAGATCGGTGAGGCCTATTGCAGCGCTGAGAAGGAGTGCAACCTGCTCATACAGACCAGCGTCAGCAATGCAGGGTTGGCTTTGGGACCGTGGAGATATTATAGGCGCTATGCCCACACCAACTATCTCGCTGAGACGGAAGGTGTTTCCAGCAACAATGTGTGGGGTAACCTGAACAATATCATCTGGCACCCGTTCACCAACAATCAGGGCGAGAGCGATTACTCTGTCATTATGAAGATCCCGTTTGAATTTGAGTACACCGACCAGGTAAAAGGCGTAGGCTATCGCCACGCCCTGAACGTCAGCTTCACCATGGGTGAGGCGCTGCTCAACCGTGCCGAGGCAGAGATTATGCTTAAAGACTACCAGGCCGCTTGCACCGACATGAACACGTGGATGCACAACTACTTCAACACCGACTCAGTGCTCACGCCCGAGAGCGTACAGAAGTATTTCAACAGCATCCCCTACGCCTACAGCGATGCCGCCAAGATGACGGCCAGCCCTAAGAAGCATCTGCATCCCCGCTTTACCATCGATGCAGAAGGCTCTGTACAGGAAAGCATGTTGCAGTGCTTACTTGACCTGCGCCGCATCGAGACCTTGCATCAAGGACTCCGCTGGTTCGACATCAAGCGATACAATATAGAGATCCCGCGCCGGCAGATTGGTGCTGACGGCACACCAGAGAAGAACCTCGACTGGCTCAAGCAGGATGATCCCCGTATGGCTGTGCAGATTCCATTGAGTATTGTGAGTGCCGGTGTTCCTAAGAACCCACGCAATGGCAATGACGACTAATAGACTTTTTTTTTAAAAAAACGAGTATGAAGAAATATATATTAGGCTTATCGCTTCTCTCGATGGTGGCAGCGGGACTGACCTCCTGCTCGGATGATAATCTCTCCGATCAGAGTGTCATCACCAACTCGAAGACCAAGCAGAACGATTTCGACAAGTGGCTTTATACCAACTTTGTCGTTCCGTTCAACATCGAGATACAATACCGCTACGATGACAAAGAGTCAGACATGCAGTACTATGACGTACCTGCCGACATGAAGCAGTCGGTAGAGCTGGCACACATTATTAAATATACGTGCGTGGATGCCTACACCGCAGCGGCCGGTATCAACTTCACACGTAATTACTTCCCGAAGCTCTTCAGCTTCCTCGGCGAGTTTGAGTATGACAACAATGGTACGATGAAGCTCGGTACCGCCGAGGGCGGCAAGAAGATCCGTCTGCTCGGCGTGAATCATCTCGACGAGGTCATCAGCAATCGTGCAGCTCTCGACGAGTACTATCTGAAGACCATCCACCACGAGTTTGTGCACATCGTCAACCAAACCAAGGACTATCCGCGTGAGTTCGACAAGGTGACCGCCTCTGGTTATGTCAATGACTCCTGGAGCTCAGACAAGTACGGCTCGGGCTACGCCAAGCGTGGTTTCGTGACCGCTTACTCTCAGAAAGAGGGCCGTGAGGATTTTGCCGAAATGGTCAGTGAGTATGTCACCAAGTCGCCCGAACAGTGGAATGCCTTATTGGCCAAGTCACTCGTCTATGATGCTACGACGGGCAAAGTCACTGACCATACGGGTTACGATGCTCTCGTAAAGAAGCTCGATATCTGCAAGCGTTACTACAAGGAGTCTTTTGGCATCGACCTTGACAAAGTACGTGACGAGGTGACCAGCCGCGAAAACAACGTAGTGAGCGGACATATCGATCTGACAAGTCTTAAATAGTTCAAGAATTACAGGTTATGAAAACAAATAAGATTCTATTATATACTTTGCTTGCCCTTCCGGCCTTGCTCATGCAGTCTTGCTTGAAAGACCAGGAAGACATCTTCGACAAGCCTTACTCGCAGCGCATGGAGGAATACCTGCAAGCAACGCAGGACTCACTGGTCAGCGCGCCATACGGCTGGGCCTTTGACTATTATCCGGAGAACAACCAGAGCTATGGTGGCTTCACCTATACGATTGCCTTCTCAAAGGATGCTGACACGGTGCGATTCGAGAATAATCCTGATGATGGTAAGCTTGTCTCGCTCTACAAGATGAAGGAGGACGACGGTCCCGTGCTGTCCTTCGACACCTACAACAACTTCCTGCACAAGTACGCCACACCGTCCAATGGCAAGTATCAAGGCTACAAGGGCGACTTCGAGTTTGTCATCGATAGCGTGGGCAACGGCGTTGTCAAGGTGCACGGCAAGAAGAGCAGTAACACGCTCTACCTGCGCAAGCTCACTGAGCCGGCAAGCAGCTATATGGCCAAGGTGGTCGACATGGGCGACTCGTTCTTCCCTTCTGAAGTTGACCTCATTATCGGTGGAAAGCCGTATCAGATTGTCTTCACTGACCTGACTAACCGCCAGGCCGACATCTACGAGGGTGGCCAGTATCTTACTACCAGCGCTTATAACTTCACCGACAAGGGCCTGCGCCTCTACCAGCCGCTGACAATCAATGGCGTCCGCGTCCAGGACTTCACCTACGACGACGACAAGCTCACGATGAGCGCAGAGGGCGTGCAGACGAGCAAGTTCACCGTCTCGCCAACCGTCGTTGCCTCTATCTTCGGAGACATCCAGTCAGGGTATAATGGCAAGACGGTGACCAAGACCATTCCACATCTTGACCAATTCGACGTGACGTGTGATGCTTCTTGGGTGCATATCAGCAAGAGTGGCAACAAGCTCACCGTCAAGGTTGACGCTACTACTGACACTAAGACGGCACGAAAGGCCAAGATAGTCTTTAAGAATGGCGACTATACGGCTTCGGTTAGTGCCATCCAGTACGAGCTCTCGGCACTCCTCGGCTCCTACAAGCTCAACTTCAAGGGTGGTTCCGAGTCGGCTACAATCGGCTATGGAAAGGCTGCCAACGGCTCGCAGGTTCTCTATCTGACTGTTCAGGGTGAGTATGCAACACTCGAGTTCCCATTGATCTATCTCTCTGGCTCCCAAACACTGCTCATGCAGTCCGGACAGCTTATTGGTACCGCCACGACCAATAGTGGAGCTACTTATAGTCTCGGTAACGCGTTTATCTATGGTGGTGGCAGCTATTGGTCGAGCTATCGCGACAACTTCTTTGATATGTTTGCCATTGAGCCCAAAGAAGACGGAAACTTGAATATCTCGCTCCAAGGTGTCTTGCTTTACACTCAAGACGGCTCGTCACTGCAGTCCACAGGTATGAACGTGGAGGAAATCTTCATCGAGGCCTTCGAGTCTTATCCGTTCACTTCGTCAGGTATCCTCGGCTATCTGGAGCGTTGGACGAGCCCCGTGCTGGTGAAGACCGCTTCGGCACCTGCCAAGGGCAACGTGAGCACTGGCAACATGGTTGGTAGCCGTGAGTACAAGATGCGTGCCATCAATCCCGTGCGCCGCTCTTTCTTCGACTTCTCTACTTATCGCATGGAGTCGGTCAAGCAGTTTAAAATCAAATAAAGATTTGTCACATGAAAAAGATATTCAATATTTGTATGGTGCTCGTCGCCGCTGCCGCCACATTCACGGCGTGCAGCGATGACAATGCCGGCGAGCAATATCTGAGGGAGAACACGGTCGGAGTGGTCAACTCCAACCTCTCCTTCGATGCTGACGCTCACCAGGGCGGTGTGAAGTTCACGGCCCCTGCTGGCCAGACGGCCACCGCCACGGTCAACGCTGCTTGGGCCAAGGCCGAGGTGAAGGGCGACTCTGTCGTTGTCAACGTCGTCAACAACCCGCAGTTGGAGAGCCGCTCGGCCATGCTGACCATCAAGAGCGGGGCCGACTCCACCAATGTGCCCATCACGCAAAAAGGCTGCGAGTTCGCCTATAAGGGCAAGAGCGACTACGCCATCGCTGACAAGGACACCACAATTGTGCTGCCCTTCAGCAAGGTGGGCGCAGAGCCCAAGCTGTTGAGCGACAACGACGACGCTCTGGCCAAGGTGGAACAGATCGACACGGCCTTCCTCGTCACCGTCAAGGCCAACACCACAGGCGAGCTGCGCCAGCTGAGCCTCTTCGTCGACAACCAGGGCGCGCAGGACACCGTGTCGGTTCGTCAGGCTGAGCTCAAGGACTTTGTGGGTAAGACATTCTACTTCACTGGCTACGACTTGTCGCAATTCACAGACTCGACTCTGTCGATTGACGAACTTTACGTGCAGTATACAGGTAGTCTTGCTCAATCTGGCAGCAAAGTGTATCTTCGACTTCCTGATGCAGGCATGAGTATTCCTTTGGTGTACAATCAGTCCACGTTGTCGTTCCAAGTCAAGGGAGACCAATTGACGAGCACGTTCAAGTATGATGGCAATACCTATCGCTTGTATACTTCTATTTGGGACTTGACAGCCATGGACTTTGCCGATGAGTATAAGGAGAAACATGGTACTCCTATTAACAATAATTACTTCTGCACCCAGTATCTGTCTATGGATGCCTATATGAACGCCGGTGCCACAACAAAGTTCAGCTATGTTGCTGGATCGTTTGAGAACCATCCCGGCAATGCAGCTTGGATAGCCTTATTGATGGCGTTCGCCAACTACCCATCCACACCTTTCGATGCCAATATACTTGGTATTGATGTCTACAAGTTAAAGTCGAATGGTGGACGATTGTTTGCAGGAGAGTTCAATAAGTTCTATCTCCCGAGTATCATTCATATCACAGGCATGACGGGTCAGGATAAGCACGTCCAGTTGCCGAATCTCAACCGTGCCAGTGCTCAGCATGCCTTCTCCTTGTGCAAGGCACGTAAAGATATGCAGACTTTCGAGAAGTAATTGTTTCTTGATAACATAAAGGAAGAAGGAGGGTATCTTGTAATGAGGTACCCTCTTTTTGTTTGTCTTCTACTTAATGATAATACATTTTATTGCCATTTGCTGATTATTTCTTTCTTTTTTGTTTGTGTATATCAAAAGAAATACTTATGTTTGCAACATAAGAATTGTAGGAGAGAATTATACGCATCATCCGCCGCACCGTGGATGCAAGCGAAAAGACAGAAGTCAGAAAGGCCATCAGAGACTAAACTTCCGCTCTTTTGTAAAACATACAAAGTAGGTATGCCTGTTCTGTGACGGAGTTCACAGAGCCGATAATACAAAAATAGTAAAGGCCAGCGCAACAGAGTGTTGCACTGGCCTTTAACTTTATATGTAGTCATCTCCCACTATTCTTCCGTGGAGAGAGAATGTATATAACTTCCTTTCGTTTTCTACCGGGTGACTTGAGGAGGTATAACTTCCCTTCGTTTTCTACCGGATGACTTTCTTGGTGTTTCCGTCCGCATTCTTTATGATGACGACGCCTTTGGTCTTGTTGTCAGCTTTTGTACCCACGAGTGTGTAGATCTGTGGCTTGCCTTTGTGGTCAGTGGTGATGGAGGCAATGCCGGCCGAGGTGGTCAGTGGGGTGTAGTGGAATGACACTGTGCCGTCTGCAGCCGTCTGTATGTTGGAGAGTCCCGCGGTAGTGGGGACGCTGTAGCCCGTATAGAAACTAAGGGCGGGCGTGGAGTTGCCGCTGAGTTGGCTATTCAGATCGGTGGGATAGGTGTCGCTGGCGAGTGTCTCGTCGGAGAGGTCGCCGTCAGCGGGCACGATGGTCATGCGCGGATGATTCTGGTCGCGTGCGGCGTTGACCGTGTTGTATGCCCATGAGCGTGCATCGTAGTCGACGTGGAGAACCAAAAGGCCGTATCCGGGCAATGCGCTGTCCCATCGGTTGCTACTACGATTCTCAAAGAGATAATACTCGTTGTTGTTGTCGGGATTGGTGAGGATATAGGCGTTGCCACCATCAGCGAGTCCTTTCATGGCTTTGATGTCGAGAGGCTGGTCACCGAGCTTTGTCGGTGTGATCCATCCCATGAATGCCTTCTCATAGGAAGTGTATCCGGCAGGCACCGTGCCGATGCCCGTCCCGCCATAAACATTCTTCAAGGCTTCCGGTCCACCGTTGTAGCTTCCCGAGCACATCAGGTCGTAGCTGCCCGTGCCCACATTGCCGCCGTAGCCAGTGTCGTAGAAGTCGGGCAGTCCCAGGCAATGGGAGAACTCATGGCAGATGGTGCCGATGCCCATGTAGAACAGACGGTCCTTGCCGTTGAGTGTGGCGCGGATCATCTCGTTGCTGCACGCGTAGGTGTCGATGGTGACGCCGTTGTAGGTCAACGGTTGATGTCTGCTGTCGCTCAGCGAGTATTTGTGTGGCCAGATAGTGTTGTCGTCGCCACCGGTAGCCTGTCCCTCGCCGGCATAGACAATGTAGACCTGTTCCACTTCACCGTCGTCATTCCAGTCATAGTCGGCAAAGTTGACCTTGTCTTTGATGGCATTGCAGGCATCGATCACCATCTGTGGTGCATTGCCGTCAGCCTCGTTGCCTGATGGTGCGCCGTAATAAGAGTATGGATGGCTGAGGGTGACGGGCCCGATGACGTCAAAGGAGAGGTCAAACTTGCCGTCGCTTTGATCGTGGAAGTAGTCGTGGACGCTGCCGATGGCACCGCTCTTAGTGTCAGTATAGCCGTCCTTGTTGAGCATGTCGCTATAGAGTGTGTTGACATCCGTCTCGCCCGAGCCGAGTGTCAGCACATTCGATGGATTGGCGAAATGCTGGTTGCTGAACTGCACGAGGATGACCAGTCCCTTTTTCTTTCCCGTAACCACGTTGGCGCGTGTGCCTACCTTCTGTGCCGCTTGACTGCGCGTCTGCGCATCCAGAGCCTTGACATCATTCAGCGATGCGGCAAAGCGCTCTTCATGATCCTTACGCTGGTCACGCGCGTGAGCCAGCACGTCTGAGGCGACAAGATGTCCGCTGCGGATATGGGCATAGTAATAACTTCCGTCGTGAGACAGTACGGGAATGCCATCGTCAGTGACGGCGTAATGGAAATGTTCGTCACCTACCAACTTCAGTCGGATGGTTGTGCCGTCGGCTTGTCGCACGGAGCGCCACACCGATAGAGCCGGAATGGCAAAAAGGGAGGAAGCAAAAAGGGATGCTAAGCAAAATGTAAATAATCTCTTCATATTTTCTTTGAATTTACAATGCAAAGTTACGGTTTTTCTTTCATTTACCCAAAAATCCGTTTCCTAAAAGGTGCTATTATTAAGAATTATGAGTCAGACAAAGCATCTGATAACAGTTTCCTGAAAGGGAGACATAAAAACAGCCTCCTGCCATGACAGGAGGCCTCTGCCTTAGATTTAAGAATATTCTGAGGAATGATGACTTTTTACTTCACTTCCCAGATGTCGTTGGTCTCGAGCAGTTCGGTGAAGTTGTGATAAGGTTTTTGCTTCTTCACGTCCTCGATCTGCTGGTTGACAGCATCGTCGTAGGTCGGTGCCTCTACGTCGCGGATGACGCCGAGGGCCACTGGGAAGCCGTGTTCATTGTCCATCATGGCGAGTTTGAGCTGCAGGGTGTTGTCGGGATTGTGGCTGTCGTGGACAAGTACGTCGTCGATGGTGTAGCCGTCCTTGCCGATTTCCACCACTTTCAGTCCGAATCCCTCCTGCACGAGTCCGTATTCGTTGTTAGGTCCGAAGATGAGGGGCTTGCCGTCCTCGACATAGATGGCATTTTTGGAGCGTCCCTCACGGGTGTAGATGGGGTCGTAGGTACCGTCGTTGAAGATCATGCAGTTTTGCAGTATCTCGCAAACGGCAGCTCCCTTGTGGTGGTAGGCAGCCTTGAGGATCTCCACGGTATGGGCTGCGTCTGAGGCCACGGCACGGGCAAAGAAGCGGCCGCGGGCGCCGAAGCAGAGCTCAGCGGGGCGGAAGGGATCCTCCACGGTGCCGTAGGGACTCGACTTCGAGACGAAGCCACGGGGCGACGTCGGCGAGTACTGACCCTTGGTCAAACCGTAGATGCGGTTGTTGAGCAGGATGATGTTCAAGTCGATGTTGCGTCGCATGGCATGGATGAAGTGGTTGCCGCCGATAGCCAGTCCGTCGCCGTCACCACTGATCTGCCAGATGGTGAGCTTGGGGTTGACAACTTTAGCTCCCGTAGCTATGGCGGCGGCACGGCCGTGGATGGTCTGCATGGCGTAGGTGTTGACATAGTAAGGCAGACGGCTTGAGCAGCCGATGCCGGAGATGACGGCCGTTTCGTAAGGAGGCACGCCGATTTCGGCCATTGCCTTTTGCAGGCTGGCCAGGAACGAATGGTCGCCGCACCCCGGGCACCAGCGTGGCTGCCCTTTCTTATAGTCGGCGGCGGTATAGGGTGATGTGCTTTGTTTTGCTTCCATAATACTTGATTTTTTGTTGAGTCGGTGAGCTCATGATGCTGATAAAAACCTTGTTGGGGCGATTACTGCAGCACGCGGGTCTCGAAGGTAGGACCGGTCATCTGCTCTTCCGGCGTGACGATGATCTTCTCAAATCCCTTGACGAGCTCACTGACCACGAAGGGCTGGCCCTTGACCTGGTTGTACTGGAAGGGCACGAAATCGTTGATGCGGATGCGGAGCAGGGCTGCCAACTGACCGAGGTTTTGCTCAGCGACGACGACCTTGCGGTAGCGGAGCAGCGTCTCTGCCGTGTTCTTTGGCAGCGGGTTGACATATTTAAACTGGGCCAAGGCTACCTTATAGCCTTTCTTGCGCAGTTCGGTCATGGCCGAATAGAGATGACCATAGGTAGATCCGAAGCCAACGATGAGCAGTTCGGCGTCGTCCTTGTCGCCTTCAACCTCGAGGTCCGGCACCTTGATGTCGGCGACTTTCTCGAAGCGCAGGTGATCCATCTTGTTGTGGTTCTCGGGTTCTGTGGAGATAGCACCGGTCTCTCCGTCTTTCTCCAGTCCGCCGAGGATATGCGTGTAGCCCTCCTGTCCGGGGACGGCCCAGTAGCGCACTTGGTTCTTCGGGTCGCGCTGGTAGGGCGTATACTTGTATTTCTGTTCCGGTGTGGCGTAGTGAGGGTGGATAGGCGGCATCTTCTTGATGTCGGGCAGGCGCCATGCCGATGAGCCGTTGGCGATGAAGGCGTCGGTGAGAAGCACCACCGGCGTGAGATGCTCCAGTGCGATCTTCGCAGCCGTATAGGCGGCGTCGAAGCAGTCGGTGGGGCTGGTGGCGGCGATGACAGGCATCGGGCTCTCACCGTTACGGCCGTAGAGCACCTGCAACAGGTCGGTCTGCTCGCTCTTCGTCGGCAATCCCGTGGAGGGGCCGCCACGCTGCACGTCAATGATGACCAGTGGCAACTCATCAATGACAGCCAAGTTGATAGCCTCACTCTTCAGGCAGATACCTGGACCGGAGGTGGAGGTCACGGCCAGTGCGCCGGCGAATGATGCGCCGACGGCACTTGAGCAAGCGCTGATCTCATCCTCGCTCTGCACGGTGATGACGCCGAGGCTCTTGTGCTTGGCCAGTTCGTGGAGGATGTCGGTGGCGGGAGTGATGGGGTAGGAGCCGAGATAGAGTTTCAGTCCGGCCCGCTCTGCGGCAGCGATGAGGCCATAAGCTGTGGCTTTGTTGCCCGTGATGTCCATATATCGGCCGGGCAGCTTGTGCTTGGTCTCGATGCGATAGGTAGAAGGCACGGAGGCGTGGGTGTTGGCACCGTAGTGGTATCCGGCGTTGACAACCTTGATATTAGCCTCTGCCACTCCGGATTTCTTGGCGAACTTTTCCTTGAGGAAGTTGGCCACGAGGGTGAGGTCACGGTTGAAGAGCCAGCATACGAGCCCGAGAGCAAACATGTTACGGCATTTCAGCACGGCCTTTGGCGGCATACCTTCGTCGGCCAGACACTCCTTGACCATGCGTGTGATGGGGCAGGCCACGACGCGGTCGGGGTCGATGCCCATCTCTCCGAGGTAGTCATCGCTGTGGAAGTCGGCCTTTTTCAAGTCGACGGGGCCGAAGGAGTCGGTGTCGATGATGATACAAGCCTGTGGCTTGGCATACTGATATTGGGTCTTGAGCGCTGCGGCGTTCATGGCCACGAGCACATCGCATTTGTCGCCAGGAGTATAGACCTTGCCCTCGCCAATGTGAACCTGATAGCCCGACACACCGGTGAGAGAGCCTTGCGGGGCGCGGATGTCAGCGGGATAGTCCGGGAAAGTGGAGATGCCGTTGCCCACAGTAGCGGACACGGTGGAGAAGATGTTGCCGGCCAGCTGCATGCCGTCACCCGAATCGCCTGAGAAGCGGACCACCACGTCTTCCAACTCTTTTACTTCTACTTTTTCTGCCATACAATTGTGTTTTATTGATAGTATAAGATCTTCTGTGTCTCGAAGATTGTTCGGTATTACTGAGTTTCTTTGATTTCTCGGCAAAGTTAAGTTATCTTTGCGATATAACCAAATGTTTATGCACTTTTATTGCGATATTTTCTACAAAACATCTTCTCCGCTACTTTTCTGTCATATTTCCATGATAGCCATGCAGAATTGTTGAAAACGTAAGTGAAACATTGCTATTGAGAACACGAAGGGTAGCCGATCCATAAGAATGAAAACAGATCAGTTGGTGTGAAAAATGCCGTCAGATAGTTGGTCAAACGTTCGTTAGACAATAGTTTTAACGATTGTCAGCCAATTGGCTGACGAATGTTTGACTTATTGTCCAACGGACGTTTGACCATTATTAGATCGACGTTTTGACGGTTACAGCCTATTAGTATTTAAACGAGCTGCCACCCAAGAACTCGCGGAGCAGGCTCGTCGGAGGGATGTCGCGGTTGGGGATAGGCTGGAAATACTTCAGGAACTTATGCAGACGGTAAGCCTCGCTGTACTCCTCGCAGTTTTCCGGCACCTGCTCCAGGAGCGGCTCGGCCTGCTGCTTGATGACGGCGAGCTCGAAGAGCATGGCCGAGTTGAACATCACGTCGGCATTCTCCTGATAGGGAAAGATCCACTTGTTCTCACCCGCACGCACCGACGGCCAGCGGTGGATCGTCTCCTGAGCGTTGACGCCACGGTATTTATAGTCGCGGATGATGCGGCGCAATAAGCGGTTGTCGGTCGTGGGGATGTAGTTGTGGTCGTCGAGCAGGATGGTGGTCAGCGCCGATACATAGACGCGGAACTTCTGCGCTTCGGGGATTTGCGCGGTGAGCTCAGGGTTCAAGGCGTGGATGCCTTCGACGACGAGGACGTTGTTGGGCTGCATGCGCAGCTTTTGGCCGCTCTTCTCGCTGCGCCCCGTCTGGAAGTTGTACTTCGGCAACTCTATCTCCTCGCCGCGGAAGAGTGCGTTGAACTGGTCGTTGATGAGCTTGAGGTTGAGGGCATAGATACTCTCGTAGTCATATTCGCCCTTGTCGTCCTTGGGCGTGTGCTCACGGTCGACGAAATAGTCGTCGAGCGAGATCTGCAGAGGTTTGATGCCGTTGGCCAGCAGTTGTATGCTCAAGCGCTTGCAGGTAGTGGTCTTCCCGGAGGAAGACGGTCCGGCGAGCAGCACAAGTTTCACGTCCTTGTGGCTGGCAATCTCGTCGGCGATCTCGGTGAGCTTCTTCTCCTGCAGGGCCTCCGACACGTTGATGAGGTTGGTAGCCTGTCCCTTGCGCACCATCTCGTTGAAGTCGCCGGCAGTGCGCAGTCCCATGATTTCCTGCCAGTGGTGATGCTCGCGGAAGATTTCAAACATCTTGTCCTGCCGCGTCATCTGCGGCAACGTGCCCGGGTCCTTGAGGTCAGGAATACGCAGGAGCAGTCCGTTGAAATATTTCTCCAGTCCGAAGAGATAGATCTTCGACGTGTTGGTCAGCAGCGAGCCATAGTAGTAGTCGACATAGTCGTCGATCTGGTAATAGGTCGTATAGAGCGACCCCGCGCTGCGCAAGAGTTTTGACTTGGCCTTGTCGCCTTTCTCCTCAAACATCTTGACGGCATCCTCGGTGGGCACCTCGAAGCGGCGGATCGGCATCTTGGCGTCGATGATCTGCTGCATGCGCTGGCGGATACTCGCCACATCGTCGTCGGTGACCTCATGCCAGATGGTCAGATCGACGTAGTAGCCCTTGCTCACGGGGATGTCAATGACCACCTTGCTTTGTGGATAGAGGTCATGGACGGCCTTGCAGAGTACGAAGAAGAGCGAGCGGGTGTAGTTGCGGGAGCCCGAGCCGGAGATCATGTCGAGAAACTCCACGTCCTTGTTGTGGTAGATGCGGTAGTGCATACCCTCCACCTTGTTGTTGACCTTGGCGCAGATCGGTCCGTATTTCATGTCAATACCTGCGTCGCGAAACACTTCTGAAAGTGTGCTGCCAATGGGTGCGGTGAGCGTCTGCCCATTGTTTTTGCAGCGTATCTGAATGGTTGGTTTCATCATAGTCTTTGACTCTTATTTTTAATCTTACCTTGCAAATATAGTACTTTTTTTTCTAAGAATCATTGTCCTATCGCTTTTTTATAGACATTCTTTTCGCTTTGAAACAGGAAATCACCCAACTCCGTCATGGTAGAAGTCTATTTGATTATCAACGAGATGTTAGTTGTACGCAAATAGAAGAAATAGACCTTTGATATTTGCTTCAATGATTATTATTGCGTAATTTTGTCGAAAATTAAGATTCATGAATAACAGGACTATCATATTTCTATTCGTATTCGTTGTGCTTTTAATTACTGGTTGTAAGGAAAGGCACAGCCAAGTCATTGATGTCGCTTACCAATTATCGGCAACGGCACCGGACAGTGCTTTATCAGTACTGAATGATGTCAACCAGAAAAAACTTAGTAAAGCCGAAATGGCTCGGTATGCGCTTGTCTATACAATAGCACAGGACAAAAGCGGACTGGATGTTGACAACGACTCTTTGTTAAGAACTGCCTGCACCTATTATAATAATAGAGATATAATAATAGAGAGGATGACTCGCTCTATGCCAAGTGCGAGTACTACATGGGCAAATACTACATGCTCAACGACAGCACGGAACTGGCTATGGACTGTTTGCAGAAGGCAGCAGATGTTTCTGAAAAGAATGGGGACAGATACACACAATGTATGGCATTGGAGAAATACTCTCGAGTGCTAAGGCAAACAAATCCTCGAAAGGCTGTAGAAGTGGCAAGGCATGCAGAGCAGACTTATCAGAAGTTGCCTGATGTATCTCAATATAATAATAATATCATCTATCTCAAACTAAATGTTAGCGACGCATTACTTTTTGCAGATCATGTTGCACAGGCTGGGAACATATGCAAGGAAGCTCTCAATATCGCTTATGCGTTGAAAGATTCTAATGTCCTTTCCGATGTTTACCAAGACATGGCGACTATTGCCACACAACGCAAAGATTTCAAAAAAGCTTTGGAATGTTCTAAAGCTTCATATAATACCAGTACGGTTTATGACATAACGAAGGCTTTGAACCTTGCTACAGCTTATCTTGATGCAGACTCTTTGTCGTCCTGCAATAAAATGCTGAACTCTATCCATACAGATAATGCGGAATATAAATATATAGCTTTCAACATTAGGCACTTAGCTTCCATCAAAGCGCACGATTATGATAAGGCATACAACTATGCTGATTCTGCATACCGCTATTTGGAGCAGATGTATGGCAATCAGCTGGATAGTAAACAAGAATATTATAACTCTTTGGTGAAGACAAAATATGAGAAGGGTGTTGCTAAAGGAGAAGCGCGATTGATGTCATGGCTTATCGCTATCACATTCTTATTTGCCCTAACAATAATTGTATTTATTCTGCATTCTTACCGGCAATTTAAGTCAAATGCAAAATTCAAGCTAAAGACCGAGGAAGAAAAGTTGCTCCAAGAAGAAAAGATACACAACGAGGAATTGCATCACAAGGAGATTCAACTCTCCGCAATGCGCAATTTCATTCTTAGGAGGATAGATACTGCCCAAAAGATTCAAGAATTGCGAGGCAACAAGACCGACAGCGTGCCGCTAACAGAAGAGGACTGGGAAGAAATAAGACTGTTTGTAGATGGGGTCGAAGGCGACTTCGTTACCAGACTACATAGCACATTCCCCGACCTAAGCGATGATGACATCCGACTGATGATGCTTCTCCGCCTTAAAATGCCCACAAAGGCATTGTCTTTGATATATGGGATTGGCGAAAAATCAATCAAGCAAAAGTTGTTTGTCTATAAGACTAAGGTGGGAATCAGTGGTGAAAAGACGTCTTTGCGTACGTTCATTGAAGCCTTTTAGTTACTCAAAAATTACAGAAATAGACCTGGTATTTGGGGAGGAAAAGATAGGAACCTAATATACAACATGTTACAATTATGGCAAAATTAAAGAAATAGACCTCGTTTATTTGCAAGGCATCTCTAAAGTTCCTAACTTTGCAATCGAAAACCATAAAACGATTTTAATATGAAGAAATTGCTTATACTATTATTAGTATTCGTCACATTTATACCAGGCTATGCTTTTGGTATTGATATCCGAAAGGAGGGTACGACTCATCATGGAGGTATGCGCATGCCGTCTATAACGTGTGTATCTGCAGACTATGAGAATGGGCTTATAACTGTAGATGTGAAAGGGTACACTGGTGGAGTTCAGGTTTTCGTTAGTGATTCCCAAGGCAATGTTGTGGGGTATACAATATCATCAGTTGCTAACAATGGAATTGTAACACTGAACTTAGGATCTCTTTCAGAAGGGGACTATACTTTAAACATAGTCTTGGATAGCGCAACCTATTACGGACAATTCGGTGCGTAGCATTTAATCAATATCGCAATAATAGTGGCCAATATTATAACAGACCTAACTGAACAGAAAGGTATGCGGAATCCGAAAAGCTAAAAAAGAATGTAGGAGGTAATTTGTCTTTTCTAAATCAATTAACTATGAAGAATAATAATTTTTCTGTTATTGAATCTGGTGACATGCTGAATGAACTATCACTTAGTATGGTGCTAGGAGGTGCTATTGAAAATGAGACTTTAGATATGGATTGTGACCATTGTAACACTTGTGGTAATGGAGGCAACAATTCAAACAACACCACAAAAGAGGAGGCCTATGTTAATATAGGGTAAGTTTCATTAGTTTATGGTACGGACACCATTATGGTGTCTGTACTTAAAAAGATTATTGTTATTTTATGCTGATTTTATCTAAATATAGTCATCTTTTTGTATCAAAAGAAGGTCGATTCCTTTTGTACAATAGTGAGGTAAATATGTTTGTAGAGTTGACAAAGCAGCAATACTATTCAATTCTACAATTTGCCAAAACTGGTAAGGTAAATGAGCTTTCTCGTAGGGAAATCGAATATTTATTAGACAAGAAAATTATAGTAGAAGAAGAAAATAAGGATGATTATTATAATAAGATAAAGTTTATCACTAGACTTAACTGTTTTAGTTATGACACTCTTACATTAAATATCATCCCAACAACAGCTTGTAATTTTTCTTGCTCTTATTGCTTTGAAAAGAGCAAGCCTATCAGAATTATGTCTGATAAAATAATCGATGATTTGTGTACATTCGTGAACAAGAATACGAGAGCACACAAGATTAATCTTATTTGGTATGGGGGTGAACCATTGCTAGCCCTTAATGTTATTAGAAAAATACTAGATAAAATAACAACGGAGACGGATAAGCCTATAGTACATCAGTCTTTAATTTCAAATGGATATTGTATTAATGGACAAGTCTGCAATTTGTTTAAAGAATACAAGTTAGACGATGTGCAAATAACTCTTGATGGAAGTTGTGCTCAACACAACAGTAAAAGATTCACGAATAATGATCATAATACTTATGACAGAATAGTCCGTAATATAGGTATTGTATTACACGAGCTACCTTTTACCCACGTGCATGTTAGAATAAATATAGACGAAAACAACAAACGCGATTATCATCGGGTCACAAATGAACTGCGTACTCTTTATGATACTGATAGATTAACTTTCTATCCAGGATTTTTAAGAATTGAAGATTCCGTTTTGGGTAAAATGAAATTGCCATCCATAGTAGAGCAATCAAAAAGAAATTTCTATTTTGACCTTGAATGTGAAGGAGAATCTGTGAACTTTTTCCCTATTCATAGGAACAAGTCATGTTGTGCTGTAAAACTTAACACCTTTATAATTGGGCCACAAGGCGAATTCTATAAATGTTGGAATGATGTAGGCTTTGAAGATAGAATTATTGGTTATATAAATAGTGAAAATATTTCTAATCAATCTTTACTTTTGAAGTACCTCTTGGATGGCACTATGTTTGATGATCCAAAGTGTAGAGAATGCTTCTTTTTTCCTATTTGTGGTGGTGGATGCCCACAATATCGTCTAAAAAATAAATTTCAGAATGGGCATTATAATCTATGTTCTACATATCAAGACGGCAGTTTAGATATGGACTATCTGAACAGATGTTTAGAAGAACATTATAAAATGTCATCTTATGTGATTAAACTTAATATAGACAAATGATGAAAAAATCTCTTCTAAACCTTATGCTTTGGTATGTTGCGTTTGGGTTGCTGTTTGCTGTTGTACATAATGAAATATATGCTACGACAGTACATTCGCGTGTCATCATTGGTCATAATCATTTTGCATATATAGACTCTTTGGAACAAGATACCTTGAAAAAGGTGGAGCTTAATGAGGTCGTTGTCAAATCTTGTCAGAAGATTCATGAAATAAACAATGATGTCTATATTCCAACAGCATTGCAGAAGAAAGTGTCTATGGACGGCTATGACTTGCTCAGGAACATGGCAATTCCTCAACTGGACATTGACGCGATCACCTATGAGACAACCGTAAGGGAAAAGGCGGTGACCTTCGTTATTGACAATCATATTGTTACGAATCCCAATGATGTCAAGACACTATCCCCTAACGATATTCTGAAAGTGGAATACGACGCCATGCCGACGGGTGAATATGCTCAATATGACTGCATTGTCAAGTTTACGACAAAGCGAAAAGATCGGGGCGGAAACATCATGGCCAACGGGATGCATGGACTGAATAAGAATGTGGGGGATGGCAATGGCGTGGTAAGATTCTACAAGCAGAGATATGAGCATAGCCTGGCATATGCCGAGTCCCATTCCCATGACGAAGACTCTCATGCAGACCAAACCGAGCATTTTGTTTATCCGAATGGGGACGAACTGGAGAAAGACCTTGTTTCCAACACTTCAAGTCAAAAGAAGAGGAGTAGCAATCTGTTCTACAATTTTCACTATTATGGCGATTCCACGACTTTCAATGTGCGGTTAGGCTATCTGTTTCGCCGACCGGAGACAAGTGCGGGCTATCGGACCCGCTATCAAGGGGCTTTTGAAAGAACCACGACCTCATTGGAAACAAGCAATGAGTCTTCCTATTCGCCCTATTTGTCCTTCAGTAGCAGGTTTCAGCTAAGGGACAGCCAGCGCCTGAGTTTCAGAGGATCTTTGGATTACTCCAACAACAGATTTGACTACCTGCTCAAGGAAGGGGCTTTCAGTAATAGCAACTTCACGAAAGAGCACTACTACAAATTGGTCCTCGGGAGCAATTATACAAAGGTGATGGGCAAGAGTTGGACGTTGACGGGGGCTCTTTATAATTTCACAGAGAACTCAAGGATGAATTACCAGCTCAACCAGACGAAGGTGAAGGGTGGACTGACCTATTCCGAGACTTTGCTGGAAATGGGAGTCTCCAAACGCTGGTCGAAGCTGTTCGCGTCTTTGGATGGCGGTATCAGCCAACTGATATACAAGATTCGAGGAGACGCGAATAAATACCGTTATAGTCCACGCGTCTCGGCTACGGTGAAATACACGCTCACGCCGGGCCTCTACGTACAATATCGTGGCAGCTTGACGAACAGTTACCCGACAATGACGATGTACAACAACATCGAGCAGGACATCGACACAATTCAGAAAAGACGGGGCAATCCCAATCTGAAGCCCACGACCATCGTCTCCAACACATTGGATGTCAACTGCGATGTCGGCTCATGGTCGTTCTATGCCATGTATGACATGTTCATCAGTTGGAAGAACAATGCTGAGTTTGTCAGCTATGACAACGGCTATTTTATCCATTCGTTGCTGTCGGAGGGGCATTACTACTACACCAATCCGGAGATCGGACTGAGCTATTCGAAGAATGGCTTTCTGGTGAAGACTCGGCTGGGTGCTGAGCACTATCAAGTGACCGGCAGAAATGGGCTGACGGATACGGAATGGTATAACAAGTCATCCATTTCGTATGCTATCAACGCCCTGAATATCGGCATGTATTACACAACCTACCGACATGGCGTTTATGCCACACTTGAGCAATGGTCCAACACCGCATTGTATGGACTGACGGTCTCTTACAAGTTTAAGGGCATTGGCTTGCAGGCCGGTTGCCAAAATCCATTTACCGACTATCGTTCCCACAGTTCACTGCTCACGCGGAATTACAGCAAATTCCAATATCGCCTTGACAATCTCCGAGGGAAGTTCTTCTATCTGAAGGGATCCATATCCTTGGACTTTGGTAACAAGAAACACGCATACTCTGATGTAGATACCGATAAAAGTATCAATTCTGCGATTATGAAGAATGGAATTAGTAATTAACGTGAGTTCGATGAATTTAGAACAGAGTAAGCTGACGGTCAATGGAAC
>DAWDCC010000049.1:0-23452 GCA_052355365.1 Prevotella sp. | reverse complement strand
TTAATGTGTTAAATTCGAAGATGGCTCAAAATGGACTTTTGACACAGCCTCAGTGGAATGCTTCAAGGGGTGACTGTTGCAGAAGGCTGCTGATAAAGTATTGAACAACCATCAAATTGAGGGCAAAGAAATTTTGGTTGGCTCATGTCCCTGAAAGTGACATGAGCCTGTCAAAAGCTCTCATCTTTAATTTCTAAAACGATCTATCTTTCTTATAACCGCTTTTTCAGACTATACTTTTGTTGGTTATACAAAAGTATGATGCTCTTGAGACAGGCTCTACGACGACGGTGGCATCTCCTATGACTACGACAAAGGGGCACTATCAGCTCACACGCCTCGTGTGGAACGACAAACAAAGAAAGATGACCGTAAAAGGACCGAAAAAGATAGAGTGGCAGATTCTGGCACCATAAGTTCACCGCATTTCTGTGAGGACCGTTATTGGACCTGTGGCAGAATCAGCCTTTGTGGCAAAAACAAACGATCTGTTTAGAAAAGTGACAAAAAACGAGCCAAATACAGACGATTTTCTGAACGAGAGGGCATGTTGCTCTCAATTTTTCGAATTTTACGAGTATTTTTATAAGCTATTGATAATCAGTGTATTATAATCAAAATAGCGTGATTTACAAATAAAATCACTCGAAGCTGAGTACAAAAGTGCCCATTTCTCACAAAATTCTCTAGAGAATTTTCGGTCATCTCGGTAGTTTGACCTCCTCAAAAAGGCTTTCTGATAGGGTCAAACTACCGAGATGACCGAGTAAACACGCCATTTTCTCACCCTCAAAGTCCGTTTCTGATATTCAACTCCTTATTTCTTCGATTTCTCATTCTCTAGATTGCAAGTTCCCGCGGAGGTGTTTTTGTCGGAATAATTCTTCGCTTATCGATTCCTTACATTCTAACTTATCATTAACAAAATACATTTTTCTCACACAGAGTCGCAGAGCCACAAAGAAGGCTACGCCTTTTGGAGTACTCAGAGGAAAGCTCTCTAATCCCTGTTGACCCCTTGCAGCATTTCACTCCCCGTCTCCTTGGGAGAGGGGGCGAGGGGGGTGAGGCCGCCTTACCACCAGTTTCCCACCCTCAGCTTGGAACTTGATGTCAAGTCCGGCGAAGGGCATGCCATAGACCTTGTCCTCGTCACGCTGTATCTGCGGACGGGGATCCTCCTCAAGCACAGCACGCAGGGCCGTAATATCTTCCTCCGTGAGCCCAGCTGCCCGCAGTTGGCCGAGGACATCCTTTGGTATCTCCACCTCTGCCTTCTGCCACTGTCGCCGGTCAACGAAGCCACTGCGTGCCTCGGGATGGCTGTCGGCATAGGTCACATAAGGTTTGATGTCGTAGATGGGCGTGCCGTTCATCAGATCCGCGCCGAGCACATGGAGCACCGGACCGCGCGGCGTGTCCCAGTCGACATGGTCAAGGCGTACCGACGACAGCCCGAGACCATTCGGTCGGAAAGGACTGCGAGTGGCAAAGACACCCACCCGCTCATTGCCGCCAAGGCGTGGAGGCCGCACGGTGAGGCTGGTAGGCGCATGACGGTTGGCCGAGAAGCCCCACACGAGCCACAGATAGTCAAAGTCCTCGATGCCGCGCAGGGCGTCGGGGTTGCGGCAGGCCTTCTCCAATACAATCTCTCCTCGCAGTTCCGGCACGATACCGCTCTGCTTGGGAATGCCAAACTTACTGCCGAAAGGCGAATGAAATGTTGCGATCTTCTCTATTTCCATACTGCTTCGCGAAATGTTGATGATGAGATTGCAAAGGTACGAAAAAAAAGCAGAAATAGAGAGTTGGTATAAAAAACATGGAAACAGAATGCGTTTCTCAAATATTTATTGTAAATTTGTGAAATAAAAAAGAACTATGCCCGACTCATCCGATATATTATGGAATGACATCGCCAAGGACTATGGTAAGGAGATATTAGAGTTGCTACTCGTTGACCAGTCTGTCACTGTCGCCAAGAACGACGGGAAGACACATCATATCTTTTGGGCTACCAACGACTATGAGACTCGAGGGAAAGGCTACGGCTTCCACGACGAGATAGAGGTAGAAGCCATTACGGACGAGGACTGTCATGTCGTCATGCCACGCGTGTTGAAACGCAAAGAGCTTCAAAGGAAGCGTGTCAAGGACAAAGCCGAGATCTTCACACCCTCGTGGATGTGCAACTTCATGGTCAACAACCTTGACGAGCTATTCTTCGGCAATCGTGAAGTCTTCAACAAGGAAATTAACGACCGCCACAACTGGGTTGTCAACCCTGGCAAGATTCAGATGCCGGAGGGCAAGACGTGGCAGGAGTATGTCAAGATAAGATGGATGGAGTATTGCTGTGGCGAGGCACCGTTCATCGTCAGCCGTTACGACACCACTACGGGTGAGGCCATTCCCATCGAGAGCCGCATAGGATTTCTCGACCGCAAGCTCCGCATCGTCAGCGAGAACACCGAGAGTGAGGAAGCATGGCTGAGGGGAGCGCAAATGGCTTATCAAAACACGCTCGGCAATGAATGGGCCGGTGACAATCTGTTGCTGGCTCGTGAGAACCTGCTCTATACGTTTGCCGACTATTTCGTCGACCGCTTTGGCCATCAGCCGACGATGGAATGGATGAAGACGATCGCTGACATCATCTCGTGGAACATCATGCAGATGGACGGTCTGAAACTTGTCGTCCCCTGTACGTGCCACGACGAGGTGACCACCAATCTCTTGGGTGAAAAGGAAGTGCACCCTTGTCCGGGCTGCAAGGCTAACGATGCCAGAAAGCACAACGGCATACCCGCCTTGGTGAAGTCATGGAGCACAGGACTGGCTGTGCCCCTACGCATGTGTCTTAAAAGCAATAAGAAATGATGGAGACAAACGTTATTGACCAGTTTATCATCGGACGTGTGGAGCCACAGATATATGCGTTTTCCACCGAGACAGTGCCCAACTACTTAAAGGTCGGTGACACCTATCGCCCCATAGCGCAGCGATTGCAGGAGTGGCGCCGCTATTTCCCCGACCTGAAAAAACATTACGAGGCCGTGGCCAAGGTGGGCGAGGAGACTTACTTCCGTGACTTCGCCATTCACTATTTCTTAGAGCATGACCGACAGTTGCACCGGCTGACTCCATCTGACTTGGAGGAGCTGCCTTATTTCTCTCGGGAGTTTTTCCGCCATGCCACAGAAAAAGACGTTGCGGATGCCATAGAGGACATCCGGCATGACTATGAAGACAATAGAGGCAAATACCATTTCTATACCTTTGACAGCCACCCGACAGCCCTCACCTATACTTACCGGCGAGAGGCTGGCCCCTATGCCCTTCGCCCCAACCAAAAAGCTACGGTGAAAAATTATATCCGTGCCGTGCGCCATGGCCGTACCAATCTGCTGATGTATGCCGTGATGCGCTTTGGCAAGACTTTCACTGCCCTCAGTTGCGCCCAGGCCGACAGCCACTGCCGGGCCATTCTTGTGGTGTCGGGTAAAGCCGATGTCAAGCAGGAATGGAAGAAGACGGTGGAAAGCCTTAAGAACTTCGAGGGCTTCGACTTTATCGACACCGAATCATTAGCCCGCGACAAGAACATTGTTGAAAGCACCCTGCAGGCTGGCCACCGTGCCGTGGTGTTCCTCACCTTGCAAGACTTGAGTGGAAAGCAAGTGAAGAGAAGGCATCAGGACATCTTCCAAAGACGATGGGACTTGCTCATCATTGATGAGACACATTACGGTGCCCGTGCTGAGGAATACGGCAAAGTGCTCAAACTGAACAAGGATGAGGAAAAGATGGAAGCTAAGTACAACGAAACGGCTGAGGACTATGATAATAACAAAGAGATGAAACGCCTTCGAACCGCTGTACGCCTTCATCTCTCGGGTACACCTTACCGCATCCTGATGAGCAGTGAGTTCCAGCAAGACGATATCATCGCTTTCTACCAGTTTTCCGACATCGTGAGGGACAAAGAGCAGTGGGATGAGCAGCATCTACACGAGGACGATGTCAACGAATGGGACAATCCCTACTTCGGATTTCCTCAGATGGTGAGATTTGCCTTCAACGTCAACGAGAGCTCTATGCATAGGTTGGAGCAGTTGAGGAAAAACGGCATAGAGTATGCGCTTAACGAACTGTTCAGACCGCTGTCTACACAAAAGACAGAGGACGGCAAGCACTTGAAGTTCCGCCATGAAAAAGAGGTGCTTGAACTGCTGATGGCTATCGACGGCAGTAAGGAAGACGCAAACATCTTTAGTTTCCTCAACTACGACCGCATCAAGCAGGGCAAGCTTTGCCGGCATATTGTCTGTGTGTTGCCTTATCGGGCCTCGTGCGACGCCATGGAAGTGCTTATCACTGCCAACAAGGATAGGTTTAAGTATCTTGGCCAGTATGTTTTGTTGAACATCGCCGGTGTGGAGCAAGAAGACCGTTATCCTCACACGACAGACATCACCAACCAGATTAGGAAGTGTGAGGCGAATGGGCAGAAGACCCTTACGCTGACAGTGAACCGCATGCTCACCGGAGCCACCGTGCCAGAGTGGGATACGATGATTTACTTGAAGGACACGGCATCGCCACAGGAATACGACCAAGCCATCTTCCGCTTGCAGAACCAGTATGTACGTGAGATGACGGATGGCAAGGGCCACACTATCAGATATTGCATGAAGCCACAGACGCTCTTGGTCGACTTTGAGCCAGGAAGGATGTTCCGTATGCAGGAGGCTAAGTCACAGATATATAATGTGAACACCGACAAGCGTGGCAACAGCAAGCTCGCCACTCGCATTGCAGAGGAGCTGCGTATTTCGCCCATCATCGTGGTCAACAAGGACAGAATGCAGCAGGTCGAGCCCAACGACATCTTGGAGCAGGTGAGGGCATATACGGCCAACAAGAGCATCAAGGACGAAGCAAGAGAGGTGCCTGTTGACGACGGGCTGCTGGAGCAGGCCGACGTGCTGAATGCCTTGAAATCGATAGAGCCTATCGATTCCGACAAAGGCATTCGTACCCCTGCATACAAAGGCGAAGGTGATGATTTGGACGTAAACGATCCTGATAGTTTACCCAAGGAAAAACAAGAGCAGAAGACGGAAACAGACGGGATGACGACAGGAGAGAGGAAGGAATGGTTGCAGCTACAGAAAAAGCTGAAGACCTATTACTCACTCATTCTGTTCTTCGCTTTCCTCACTGAAGACAAGGCAGATTCTTTGGAAGACATTCTCCGTGTCATCAATGCCAATGCCGACAACCAGCGCATCGCCAAGAACTTAGGTCTCAAGGTCGAAGTGCTTCGCACCATACAGGGCAAGACCAACCCCTTCGTCCTTCATGACCTGGACTATAAGATTTCAAATATGAGTCAACTGTCACGTGACCATAGCTTGCCGCCTGTGGAAAGGGCGGAGCACGCCATGAAAAAGTTGGGGCGCATATCCAGCTCTGAAATTGTCACTCCCTCGTGGATGGCAGAGCGCATGGTGAACTACCTGCCTAAAGAGAAGATAAAGCAGGGAACTCCTATCCTCGACATCGCCGCCAAGCAAGGCGAGTTTGCCAGCGCGCTCTATCGCGTCTATGGTGAAAAAATAAAGAACAGTGTTTACTCGTTGCCCACCTCATCCCTTGCCTATGAGTTCACCCGCAAGGTTTATGCCCTGCTCGGTATGCCGGTGGGCAACGTGATAGAGAACTATAATAGTTACGACTTGATACACAACGAAAAGAAAGACAGACTCATGCAAATACTTCAGGATATTCACCCGACAATCGTCATCAGCAATCCGCCTTATCAGAACAATGCGGTGGGCGAGCAGAAAACGTTTAATGAGCCTATCTATAATCAGTTTATGGATTTGAGCTATGACTTGTCGGGCGTAGTAGAAATGGTTCACCCCGCACGATTTCTGTCCAACGCCGGCAGTACGCCCAAGGCATGGAACCGCAAGATGTTGGCTGACCCACATCTAAAAATTGTCGACTACCGTCAGGCAAGCAGTAAGGTATTTACTGATACTGATATCAAAGGCGGTGTGGCCGTGAGCTTGCGCAATACCGATGTGGAGCAAGCCCCTATAGGCTTGTTCACGCCCTATGAAGCGTTGAATGCCATGATGAAGAAAATCACAGCCCGAAAGGATTTCGTATCAATGAGCAGTATTGTGGTGACACGTACCGCCTATCGCTTTACACCTCTGATGCACAAAGAGCATCCAGAGGCAATGGCGCAGCTCAGCGAGGGGCATCCCTACGATGTCTCTACGAATATCTTCGAGCGGTTGCCACAGATCTTCTTCGACGAGAGGCCCGACGATGGGAAAGACTATATCCGCATCTTGGGACGTATTGGCAACAACCGTGTCTACAAACATGTACGACGTGACTATATCAGGCCGGTGGATAACCTTGACAACTATAAAGTTTTTATCCCAAGCGCAAATAGCAATGGTGTATTTGGAGAAATACTTACTTCGCCTTTTGTCGGTGAATTAGGAACTGGTAATACTGAGACGTTTATCAGCATTGGGAAGTTAGGCTCTCGTTATGAGGCAGAGGCATTGGTGAAGTATATAAAAACACGATTCGTGAGAAGTTTGTTGGGCGTTTTAAAGACTACGCAACATCTAACTCCAAAAGAATGGCAATACGTTCCCCTGCAGAACTTCACGCCAATGTCTGACATTGACTGGTCACTGTCTGTGGATGATATTGACAACCTCCTTTTTACTAAGTATGCACTGACAGCAGGCGAACGGGACTTCATCTGCAAGAAAGTACAGAAGATGGAGTAAGCGTGAAGACTTATAAATAAAGCCCCATGCAATGTTTTGCCAGTTCGGCAACCCATTGCATGGGGTTGATTGTATTCTGCTATTAGATTTAGCAGTTGCCTCCCTACATGCCTTATTGCTTACTTGCCGCAAAGTATCTCTTTCGCCCTTGCCACCTGTTCCTTGCTGGGTGTGGGTACGTCTTTGAGCATATAAGGAATGCCAAGTTCCTCCCACTTATAGACACCGAGGGTATGATAGGGCAGCACCTCGACGCGATCCACATTGCTGAGCGTGTCGATGAAGGCGCGCAGGTGGCGCAGCTGGGCCTCGTCGTCGGTGATACCCGGGATCAGCACATGGCGGATCCACACCGATACGCCAAGCTCAGAGAGGCAGCGGGCACAGTCAAGGATGTTCTCATTGCCATGACCGGTGAGCTGCCGGTGCGCCTCGCTGTCGATATGCTTCAAGTCCAGCAGCACGGTGTCGGTGCTCTTCATCAGTCGCACGAACTTGCCGTAGAAGGGCTCGCGACGCGTGAACGGCTGTCCGGCCGTGTCAAGACACGTGTTGATGCCGCGCCGATGAGCTTCCTCAAAGAGCGCAAAGAGCCCGTCGATCTGCAGCAGCGCCTCACCGCCACTGACGGTGATGCCACCCTTGTCGCCCCAGTAGGCACGGTAGCGCTCCGCCTGGTCGAGCAGCTCGGTAACTGAAGTGGGCTTCTCCTCTTTCCCTGCCATGAGCCACGTATCGGGGTTATGGCAATAGCGGCATCGCATATGGCAGCCTTTGAGAAAGATGATGAAACGAATGCCCGGACCGTCGACCGAGCCGAACGACTCGACGGAATGCACATATAAAGAAGCCTGGCCTCCCGGCTGGGAGGTAGGGCTTTGTTGCTTAGAGTCGCTCATGAGCTTGGCGGGCGATAACGTCGAGCTGCTGCTCACGGGTCAGGTCGATGAACTTCACGGCATAGCCGCTCACACGGATGGTGAAGTTGGCATACTCGGGCTTCTCAGGATGCTCCATGGCGTCCTTGAGTTTGTCCACGCCGAAGACGTTGACATTGAGGTGGTGTGCACCCTTGTCGAAGTAGCCGTCCATAACGCTCACGAGCGTCTCAGCGCGCTGGTCATCGTCGTGGCCGAGAGCGCTGGGGCTGATGGTCTGCGTGTTGGAGATGCCGTCGAGTGCATACTTGTAAGGCAACTTCGTCAGAGAGTTGAGCGAAGCCAGCAGTCCGCTCTTATCAGCACCGTAAGATGGATTGGCACCCGGAGAGAGCGGAGCACCGGCCTTACGGCCGTCGGGCATGTTGCTCGTATACTTACCGTAGACCACATTGGAGGTGATGGTCAGGATAGACGTTGTCGGCTCGGAGTTGCGATAGGTGTGATGCTTCTTCACCATGCCGATGAAAGTCTTGAGCAACCACACCGCGATGCTGTCGGCACGGTCGTCGTCGTTGCCGTAGCGGGGAAAGTCGCCCTCGGTCTTGAACTCCAAGGGGAAGCCTGTCTCGTCACGCACGATGTTGACCTTCGCATATTTAATAGCCGAGATAGAGTCAACGACATGAGAGAATCCGGCAATACCCGTGGCGAAGGTACGGCGCACATCAGTGTCAATGAGAGCCATCTCCTCAGCCTCGTAGAAGTATTTGTCGTGCATGTAGTGGATGAGGTTCAGCGTCTTGACATAGACGGCGGCAAGCCACTCCATCATATCCATGAAGCGAGGCATGAACTCGTCGTAGGTCACCACGTCACCCTCGATAGGACGGTAGGCGGGACCCACCTGTTCACGTGTCTTGCTGTCCACGCCGCCGCTGATGGCGTAAGTGAGGCACTTGGCGAGGTTGGCACGGGCACCGAAGAACTGCATCTCCTTACCCGTCTGTGTAGCGCTCACGCAGCAGCAGATGCTGTAGTCGTCACCCCAGATAGGACGCATGACATCATCGTTCTCGTACTGGATAGAGCTGGTCTTCACCGAGATGAAGGCAGCATAGCGCTTGAAGGCTTTCGGCAGACGGCTGCTGTAGAGCACGGTGAGGTTCGGCTCAGGCGACGGACCCATGTTCTCTAAAGTGTGGAGGAAGCGGAAGTCGTTCTTGGTCACCATGTGGCGGCCGTCCTGTCCGATACCAGCCACCTCAAGCGTAGCCCACACAGGGTCGCCGGAGAAGAGCTCGTTGTAAGAAGGGATACGGGCGAACTTCACCATGCGGAACTTCATCACCAGGTGGTCGATGAGCTCCTGGGCATCCTCTTCGGTCAGCGTGCCCTCGTTGAGGTCGCGCGTGATGTAGATGTCGAGGAAGGTAGACACGCGACCCACTGACATGGCAGCACCGTTCTGTGTCTTCACGGCTCCCAGGTAACCGAAGTAGAGCCACTGCACAGCCTCACGGGCATTGGTGGCAGGTTTGGAGATGTCGAAACCATACTGTGCGGCCATCTCTTTAAGGCCCTTGAGCGCCTTGATCTGCATGGCGATCTCCTCGCGCAAGCGGATGACCTCGTCGATCATCTCGCACTCGCCCATGTTGGCGAGATCGTTCTGTTTCTCCTCAATGAGGCGGTCGATACCGTAGAGGGCAACACGACGGTAGTCACCCACGATGCGGCCACGGCCATAGGTGTCGGGCAGACCGGTGAGGATATGGTTGTGGCGCACGTGCTTCATTTCCGGCGTGTAAGCGTCGAAGACACCGTCATTGTGCGTCTTCACATATTTGTGGAAGATATTGTGGAGCTCCTCGGAAGGCTGGTAGCCGTAAGTGGTGCAAGCCTGCTCAGCCATCTTGATGCCACCGTAAGGCATGAAAGCGCGCTTCAGCGGCTTGTCGGTCTGAAGGCCTACGACACGTTCGAGGTCTTTGGTCTTCTCGTTGATGTAGCCGGGACCGTAGGTTGTGAGTCCGGAGACCACCTCCGTCTCCATGTCAAGGACGCCACCTTTGGCTCGTTCCTCCTTTTGCAGCTTTTGCAACTCGCCCCAAAGGGTGTTGGTAGCGTCAGTAGGACCGACGAGGAAACTCTCGTCACCGTCGTACTGGATGTAGTTATTCTGAATGAAATCTCTGAGATTGATCTCTTCCGTCCACAAAGTGCCACGGAAGTTGCGCCATGCGTTGCTCATAAAGCGTGGTTGTATATTATAGGTATGAATAAATAAGAAGCGGTGTTTACGCACACACTCCCCGTGATTAGGCCTGCAAAGGTAGTCATTTTCCATGGAATACACAAATTAACGGCATCATAAGAAATGATGAGTAGTGCTATTCTTGCTCAATCAATATAAAAGTCTTACCTTTGTAGATTCATAATAGAATGCATCAAAATCATTAAGCACTATGGTTTCTTTTGAAAGCGATTATAACAATGGAGTGCAGCCCGAAATCCTGCACCGTCTCATCGACACCAACGACGAGCAGACCAGTGGCTACGGCAACGCCCCCTACTGTGAGCAGGCCAAGGAGAAGATCCGACACGCCTGTCAGATGGGTAACGCTGAGATTTACTTCCTCATTGGCGGCACACAGACCAACACTACGATGATTGACGCCCTGCTCGCTCCGGGCGAGGGCGTCATCGCCACCAACATGACACACATCAATGTGCACGAGGCCGGTGCCGTGGAGGCTTTCGGACATAAGGTACTCGCCAAGGGACGTATGCTTGGATTGCAGTTCGACACGCTCTTCACTGACGACCTCTATGGCCGCATCTCGCACCACGCCATCGACATGGCCATGCACATGAAGGCGCTCTTCCGAAAATACGGTATCAAGCTCGCCATCGATTCGCCTACCAACCAACAGTTTGTCATCCTCACGCCCGAACAGCAGCAGCGGCTGGCCCAAAGCATCGTCTTTGAGGTGTGGGAGCAGAAGGACGACAAGCAACTCATCTGCCGCTTTGTGACCAGTTGGGCAACTACCGACGAAGATCTCACGGCCTTGGAGAAAGCACTCGCCAATGGATAGCCTTGCTCTGCTCATCGGTCCGCTCGGCTTTTGGAATCTTTACACCCTGCGGTTGCGGCATGTTCATGCGGAAGGAGAGGAATACGCCGGCGGTGACTTCATCGACAAGGCAGTAGGCATCGACGACAAGGAATTCCGACGTCTCGTAGAACTGTGTCTTTGGACGCAATCCGACAACCTCTTTGCCAAGGCCGGACGCAACTTCAGCAACAAGAAAGCATTCTTTGAGAAAGCCGACAAGATCACTCAACGATATGTCATCTCGCAAGTGGATCAGCATATCACCGGGGCGATAGCCATTGCCTCGCGCCTCGGTGTGCACATCTTCTTTGCCCCCAAGCCCGGTGAATGGATGAAGCAGCAGGACGAGTTGCACTTCGATGCGGAGCCATTAAAGTTGCATGCGGCCTTCACCAAGACTGATGACGGCATCGACTATCAGCTCACACTCGGTCAAGACATCATCCCCTCAGCTCACCGCACGCAGGTTCTCTGCAATAATCCTTCGCTCTTCGTCATCGACCACAGCCTCCGACAACTCGACGAGGGACTCGGCGGCAAACTGCTCACGCCCTTTCTAAAGAAGGAGATCTATCATATCCCGGCTTCCATCCAGGCAAAGTATTTCCGGCAATTCATCCTAAAGATCGTCAAGAAGATCGACATTTCCTCCGATGGTTTCTATGTCGACAACCTGCATCCTCAGGGAAAGGCGGTACTAACGTTGCAAGCCACTATCAACGGTCTCTATACGCTCGAAACGCAGTTTGTCTACGACACGGCGACGTTCTCCATTTCCGACCGCCGTGAGAAGAGTGTCACTCTCCACGACAACGGCAAGGGCGTGACCTTTGTCTGCATCTGGCGCAACCGAAAATGGGAAACATCGGTCATCCGTCTGCTTGATGATCAGCTTCACAGACCACAGACAGCATCTTTACAAGAGATGATGCTGTGGCTGACAAAGAATGAGGAAGCGCTGAACCGGCATGAAGTTGAAATCATGCAACGCACCACCCATCACTATGTCATCGGCGAGGTGAAGCGGATCCACGACGACCGCTGGACAGGCGACTGGTTTCAGATGCACGTCACCCTTGTCTTTCCCGATGGTACACGCATGGCACTTACCGACTTCCGCGATGCCATCATCAACGGCGACCGTGAGGTAAGGCTGCCCTCGGGCAACTGGTTTGTCATTCCCGACGAATGGTATGCCCAGTATAGCGCCGTCATGCTCTTCGGACTGATGAAGAATCGGGGCACGCTTACCTTGCACCGCTCCCAGCAATCGGTACTGCCCACTGAAGATCTCTTGCCGCCTACACTGAAAGCTCCCGCAGCCAGCGACAAAGAAGAAAAGGCATTGCCGCCACACGGACTGAAGGCCACGCTGCGCCCTTATCAGCTCGAAGGCTACCAATGGATGCTCAGCCATCAGCATAGCGGCACGGGTTGTCTGCTCGGTGACGACATGGGGTTGGGTAAGACGGTACAGACAATTGCCGTCATCCTCCACTATTTCGAAAGTACGACTTCCACTTCGACTGCCACAACAAAAGATGATCATGCCAAGGAAAACTTGGCAAACAGCAGTCTCTCTACGCAAGCAGTGGATCTTGATCATCAGACAGGCTATAATATAATAAGGAGTATGCCAACCAGCACTCCCGTTCAGATGAGTCTGTTCTCTGAAGAGGAGATGAGTGGCCACGCAGCTAAAGCTATGCCCTCGGCAAGCTCTTCCCAACCCGATCTGCGTCAGCAGTCCGGTCACCGCCCTGTGCTTGTTGCCGCTCCATCTTCGGTCGTCTTCAACTGGCACGACGAGCTTCGGCGCTTCGCTCCCTCCCTGTGTGTAGTGGAGTACACGGGCAATGCCCGCGAACGTGCTGTCAAACAGTCTCAACTTGCCAACGCCGACGTGGTGCTCACCTCCTACCCCATGCTCCGCAACGACATTGGCATGCTCAGCCGTCTGTCCTTCGCCATTGCTGTCTATGACGAGGCTCATGCCTTCCGCAACAACACATCGCTGCTCTATCAAGCCGTACTGAAGATTCATGCCGACTTCCCCATTGCGCTCACCGGTACACCGATGGTCAACGCGCTCGACGAACTGTGGACGCTGATGAGCGTGCTCAACCCTGCTCTGTTAGGAGACTACGAGACCTTCCAAAACAATTTCATCCATCCCATCAACGTCAACTTGCAGGACGAGCACACGGCGATCCTGCGCAAACTTGTCGCTCCCTATTTCCTACGCCGACTGCGCGGTGACGTGCTCGACAGCTTGCCTGAGCGACAAGACGAGCAGGTATGGTGCGCCATGACCGAGGCACAAGCCGCATGCTACGAAGAGGAACAGAGCAAGATGCGCAACCTGCTTATGGATGCGGAACAAGCCAACAACCGTATCGTGGTGCTTGCTGCCATCACTCGCCTGCGCCGATTGGCTTGTAGTCCTAAGCTGGAGCATAAGGAAGGCGACTCGGGGAAGGTGCAGGAAGTCTTCGACCGACTGGAGGAGTTGCGTGGTACTGACCACAAGGTGCTACTCTTCAGCGAGTTCACCTCTTTCCTCGACGTGATCGCTGAGGAGATGGAGCAGCGCGGATGGACTTATGACTTGCTCACAGGACAGAGCCGTGACCGTGAGTCTATCGTGAAGCATTTCCAGCAGACGCCCTCCTGCCAGTTTTTCCTCGTCTCGCTCAAGGCGGGTGGCGAGGGTCTCAACCTCACCGAGGCCGACTATGTCTTCCTCCTTGACCCATGGTGGAACCATGCTGCTGAGGAGCAAGCCATCGCCCGTGCCCATCGCTCGGGCCAACGACGCTCAGTCATGGTCTACCG
The DNA here is from genome assembly GCA_052355365.1 of Prevotella sp. Lineage (GTDB taxonomy): Bacteria > Bacteroidota > Bacteroidia > Bacteroidales > Bacteroidaceae > Prevotella. The sequence goes on along the minus strand of DAWDCC010000049.1, from coordinate 9,790 downwards.
CTTCATCACCCGCGACTCATTGGAAGAACAAATACAAAAGGTGCAGGACAAGAAAGACGACCTTGTCAAGGCAATCATACATAATGTATAGTGTATAAATGATAGATGCAAAAGCAGACAAGAGAAGAGAGTTTGTGGAGGCTGTCTACGACATTGTCAGACAGATACCCTCCGGGCGCGTGCTCACCTACGGTCAAGTAGCCACCTTGGCCGGTTGCCCTCATCATGCCCGCCAAGTAGGCTTTTGGCTCAGTCGCGTACCACAGGAATTGCATCTTCCCTGCCACCGTGTTGTCAACAGCGCTGGTCGCCTCTCTCCCGTCTTCCCAGAACAACGTGAGCGACTCCTCCACGAAGACGTCCTCTTCAAGTCCAACGGTTGTGTAGACATGAACCGATGTCAATGGAAACTTTGAGGCTGTCTGCTAAGCTATATGTTTACTTTGTTACTCTGTCTTTAAAGCCCTTACTCTGTCTTTTCCAAGTACAGCAGCTGGCGATGATAGAAATGGTAGTAGAGTGCTCCCGCAAGGGTGAGTCCGAAGGGGAAGGAGAACCACACACCCACCAGTCCGCCATGCAGGCTGATGCCAAAGAGATAGGCTAAAGGCAGCGACACCACGAAATAAGAGAGAAAAGCCACGAGCATCACCGGCTTGACATAAGCCAGTCCACGCATCGCATTGCTGAAAGTACACTGCAAGCCATCGCTGAACTGATAGATGATCAGCGGCACGATGGCACTGGCAATCTCTGCCGCCACTTTGGGCGAACTGGTGAAAAGGAAGCCCATCTGCTCGCGGAAGATGATCACAGGTACTGATACGAGGATTGCGATCATGAAGTTGAGATGGCATCCTGCCCATGCCGTACGCCGGATAGCTGTGTAGTCGTGCTGTCCATGGAAATGGCTCACACGGATAGATACCGCCGAGGCAAGTGCATAATAGAACTGAAAGAAGAGCTGGCTGATGGTGAGCATGATCTGATGTCCGGCCAGCGCATTGGTACCGATCCATCCCACGATGATACTGCACAGCGACCAGGCACCGCTCTCCATACCCATCTGCAAGCTGATAGGCGTACCCAAGACGATGAGTGAGCGCATCTCGCCACGCCTCACCCGACACTTCCGGAAGGCTGCGCGCTCAGCACGATGACGCCCGGAGAACGCAAAGCACAAGGCGATGGCAACGAACATAAGTACACGTGCCACCAACGTGGAAAGACCCGCACCGGTGATACCTAACTCCGGCAAGCCCCAATGACCATAGATGAGCAACCAGTTGCCCACAATGTTCAGCGCATTGCCACCGAGGAGTATCCACATCGGTGTCTTCGTGTCGGTAGTAGCGTCAAAGAGTTGTTTCAACCCGTTGACCCAGCAGACAAAGGGAATGGACACTAAGTTGATGAGATAGTAAGGGCGCACATAGGGCAAGAGCTCGTCGGGCTGTCCGAGTTTGTCAAGGAAGAAATAGAGCACTGTATAGACCGCCATCAGCACGAGAGCAGCCAGCGTGTTCACCGCCAGTCCGTTTTTTACTGTCGACCCGATGCTGTCCACATTGCCCTGACCATAGGCTTTGCCGATGAGCGGCGTCATGCAGAGGGCAAAGCCCATAGCCATGAGCAGTCCCAGGATGAAGATGTTGCTCACCAGCGACGCCGCGGCAAGTTCCACGGTAGTGTGGTGTCCGATCATCAGCGTGTCGGCAAAGTTCTGAAGCACCACGCCGATCTGCCCAACGATCAGCGGTGTGCCCAACATCACGAGCGCGCGGTAATGGCTAAAGTATTTCCTCATTGGTGTCTGTTTTTAGTGCAAAGTTACAAAGAATATTTTGCTTTCTTCTTCTTTTTTATTAACTTTGCAAGAAACATACACCAATCACTTTTATGGACGACGACAAGACTATAGACAAAGATAAAGAGCTGAAAGATAGCAGCAACAACAAGCTCAACGAGGGCGAGCAGCCATCTGACGACGACGAGCTCACCGAGGACCAACACTCCGACTACAAGCCCGCCGACCGCTTCGATGCCTCTGCCGTGCATCATCTCAGCGGCATGTACAAGAACTGGTTCCTGGACTATGCTTCCTATGTCATCCTTGAGCGCGCTGTGCCGCAGATCGAGGATGGACTGAAGCCTGTGCAGCGCCGCATCTTGCACTCGATGAAGCGCATGGACGACGGACGCTACAACAAGGTGGCCAACATCGTGGGACACACGATGCAGTTCCACCCTCACGGCGATGCCTCCATCGGCGACGCACTCGTACAGCTTGGACAGAAGAATCTGCTCATTGACACGCAAGGCAACTGGGGCAACATCCTCACCGGTGACCGCGCTGCCGCTCCCCGATATATCGAGGCGCGCCTCTCGAAGTTTGCCATTGAGACGGTCTTCAATCCAAAGACCACCGAGTGGCAGATGAGCTACGACGGCCGCAACAAAGAGCCGGTGACGCTGCCCGTGAAGTTCCCGCTGCTGTTGGCACAGGGTGCCGACGGTATCGCCGTGGGACTCTCCAGCAAGGTACTGCCCCATAACTTCAACGAGATCTGTGATGCTGCCATCCACTACCTCAAAGGCGAGGAGTTTCATCTCTATCCCGACTTCCCCACCGGCGGTGCCATTGACGCAAGCAAATACAACGACGGACAGCGTGGTGGTGTGATACGCGTCAGAGCCAAGATCGACAAGCTCGACAACAAGACGCTCGTCATCCGTGAGGTACCCTATACCAAGACGGCAGTCACCTTGCAGGACTCCATCACCAAAGCCATTGAGAAAGGTAAGATCAAGGCTCGCCGCGTCATTGACATGACGGCCCGCGACGTGGAGATTCAGGTACAGCTCACCCCGGGCACATCGTCGGACAAGACCATCGACGCTCTCTACGCCTTCACTGACTGTGAGATCAACATCTCGCCCAACTGCTGTGTCATCGAGGACAACAAGCCATGCTTCCTCACTGTGAGCGACGTGCTGCGCCACAGCACCGACCGCACGATGGGATTGCTGCGCAAGGAACTGCTCATCCGCAAGGGCGAGTTGCAGGAACAGTTGTTCTTCTCTTCGTTGGAACGTATCTTCATCGAGGAGCGTATGTATAAGGAGCGCCGCTTCGAGCAGGCCGCCAACCAGGATGCTGTAGTAAGGTTCCTCGACGAGAAGTTCACGCCCTACAAGCCTCAGCTGCTGCGCAAGATCACGCGCGACGACTACCTGCGCCTGCTGGAGATCAAGATGCAGCGTATCCTGAAATATAATAAGGACAAGGCCGACCAGCTCATGGCGAAGATCAAGGCTGAGATCAAGGGCATCGACCATGATCTGGCCCACATGACCGACGTCACCATCGCCTGGTTCCAACATCTCAAGGAGGCCTACGGCAAGGATCATCCGCGCCGCACCGAGATTCGCAGCTTCGAGAATATCGACTCCACCAAGGTGGTAGAGGCCAACGAAAAGCTCTATATCAACCGCCAGGACGGCTTTGTCGGCACGGGACTGAAGAAGGACGAGTTCGTGTGCAACTGCTCCGACCTCGACGACATCATCATCTTCTACCGCGACGGTAAGTACAAGGTGATCCGTGTAGCGGACAAGATCTTCGTAGGCAAGAACATTCTCTGGGTACAGGTGTTCAAGCGCAACGACAAGCGTACGGTCTACAACGTCGTCTATCGCGACGGCCGCATGGGCAAATACTACATCAAGCGCTTCAACATCACCGGCATCCTCCGCGACCGCGACTACGACCTCACGCAGGGCAAGCCGGGCTCGCGCGTGCTTTACTTCACCGCCAACCCCAATGGTGAGGCTGAGATCATCAAGGTGACTCTCGACCCCGATCCTACCAAGAAGAAGCAAAATATCTTCATGGACAAAGACTTCGCCGAAGTGCCTATCAAGGGACGCACTGCTCATGGCAACATGCTGTCGAAGCAGAGCATCCACCGTATCTCGCTCAAGAGCCACGGCCACTCTACTCTCGGCGGCCGCAAGGTGTGGTTCGACCCCGATGTCAACCGTATCAACTATGAAGAGCACGGACGACTGCTCGGCGAGTTTTATGACGACGACAGCATCCTCGTGGTGCTCGACAACAACGAGTTCTACATCAGCGACTTCGACCAGAACAACCATTACGAGGACAATATCCGCATCATCGAGAAGTGGAAGCCCAACAAGGTATGGACAGCAGTGCTCTTAGATGCCGACAACAACGGTTACGCTTATATCAAGCGATTCCAGATGGAGGCCAGCCGCAAGCACCAGAACTTCCTCGGGGACAACCCCGACAATCGGTTGCTATTGCTCACCGACACAGTCTACCCGCGTGTGCGTGTGACCTTCGGCGGTGCCGATGCAGCACGAGCACCGATGGACATCGACGTGGACAGCTTCATTGCCGTGAAGGGCTTCAAGGCCAAGGGCAAGCGCATCGCCACATGGCAGATCGACAAGGTGGAAGAACTCGAACCACTCAGACAACCCGACCCAGAGCCGGAGGATAACAATCCCGAAGACAATGGACCAGAGGAGAACCTCGATCCTGACGCCGGCAAGTCGCAACAACAAGTCATCGATGAGATCACAGGGCAGCTCAACTTGTTCCCAGAGTAAGAGCCCCCCCTCTAACTCCCCCCGAGGGGGGAGGACCGCAAAACCATCAACACGAGCCCTCCTCTAGCTAAAGCCCTCCAAGCCCTCCTCTAGCTCCCCCCAGGGGGGAGAACCGCAAAACCATCAATACCCCGACGCTTGGGTATCGCCTTTCTCCCCCCTGGGGGGAGCTAGAGGAGGGCTCGGATTTAGAGAGGGGCCCTATATATCATCTATATGAGTCGACTAACCACAACCATCGCTATCGCCGCCATCGCTACAAGCCTCGCGGCACAGGAAAACCAACCCGACCGACACGCCACACAGCGTGAGCGGGCCGGACAAGTGAGTGTTGGCTATACCGACATCCTCGACACCTATCTCTCACAGGAGAAGTTCACAGGCACTGAGTTCGGTTACCTCACCCAAAGCCTTTGGCGGCACGACAGCAGTCGGATTGTCAGAGAGGCCGTACACCACGTGTTGGTGTCTGTGGTGGGTACACGCGGCAACGATAACTCGCTGCTCACACTACTCTACAACCTCAGACTCGGATGGATGTACCGCTGGCACTGGGCAGCCCCACGACTGACACTGCTCGCCGGAGGAGCTGTCGACGGCACACTGGGCGGAGCCTATGACACACGCAACAGCAACAACCCGGCGCAAGCACGCATAGCGCTGAACATCGACCCGACAGCCCGACTGACGTGGCAACTCCACACCGGACGGCGGCCGCTCGCCCTGCACTACGACGTGACAATGCCGCTCATCGGCATGGCTTTCTCACCCAACTACGGGCAGTCGTACTACGAGATCTTCTCACGTGGCGACTATGACCACAACATCGTGTGCACTTCGCCCTTCAGTGCTCCTCAGCTCTATCAGCATCTGAGCGTGGACTTCCGTCTGTGGCGCACCACCTTCCGCGTGGGCTATCTCGGTGAATACCGACAGATGAAAGTCAACAACCTCAAATACCACCAATACACCCACAGCATCACCCTCGGCTGGTGCTATTGATCTGCTCCAACTATGAAAACCATCGTCCGTCATCTTCTTCTTTTTCTCTCCGCCCTGTTGCTCTGCACTGCCTGCGTCGACGAGGATCAGTTTGCCGACAACCCCAAAGGCAACTTTGAGGCTTTGTGGAAAATCATGGACGAACACTATTGCTTCTTCCAGGAGAAAGGCGTGGATTGGGACTCCATCCACACGGTCTATGCACGGCAGATCAACAGTCAGATGACCGACGAACAGCTCCTTGAGGTGCTCGGCAACATGCTTGCCACCCTCAAGGACGGACACGTCAACCTCTTTGCTTCCTTTGACTACACCCGCTACTGGGGCTTCCACGAGAACTATCCCAGCAACTACAGCGACACGCTCGTCAGCCGCTATCTCGGTACCGACTATCGCATAGCCAGCGGCATGAAGTATCGCATCCTCAACGATCAAATCGGATATGTGCGCTGCGCCTCCTTTGAAAACAACATCGGCAGCGGCAATCTCGACGACATCCTCCTCTACCTCGCTCCCTGCCGTGGACTGATCATCGATCTGCGTGACAACGGAGGCGGCATGATCACCAGTGCTGAGGAGCTCGCAGCCCGCTTCACCAATAAAAGCATCCTTGTAGGCTATATCTGCCACAAGACGGGAAAAGGCCACAACGACTTCTCGTCGATGCAGGAACAATGGCTGAAACCCGGCAAGGGGATGCGTTGGCAGAAACCCGTGGTGGTGCTCACCAACCGTCAAGTCTACTCCGCCGCCAACGAGTTTGTGAAATACATGCGCAGCTGTCCCAACGTCAAGGTGGTGGGCGACCGCACGGGTGGCGGTGCAGGACTGCCCTTCTCCAGCGAACTCCCCAATGGTTGGAGCATCCGTTTCTCCTCTTGTCCAATGTTTGACCATGACCGACAGAGCACCGAGAATGGCATAGCACCCGACGTCAGCGTGTCGCTCACCACGGAGGACTTCTACCGCAACCGCGACACCATCATCGAGGCCGCAAGGAGAATTCTTGGTGGAAAGAGAAAATAATGGGGAGAAAAGAACCACGATTTTTCCGCTCATACCACCTCAGCTATACGCATGGCACGATAAGGTAAAAGTGCGAAAAAGGTGGAAGGATGAGATCAATAACAATAACACTACTAAGCCCCAATCACACAAAGATGCTCCATCAGTGTGATTGGGGCTTTTCTTGTTTCTCTACTTTTCGATTCATCTGCTTTTGTCTTCTAATCTGACAAAAAACAGCCTCTAAAATGGCGATCTTTTCGACCAAGACATCCTTTTGGCCGGATTTTTTTGATTTTTAGGCCATTCTATAAAATGTTGATTATCAACAAGATAGAAAAAATGCAATTTTCTGCAAATGAAAGTGCCGAGATGACGACAAATTCTCTAGAGAATTTCTCGTCAAAGTGCCTTTCTGATGCTATCAAACTACCTTTCTGATGCTGTCAAAACGCCTTTCTGACACCATCAAACTACCGAGATGACAGCATCAACTCGCCTTTTTTACTTCTTCCTTCTCCAAAACGCTTTCAATCATCAGCCAAAAGTCGGTTTCTCATCTCCCCGCGTTCTCTAAAATGATCGACGTCGGTGACAAGGCTTTGTCAATAGTTTTGACCATAAAACTTTTCTTTGCAAACTACTCCTAAGCGCATTCTACCCTTCTTTCGGCAGGCTTCTGAGAATAAAATAGTACTCAGCGGGTGTCACACCCGGCGGACAAGCTGCCTTACGCTCCTCCGCCGTGGCGTTCTCGGGCAAATGCTCGATGGCATGGCGGATGGCCTTCACCTTCTCACCGTCGATGATCTTGTCGGCGCTGATCTGACCTGAACTCACGTAAGGAGCCAGATGACTGAGGATGGTGCTGAGTGCCAGGTGACGCTCATCGGCAATCTGCTGCGGTGCCTTGCCTTGGCGGAAGAGTGTATAGGTCTGTACATAGGTAGACACACGGGGCGCCTTGGCAGACTTGGGGGCGGCGCTCTCCGCTGAAGAAGTCGAGACGGGCGAGGCTACGCTACTCTTTCTCTTCCGTGGCCTGCTGCCCGGCATCACCACATCCATGGCGTCGAGCATAGCCTCCTGCTTGGCTTGCATATAGGCCGAGACCGCGAAGGAAGTCTCTTCCATGGCCCGCAGCAACCGGTCTTTGGACAGATAAGCCAACCAAAGATCTTTGTAGCGCTCATCGAAGAGCTGCATGCCCCGCTTGTTGTTGGTGCTGACCATCTTGGTCTTCTCGATGGCGTCGGGCAGCATCTCCTCCAATTCTGTGACGAAGTAAGCCGCACTGCGCTTCACCCTTTCGAGGAAAGCAGGAGCGTGCAAGCCCTCGGCAGATGTCTGCTGGATGACCGTGCGCCAGCGCAAGGCCACGTCGATGACCTTCTGCTTCAACTGGTCGATGACCGTACCATGATAGTTGGTGAGCTTGGGGAACAGCCGAAAATACTCCAGCAAAAGGCGGTGGAGCTGCTGCTCTGCGGCAAAGAGCGGCATGAAGTTAAAGAGATCGTAGAGTTGTGTGCGATAGTATTCCTCCTTGAGGGCGGGCAGCGCTTCAATGCTCTTCTCGGCCTCACTCTGCTGTCGGGCGATATAGTCGTTGACACGCGCGTCGCCGATGATGTTTCGGGGCTGTATCTGCGAGGCAAGTACGAGACCCTCCAGACTCTTGCAGCGGCTCAGTGCCACATAGACTTGTCCCGAGGCGAAGGAAGCGCTCGCGTCAATGATGGCGTGCTCAAAGGTCAGGCCCTGACTCTTGTGGATGGTGATGGCCCAGGCAAGACGCAAAGGATATTGCCGGAAGACACCGAGCACCTGCGGTTCGATGACCTTCGTCTCCTCGTTGATGGCGTAGCGTGTGTTCTCCCATTCGGCAGGCTCCACGCTGATGGTGTAGTCGTCGCCGGGACACTTCACAATGATCTTTCCTTCCTCAAAGCCGACGACATGACCGATGCGTCCATTATAATATAGGTGTGAGGGAGAAGGATCATTCTTGATGAACATCACCTGGGCGCCCTGTTTCAGTTCAAGGTTGACGTCGGCAGGATAGCTGCTCTCAGGAAACTCTTTCTCTATCTCAGCCTTAAAAACATAGCGTTTGCCGGGCAGCTTATGCAGCTCGTTGTCGTTGTAGCTGTCGGCCATGCGGTTGTGAGTGGTCAGCCGGATGTATCCTTCCTCAGCCTTCGGTATGAACATCGGCTTGCAACGGGCGTTGAGACGGGCGAGGTCTTCAGCTGTCGGCACGCCGTCGCGCACATGGTTGAGGATGTCGATAAACGCCTGATCCTGCTGACGGTAGACATGGGTGAGCTGTATGGTGACGTAGTTTGTCTGCTGAAGCGCATGACTGCCAAAGAAATAAGGCGTGTCGTAGTAAGGGCGCAACAGTTCCTCGTCGCGTGGAGTAACCACCGGCGTGAGCTGGTGAAGGTCACCGATCATCAGCAACTGTACGCCGCCAAATGGCAGTGTCGGATCGCGGTAGCGCCGCAGCACATTGTCGATGGCGTCGAGCAAGTCGCTGCGCACCATGGAGATCTCGTCGATAACCAACATGTCAAGCGTACGGATAATGCGTCGCTTCTCCTTGCCGAAGTCATAGCGGTCCTTGAATGTAGTTCCCGGCACATAGGGTGAGAGCGGTAACTGGAAAAAACTGTGGATGGTCACGCCGCCTGCATTGATGGCCGCCACGCCGGTAGGTGCCACGACGATGATGCGCTTGGAGGAATGCTCCTTGAGCGCCTTAAGGAAGGTCGTCTTGCCTGTTCCGGCCTTTCCGGTGAGAAAGATGCTGATGCCGGTGTGCTCGGCGAATTCCCATGCGTTGCGCAACTCTTTGTTTTCCATAATGTCTGCTGTAATCGGTTTGTTCTTACAAATTTAATGTAAATCAGCGAAACAGCCAAAGGATGTGCCGTTTTCTTTGCTTTTAATACTTGCAAATATGGAAAGAAAGACGTATATTTATAGAAAAGATTCATAGCAGTCAACGATGAGCAACGATTTCAAGCGCATTCCCTACGGCATCTCCGACTTTAAGCAGGTGCGGAAGGAAAAGTAAAAAAGTAAAATATTGGTGTCCGCTAAAACTTTTAGCTTCTCTGCTGCTTTGCAAAAATAAATT
>DAWDCC010000048.1:0-23517 GCA_052355365.1 Prevotella sp. | reverse complement strand
AAGCTTTATTAATGATTGAAAGGTATTTTAGTCATAACATCACCACACAGAATGACATCATTTCAGGTGGCCCACAGGTGGCCCCCCTGCACTTAAACGATGCGGCCGATAAAGCAAGCTATGAGCGCTCTCTGCTTCAGATTCTCTCTACCTGCTTCACGCCCTTTACGGTTCTGAGCTTCTTAACCAATATTCAAAGGCTTTTTTACGCCTTATTTCTGTCATTATTCTTTATTTTCAAAACTTGAGTCATAAAAGCATTCACAAACAGTGGTGCCACACCCGGCAGCTGTTCAGCGAATTGCTGAATAATCGCCATGCCCACCAATGACAAAGCGACCGTGGCACTCAGCTCCCGAAAAGGTGGGAGCCTGAATGCATACGGCCGCTAAATGTTGCTGACAGAACGATGGTCAATAACCTTTCTTCTTGTTTATCTGTCTATACTAATTCATTTTCTATTTCTGCACGCCCACTCCAAGCTTGCTTACTTCTTCGTTTCCAATGGTGAAGTCGCCCTTGGCCGCATCCTTGAACTTCGGATCAGCACCGTTCTTGCCGCTGGTGTCGCCATTCCAGTAGAGCTTGTTCTCCGGGTCGCTGGCGGCAAACAGGCTGGCGTTGGTGCAACCGAAGTAATAGTTGTTGTTGTAAGCCGGTGCCGACGTCGTGCTTTGGTTGGTGTAGACAGCCTGCGTGTTGACGATAAGGTTGCTGGCCCAGGTGATCTGTTGGCCACCTTTCTTGCCGTTGAAGCGGATATAGAGGAATCGCTTGCCGCTGGTGGCGTTCATCACATTGTAGAAGGTGTTGTTTTTCACCGTGATGACAGGCACTGGGTTGTCATAGTTGCTGGCCTTGTCGTCGTAGCGGAAGAAGTCGCGCTCGTTGGCACAGTTGTAGACCGTGTTGTTGACAAACGTGATATTCTTGACATAGCACTTTCTGACGTCGACGAAATCGCCGCCGTCGCATCCGATGTCGTGGATCTTGTTGTTGCGGAAGATCACGTCATCAATGATGGCTTGGTCGGTGTTGCCATAGAACATACCCTTCTGGTCGTTGGCACCGATCAGCTCGCAGTCTTCTACATCGAGCAGTTTGTAGTTGCCTGCCGTCTTGTAGTCAAAGAATTGGTCGGTAGCTGCATTGTTCGTACCATCCAGCACGACATTGCTCAGCGTGAGCGAAGCACCGTCCTGCATCTTAAATGTACCTTGAATAGTCGGTTTGGCAGTTGGGTAGATGCCCTTGATGGTGACAGAGTGGTCGATGACTGCCGAGCCTGCTTTGTCGGGAGTTTCAGAACCCGAGCTAATCATGTAGGTGCCGTTGTAGAGCGCGAAGACCTGACCCTCAGTAGCGTTCTCAAGCATACTGCTGAAGTCGTCGGTAGAGCGCACGATGGTGGCACCGCTGAGGTCTACGATGGTGGTGAACTTCTTGCTGCCGCGCTCCTTACCATTATTGTATATCTTGACAATGTAGTTTGTCTCTGGTGTGAGTCCACCGATGGTCTTACGTCCGGCTTTCTGTTCTTCCTCAGTGATAGCACTGGTGAGGACCACATTGCCTTGCGCGTCAAGAATGCTGGCACTGTTGACGATGGAGTCAGCAGGCCATGAGATGACGACATCCTTGTCGCCGACATCCTCAAGTGCCATCTTGTTGAGAATCTGCTGAGCGTCAGAACGGAAGTAGACGGAAGTCCACTTTGAGTCGCGCGAAGCATCGCTGTTGTCCACGGCACGCACGCGGGCTGAGTACTTGGTGTCGTAGGTCAGTCCCTCCAAATAGAGCGATACACCCTCGGTGGTAAAGGTCTGTGGTGTGGTGGCAAAGGCCAGGCTGTCGTCGGGATAGACTTCCACCTCATACGAGGAGGCACCGCTCGCTGGTTGCCAACTGAGGTTGGCGGTGCTCGTCGTTACGTTCTTTGCCTCCAGTCCGATGGGGGAGAAGTTGCGGTCAAGGATGAGGCTTGTGATCTCGTCCATCGGGCCTGAGCATGCTGTCAGCCCTAAGGAGACGCTGACGAGCGATAAGGCGATGATATGATGATATGTTTTCATTGTTCAATTGCGATATTGAGTTAGAGAAGATTTAGTTGCTGAGCTGTCCCAGATTGCCGTTGTTGTTGATCATGCCGTTGCTGCCGTCGATAAAGGTCTGCCAGATAGGCCACAGACAGTGGGTTGACGGTGTGACGACGAAGAGACCATTGATATAGTCGTCGTTGAGGATATTGGCACCTGTTGAGGAGTCAACAAACCAGTTTTTCGATGACCATCCGGCATCTTTCAGCTTGGTGATCACGTCAGGGTCGTCCTCGCCTTTGTTGAGGCCATAGTATTCGATGCTGTTGGCGTCGGTCGTGTTGTTGATATACACCTTGTCGGGCAGTCCGGCATAGCGTTCCTCGCGGTTGGCGAGTTGCCGGAGTTTGGTTTTTTCCAGGTTCATGGCCTCATCGATGTTACCCCAGCGTACGAGGTCCATCTTGCGCATTGACTCTCCGGCGAACTCCAGTGCACGTTGCTCCTTGATACCTTTTTGGAAAGCTTCCTTGCTGGCGCAATAGACAGCCTTGAGCTTTGCTACGGTGTCGGTGGGCAGCGCACGGTCGAGGATCGGTTTCATATATTTCCATCCTTCCGAGGGACCGTTGAGCTGGTTCTCGCTCTCGGCTGCCATCAGGTAGACATCAGCGAGGCGCATGTATTGCCAGTTGATACCGTCGTCGTTTGTTGAAGTGACATTGCGTTTCATCCACTCATAGCGCAACTTGCCGAAGCACCATTTGGTGAGGCCACGGAGCTGCACGTTGGACTTGCCCTCCACGAGCGTCTTACTCCATTCATAGGGTATGCAGGTGATGTCGCGGCGAATGTCCTTGGCATTATAGTCGTAGTAGAGCGTTGGGGTAGGGCCGACTACACCTCCCTGCGCCTGACCGGTATACTGATCCTTGGCGTTGTGCTTGATGCCGAAGGTATAGAGCACTCGTCCGCGTCCGTCGGAGAAAGGAATTTCCCAAAGGCTCTCGCCGCCTGCCGTGACGTTGTCCTCACAGAGTTTGACGAAGTTATCCTTGAACGATCCGAGCTTGTTGCGACCCGAGTTGATGACGTCCTCGCACTCTTCCTTGGCGATAGCGTACATCTTTTCCGGTGCGAGCTCGGGGTTGTTGCTACGGCGGAAACCGTCGCCACGCAGGCCATAGCCACCGGCGACGAGGGCGATGCGGGCGCGCAGACCCTTGACAAAGCTCTTGCTCACGCGCTCTGTCGTCTTGGTGATGGCATTCTGGTTGGGCCAATAGCAGTAGTCCTCGGCCTCCTTGAGATCGTTGAGCAACTGGATGTAGATGCTGTCGCGATTGGTGCGGGGCAGATAGACATTATTGGGGCTGTTGGGAACGAAACGTGCAGGTACGTCGCCCCAAGCCTTGGTCAGGTCGAGATAGAGCACGGCACGCAAGGTGAGAGCCTCACCAAGGAGCTGCCTCATGTCGGCATTGTGCTCGATGTCGCCTTCTTTACGGATGCCCTGGATGGCGAGGTTGGCACGCTCAATGCCCTCATAGAACTTGGCGTAGGCGTTGTTGTCGGTGTTCATCTGCGGGTTGTTGGCCGGAGTGTCGTAGTTGTAGAGTGCCTGTTTCTCATTGCTGGCGTCTTTGGCCGAAGGTGTGGTACCGGATGGCACTTCAATGTCGGTGCTGATGCCGTAGTAGGGCAGGAAGCGTCCACGGTAGGAGTTGGTCTCGCCGAAGGAGACGCAGACCGACATCACCTCGCGCTCGGCCAAGCCGTAGACCGAGAAGGTGGACTGCTCGTTGAGCGATGATTGTGTGGGAGCATCCATGTCGCAGGACACAAGTGTGGCGGAAGCCAACAGAAGGGATGCTATGGTAAGATGTATTTGTCTCATGATTGCGGATAATTAGAAGTTAAGGTTCAGGCCGAAGACAAAGCTGCGGCTCTTAGGATAAGCGGAATAGTCGACGTTGGGCGTCAGGGTGGTCTTCTTCATCGTGTCGTTCTCGGGGTCGAAGCCACTGTAGCCGGTTATGCAGAACACGTTGTAGGCTGTGGCGTAGAAGCGCAGGCTGTTGATGCCGAGCTTGTTGGTGACAAACTTAGGTAGTGTGTAACCCAGCGTGAGCGTGTTGAGACGCAGGAAACTCGCGTCCTCAATGGCCCAGTCGGTGAGCACCATCTTGCTCATGTATGGGCTCCACATGGTGGTGTTCTGGTTGAGCTCGGTGAGACGGGCCGGGTCATTGGTGATCAGTCCGGTCTCGGGATCGAGGTTGGTCCAGCGCTTTCCGCTTTCCATGATGTCGCAGAGGTTGCGGTAGAGATATTTTCCAGTAGTGGTATACTCAATCTTGTTGGCGTTGTACTCTTGGTTGCCGATCTCAAAGCTGAACTGTGCGCTGAGGTCGAAGCCATAGGCACGGGCGTTGATGCCGAAGCCGCCGTAAGCGTCGGGAGCCACGTCGCCGATGATGTCATAGTCCTTGGCTGTGACCCTGTGGTCGCCGTCGAGGTCTTTCAGTTTCAAGCTGCCTGGACGTACCTTGCCGACAACGGCGCTGGCGTCGTCAACACCTTCTTTGAGGGTCCACGTGTCTGTGGCGGCATTATAGCCCGAGAAGTCGCTGACCTCGTAGCGTCCGGCATTACGATAGCCACGGATTTGGCCAACACGGCCACCGACAGCGATGACATACTCCTTGTCGATCTCGGAGGAAGCCCAGCGGCTCTCCTGATAGAAGTTATCCATACCGAGCGACTTGATCTTGGTCTTGTTCAGTCCGATGTTGGCGTTGATGTCCAGACCATAGTTGTGCTTGTTGATGGCGTGCCAGGTGAAGGTAGCCTCGAAGCCGCGGTTCTGGGTTTTGCCGAGGTTGCGATACTGATAGTCATAACCGGTACCGGCCACTGGGAAGGCGATGAGCAGGTCCTTGGTGGTGTTGCGATAGTACTCAAACGTTCCGTTGAGCTTGCCACCGAAGAGCGTCCAGTCGAGTCCGATGTTGCGTGTGATGGTTGTCTCCCACTTCAGGTCGGGATTGGCCATGTAGTTGGAGGGACGCAGCGGGTTGTTGAAGCCGTGGACCCACGTACGCTGGTTGGAACTGGCGTCGTAGGCGCTGTACTCCTGAATGAGCTGTCCCGATGGGATGTTGTTGTTGCCGGCAGTACCGTAGCTCAGACGTAGTTTCAAGTCGTCGAGCCACTTCTTGGTGCCTTTCATAAACGGCTCAGAGGTGATACGCCAGGCCAGGGCAGCGGAGGGGAAGTAGCCCCAGCGGTTGTCCTTACTGAACTTTGAGGAAGCATCAGCGCGGAAGGTGAAGCTCACCAGATACTTGTCCATGAAGCCATAGTTGGCACGGGTGAAGAACGAGAGCAGCTTATCGTCGGGATCGTAGTAGTCGCTTATGGCGGCTGCGGTGCCAGTGCCGGAGAGTCTCCAGGCCGTGTTTGCATCGTAGTCGATGGGGAAGCCGACAACCTGGTCGAGGTTTTCATGCTCCTTGGTGATGATATACTCGTGGCCGACGAGCCATGTCAAATTATGGTTCTTGTTGTTGATGAGATCCTTGAAATCATAGTTGAGCGTATTGGTATTACGGAACGTGTGGCGTTCGGTGTTGTCGAGCGTGATGATGGGATGTCCCGTATATTCCTGAGAAGCGTAGTTGCGCACCTGATAAGAGGAAAGACCGAAGAAGCGCTGGTCGTACTGTGTATAGTAGTCGTAACCGAATTCTGTCTTTGCTGTGAGGTCCTTGATGAACTCCCATCCGAACGATCCACTGAGGTTGAGGTTCTTGCGGTTCTTCTTGCGGTCGTTGTCGGCAGCAGAGGTGACGGGATCGTAGAGGTTCATGTCATCGTCGTCAAACGAGGCGTTCTCAGTGGCGAGACCCTTCAAGGGGATCGGCGGATAGATGACAGCGTCCTTGAGTCGCTTGTCGGTGTCGTAAGAGCCTGTAGCATCGTTTGCACCTCCACCACGGATGTCGGCGTTGCTGAAACGGGCCTGGAAATCAAGCATTGTGCGTTTGGTGGGCTGTGAGTTGAGTTTCAGCGAGAAGTTGTCACGCTTGAAGTTCGAGCCGACCATGATGGCTTTGTCGTTCATGTGGGCATAGCTGAAGGCATACTTGATGGATTCCGAGCCGCCCGTGATGTTGAGGCTTTGATTGAAAGTGTGGCCGACGCGTCCATAGGCGATATCCTGCCAGTCGTTGCCCTTAACGTTGTCGTAGAGGTCAAGATCCTGATAATTGCCGAAGAGCGAGGTGAAGGAAGATATTTTCGACGGATCATTGTTGTTTCTCAGCAGTGCGAGCTCATATTGCCAGCGGGCGTAGTCGCCGGGCTGGAGCACGTCCATCTTCTTTGCGATCTTCTTCCAGCTGTAGTAAGCATTGTAGCTCACGCTGACCTTACCCTGCTTTCCTTTCTTAGTGGTGACGAGGATAACGCCGTTGGCACCACGGCTACCATAGATAGCGGTGGAGGAGGCATCCTTCAGCACGGTGATGTCCTCGATGTCGGTAGCGGGGATGTTGCTGATGTCATCAACGGGGAAGCCGTCGACGATGAAGAGCGGGTCGTTGCTCTGAGTGATGGAACCACCGCCACGCACACGGATCTTCACCGTGGCATCGGGGGAACCCTCGGAGGTGGACACCTGCACACCGGCGAGCTTGCCAGTCAGGGCTTCCTCGGCGCTGGCCACTGGTACCTCGACGAGCGACTTGTTGTCGACCGTAGCGACAGAGCCGGTGAGGTCCTTACGCTTCACCGAGCCATAACCGATGACCACCACATCGTTGAGGTTGTTGGCGTCGTCTTCCATCTTAATGGAGAGCGAAGAGCGGTTGCCGACGGTCACGGTCTGGGTCTTCATGCCCACGTAACTGATCTTAAGCGTCTTCTTTCCTCCTTTCATATCTATGGAGAAGTTACCGTCAAGGTCGGTGACGGTGCCGTTGCCGGGCAAGCCGACTTCCTGCACGGTGGCGCCAATGATAGGTTCTCCCGACTTATCGGTGATCGTACCCTTGACGATTTGTGCATTGATGTCAGCGGCACAAACGAGCAGACCAGTGAGTAGCGCGGTCCGCATTTTGTTGAGATTGTTAGCCATACGATTGTTTTTAGTTATTGTTTTTCGTTCTAATTTTTGATTTCTGTGGATAGGTTGTGATTCAAAATTACGGAATATTTTATTATCTATGTCCTTTTATTTTGGTTTTATTCGTCCTTGGAACGAAATTCCTCCTTAAAAAGAACTATTTCCTCCTTTTGTCACGGCTTCGGGGCCAAAACCGCCCATACAGTTCGCAGCACGTACCGCCCACTTTCCAGTGGCGTGAGTGGCGGAATATGAAGTGGCGGTGGTGATCGTTTGCAGTACGTTGTTGTGGAAGACAGCATAGGCTGTGGCCTGAGGAGTAACCTCCCAGCTCAGTTGGTTCTGATAGAGATGCAGTCCCGATACGGTGAGATCTTTGGTTAAGGCTTTGGGATTCCATCTTGGAAACATACGCTCATAGCTGAAGCCGGCAGCCTGATTGTCGCTCAGAATAGTAGAGTGAGGGCCGTCGTAAGAGTTGATACTGTGACTGACGGGAGACAATGTCGTGCCGTTGGCACTCAGTGTGAGGTATTCGCCAAAGACGTAAGGGTTGGTTGCGTTCATGCCCTTCTCGATCCACCGCTCCGGGAGGATCGTGGAGGCTGCATGATCGTCGAGCACGGTGTGGAGAAAGACGCTGATGGGCTGGTTACGCCATGTGCGGCCGTAGCACCAGGAGCCTTGACCTTGGGACAAGTCGACGATGCGACAATGGTCAAAGACATAGCCGAAAGGAGTCGTTGTAGACGGAGCCGTGATGATGCGGCGGCCGGTGCCGTCGGCATTGCGTGGCTCCAGGCTCAGCGTGGTGTTGTCGAAGCGGATGTCTCCGCCACCACAGATGAAGTCCACGGTGCCGTGGATGTCGCAGTCGCGGAAATAGGCTTCCATCGCTGTGTTGCTACTGTAGTAGGTGTCCTGATGGGAAAGCATCCTCACCTTATTATATATGGTATGGTTGCCGGCGTCCTGCATGACAGCAGCGCGTCCGGCCCTGCCTGCCTCGTAATACTCAAGTGCATTGTTGAGCGTGAGGTCCTGGAGATAGAGACCGGAGCGGGTGTTGAGAAACATATCGGCCAGTCCCAATCCTTCCTGTTCTGTTTTGGGACGGGTGACGAGGATGGTAGAGTCCATGCTCTGACCGATGATTGAGAGGCTGTCGACGGGAAAGGTTTGCTCGGTCATGTTGCCGAAGTCATAGACGCCGTTGGGCAGAAAGATCTTTACGCGCTGAGACTTGTTCTCAGAAGAGGCAATCGTGTGGAAGATGTCAAGCACCGACTGTGCGACACCGGGCTTTGCGATGTAGTATCCGGCGGTCTTCTGAGACTCATGCAGACTCTCCATCTCAAGGCTGGCCCAGATAAACGGGCCGACACCCTTAGCGTCGTTGTCGCGGATGGGCTCACTGATGTAATACTCGAAACTGCCGTCGCGCTTGTAGTTGGGCTTCTTCACGAGCGGGCCGGGACCGGGCCCCAGTCCGCTGACCGCACAGCAGTGGGTGAGCGAGATGGTCTTGTCGTCGTTGACACGGATGAAGTTTCGCAGGATGCCCTCGTAAGCTCTTATGCCGGCCGCAAGATAGTTGACCTTAGTACCGCCCATGTTGTCACTTTTCGGAAGGTTGCCGGTGCGCACGCCTTTCAGCAGCACATAGGCAAACATGCACGAGGCTGTGGACTCAAGATAGTTGCGGGCGTCGTTGACATCCATGACGTCGTACCACACGCCGCTCTTTTCATCCTGATATTTCACCACTGCGGTCATCACTTTTTGCAGCAGTTGCTGCAACTCAGCACGGTGGGCATAGTTTTCGGGCAGCACGTCGAGCACCTCAGTGATGGCCATGGCATACCAGCCCAAAGCTCTTGCCCAAGTGTGCTGGCTCTGTCCTGTGTCCTTGTCGGCCCAGAACACGCTGTGAGTCTCGTCCCAGGCATGTTTCCAGAGCCCAGTGGTGGCATCGAAGGTGCGCCGGTCGGTGGTCATGATCTGCTTCACGGCATCGTTGTAGACTTTGCGGGCCTGACGCGGCGAAAGGTGATTCTTGGCATAGAGACAGCGGAAGGGCAGTCCCATGAAGATGCCGTCGAGCCATACCTGACGGGCATAGATGGCTTTGTGCCAATACACGCCGTCGGTAGTGCGGGGCTGTTTATTTAGCTGATCGAAGAACACTTGCTGAGCCTGGTCTCTGCCCTGACGGGCAGCGGCTGAGGCGATAGTGCTTCGGTTTGCCTTGTCGAGCTGTTGCATCCGCTCGACGAGCTTGGCAGGCCTGACGTTGTCGAGGTTATAGTCTTTCTCTTCGTAGCCGATGACCTTACCGTCTCCGGTGATCATGTGGCGGAGATAGGCTTCGAGATATTTCTGTATGGTGTCGCCGCCATGACGGAGATAAGCGTCGAGCATACCTTCGAGCTCAATGCCCACAGCATAGTTCCATTTGGGCTTCTTGGCGAAGTCGAGCAGCCAGGGCTGTGGATTGCGCTGTATCTCGGAGTAGGTCATCCATTCGGCATAGGACGAGTAGGGATTGGCGGCGTCGTTCTTTACGAGATTGCCGTTGATGCAGAGATTGTCATAGACCATGTTGCGGGTCATGCCAGTGACGGAGACGGGCTTCTTCCCCACACCGTTGAAACGACAGTTGCGCACGATGATATCTTGTACATTGACGGTAGTGTCGAGTCCGATGACGAGGATGCCGTAGTCGCTCTTGTCGCAAGTCACGTTCTCCATCGTCACGTTGCGCACCAAAGGATTGAAGCCTCGATAGCAAGATTCCTGACGCTCATAGTCGAGGTTGATCTTCAGCACAGCCTCACTGCACTGTCCTACCTTGATGTTGCGCATGTTAATGTTCTCAATGATACCGCCCCGGCAGTTGTTGGTCTTAATGCGCAGCACACGCTCAAGGTTGGGCGAGTCCATCATGCAGTCCTCGGCGAAGACATTCTGACAGCCTCCTGAGATCTCTGATCCGATGACCACGGCACCGTGTCCGTCCTCCATCTTGCAGTTGCGGATGATGATGTTGCGGGCTGTTTTTTGCCAAACCCGTCCGTCGTTGTTGCGTCCGCTCTTGATGGCGATGCAGTCGTCGCCGGTGTGGAAAGAGCAGTTCTTGATGATGACATTCTCGCAGGCTTCGGGATCGCATCCGTCGCCGTTGGGACCTTCGTTCCATATCTTCACATCGTCGACAGTGATGCTTTTCGACAGCAGGGGATGAATGACCCAGAAGGGAGAGTTGATCAGCCGTACGCCCTTGATGAGCACACGCTCGCAATGCATGACATTGATGAGCTGCGGGCGCAGGCCTTGTCCGCGACCGAAACGTCGCTTGTCGGGGTTTACTCCGTCCTCTGCCATCTTCTGCAGGCGGTCGCGTGACCCCAGGCTTTGTGCTTCCTTGGTCACACCGGCCTTGTAGCCAAAGCGCTCCTTGCCGCACATGGCCCACCATGTGGCATTGCTGCCACCGCCGTCGATCATACCTTCACCGGTGATGGCGATGTCTGTGGCCTCGCGTGCATAGATACATGGACTATAGTTCCAGCACTCCAGTCCCTCCCAACTCGTCTTGACGAGCGGATAGAGTTTGGTGTTGAAGACAAAGCTGAGCGTGGCATCCTTGCTGACGACGAGGTTGACGTGGCTTAGCAGGTGTAGCGCACCTGTGCGCCACGTACCCGTGGGAATGACAACACGACCTCCGCCGCTCTTTGACATCTCAGCGATGGCACGGTTGATGGCTTTTTGATTTTTTGCTGCACTGGCCTTCGGGTTGGCGCCATAACGGGTGACAAGCACTTCACGGTCGGGCAGCTGGGGCAGTGCGGTGGCACTTTCGATGCGCTTCACGGTCTCATAGTCCCAGGCTGAGGCCTGCTCAGACCAGAGAGCCAGGAGTAAGAAGCTGAGAAGCAACTTCACCGTCGTCTGTAATGAATTCAGGAGTCTTTGCGTCATTTCTTTTAGATGGATTGATTAGTATTGGCTTTTAGTTGACCGGTTCAAAATTAAGAAAATAATTCCATTCCCATTCGCTTGCCTATCATCTTTTTCTGCCCTACGGAAGATTCTACCCCCATTTAAATACGATTTTACACAGATAGAAGAGAGAAGGCGGTAGCTTGCTTGGGAGAAAAAACAAAAGCCATTGCTCACGTTGGCGGTGAGCAATGGCTTCATTCTATGGTTGCGATCAGCGAGATTACAGTCTTCTCATCTTCAGCAATGCCTGGGCATCGGGCTGCTGCAGTCCGGTGAAGCTTGAGAAGGCCTTCATCAGGTCTACGGTGTAGCCACGGCTGAGGATCTTGTCGCGGAGCTCGTCGCCTGTGGCGCGCTTAAGAGCACCTTTCTGCTTGCATGTCATGGCAATGTTATCAGCCAAGACCTCGGTCCACAGATAGCTATAGTAGCCGGCAGCATAGCCACCGCCCCAGACATGATTGAAGTAGGAGGTGAAATAGCGGGGAGGGACCTGAGTGTCGAGAAGCCCCACTTTCTTCAGTGCTTCTTTCTCAAAGGTAGTAGCCTGGGCAGCAGTGGGGATGGCGCTCGACGGCAGCATGGCCCATGCCATATCGGCACATGTGGCTGCCAGATTCTCACCCAAAGCATAGCAGGGCTGGAAGTTGATGGACTCCATCATTTTTTCTTTCAGAGCCTCGGGCATGTGCTCACCACGGCTGTTGATGGCGTAGTGGTCAAAGATCTCGGGGATAGAGGCAAAACTCTCGTTGAACTGTGACGGCATCTCCACGAAGTCACGGGGTACGGCCGTACCGCTGAGCGTGTTGTACCGGCAGTTGGAGAGGATGCCGTGCAGGGCATGGCCGAACTCATGGAACATGGTGGTCACCTCATCCCACGTCACATAAGACGGCTGTCCTTCGGGTGCTTTGGCAAAGTTGCATACATTATATATAATAGGTAACTGATTCCACGCCTTGCTCTGCTTGGCAAAGGAACTCATCCAGGCGCCACCACGCTTGGTGGGACGGCGGAAGTAATCGCTGTAGAACAAGGCGAGGGGTTTGCCTGTGCTGTCAGACACCTCAAAGACCTTCATGTCGGTGTGATAGGTAGGGAGGTCTTTGCGCTCCTTGAAGTTCAGGCCGTAGACACGGTGAGCTGCGTAGAAGACACCGTTGACCTGTACGCTGTCGATATTGAAATAAGGTTTCACCTCATCCTCAGACAGATTGAGTTGTGCCTTCTTCATCTTGGCAGAATAGTAGAAACGGTCGTAGGGTTGGAGCTGGAAGTCCGGTCCCATGGTCTGACGGGCGTAAGCCTCTATGGCGGCTGACTCTTTGTCGGCATTCGGACGGTAAGCCTTGATGAGGTTGTTCAGGAATGAATAGACATTCTCGGGTGTCTTGGCCATCGTTTTCTCCAAAGAGTAAGCAGCATAATTGGGGTGGCCCATAATCTCTCCCTTTTCTGCTCTGAGCTTCGCCATCTCTACGACGATGGGCAGCGTGTTGTATTTACCCGTACCGTCGCTGCGATGGATGGAAGCCTCATAGACGCGACGTCTCAGATCGCGGTTGTCGAGGTTGGTGAGAATGGGTTGCTGTGTGGTGTTGATGATGACGATAGCGTATGGCGCCTTGGCACCCCGGCTTTGCGCGTCCTTCTCGCATTGTGCGATATCAGCGTCGCTGAGTCCGGCGAGTTCCTCTTTGCTGTTGACCCAGACGACTGCGTTGTTGGTAGCCTCCTGGAGTTGTGTGCCCCATTGCTGTTGCAGGTCGGAGATGCGCTTGTTGATCTGTTCGACACGGGCTTTCTTTTCTTTTGAGAGAAGGGCGCCGTTGCGGACAAAGCCTTTGTAGATCTCTTCTAAGAGTCGGCGGTCTTCGCCTTTGAGCTTGGTGAAGTCATGGTCATAGACATATTTCACGCGGCGGAAGAGTTTCTCATTGAACGAGATGTCGTTGTCCAATTGGGTGAGCTGAGGCATGAAGGCTTTCTCTGTCGCAGCGATTTCGGGAGTTTTATCCGCCTCGTCGACACAGAAGAAGATGCTGGAGACGCGGTCCAGAAGTTTCCCGCTATTTTCGTAAGCAAGGATGGTGTTGCGGAATGTCGGTGTCTGTTTGCTGTCAGCGATGTCGTTGATAGCCTTGCGCTGCTGGCCGATGGCGGCTTCCAAAGCAGGCAGATAGTCGCTGGCTTTAATGCGGCTGAAGTCAGGAGCACCAAAGGTCAGCGTGCTCGGAATAAGCAGTGGGTTGGTCGTCTTTGCTGCGGCGGACGGATTTTGCGCCATGGACAGCATGACTGACGACGACAATCCTACTGTCAGAAGTGTTTTTCTAATTTTTGCGTTCATAGTCGACTCATTATTATATAATATGTCTGTTTGTGTGACAAGAGTGGTAACATATGTGGCAGGCGATGTGCCGTGCCTTGGGTCAAAGTTACTAAATAATTTCGAAATCGGCTGATAAAATGCAAGAAAGATTAAAAGATGGGTTGCTTTTCTTTTGCTTGGCATATCGTTTGCAATAAGAGTAAGTGAAAGCTCAAAATAAGAGTAAGATAAGATCTCATCATTTTTGAGTATTGCAAGGAAGTGTGGAAAGCATTACCTTTGCATTCGGAACAATTTTAAACGATAAGATTATGGTAATCGAAAAAGTACATGCAAGAGAAATTTTGGATTCGCGTGGCAATCCAACAGTGGAAGTAGAGGTAACTCTTGATAATGGTGTGATGGGACGTGCCAGCGTACCCTCAGGCGCATCTACCGGTGAGAATGAAGCTTTGGAGCTTCGCGATGGCGACAAGAGCCGCTTTGGCGGTAAGGGTGTCTTGAAGGCTGTGGCCAATGTCAACGATGTCATTGCTCCTGCTCTGAAGGGCGACAACGTGTTCGACCAGCGTGCTATCGACTATAAGATGCTGGCTCTGGATGGTACTCCAACAAAGAGCAAACTCGGCGCTAACGCTATCTTAGGTGTTTCGTTGGCTGTGGCTCACACGGCTGCCAAAGCACTGGGACTGCCCCTGTATCGCTATATTGGCGGTTGCAACACCTACGTGATGCCTGTGCCAATGATGAACATCATCAACGGTGGCGCTCACTCTGATGCTCCAATCGCTTTCCAGGAGTTCATGATTCGCCCTGTTGGCGCTGCTTCTGAGAAGGAGGCTATCCGCATGGGCAGTGAGGTCTTCCATCAGTTACAGAAGAACCTGAAGAAGCGCGGACTGTCTACAGCCGTAGGTGACGAGGGTGGCTTCGCTCCAAAACTTGATGGCATTGAGGACGCTCTGCAAAGCATTGTTGACGCAGTGAAGGATGCTGGCTATGAGCCGGGCAAGGATGTGACCATCGCTATGGACTGTGCTGCCAGTGAGTTCGCTACTCAGCGTGATGGCAAGTGGTATTACAACTATAAGCAACTGAGCAACGGTATGCCTAAGGATCCTAATGGCAAGGAGCTCAACGATGAGCAGCAGATCGCTTACCTGGAGGAACTTGTCAATAAGTATCCTATCGACTCCATCGAGGACGGCCTCGACGAGAACGACTGGGAAGGCTGGGTGAAGCTGACCAACGCCCTTGGCAAGAAGGTTCAGCTCGTTGGTGATGACCTCTTCGTCACCAACACCAAGTTCCTGGAGAAGGGTATCACGATGGGAGCGGGCAATGCTATCCTCATCAAGGTCAACCAGATCGGTTCGCTCACCGAGACTTTAGAGGCCATCGAGATGGCTCACCGTCATGGCTACAATACCGTGACAAGTCACCGTAGCGGTGAGACAGAAGACACCACAATCGCCGATATCGCAGTGGCTACCAACTCCGGACAGATCAAGACCGGTAGTATGAGCCGTACAGACCGTATGGCTAAGTACAACCAGCTGATCCGTATCGAGGAAGAGCTCGGTGACCGTGCTGTCTACGGCTATCGCAAGCTGAAGTAAAATCATATTCGCACAAAATAAAAGCCGGGCATCCAACAATGAGGATGTCCGGCTTTTTTATGCGTTGTGAAGGAGATACTAAAGGATGATATATGTGAACTGCATTTTGTGCGAGCGGTTGCAGATGACGCTAACTCATCGCTTAGGCATTGTCATCTAATGGTTGGCAACACCAGCGGGTGACCTTGAGCATGACAGCAATTCCCGGCACGTCTTTCAGAAGATAGTATTTCTTGTTGCTCCGAACCAGTTTGCCCGAAAGGCCTTTCAAAGGTCCGTGAGTGACAATAACAGGCGTGCCCACCTTGAGTTTGGCACTCTCTTCCGATATAAATTTCTTTTTGACAAGCTTCGGGTCGCACATCAGTTGGAACTCATGCATCTCTTTGGCAGAGATCTCTGCCATCTCGTTGGTGTCGCGCCCTTTTTTGATGACTGACACCTTGTATGGGAAGTTGAAGATCTCCTTCCGAAACTCTTTCTCATCCATGGCTTTCTTCAGAAAGATAAGGTTGCGGACCACGGGCCTGAGCTCGTGGCGCAACTTATTGGACTTATCTCTGAAGTCGACAACCTGCTTGGGGATGAATGTCGTGAAGCCTCTCTCTTTCAACTCGTCATCAATAGCTTGCTGCTTAATAGAGAATAGCCTCAAGGCGTACCACGGCGTGGTTACGTCGTCGTTCTGTGTTATGTCATTCTCTGATTGCATGATGCTAAGCGTTGTTGAAAGCTAATTAGAATTCGGAGGTGAAGTGGAACTTGATGTGCGGGAAGTCTTGCTGGGCCATACTCAATATATAAGAGGAGTCGGCGAGGAAGACGTCACGACCCTCTGTGTCCTTGGCCATGTACTGATATTTGCGTTTCTTGAAGTTATCAAGTTCAGCAGGATCATCAGCTTCAATCCAGCAGGCTTTGTAGAGATGCAGTGGTTCCCAACGGCATTTGGCGTTGTACTCATGCTCCAAACGGTATTGGATGACCTCGAACTGCAGCTGACCCACGGTGCCGACGATGCGTCGGTTGTTGAACTGGTTGACAAAGAGCTGAGCCACACCTTCGTCCATGAGCTGCGTGATGCCTTTGACAAATTGCTTCGACTTCATCGGATCGTCGTTTTCAATATACTTGAAGAGCTCCGGTGAGAACGAAGGCAGACCGCGGAAATGGAGTTGCTCGCCCTCTGTGAGCGTGTCGCCGATCTTGAAGATACCATTGTCTGGCAGTCCCACAATGTCACCCGGCCATGCCTCATCGACGGTGCTCTTGCGCTGCGCCATGAACTGTGTGGGAGAGGAGAAACGTACGGTCTTGCCCAAACGCACATGCAGATAGGGCTGATTGCGCACGAACTTACCTGAGCAAACCTTGCAGAAGGCGATACAGGAGCGGTGGTTGGGATCGATGTTGGCTGTGATCTTGAAGATGAAACCAGTGAACTTCGGTTCAGACGGCTCCACCATGCGCTCCTCGGCCTTGGTAGGACGCGGGCTTGGTGCTATCTCTACGAAGCAGTTGAGCAACTCTTGCACACCGAAGTTGTTCAGCGCAGAACCGAAGAAGACAGGCGCGGTCTCAGCCTTGCGATAGTCCTCTGCGTCGAATTCGGGGTAAACACCGTCGATTAGTTCCAGGTCGTTGCGTAGTTGCTCGGCCTCTTGACTGCCTACGTGCTGGTCAAGATCTTGGGAATTGATGTCCACGGCGACCTTCTCTGTGACGCGTTGCTTGTTGGGCTTGAACAGATTGAGCTGCTGCTCATAGATGTTGTAGACACCTTTGAACTTAGCTCCCTGACCGATAGGCCACGACAGAGGACGCACGTGAATGTGCAGTTCTTCCTCCAACTCGTCGAGCAGATCAAAGGGATCACGGCCTTCGCGGTCCATTTTATTGATGAAGATGATCACCGGCGTGTTGCGCATGCGGCATACCTCCATCAGTTTGCGGGTCTGAGCTTCCACACCTTTTGCAGAGTCAACGACGATGATGGCAGAGTCGACGGCGGTAAGTGTGCGGTAAGTGTCTTCCGCAAAGTCCTGGTGACCAGGCGTATCCAGAATGTTGACCTTATAAGGTTCGCCCTCCTGGCCTTCGGGCAGATAGTCGAACTCCATGACAGATGTAGACACAGAGATACCACGCTGTTTCTCAATATCCATCCAGTCGGAGGTGGCTGTCTTGCGTATCTTGTTATTCTTGACGGCACCGGCTACTTGTATCTGACCACCGAAGAGCAGGAACTTCTCGGTGAGCGTAGTCTTACCGGCATCAGGGTGAGAGATGATGGCGAAGGTGCGTCGACGTTGTATTTCGTTCATATAATGATTACTTCTTAATTTCGTTCATATTAGCCATACACTTCTTCAGCGAGTCAAGCCAGTAAGGAATGACCGTGTGGAAGGTCTCCTTGATCTTTGTCTTGTCAAGGACGCTGTAGGCAGGGCGCTTGACGGGTGAGGGAAACTCATCGCTGTGACACGGCAGGATGTCGCAGTCGTTGTGTCCGGCAAGTGCGGCGATGGCCTTGGTGAAGTCATACCATGAGGTGACGCCCTCATTGCTGAAGTGATAGATGCCGCTGTTGCCTTCATACTTACGGTTTTCTACGATGTCGAAGATGGCGTTGGCCAAGTCTCCGGCGTAAGTAGGCGTGCCACACTGATCAAAGACCACCTTCAGCTGTGGGTGAGTAGCAGTGAGATTGAGCATCGTCTTCACGAAGTTGTGACCGAACTCAGAATAGAGCCAGGCGGTTCGCAGAATGATATAGTCAACGCCGGTAGACTGAATCTTCTGCTCACCATGGAGTTTGGTAAGGCCATAGACTCCTGTTGGTGTGCCTTTCTGATCCTCACGACATGGTGTGTTGTAAGGATCACCGCCGAAGACGTAGTCGGTGGAGATGTGCACAAGCAGACCTCCTACTTCCTTCATCGCTTTGGCGAGATTCTCAGGAGCTGTGGCGTTGAGGATTTCCACGACTTCACCGGCTGTCTCTGCTTTGTCGACATTTGTCCATGCTGCACAGTTGATGATGCATTTCACATCATTGTCCTTTACCATCTGGCGGATGGCATCAATGTTGGTGATGTCGAGGTGAGTATAACCGTCACAGACATCCGTGAAGATATATTTGTCTTTAGAGCTTGCTTTGCTGACGATCTGCATCTCGTTGCCGAGTTGTCCGTTAGCGCCTGTTACCAAAATGTTCATATTGTATTTATCTTTTATTATCCTTGTTCTCCGAAGTCAATGCCTTCTGTTCTGTCTTTGATGTAATAGTCCGAGAGCATGCCAATGAAGGTAGAAATCTCTTTGATGGCGTGCTCGGTCTCAGGTGAGATCTCCTTTTGTTGCAGTCTAAGCATCATCACACCATAGAGAGCGTCGAGGCAATTCTCAATTTCATTGACGTCTTTGTCACCCTTCTGCCGCAGTTCCACGATGAACGGCAATACCTTGTAGTATTCCGCATTATAGAATGGGAACTTATTGGAGTCGAGCAGTTGGCAATGCAAGTCAAAGAGATCACCGATGATCACCTGGTTGATTTGCAGATGCCCTTTCTCACGGCAACCCTCTTCATTCATCATTCGTATGAGATTGCCAAACCAGTCGGCTTCCTCATCCTTCTGATCGGGTGTATAATCGAATTTGTCGATATATTCCTTTCTAATGCGTGAGAGAGAGCAACTGTATGCTCTTATCAGGTCTTCCATCTGCCACATATAGAGCAGATATTCTGCAATGGATTTCTCCTTTATTTTCTTTGCGATATACATGCTTGAAAAGATTTTGTTGATGAAAGATGTCTATTGAGGGATTCTGAAATACTGTTTGTAGTTGTATTCTCCGGTGTTGGTGTTCACCATGCCGTTATTGCAGCTAATAATGAACGGTGTAGAGGTTAAACACCGTGCCAATGAGCATGGCGAAAGAGAAGACGATGACAAGGCCACCGATGATGCGGTTGATGATCTGTATGCCATTCATGTCGAACTTAGCCCGCACCTTATCTACCAGCCATGTCAAGCCGTACCACCACAGCAGGGCACCGGAGATGATGCTCATGTAGCCAAGCGTCATCTCCAGCGGATGATGTGGGACGACGAAGGCAAACTGAGCGTAGCAGGCGATGAACAGAAAGACAATCAGAGGATTAGAGAAGGTCACGAGAAAGGCAGTGAAAGCATTATGCCACAATGTACCTTTGCTATGACTGCTCTTATGCATGTTTTTCCGTGGATCGCTTTTGAAGCAGTAGATGCCAAACAACAATAGGATGACGCTACCCGAGAGTTGCAGGATGAACTTATTGGTAGGGTTTGTGATGAAATCCATGACGAAACTCATGCCAAGACCTGTGATAAGCGCATAGATAATGTCGCTCGCGGCGGCTCCTACGCCTGTAACAAATCCATACCAACGCCCTTTGTTGAGTGTGCGTTGGATGCAGAGTATGCCCACCGGCCCCATTGGTGCAGAAGCGATGATTCCGATGAGTAGTCCCTTGAGAATGAGCTCTAACAGATCAATATGTAAAAACGGCATCATATAGCTTGCAAAGTTACGAATTTTATCCGATAAAACATCATCTATTAGGTTATTTAGTTTCTTCCTTCGTGCAATCAGTGTGCTTTATAGCCTTGCCATCTATTCGGCAGAGAAGTCGGCTACCAGTTGGCGGTAGGCTCTCAACATGCGTGTACGGATGATGTAGCCTTGCAGACAGTTGTTTATGTCAACGACGGGAAGGGCTTCCGCGTTGGTGGTGTCAAACTTATGCATGACATCCTCCATCGGTTCATTGCGATAGAGAATGGCGGGTACCGGAGTCATCAGCTGCGCAACGCGGAACTTCTGATAGAGTTCTGGACGGAAGACGATGTGGCGAATCTTATTGATATCTATTTCGCCCATCAACCGGCCGGCAGTGTCTATCACGGGCAGGAAGTCGTAGTCGGTGCTGGAGAGTACGTTCACAAGCTTGCCCAACAGCATGTCGGGTTGCACGGTAACATAGTCTTTTTCGATAAGCGAGTCCATACTCATCAGTGTGAGCACGCTCTTGTCGGTGTGGTGGGTCACGAGTTTTCCTTCACGAGCCAATCGCATGGCGTAGATAGAGTGGGGCTCAAAGATGCTGATAAACATCACGCTGACCACCGATACGATCAGCAAGGGTACGAAAAGCTGATAGCCACCAGTGATCTCGGCAATCAGGAAGATGCCGGTCAGCGGAGCGTGCATGACACCGGCCATGACACCTGCCATGCCCAGCAACGTATAGTTGCTTTCAGGAAGGTAAACGCCAATCTGCTGCATATTCCATAGCCTTGCAAAGAGGAAGCCTGCGAAGCCACCCACAAACAGAGAGGGTGCGAAGGTACCACCGCAACCGCCTGCACCATTGGTAGAAGATGTGGCGATGACCTTTGTAAGCATGACGAGACCGATATAGAGAGGCAGAAGCTCATTGTGGCCATAGAACAGCGAACCATTCATCACTTGACTCCAGTCTGTGACGGTCTTCCCGGTGATGAAGGTTCCCAACGTCGAATATCCTTCACCATAGAGTGACGGGAAGAAGAAAATCAGTGTACTCAGTGTGATTCCTCCTACGAAGAGTTTGCGGTAGGGATGCTGTTTCATCTTGGCAAATTGCCCTTCACAGAAGTTCATGGCACGCATGAAATAGAGACTCATCACGCCGCAGACCAATCCGAGTAATATGCTTGCCGGTACGCGTTCTACGCTGAATGGTGACTGAAGCGTAAAGGTGAAGAGGGTAGAAGTTCCAGTGAAGATATAAGAAAAGATGTCAGCAGTGATACTGGCAATCAGAATCGGAATCAACGAAGCCATCGACATGTCAATCATCAACACTTCCAATGTGAAGACAAGACCAGCGATAGGAGCTTTGAAGATGCCGGAGATAGCAGCCGCAGCACCGCAGCCTACCAACAACATTAGCGTACGCTTATCCATGTGGAAGAGCTGTCCGAGATTGGAACCAATGGCCGATCCTGTTAAGACGATAGGTGCCTCGGCGCCTACAGATCCACCGAAGCCGATGGTAATGGCGGAGGCTACCACCGACGACCAGCAGTTGTGACGCTTCAGACACGATCGCTTGGTCGAGATGGCATAGAGGACACGGGTGATACCGTGCGAGATGTTGTCACGGACAACATGTTTTATAAATAAGGAGGTGAGCCAGATGCCGATGACAGGAAAGACAAGATAAAGCCAGTTGACGGCATTGGTCAAGAAGTCCTCGGTGAGCAGACGTTCTATCAGATGGATGAGTTGATGCAGAACGTATGCGGCCACAGCGGAGAATATACCAATGAAGAACGCCAGAATGCTGGTCATCTGCCGCTCTGTCAGGTTGTGGTTTTTCCACTCGAGGATTTGATTGAAAGTCACTTTCTTCTTACTTTAGAGAACTTATACCTTATTATATAATAAATATGTGTTGCCTTGTATTCATCTGTGTTTCTGCAGATGTTAATATATCGGCATTATTTTGCGAACCTATTTTCTGATGATAGTCACCTCTCCCTGTTGCCCAAGTTTGATGATGGAACTAGGCGTGTGTGGCTTGTGTTCTTGGCGGCGTGAGAAGCAGACATAGTCAACAGCATCAAGGAGCTCAGGTGCAATGTCGGTGAAGTTTTGCGCAGCGGGCTGTCCACTGATGTTGGCGCTGGTGCTGACGAGTGCCTTCTGGAACCGGTAGCACAGTTCATGTGAGAAAGGCTCTTTGGTTATGCGCAAAGCGATACTGCCGTCTTCTGCGATGAGGTTCGGCGCCAGGTTGACGGCACCGTCAAGGATGACTGTAGTGGGTTTGACGACAGCATCAAGCAAATCCCATGCTACCGCAGGCACGTTGCGCACATAGCGTTGCAGGCGGGCATCAGAGTCTACGAGGCAAATGAGCGCCTTAGAGTCGTCGCGATGTTTGATTTGGTAAACACGGGCTACTGCCTCGGCATTTGTGGCATCACAGCCGATGCCCCAAACCGTGTCTGTGGGGTAGAGGATGACGCCTCCACGGCGAAGCACCTCCACGGCGTTTTTGATATCTTCTTCTTGTGTCATTTTATAGTTGTTCGTTTTTCAAGCAAAGATAGCAATTCTTTTTGTCCTATCCAAATGTTTTTAGAAAAATATATGTCTCAATAGATTGGCAAGCGTGTGCCTGATGTGGGAAAAAGACTCTTTTTTTATGCTGTATCAGTTAAAATTCATCTTAATATAGCAGATTTTTCAAATGTTTTATTATCTTTGCAACAGAAACACAATCGATAAAACCAAAAACAATGAATGAGCAAGAATTATTGAAGCCTTACGTCATTGGACTGGATCTCGGTGGTACCAACTCCGTGTTTGGTATCGTGGACAGCCGTGGCGACATCAAGGCAACTACAGCTATTAAGACCCAGGCTTACGATAAGGTGAAAGACTACGTGAAGGCCTCCGTAGAAGCGCTTCATGTTATCATCGATCAGGTGGGCGGCATTGACAATATCAAGGCAATGGGTATCGGTGCACCTAACGGCAACTATTACAAGGGAACGATAGAATTTGCGCCAAACTTGGTTTGGGGTCATAATGGTATTGTGCCATTGGCAGATATGTTTTCCAAAGAGTTGGGTATCCCCGTGGCCTTGACCAATGATGCCAACGCGGCCGCTATTGGTGAAATGACATACGGTGTGGCCAGGGGTATGAAGAACTTTATCGACATCACTTTGGGCACAGGTGTAGGCTCCGGTATTGTCATCGATGGCAAGGTGGTCTATGGTTGCGACGGTTTCGCCGGTGAGTTAGGACATGTCATCATGCGTCGTGAGAACGGACGTCTTTGTGGCTGTGGTCGCCACGGTTGTTTGGAAGCCTATTGCTCAGCAACAGGTGTGGCCCGTACGGCGCGTGAGTTCCTTGATACAACAGACACGCCGTCTCTGTTGCGTGATCTGAATCCGAAGGACATCACCTCTCTCGATGTGAGCATTGCTGCTGGCAAGGGCGATAAGCTTGCCAAGAAGATCTACGATTTCACCGGTGAGATGCTTGGTGAGGCTTGCGCAGACTTTGCAGCCTTCTCTTCTCCAGAGGCTTTCATCTTCTTTGGAGGTCTGACAAAGGCTGGTGATCTGCTGATGGATCCTATCAAGAAGAGCTACGACGAGCATGTGTTGCCAATCTTCAAGGGCAAGGCAAAATTCCTCGTCAGCGGATTGGATGGCAGTTCGGCTGCTGTGCTGGGTGCCTCCGCTGTAGGCTGGGACATCTAAGCGAGGCTTATAGGATATAAAGAGGAGGCTGTGTCAAAAGTCAGATTTTGGCCCAGCCTATCATAAATTAGGCAGCTAT
>DAWDCC010000047.1:0-24584 GCA_052355365.1 Prevotella sp. | reverse complement strand
ACCAAGGATTGTCCAGACAGTGTAAACTTTGCTAATTTGGATGATTGCGGATATTCATTATGACTTTTTGGCAAAGTTACACATTATTCCTATGAAAAACGTGAGATTTCCCACATTTTTCATAGGAATGTACTTGCGACTCACTATAGAGACGAAATGAGAAGCCAAATATTCAGCACCGTGACGATACCGGCCAGACTATAGAGAAAGACAGTATTCCACGGCTTGTTGACGTATTTGCCCATGACACGCTTCGACGAGGTAAGGCTCACCTGCAAGAACACGGTGAACGGCAGTTGCAAGCTCAACACCATCTGCGAGATGATCAGCCCTTGGAAAGGATTGCCAATAAAGAAAATGATCAGTAAGGCTATGCCCAACGAAAGCACCACACCCACTGCCGAATGGGGGTCTTTGGCATTGTACGACTCACCGAAGAGTCCCGAGAAGATGCTACCGGCTGCCATACCACTGGTGATGGTGCTGGAGATGCCGGCTAAGAGCAGTGCCAGTGCAAAGATGTTGGAAGCGTTGCTGCCTAAGAGCGGTGCCAGCATGGCATTGGCCTGCGCCAAATCGTCGACATGTTCGCCGTGAGTATAGAACGTGGAGGCGGCCAGAAGAATCATGGCGGAGTTGATGGCCCAGCCGACAAGCATGGAGAAGAGTGTGTCGGCAAACTCGTATTTGAGCATGTGACGGATACGCTCGTCGCCCTTGAGGTTGATCTCGCGGCTCTGTATCACCTCGGAATGAAGGAAGAGATTGTGGGGCATGACCACGGCACCAAGAACACTCATCACGATGAGCAAGGAACCTTGCGGCACAGATGGTACCACAGCAGCGCGCGCGGCCTCGCCCCAGTCGATATGTACCAGGAAAAGTTCGTAGATAAACGACAGTCCGATGATGGAGACAAAACCGATGACCGCCCGCTCTATCTTCCGATAGGAATTGGTAAAGAGCAGGATGAGCACGGCGACGGTCACCAGTAGTGCGCCTACCGGGATAGATATGCCGAAGAGCATCTGCAAGGCGATGGCTCCACCAAGGATCTCGGCCAGCGACGTGGAGATGCTGGCAAGGATGGCGCTCACTACGATAGGATGGCCCACCCACCGGGGCGTGTACTTCACGGCAGCCTCACTCAGACAGAGTCCGGTGACGATGCCTAAGTGAGCCACGTTGTGCTGCAGGGCAATGAGCATGATCGTCGACAGCGTCACCACCCACAGCAGCGCATAGCCGTATTCCGACCCGGCGGCAAAGTTACTGGCCCAGTTGCCGGGATCGATGAAGCCGACGGTGACAAGGAGTCCGGGACCGATATACTTAAAGATATCAAAAGCACCCAATACATGAGGGTGCCGCTTGTTTCTCAGCTCTTTTAATATGTTCATTACAGATCGTTGATTTTGCGGGCATAAATAAAACTAATGCAAATATACGATAGTTTTTCGTAAAACCGTCCCACTGAGGTAAGAAAATAAAAGGGGCGGACTTTGCGTGCGCCCCTTTTTGTCAGAAATCGATATGACGGAATCTTTCCAGTGCCGTATATTCATGTCTATGTCATTTTAAGTGGAGATTTTCCACAAATTCTTTTAGATTCATAAGATCCTCATCATTTGGGTGCCCCCGATGCAGGAGAGAGAATGTCCCACGGCAATGAAACTCGCGCTCATCAACCTTGATACCCTGTCCCTCCAACAGTCGTCGCACCTGAGAATACGATGAGGGCAGGACAGCGGCAGAACTGAAGCAGATGACGTTCTTCACCTTAGTACCGTCAAGCGACCGGATGAATTCCTTCATGCAGTCGTCGATGCCTGCGTAGTAGACAGCACTTCCGAGAAGAAGCGTGTCAACGGGAGCCGTGATGGGATGCGACACGTCTTTAGCCTCCACATCGGTAACGGCAGAGACCACATCGGCCATTCTCTTCATGTGCCCCGTCTTGCTGTAATATCGGATAGCAATGCTCATTGTTTCTTACAGTTGCTCAGCTACCTGCCGCTCCACGTCGGCCATATCATGTGTAGGCTCAAAGCGGGCAACCACTTCGCCTTTGCGGTTGACAAGAAACTTGGTGAAGTTCCACTTGATGTCACTGCTCTCGCGCCATCCCGGACATTTCTCATCAAACATATTCTCCAAGATTGGGGTCAGCTCATTGTCGGCATCAAATCCCTCAAAGCCTTTCTGCGACTCCAGCCACCGGAACAGCGGCAGGGCATTTGCGCCATTGACCTCAGACTTCTTGAACTGTGGGAAGTCAGCACCGAACTTCATCTGGCAGAACTCCTTGATTTCCTCATCGCTGCCAGGTGCTTGATGCCCAAACTGATCGCAAGGGAAGTCGAGAATCTCGAATCCACTGTCCTTATGACGACGGTACATGGCCTCCAACTCTTCGTACTGAGGAGTAAAGCCACTAGCCGTGTTCACCACCAAGAGCACATTGCCCTTATACTGCGAAAGGTTTACCTTATTGCCTTTCTTGTCCAACGCGCAAAAATCATACACCGTTTCCATAGCAATCTTCTTACCTTTAAGAATTATATCTTATTCTTTTTATAAAAACAACAATGGGAGGTGACGCCGGTGAAGTAACTTATCACATCTTTCACCTCCATTGGCCACTGTCACCCATCCGGTAGGGTGTCAGAAGTTTCTTTCTTGGTTGTTGTCTCTTACATCTGCTTGATCAGCCAGTTCTGCTCGCCGATCATCTGAGCCATCTCCACCTGCTCCTGGCTCCAATAGAGGTCTTCCTCCTCGTCAGCGAGGTAAACCTTCAGTAGGTCACAGGTCGTGGGATCACCGCAGACATTTGCTACACAGCCGTAGAGCATGTCCACACCCTTCTCCTGGATGTCGAGGTCAGCCTTGACATAGTCTAAAGGAGCCTTCACGATCTCGCGGCACTTGCGGTCCTCTACCTTCACCTCGCCGCCGAGGTCAAGGATGCGAGCCATAAACTTCTCCACCCACTGCATCTCCTCCTGGTAGTGGCCGGTATATTTCTCCCCGAGCTTCTTGAAGCCAAGAGCCTCGAAGTGCTTACCCTGTACGAGGTGCACGAAAGCACCGTTTGACAACTCTGTTGCGAGGAACTGTAAAGCCTCGATTGATTTCTTCTTATCCATACCCTTTTCTTCTTTACCTCTTTACCTTTATTAGACTTTCCTCGCTTACCTTCTGTTGTCCCACACAGATGATGCGGCTATCGGGCGACAGTCCCCCCCGTCACCACGACAGCATCGCCGATATTCTCACCAAGGGTCAGCGACTGCTTATGTGCCTTGCCTCCGACCACCGTCCACACAAACGGATGGTTGTCGTCATCGATTTGTATCAGATTGGCAGGCAACGTATTTTGCTGCGAGCCTTGCTGTTGGAAGTAAGCCTCACAGACCATACCCGGCAGAAGTTTGTGGGTTGGATTGCTGACCAAGGCACTGACATCATAGGTATGAGCTAATGGATCCGCGGTGACGCTCTTCTCTGTGACACGCCCCACAAAGGTAGCACCATTAAGACTTACCACTCGGAAACGCATCAAACCGCCCACACGTACGCGACTGATGTCGCCCTCGGGCACACTAACCTTCACCTTCACACGGTCGATTGTCACCAATGTGGCTACGGGCAGGCCGGGAGCAGTGTTCTGTCCCACCTCGGCCGTCTTCTTCGATATGTAACCACTGAAGGGAGCCAAGAGGCGGGTATCGCTCATACCCTTGCGGGCGATGGCCTCGGCAGCACGTGCCTGTCGCACAAGAGCATGTGCCTGACTCAATTTGGTCTGAGCATCCACCCACTGTATATCGGGCAGCGAACCCGCCGTATGTAGCTTTTTCATTCGAAGATAAGCGTCTTCGGCCTGCTTGAGCGCGTCCTCAGCCTGCTGGGTTGTGGCGTGGGCGGCAAGCAACGCATTGCCTGTGGCGGTAGCATCAACGGTGCCGAGTAGCTGCCCGCCACTGACCGCCTGCCCCTCACTGATGTTCAGCCGCTGGATGGTGCCTGCCGACGAGAAGCTCAGGGCCACCGCGTTGGTACCCTCAATGGTACCTGCAAAACTGCTGCCCTGTGTGGCCGAAACCTCATTGACCGTCGTCGTCTCCACACCGATAGCTTTCTCTGTCGTCGGTGTCTGCTTGCCGTGACAGCCGGTAAGCAGCAAGCCTGACAATGCCAAAGTCACTGAAAAACATAAGTTCCTTTTCATCTTTATGTCCTATTATTCGTTATCCGTATTCTGATTTTGCCTGCAAAGTAACGACCTTTTTATCACTTACCGACGTTCCAAAACACTTACAGAACGATCTGTTTTTGATTTACACCCCGTTTGGATCATAAATTATCCCACTACGGACATGATTATATCGAAAAAAATGCTCAACTTTGCAAGCGAAACAGAACATAAGACGATGAACAAGATCATAGAAATCACGAACAACCAGTCACGGCATGCCGAAGGCATCTACGACAACCACCACAAAGAGTCGTTGGAAGTAGACTACTCCGACGATGACATTGTCATTTTGGACAACATGCGCGACATCGTTGCCGCGGAGCCTATGCGCTTTATGATGAATGGTGTCTTTGTTTGCTTCAACGGCACCATACAAGTGGATGTCAACGGACAGCAGCACACTTACCACAAAAACCAGCTCGTGATGTTTCCTCCCAACACCACGCTGGACAACTATCTTTTCAGCGTAGACTTTGAATGTAAGGCCCTGCTGATGACCAATCACATCATCCAGCGATTCATGCGACCCTATATCGACGTGTGGAACCATGTGGTATATGTAAAGAAAATATTGGAGCGACAGCTCACCGATATTGATATGGAGTTTACGCGCAAGGTATATGATGTCATCCGGTTTTGCCTGGATTATGGTTCTGATAACTATAAAAAGGAGATGGTACACTCCTTTATCCAAGGAGTGCTGATGGGACTGGGCGGCATGGTGCTACGAGATGAGGACTGCGAAGGAATGGCGTTGGAGAAAACGCAGAGCGGCAATCTCTTCCCACGCTTCCTCGATCTGTTGCAAAAGAGCAAGGTGAAGCACCGGCCGGTGGCAGACTACGCCAGCCAACTCTTTGTTACACCGAAATATCTGAGCCTGGTCTGCAAGCAGCATTCCGGTAAGACAGCCCTGCAGTGGATAGAAGAGTATACCGTGGCCGACATCGACTATTATCTTCGCTCCACGGAATACTCCGTCAAGGAGATTGCCAACATCCTCGGTTTCCCCAACCCTTCGTTCTTCGGCAAGTATGTCAGACAACAACTCGGCTGCACACCGATGGAACACCGCAATAAGAAAAAGAAATAGGCTCGAAGATAAAAGCCGACCTTTATTTTGCGTTATGATTATTTTCTGTTATCTTTGCAAAGGAAATAACAGCAATGAAAAGGTTGACAGGTTTCTTTTTAAGGGCATTGCCTCAAAACGACGACGGCAACTGGCTACAGGCAGGACTGATAGCCGGTGGCATCGTGTTCTTCCTTCTCTACTTTCTCAGGCCCTTTGGCCTTGGGCAGTATGAAGGGAATATCTTCTTCGTGACCCTCTGCTTCTCCATGCTGTCCGTAGCCGTGACATGGTGCTATGGTACGTGTGTATTCAAACCCTGGGTGCGGCGTGTCAAGACGTGGCGGGTGTGGCATGAGTGCGCTGCTATTCTGTTGCTATTCTGCTGTGTTAGCTTAGGCAACAGCATACTCAGCATCCTCTGGTTTCCCAACCCTGTTTCTCTCCAGCTTTTCCTGGCCTATCTCTATATCACCCTGCTCTTCGGCATTCCCATCACGCTCACCATCGTAGCCTTGGAATATCAGAAGCGTCTGCGCACGCGTCTGGCTGAACTGTTGCCTAAAGACATAGACGCACAAACCACGCAAACGGTGACCTTTCACGACACATCTGTGCGTGGCAACGATCTCACGCTGCACCTCTCCGACTTTCTCTACGCCGAAGCACAGAAGAACTTCGTCGACATCTACTTCCTCCATGAGAGCCTTGTCGAGCACCGACAGCTACGCACCACACTGACTTCAGTCCTTGCCGACACCAACGAGAAGAGCATCTTCCAATGCCATCGTTCGTTCATCGTCAACCTCAACAACATTCTCTCCGCCCATGGCAACTCCAACGGCTATCAGCTCACCGTTGGCGACGAACACCACACAGTACCCGTATCGAGAAGTTACGTAAAGACCTTGCGCTCGTTTGTCGGTTAAAAGACCGCGCGCCCTGTTGTCTGGCAAAAGACCGCGCTCATTGTTCTGCTCCGTTCTGTTCGGCGAGTTACAACTCGCCGCCCTCGCTGCCTGTCTCACCCCCTCGCGCTTCCGCTCAAAGCCAGGGCTTTTCTGCTTAGTCATTCGTCCCTAATCCTTGCATTCCGTCCTGCCGCTTAGGCGTATAGCCCATTACTTAGCTGTCTGTCCCGCAAATTTGCACCACTGCATTTCATGCACTAACTTTGCCGACATGAAACGCAACATTCTCATCCTCACGCTCCTGTTGTCGGGCCACGGCCTCGGCCATGCACAGCAGTTGATATCGGGTACGGTGACCGACGGTCGCCATCCGATAGCTGGAGCCAACGTCTTTGTCAAAGGTACGACGGACGGCTGTCTCACCGACTCGCTCGGCCGTTTCTCCTTCTCAACGCTGAAAGCCGACAGCGCACAGCTGATGGTCACCTGCATAGGATATGACAATGCGGAACGGGATTGGCAAAAAGGATACAAGCCGCTCGCCATCCGGTTGTATGAGCGCACGACCACCATTGATGAAGTCGTCGTCACCGGCAGCACCTTCCAGTTCGGGCAGGCCAATGGCGTGAAACAGATGGGCGCCCTCGACGTAGTGCTCGACGGAGGCAGCTGCGGTGACATCGTGTCGGCTCTCCAAAGTCTGCCGGGCACACAGAAGGTTGGCGAGGACGGGAAACTCTACGTCAGAGGAGGCAGCAGCGAAGAGTGCCAGACCTACATCAATGGCATGCACGTGTTGCAGCCTTATTCCACTACAGCCCCCAACAGTCCGTCGCGCGGCCGTTTCTCTCCTTTTCTCTTCAAGGGCATCACCTTTTCCCTCGGAGGCTACGACGCGGAATATGGGCAGGCGCTGTCGTCGGTGCTGCCCATGGAGACTACCGACGCACCGGTCTCGGACAAATTGGGCGTGAGCGCCTCGCTGATCGACTGGAACATCGGAGGAACAAAGGCAACGAAACAAGGCTGTTGGTCGATGAATGCCACCTACATGGACTTGGGGATGTACAACCGCCTTTTCCCCGACCGTTGGACTTGGCGCAAGCCCTACCGACAGCTGTCATTCGAGACGCAATGGAAGACACAGCCCACACCATCGAGCGTGTGGAAGAGCTATCTCGGCTTCGACCGCACGACGCTGAGCCTCGACACAGACGGGCGGACGCTCCGTCTTGAGGAAAACAACCTCTATCTCAACAGCGTGGCGAAAGGCTCCGCCAAAGGTCGCGTCACTTGGTTTGCGGGGCTCGCCGCCGGCATGGTGTGGCAAGACATCAGTGACGCGTTGCTCCATGGCGACCATTATCGTCACCGCACGGGCGAGCTCCACGTCAAGACGAAAGCATCGAAGACACTGACTGCATGGATGAAAGGCACCATCGGCATGGAGAG
The DNA here is from genome assembly GCA_052355365.1 of Prevotella sp. Taxonomy (GTDB): domain Bacteria; phylum Bacteroidota; class Bacteroidia; order Bacteroidales; family Bacteroidaceae; genus Prevotella. The sequence continues at coordinate 16,888 of DAWDCC010000047.1, read as the reverse complement.
TTTCTTCCGATATCAGTGGCTCGACTATCGCCTCCATGACCGTCTGCACGATTCCAAAGGTTATCTGTTGCCAGCACTCTTCGCCATGACGCAATACAAGCTCTTCAAAGGTTGCTCTGCCGAAGCCTCGCTGCGTACGGAATATTCCAGCCTCTCCCACCGTTGGACACTGCTGCCCCGCCTGCTGCTCAACTACAATCCCTCACGCCGCTGGCTGCTCTCGCTCTCTGCCGGAAGCTATACCCAAGAGCCCGCTGACACCATCTTGGTACGTAGCCTTGCGCCATCCCGATCCTCACTGGCCCATCACTACATCGCCGGACTGCAATACAGTTTTGGCAACACGCTCGTACGCATAGAGTCCTACTACAAGCGATACTCTCGTCTGCCGCTCCTCCGTCAAGGGCTCTACACTGCCGACGGTCACGGCAAGAGCCGAGGCTTTGATCTCTTCATCGACGACCGGTCACTGATGCCCAACCTCTACACAATGCTCAGCTATAGCTACAATGACTCACGCCGACGCTACCTCGACTACCTCACTGAGCAGCAACCTCAATACGTCTCGCGTCACAACCTGCGTCTCGCGCTGAAATATAGTATCGGCATCTTCGGCCTCGGACTCACCGAGTCGTTTGCCTCTGGACGAAAGAGCGAGGGGCGCACCACACCTTATTATAATAGTCTTGATGCCAGCATCACCTGTCTTGCGAGCAAGCACGTCATCGTCTATACCTCACTGAGCAATCTGCTCGGACGCCAAAACATCTATGGATACCGTGGCGGCGAGCCCATCACCAACGGCTCCGACCGCTTCCTTTATATCGGAATATTTGTTTCACTAAAAAGTAATAAAGCTTATGACATCGCAAATTTCTAAGGCACTGGCCTCCGTCGCCTGCCGCCGCATGATGGTCCTCATCCTCATCGTTGTTTCCTTCCTCAGTCTCCATGCCCAGCAAAGTCAGCCCACGGTGGGGCAGCAACTCGCCTCGCTGCAACGTCTGGAAGCCATGCAGCCCGACAGCATCCAACCGAAATACCAGCAGGCGGTGCTCCTGCTCGGTACGGTCTGTTCGCAGCCTCAAAGCGGCAAGGCACAACAGTATATCGACGAGGCCCAGCGCGTGATCCAACGCATCGAAGCGCTGCAGCCCACGAAAGCCACCGACCGCTCTGACCTCGCCACGCTCCACGGCTTCTACTACACAGCCCTCATCGTGACCAATCCACAGCAGAACGGACCGCGCTACTACCGTCAGGCACTTGACAGCTTCGACGAAGCGCTGAAACTCAATCCGAAGAACGAGATGGCCCAAATGCTGCTGGCAAGATTCAAGGAAGGGATGAACAGCAGCAATTAAGAAATGAATAAAGACAGACTCACCCTCTCACCCCTCTCCAAGAGAGAGAGGGGGGGGGAAAATGAGTAATAGACAATACCACAGCTATGAATGGGTGAGGATACACCTTCCTTCCTCTTCTTTGTTGGTATCAAGATTATTACCGAATATCGAGAATGTTATTTTCTTTATATTCGGATATTATCGGATAGGCGCTACCTATCCACATGGATCTTTAAGGTCTTTATCTTCTCGCGGACCTTCTCATCGGTAGCCTGACGGTTGTCGTCGCCAAGGCGGGAGTTCATCAGTCGGGCAACGACTACATCGGGTTGGATATCCTGCGTGTTTTGACTCAGGGTATAGATCTTGTCATGACGGTGGCGTGACGGTGAAGCATAGACGATGCCGCAGACTTCCATCCGGGCGAGACATTGCAAGAGTTCGGGACGAGAAAAACGGGTTCGCTGTTGTAGCTGAGTGAAACGGAGTGGACTATAGCCCTTCTGTTGCCGGTCGATGAGTAGGTCAAGGATGATGAGGCACTGAGCGATGATCTCGTTCATCATGTACTCTGCGGTTTTATCAACGTTGCCTATCGCCAGATCCTGATTGGCATGCGTGAGTTCCGCACATCCGATGCTGATGTACCAAGATATCTGCAACCATAACAGGAGGAGAGGAATGGCAGCCAGACTGCCATAGATGATGCTATAGCTCGAGACCAGAACCTGCAGATGGATATAGGCCATCTGGAGCAGCATGATGCAGAAGCTGGCTAAAAGTGACGGCCACAAGGCATGCCTGACGGGCACGGGCGTATGGGGGATGCAGGTATAAAGGCACAAGAAAAACAGCCACATCAGCAGAACGGGGACGATGATGCCTGTTGCCCAGTGCATGACAGGAGTGATGTAACGGATGACAGGCAGATAGTCGAGGAGTAAGTAGCTGTAGATAGTGAAAGAACTGCAGAGGATAATGACGATCGGTACACAGAAGATAATCGCGATATAATAGATCAACCGTTTCTGCAATGGGCGGTCTTCCTTGACGCCCCAGATGTCGTTGAATACGCTCTCGATATCCATGAAGAGACTTATCACGCTCCAAAGCATGACGGCAATGCCGGCGATGACAAAGACCCGGGTATGAACATATTGGATGTAGGACTCCGAAAGACTCACGATGGCGTTATATACTTGCGGTTGAGCCGAGAAGACATACTTGCACCAAGAGAGAATATAACCTTCAAATCCCAGTCCCTTGCCGATGGCGAAGATGATGGCAAAGGCAGGAATAAGGGACATGAAGGTATTGAAAGTGAGTTGGGCAGCGAAGCCCCAGTGGCGCTTGATAAAAAGATTTTGATAGAGCAGATAACCGCGCTGGAGCAGATACCCTCCGAAGTCTTCCCGCCAAGGCAGACTGTAGCTGGTCTCCATCTTGTCCTTAAGCTTACGGATGGTGTTGTGAATGGTCATATTCAACATCTTCATACAGGTTTAGTTACTATTGCAAGAGCAGGGAAGCACTCAATATCCTGTGGCAAAGAGTGGTGCCACGATCTGGGCTATCGTCTCCAAGCCGCGTTTGTCTTCCTCGTCGAAAGCATCAACGTCTTCGCTGTCCACATCGATGACAGCGACGACCTCTCCGCCATGGAAGACCGGCACGACAATCTCGGAATTGGAGCGTGAGGAGCAGGCAATATGACCGGGGAACTGATGCACGTCGGGCACTACAAGGGTTTGGGCTTTTTCCCAAGCCGCACCACATACGCCCCTTCCCCTCTCGATGCCGTAGCAGGCGACCGGACCTTGGAAGGGTCCTAACTGCAGACGCCCATCCTTAACCACATAGAAGCCGACCCAAAAGAAAGATGGAAGCTCCTCTTTCAACAGGGCTGTCACATTACCCAAGGCGCCTACCACGTTGTCCACGCCATCGACCAGACTCTTTGCCTGTGCCGTCAGCTGCCGATAAACTTTATCTTTGTCCATGTCTGTCATTCATAAGATTCTATCTTTGGCAAAGATACAACTTTTCTTGGTCATACCCGAATCTTCCTGTCCTTTTTCTCTCACAAGGCCGAAAGGAAGATCGCCAAGAGACATTTCTTTCCCCTCTCCTTTGGACTTTGGAATAAAAACACTATCTTTGCAACCACCAAACGTCTTAGATTATGCTATTATCCACCACACCGACCATCGAAGGTCATTCCATTAGAGAGTACAAGGACATCGTGACAGGCGAGACCATCATCGGTGCCAACTTCATGAAAGATTTCTTTGCCGGCATCCGCGACATCATCGGCGGACGGTCGGGCAGCTACGAGAAAGTGCTGCGCGAGGCAAAAGGCACGGCACTGGACGAGATGCGGCAACGCGCCGCCGACCTCGGTGCCAACGCTGTCGTTGGCATCGACATCGACTACGAGACCGTGGGCCAAAGCGGTTCCATGCTCATGGTGGCAGTGAGCGGAACGGCCGTCGTCATATAGAAATAAACAAATGGTGAGTCGCCTTCGGCAGAGAGGATTATTCTCTGCCATCCTTCTTTTCTTGGCGCCGCTCTGATGAACAAAATCAAGGCAAGCGCCTACTGGATGCTGCTTAGACCGGCAAAGGAATAAAGAATCATACACCTTATTATATATAGTAACCATGAACAACATCAGAAAAGGGTTGCTTGCCCTAAGCACAGCTACATTGCTTTGTCTTCCTGCTATCGGACAGGGAAAGCGCATCGAGCACAACTTCTATATCGGTTTGGGCTATGCAACCGAATTTGCCGATGAAGAAGCCCCTATCGCTTTTCATGTCGGCTACGGTCTGAACTACTATCTCACACGCCATTGGTCCGTCATGCCGGGCATCGGCTACCGTGCGAAGTTTGAAGTAGGTGATGTCACTGGTAAAGAAGGTGCCTACGACTGCTCGTACATCGACATTCCAGTCCTCATCCAATACCATCTCTCCAACCCACGTAAGAGCGGACTTGTGGTGGAATGCGGCCCCGTATTCTCCTTCATTGCTTCCAACAACCAGTATTATAATGGTGCCGATCCCAATTATCCATTGAACGATAGGGATATCTACCGGCCGTTCGACTTTGGTCTGCAGCCCGGTATATACTACCAAATGGGCAAGCACTGGCGACTGGGACTGCAAGGGCACGTCGGACTGCTCAATCTGGAAAAAGACTACCCTGGGGTATCCGGATCCTACCACTTCCACGACTTGACCACCACGCTCAACTTCCACTTCTAAGTCTTCCGCATCTCGTCTTCGGGGGGCAGGACTAATTTTGCTTTACACGTTCTATCTTTCTTGTCCGGACCACAAGCGGGACGGTCTCCACAAAGACATTAACAGTTATAGCTACTCTTTAATACTAATATGAGAACAAATTTATCATTATTGCTTTGTATGCTTCTGTTTGCATCTTGTTCCAATAAAATGAGCGAGGCGGACAAGTTTTGGAAGGATGTGGTGAGAGATGTAGACTTCTCTATTGACTCTCTTAGACCCATGGGGAAATACTGGGCGACATTTACCAACAGTGACATAACCAGTTATCAGCCCGACTACGTAATGTACAAAGATGGCTCGGTAAATGTGGAGCGTATGCTCTACCCAGAACCACCAAGAAGACAGGCTGAAGATAAGTTGTGGCGCAATCTTTTTTTCAACAATCGGCATCATCGGTTAGTATGCGTTGATCGCATGATTAGGCAAGGTCGGACACAAGGTGTAATCTATGTTATGCAAAGTGAATCAAAAAAATACCCCTCTTTTGGAACATATCACTGGGATGTAACAGACAGAAGAAACTTCTACTCCTTGGCATGGGTACTTGACGATTACAGAAAACAGTCGCTAAATATAATGTCAGGCGAAAAGAATGGTTACCTATCCACAGTTCGACAATATGATGCATTAATCACAAAAGCTGACTCTTGCTATCGTTTGAAGAATTATGACAAGTCTTTGAACTACTTCGAACAGGCTTTTAAATACTCTTCATGCATCAAGGGTGTTCATCTTTACAATGCGACTTGTGTCGCAGCTCTTTCAGGCAACACTGATCAAGCATTTACATGGCTTAGACAACGGATGAAGTTAGAGCCGAAATGGTACATGAGAGACTCCAACAGAGATAAGGATTTAGAGCCATTGCGAAAAGACAAACGTTGGCAGGAGCTTATATCGGAAATGGATGCACGCCGCAACGCCGTTGAAAAACAATATGATAATGCCCTGCGTTCAAAGTTGCTGAAAATTGAGGAAGCTGATCAGCAGATAAGACAGTTGTGGATGAACGCATCAGCCAAAAAACCAACGGACAAACAACAGTTGGATTCAATCTACGCTATTATGGCTAAGGTCGACAGTGCCAATCAGAAAGAAATTTGCAACATTCTTGACAGTAAAGGTTTCGTGGGAAAATCTGTCGTAGGAGAGGCTTGCTCTGCATTCTGGGTAGTAATACAACATTCCCCACTTGAACTACAGCAAAAGTATCTTCCCATTTTTCAAAAGGCTGTAAAAAACGGCGACCTCCAGCCCTCAAGTGTAGCTATGATGGAGGACCGCATCAACATGTTTCAGGGCAAACCGCAAAAGTATGGCTCGCAAATAAGAGATGGACGCGTGTGGATGCTTCTTGACGAGAGCAAAGTTGACCAATGGCGCGCCCAAGTGGATATGGAACCACTTGGTGAGTATCTCAGAAAGATGGGTGCCAAGAGATAAAAAAACAAAACGCAACCTAAAGTACTCCGACAGGTCGTAGAAGGCCATTTCAACTCATGCCCGCCAAGAAGAACAAAGCTGACACCGTGAGTCAGATAAGTAGTGGCATCGCCTTTCATGGAGCCAACCTCTGCGCCCTCATCTTTGCCATTTTCATTGCCTCGTCAGGACTGAACGTCAACTCTATGACCGTTATAATCGGCATCATGCTCATTTAGCCGATCATGAGGTTTATCACCGGCATGGGACTTGTCGTAGACATCAGCGACTTGTAGCTGCTCAGACTGTCGGCCAAAAACTATCTCATAGCACTGTCATCCGTGTGCTCGCCGCCACGGTCTATTTTCTGCTAACACCCTTAAACAAGGCACAGTAGGAACTCCTCGCCCGCACATCGCCATACCTTTGATTCCCTATTATAACGATAACTGTTTTATTGGCTGCAAAGGTACGATGAATAGCCGCCCAAACGATCCGCAAGATGGCTGAAACGGAAAAGTAAAGGGATGAAGCGTATCGGCCTATTGCTGACAGGGAGTCTTATAGATATCTTGCAATATCTTTTTGCCTACAGCCCGCCGGTAATGTGCCTGGTCATAATAACAATGGTAGTCAAAGAACTGTGGGACTGCTGAGTAGTCGTGGACGTGAGCAGCGCCAAAGATCTGGCACAACACGAGAATATCGTGACGGTTGAGCTGTTCTTGTTTGAAAGTAGGGCCAACGACCCACTGAACATCGGTATGATGTCTACGGCATATCTTCTCTATCTCTTTGAGCACCGTCACCTGTGGCAGGCCTATGGCTAAGGGAGCCTCATGAGGGTGTTGTTGCCTGCTCTGTTGAGGCAAGTCCTTGTCTGCCCAATATCTCTCACCCATATCAGTAATCTCCCGTTCTTGATACATCACCTCGTCGTTGGAGTATCTCTCACGGGTTGGTACGTTGACATTGAGCACCTTTTGTCCGTTCCGGCTGATTCTTCCCGTAGCCAAATAATCAAGGTATGGCACAAGAAACTTGGGCTGAAGGAAGGTTTGAAAGAACAGAGTCTGATAATTAGCCATACTCTCTCCGCTCACCTTAGGCGGCAAGGCATGGATAAAGTCATGCATAGGTGAAACCTTATCAAACATACTACGCTCCGCAATGATGAGCAAATGGTCTATGCGCTGTCCGGGAACTGTGTCAAGCGCCTGCAACTTTACTTTCAGGCTTCCCAGCCCCTCAGCGTTGCAAAACATGCGAAAGGGGTGAGCATGGATATACCGGTTCCACTCATGGCAGGAAAAAGCCTTTGTACAGGACGAGCCCATGATGAAAGCATCGTAGTGGCATCGATGACGGTAGAGCTTATACTTCTCCCAACTGACTGCTCCTTCACTCTGCATCACACGGCTATGGTCATAGTCGGAATAAGAGCGCACCACCATAAAAGGGTCGCGGATGACATAGAAAGCCAAAAATAACAGCAAAGGAAGGCTCAGCAGCAGACATTTGCCATAGAACTTCAAAATAGAATATGTCGTCTTCATGATGATGACAGTTTAGAATTGTATATAGATGAAATTTTCCACTCCGAACGATCCATAGAAGAGAATGATGAGCAGTACGGCGAAATACAACGTCCATCTCCATAACGGCCGCAGCCGCTCGGAAGCGACGATGAGATTGCGATGGCTGTTAGCATACTCTACGATCAGCATCACAATGGTTGCCACACCAAATACGATCCAAGAGTGGTCGTCCATGCCAAGACGGAGTTCCTTAACTGATGATTCAATTCCATCAAACAGATGGCGGTAGGTATAGAACACATCGGATACCTCTGCTACTCTAAAGAAGAGTAGCGAAAGGGCAAAGAAAATGTAGGTACGGATCATCATCAGCGCATTACCAACATGCTTTCCGAGATAACCATACCACCGCTCGCGACGCTTGCCTAACAGTGCCTCCTCTATGACGAGAACACCCTGGCAAAGTCCATAACAGGCAAACGTCCATCCGGCACCATGCCATACGCCGATGACCACAAAAGTGACAAGCAACGAAAGGCACACGCCCCAACGCCCGTATTCCCGCAACGATGCATTGAGCGGCGTGAAGACATAGTCACGCACCCAAAAGGAGAGCGACTCATGCCACCGCCGCCACAGCTCGCCTGTAGACCGCGACGCAAACGGACGGTCGAAGTTAGGATGCAACCGGAATCCTAACATGCGGCCGAGTCCCAAAGCCATGCACGTATATCCGGCAAAGTCGCTGTAGAGCTGAATGGGATAAAGAAGCGTGGCCACTAAGAGCTGCATGCCGGTAGCATCACGCACATCGTTGAGCACAATGTCGAGGGAGGGCGAGATGCGGTCCGCGATGACGACTTTGAGGAACACACCCCATGCCACTAACTTCAGGCCTCGCGTTACAAGCGTATAGTCGAATGTCCGTGCGGTCTTCAACTGAGGCAGCAGGTCGCACGCACGCTCGATAGGTCCCGAAAGGAACTTGACGAAGAGCATCATATAGAGTGTGAAGTCAATGAAATCATCTTCCGGATCCTCTTCCCAATAGATCTCAATCAGATAGGACAATGCCTGGAAGGTATAGAAGGAGATGCCCAAAGGAAACAGCGGAAACCAATAGCGCGCCACCAGCCAGAACCCGACCAAAGCGACAATGCCAGCCCAAAAGCAGACGGTGCCGGCGCGGGTATCCAACGTTTCGTGGATGAGACGTCCCCAAAGAAATGTGAAGACAGTGATTGCCGAGGCGATGAGCAGATAGACGGGATGGTAATAACCAATAAACACCATGCTCGCCGCGAGCAGTACTGCATGCTGCCAGGAGCGACTCTGCCGAAGATAGTACAGCAGAAAAGTCACCGCCATGCAGCATACAAATGGTATCGACAGAAATTCCATAGTATGTGGTGATCGTTATGATGAATGATCGTACTCAGCAGGTCTTCTTGATGATGGTGTCGATGATGTCGCCCACGTTCTTCATGCGGATGATGTCGCGCAGCTTGAACTTGATACCCCACTGGCTTTCTATTTCGCTGATAATGGTCATATTGGTCAGCGAATCCCAGTTGTCAATGTCGTCCGGTGTCATATCATCAGTCAACAGCACGGGTTGGTTGAGTACTACTTCAAAAATTCCTGAAAGCAACTTTCTTACTTCTTCTCTTTCCATGATTACTTGTTTATTTGATAAGTTCTTTAATCGCCTTTCGGTCAGTCTTATTGTTAGAATTCTGCGGAAAGGCCTTGAGATAGACCACCTTTTCGGGTATCATATAGGCGGGCAGATACTCCTTGAGATAATCCACGAGTTGAAAACCACACTGATTGTCCTCTGCCTCCACGGCAATGGCAATACGCAGGGCGCTCTCATCGCCAAATGTGGTGGCAACGACGGCGACCTCGTCATGGTAGAAATGACGGGCCACATTCTCTATCTCACTCAACTCCACCCGGTATCCCTGGATTTTCACTTGTGAGTCTTTACGCCCCAAATAGATGATATTACCGTCGGACTGACGATAGCAGACATCGCCCGTGAGATACCAGCGAATACCGTCGGACACGAAAAACGATGAGGTGTTCTTTACCTCATCTCTCCAATATCCTGGTGTCAGCTGTTGCCCGGAAAGACAGAGTTCACCTGTTTCTCCAATCGCCACAGGCTGCCGGTTGTCGTCCACAATCATTGTCGCGCTGTGTTTCATATCCGTTCCGATACTGACGATGCCGTTTTTCTCACAGATGGTGTCGCCAATCTCGTAAGCTGTACAGTAGATGGTGTTCTCCGTGGGGCCATATACATTCCATATCTTTGCCCGTGGAATTCTTGCTTCCCATGCCTTTACATCGTCGGCCAACAGTGCTTCTCCACAAAACAGCGAATAGCGTAGTGCGTCGGTCTCAAGCTCATCCATGTAAGGACGCAGATAGTGTATCACCGAAGGCACCATCAGCGCTTCGGTCAGATGATAGTCCTCTATCAGCCGGCCCACTTCCTGCCACTTGACACAGCCTGGTGCCACCGTATAGGCGCAGGCTCCGGCCACAAGCGAGGGAAGATAACTGCCTACCGACAAGTCAAACGTCAGGTCGAACATCTGCAGACAGCGGTCTTCGCTGCTAAGCTCCAGTCCCATCTCACGAATGGAGTCCAGGAAGGCCGACACATTGCCGAAGGTCACCGGCACGCCTTTGGGGCGTCCTGTACTGCCAGAGGTGAAAAGGATGTAGGCGTGGCGACTCGCATCGAAAATATGGTCTGCCTGCGGACAAGCATCTGTCGCTTCACTCCCAACAGTCTCGGCGATGATCTGCACGCCACAGTCCGTAAAGCTGCTACACGGACTCGAATCGAGCAGCGTGTTGATCCCTACCTGATGGATGATATCCTTGTTGCGGGCCAACGGCTGATGAGGATGGAGAGGTACATAGCATTTGCCTTCCAACCAGATGGCAAGGATGGAGGCATAGGTCATCAGATCGTCATTGGCGACGAGACCAATATATTCGTCAGAGACAGGCCTCAACCTTTCCCTTACCTTTGACACGCAATGGGATAATTGGCCGTAGGTAAAAAGCTGATTGGAGATACAGAAGGCCGGGCGTGAAGCATTGTTCACGAAGTTTTCCTGTATCTCTGTCAGAAAATCAATATTTGTTTTCATTATTACTGCATTTTTAGTACAAAGTTACGAAAGACTTATGATGAAATGACGAAAGAACTCCTTGAAATAGAAAGAAGCGCCGCTGAAACGGAATATAATGTAGCTGAGCCGTTGGTGTGCACAACAGGTATGTGCGGGACCACGTCCGTGCCTTCGTTAGCAGGTGTTTGTAAGCTTGTCTTTTCATCATTTCTCGTTTTGCATTTTAATTTAAGACGTAGAGGCAAGGCATATCCCCTATTCGAAAAGCAAGAAAGTATGCAAAAGAATATCTTGAGACAATCTATCTTGTGCATTCTTCGATGAAGTGTGGCTGTCCAAGACAAGCCAAAGCGTTATCCTGAGTATGAGGGTATGGCGTGACATAATATGACTTTTGGTTGCAAAAGTATCGTATTTCCGCCGTCAAGTAAGCAGGAATGTGACTGAAATGGGAAAATAGAAAGATGAAGCAGAACGGGCAAAATAGTTTCAATCAATAAGGGAAATGCTTTGTCATCTCGATCTTTTTCATTACCTTTGTAGCCGTAGGCAGGTGAAGGCTTTTGTCATCTGCCGCGGATCTTCTCCGTTCTGACAGCTTTTCTCATCTTTAATTTCTTTATTAAGATTATGCTAAAGAAAATCATACATAACACCACTTTTACCCGTAATGTAGCTCTTCCAGGCATCATCGTTCTGGTGTTGCTCTCGTTGCTCTCTGCGGTATTTCCTTTAAGAGTCAACAATTGGCTGACTTTTGTACAGTCGCTTATCTACAAGAATCTCAGCTGGGTGTATATTCTGCTCGTTTCTTTCTTTGTCATCTTCTTGTTGGCTGTCGCCTTCAGCAAGTTGGGCAACATCCGCTTAGGGGCCGACAACTCCGAACCACAATATGTTTTTTTTTCCTGGATTGCCATGCTCTTTGCCGCCGGCATGGGTATCGGTCTGATGTATTTTGGCGTGTCGGAACCCATGTCACACTATGTCTATCCTGCACTGCCCACGATTGTCAACAAAGCTAAGGACGCGCAGTTAGCCACCTTCTTCCACTGGGGTATCCACGCATGGTCGATCTTTGCCTTGGCAGGTCTCATCTTGGCTTACTTCTCGTTCCGCTACAAACTGCCGCTGAGCATCCACAGCGGCTTGTACCCCATATTGAAGGAGCGTATCTATGGACCTATCGGTGATGTGGTGGATGTCTTCGCCCTGGTGAGCACCTTCTTTGGCATCACCACCTCCATGGGCTTTGGTGTGCAGCAGGTCAACGCGGGGCTGGTACATTTAGGCATCCTCCACAGCTCGAGCTTTCTCTTTCAGTGCGTCATCGTGGCGGTATTCTGCGCCTTGGCCGTCCTGTCGGCCGTAGCGGGCGTGAACAAAGGCGTGCGGCGGCTCAGCGAGCTGAACCTCGGCACGGCCATTCTGCTGTTGGTCTTTGTGCTGCTATTGGGCCCGACGACGTTCTTGCTGAGCGCGTTCTCCGAAGGCATCGGCAACTACATCGGGAGTTTCGCCAGCCTGACGTTCAACACCTTTGCCTTCGAGAAGGTGGGGCGCGGATGGTTTACGAGCTGGACCGTGATGTTCTGGGCATGGTGGATATCGTGGGCACCCTTTGTGGGCCTGTTTATCGCCCGCATCTCCAAGGGGCGCACCATCCGCGAATACATCCTTGCCGTGATGCTCGTGCCCTCACTGTTCATCTTCCTGTGGATGACCGTCTTTGGCAACGGTGCCATTTGGATTGACCGCAACGTGGTGCATGGTGCACTCTCAGCTCTGGTGCGCCAGCCCGACATCCTGCTGTTCTCGTTCTTCGAGAGTTTCCCCTTTGCCAAAGGCCTCTGCGCGCTGGCCTTGGTGATGATTGCCATCTTCTTTGTCACTTCTGCCGACTCCGGCATCTTAGTGATGAATAGCATTTCCACGGGCAACAATCCGCAATCTCCCAAGTGGCAAAACGCTTTCTGGGGACTGCTGATGGCAGTGATCACCATGACACTGGTCTATGCCGGCGGGCTCAACTCCCTGCAGACGATGACGCTGATCTCGGCCCTGCCCTTCGGTCTCATTCTCCTGCTTCTGTGCTTCTGTCTGCTCAAAGCCTTGCGCACCGACGAGTTCTACAACTCCACCCACCTGCCCTATGGCAGCCGAAACTGGGATGGTGCCCACTGGCGCAAGCGGTTGGAGCAGATCGTCACCTTCTCACAGAAAGAGGACATCCGCCGCTTCTTCCTCAAAAAAGTGGAGCCGGCGTTCAGCGAACTGCAAACAGAACTGGAGAAATATGGCATACAGTCAGAAATTCTCAAGGGCAAGAACGGCCCGCTCTCTATAGAGCTCTCCGTTCCGCACGTACAGATACGCAACTTCCGTTATGGCGTGACCGCAGAGAAGCGGGTGCTCTCCGACTATCTCGTCGATGAGGACAACACCCCTGACGCCGACAACGGCACACAATACATTCCTGTGACCTACTATTCCGACGGACGCACGGGCAACGACATACAATATCTCAGCAAGGATGAGATCATCGCCGACGTGCTCAGGGAGTATGGCAGATACATCAGCTCGATCAGTGACAACAGAAACGCCATGGTCTTTGTCGACAAGAAACCACAGTGATGTAGGACAGCGCAGAAAACATTATTTCATTTACAACCCCTTAGTTATGATACATTACCAACAAAAGATACGGCAGCAGATAGTCCTGCCTGCCATGCAGTTCATCAATCAGGAGAAGTCCGGCGGCATCGTCTTAGGACTGGCCGTGGTGCTGGCACTCGTGCTGGCCAACAGTCCGCTAAGAGTTGGCTATGCCCACTTTCTCCACCACCTTTTCGGTTTTGTCGTGGACGGCCAACCCTGCCTCAACTTCACTCTTGAGCACTGGATCAACGACGGCCTGATGTCGATGTTCTTCTTTGTCGTAGGACTGGAGCTCAAGCGGGAGTTCATCGGCGGCGAGCTGCGCAACCTGCGCAAGGTCACGCTCCCCGTGGCTGCCGCCGTCATGGGCATGGTCTTCCCGGCACTCATCTATCTTGTCTTCAACGGCGGTACCCCCGTGGCTCACGGATGGGGCATCCCCATGGCCACCGACATTGCCTTTGCCCTGGCGGTAGTCTACCTCTTGGGCGACCGCGTGCCGGTGTCGGCGAAGGTATTTCTTACCACGCTCGCCATCGTCGACGACTTGGGCTCTGTGCTCGTCATCGCTCTGTTCTATACTTCGCAACTCTCGGTGGGCAACCTGCTCGTGGGTCTGGCCTTCTTAGCCGTGATGTTTGTGGGCAACAAGATGGGCGTGAAGTCTATTTGGTTCTACGGCATCTTGGGCATTGGCGGCGTATGGACGGCCTTTCTGCTTTCCGGCATCCATGCCACGATAGCCGCCGTGCTCTCTGCCATGGTCATCCCTGCCGATTCACGCATCAGCGAAGACTCGTTTGTGGCCCGCATGCGGAAGCTCACTCGCCGCTTCGACCAAGCGGAAACCAACGACGTGAGAACGTTGGAACCCGACCAGGTTGAAATCATCGCCCGCGTGAAGACCGATGCCAACCAGGCTCTGCCGCCCCTGCAGCACCTTGAGCACAGCCTCCATCCCTTCGTGTCGTTCTTCGTCATGCCCGTCTTTGCACTGGGCAACGTGGGCGTGTCGTTTGTCGACATGGATCTGGCGCAGCTCTTCGACAACCACATCGCCGTGGGCGTGATGCTGGGCCTGCTTGCCGGCAAACCCCTTGGTATCCTCTCCTCAGTGTGGCTGATGGAACGGCTGGGGCTGGGCCGACGCAGCAAACAACTCACCTGGCGGCGACTCACCGGGCTGGGCTTCCTGGCTTCCATAGGATTCACCATGTCGATGTTTGTCACTACGCTGGCCTTCAACTCAACCGAAGCTTATAGCCAGGCCAAGGTAGGCATCTTTGCCGCATCGATCCTCGGAGGCATCATCGGCTACAGAATACTGTCTCGGAGATAATCAACACATTATTATATATAAACGCTCTTAGCTATGGAACAGCAGCAACCTAAAACACTGTGGCAGGTCGTGAAAGGCTATTTCAACGTCATGCCCGACAAAGAGAACGAAGCCGACACCATGAGTCAGATCAGCAGTGGCGTCACTTTCCATGGAGCCAACCTTTGGGTGCTCATCTTTGCCATCTTCATTGCCTCGTTGGGACTCAACGTCAACTCTACGGCCGTCATCATCGGCGCCATGCTCATCTCACCGCTCATGGGACCTATCATCGGCATGGGACTCGCTGTGGGCATCAGCGACCTGGAACTGCTCAAGCGGTCGGCAAAAAACTATCTCGTCGCCACCGTCATCAGTGTGCTCACCGCCACAATTTATTTTCTGCTGACGCCCTTGAACGAGGCACAATCCGAGCTTCTTGCCCGCACCTCACCCACGCTCTACGACGTGCTGATCGCGCTTTGCGGCGGTGCGGCCGGTATTCTGGCGCTTTCTACTAAGGGCAAGGGCAATGTCATTCCCGGCGTAGCCATCGCCACGGCCCTCATGCCACCTCTATGTACGGCTGGCTATGGACTGGCCATGGGCAAGGCTTCTTTCTTCTTCGGAGCCTTCTATCTGTTCTTCATCAACACGGTGTTCATCTCGCTGGCCACCTATCTCGGAGTGCGCATGATGCATTTCCAGAGAAAGCAATTTGTCAATGCCGAGAGACTGAAGGTCGTCAACCGATATATCCTGGGCGTGGTAGTGCTCACGATGTTGCCTGCCGGATACATGACAGTAGGCATCATTGGAAAGAGTGTCACGGAAAACAACATCCGCAAGTTTGTCAAGAACGAGTGTTCGTTCCCCGGCACGCAGATCATCTCACAGTCGACCAACGAGAAGTCGAAGACACTCAACTTGGTGGCTGTCGGCAAGTCCATCAGCAGCCAGCAGATCAGCCGTGCACGAACCATGATGGGCGAATACCAGCTCGATGACTACCGTCTGAACATCATCCAAGGTTCACAATCTGACAGCATACTGCTCAGCCAGGCACTCGCCTCGGCCAACACCACCACGGAAGTCAGCAAACAGAAGATGGTGGAGCAGAGCACGCGCATACAAGAGTTGGAGAAGCGTCTCAAAGGTTATGAGCACTATGCTTCCTTAGGAGCAGAGATTGGCAAAGAGACCCGCACGGTATGGCCGGGAGTGACGGCTGTCAGTGTCTCGCGGGTTGCTGACTGGAAGACCGACTCGACCAAGGTCTCGCACTATATCATGGCGGTGGTCAGCACTCAGCGCGTACTCAATACCAGTGAGCGCGCCCGCATGCAATCGTGGCTGAAGGAGCGCACCCATGCCGACAGTCTGCGGCTGATAGTGACACGATAGTTATATCTCATACGATAAACATGAAGTCAATATTTACATCCTTTGTCAACCGGCCTAACAGCAAGTCAACAGATCCCTCCGACTGCTTTTTAGGCCGGTCGATACCCAGCTATGTAGTGTTCATTGCTGTGTTTTTGACTTATTATATTGTCTTTCAGTCGTTCTATAATTTCATTGAGAGCAAGGATCCCTGGCCCTATTACAATTTTACAGACTTTGTCACCTCCACCATCGTCAACATGGTGCCCACGCTGATCACCTTTGGATACAACTATGCGATAGTGTTCTACACCAATCAAAGATTGTCCCCCGTGAAGAAGTTGGCCGCAGATTTCTTCTGCTCGATGCTCAGTCTTGTCGCACTCAATTTCCTCTTTATTGGTGTGATGCTGATTGTCAATCCGGAGTACAGCCACGTGAGTTGGCCTGGTGCTATTTTTAACAACCTTTTCATCTTAGCAGGCAGCGACATCTACTATTTCACCAGCCGCTATATCGCACAGATCAAAGAGACGGCAGATGCCCGGCAACAGGTGCTGAAATACCGCTACGACTCGCTCCGCAGCCAAATGAATCCTCATTTTCTTTTCAATACACTCAACATACTCTACGCCATGGAGGGTAAAGACACAGAGGCTTCCAAGAAAGTCATACTGAAGGTGTCAAGCATGTTTCGCTATATTCTTGAAAATGATTATCCGCATTTACATGTAACCTTCGTGCCATATAGTCGATGTTC
>DAWDCC010000046.1:0-25222 GCA_052355365.1 Prevotella sp. | reverse complement strand
CTCGTATGTCGGCTTCAAGACCCAGAAGGTAGCCTTGGGACAGAGTTCCTACACCATCACCCTGAAAGAAGATCATGAGCAACTCGACGAGGTGGTGGTCGTCGGCTATGGCGTACAGCGTAAGAGCGACGTCACAGGAGCCCTGGCACATGTCGACAGCAAGCAACTCACGGCCATGCCTGTTGCCAACGCCCTCGAGGGTATGCAGGGAAAGACCGCCGGTGTGGACATCACCAACTCACAGCGACCGGGATCGGTGGGCAGCATCACCGTGCGTGGACAGCGCTCCATCGGTGCCTCCTCAGCCCCACTGTATGTCGTGGACGGCATGATCATGCAAAACAATGGCATCGACGGCATCAACCCCAACGACATCGAGTCGATAGAAGTGCTCAAGGATGCGTCTGCTACGGCTGTCTACGGTGCCCGTGGAGCCAACGGCGTGGTGCTGGTGACCACGAAGAAAGGACGCGCAGGCGTCACACAGGTCAACTATGCAGGCACATTCACCTTCTCACACCTCTCTGATGTCGCCGACTGGATGAACGCCAGCGAGTGGATCGACTATGCACGCCAAGCCTACTACAACGCCGGCAGCTACGGCACAGGCGAATTTGCGCCAAGCAAAGATCTCGACTATAAGTTCTTCGGCAGCTCGGCAGGATGGAAAAACATTGAGCAGGCTTGGGTCGACGGCACTTGGCACCCTGAGCTTGTAGGCAGCTACGACTGGGCCGACAAAGCCAAGCAGACAGGAATCACCAGCGAGCACACGCTCAGCGTCAGCGGCGGCACCGACAAGATCAAAGCCTACGCTTCTTTTGGCTATATGAACCAAAAGGGCGTGGAGAAAGGACAGAGCTTCAACCGCTTCACCTTCAACACCAGCGTAGAGGTCAAGCCGCTGAAATACTTCACCATGGGCATGACCATCAACGCCAGCTATGGCAATCAGAACTATGGCTACAACTTTGCCAAGAGCGTCACCGGTGCTGGCAGTTACTACAGCGCCATGCGCACGATGATCCCCTGGACGGTGCCGTATGATGAAGAGGGAAACACCGTCCGCACTCCGTTCCCTTACAACAACACGCTTGAGAATCCTATCGACGAACTGAAATACACCACCAACAAGCGCCGCACTTTCCGCGTCAACGGCAGTGTCTATGCACAGCTCGACTTCGGAAAGATTTGGGAACCGCTCGACGGTCTCTCCTACCGCATTCAGTTCGGTCCTGAGCTGAAGTATCATCGCCTGGGCATCGCCTACGCCGCCAACGGCATTAACGGTTCGGGCAACAACGTGGCGCAGTACGGTCCCAACCAGAGCGTGGCTTGGACGCTCGACAACCTGGTCTACTACAACCGCACCATCGCCAAAGACCATCACATCGGACTGACACTCCTGCAAAGTGCAGAGAAATCTCACTATGAGTATGGTAATATCAAAGCAAACGTGGACACATCGCGCGAGCTGTGGTACAACACCCACTCCCTTGGCGACCCGCTTGACTATTCCACCGGGCTCACCGAGGACCAGCTCACCTCTTATATGGTTCGCGGCAACTACAACTATCAGGACAAGTACTTGCTCACCGCCAGCATCCGCTGGGATGGCAGCTCACGACTGTCACAAGGCCACAAGTGGGCCAGTTTCCCCAGTTTCTCACTGGGATGGCGCATCGACCAAGAGCAGTTCATGAAGTCTACAGCCTCGTGGCTCAGCCAACTGAAACTGCGTGTGGGCTATGGCGTCACGGGCAACTACGCCATATCGCCCTATGGTACCAAAGGTGCCGTGGAAACCCTCTACTACAACTGGGGCACTACCGACTCCGAGGCTGGTAATGTACCCTCTGATCCCTCGGCCAAGAACCCTGCTAAAATGGCCAACCTCAAACTGGGATGGGAAAAGACCTACCAATGGAACTTCGGTCTGGACTACGGTTTCCTTAACGGGCGTATCAACGGCAGTCTGGATGTCTACACCAACGACACCAAGGACCTGCTGTTGCCTATGACCGTGCCTTCGCTCACCGGATACACCTCGACTTATGCCAATGTCGGCGAAACCGACGGATGGGGTATCGACCTTCAAGTCAACACTATCCCTGTGAAGACACGCGACTTCACCTGGACTTCCTCACTCACCTGGTCACTCGACCGCAACAAGATCAAGAAACTGGCTAACGGCGCCTCTGAGAATGTCAACAACCGCTGGTTCGTGGGTAAAGAGATCGGTGTCTACTACGACTATGTATATGACGGCATCTGGAAGACTTCCGAAGCTGAGCAGGCCAAGAAGTACGGTGCCAAGCCCGGCAACATCCGTGTGAAAGACCTCGACGAGAATGACAAGATCGACGGCAACGACCGCGAGATCGTCGGCAAGATCCGCCCTCGCTGGTCGGGAGGCTGGACCAATACCTTCTCCTATAAGAACTGGGAGCTCTCGTTCTTCATGTATGCACGCTGGAAGTTCACCGTGGCCAAGGGTGCTGAAACACTCGGTGGCATGTATGCCATGCGCAAAGTTGACTACTGGGTAGCCGGCAGCAACGAGAACGCCAAGTACTATGCTCCGGGTATCAACGGCATCGGTGCCGCAGATCCTTATTCCTCTTCCATGAACTATCAGGACGGCTCCTACATCAAGATGCGCAACATCTCGCTGGGCTATAACTTCTCGCCGCGCCAGCTGGAGCATTGGGGGCTGGGCATCAACAGCCTCAAACTCTATGTGCAGGCTCAGAATCCTTTCACCATCTACAGAAAGTGTAAGTGGCTCGACACCGACCTGCTCAGCTATGACAACAACGCCACTTCCTATGGATCCTTCACAACGATCCGCAGTTGGGTAGTGGGTATCAAAATCGGTCTTTAACCTTTAATCAACGAAATCGACATGAAAATCAATCAGCATATCTTTGCCCTCGCCCTGCTCGCCGGGGCCACGATGGGGCTTACCTCTTGCGGTGACAAGTTTCTCGAAGAGGACCTGATCACACAGAAGAGCACTGACAACTACAAGACTCAGCAAGGCCTTGACGAGCTGGTCACTGGCGCTTACCAGAAACTTAAATTCAAGTTCAACTATATCTGGGCCATCGAATGCTACAACATGGGCATCGACGAGTTCACCTCCGGTGCCAACAACATGACAGGCTGGAATGCCTACAGCACATCCCTCAACTCCACCGAGACGGGAGCCAACCAGCCGATGTGGGACAACATGTATGGCCTGGTGGAACCTGCCAACATCCTTATCAACAACATCCCGCAATACTACTCCCAGAGCAGTGTCAACTACAACACACGCCTCGGCGAGGCCTATTTCCTTCGTGCTTACGCTTACTTCGAGCTCGTCAAGCAGTTTGGCGGCGTGCCCTTGAAGCTCAATCCCTCCACGGGCGTGGAGACGGTGTTCACACGCAACAGCCTGGAAGATTGCTATAAGCAGATCATCGACGACTTTGAGAAGGCCTACTCGCTGCTGCCCGATAAAGCGGCACAGACGGGACGCATCACCAAGAGCGCCGCTGCCCACTTCCTGGCCAAGGCTCATCTGTTCCGTGCCAGCGAACTCTACGACGACTGGAACAGCAGCTACAAGAGCGCGGATCTCGATGCCGTGATCAAATATGGCAAGGAGGTCATCGCCGCTCATCCGCTGTGCCAGGACTTTGAGCAGCTGTGGGACTACCAAAAGGCCAATGGCGACAACGAGAAAGTCAGTGAGGTGGTACTTGCCGCACAGTTCTCCAACGACAAAGCAACCTGGGGACGCTATGGCAATCAGATGCACCTCTACTTCCCGTCGGTCTATCAAAACCTCTCGGGCTGTATCCGCGACATCTCCGGCGACCGCGAGTTCTGCTATGTCAGTGCCACTGAATACTCCATGCAGGTCTTTGACCGTGTCAACGATTCCCGTTTCTGGAAGAGCTTCATCACCACGTATAACTGCAACTCCACGAAGGGCGCTCCGACCTATGCAAAAGAAGACGCAGCCTATCTTCCTGATGGCAAGCAGGTGGGCGACAAGCGCTTTGTGGGTAAGGAGATTGGTGTGAAGTATATCGTCAACAATCCCGGCGACACCCGCTTCACCGATGAGAACGACAAGAAGAGCGACCTCGGCGTGCTCAAAAACGGCAAACTGGAGCCGCAGCATACCTTTGTATGCTACTACGCCGGTGAGAAGTTCAGCTGGAACATCTCGAAAGATAATACCACAGGCAACTACTATCAGCTCATGCCGGCTATCAACCGCTCCGTGGCGCTGAGCAAATACCGCGACGGCTACCGCGACAGCTACAACTCGCAGTTCGGTACCCGCGACGCCATCATCGCCCGCTCGGCCGATGACGTGCTGATGGTCGCCGAGGCCTATGCCCGCAAGAAAGACTACAACTCGGCCATCACCTATCTCAATATGGTGCGCGACCGCGCAGGATATGCCAATGGAGAGGATCGTGCCAAGCATGTCGACGGCGGACAGGCCTACAAGAACAACTCGGTGTGTACTAGTGGCACCGCCGGCCGTCCCGGTACGGAATGCCCAATCTATTGCGAGACGAATACCTACTATGAGTCTAACAACATCCCTGTGTCCACCGCTTCTACAAAGAGCAGCATGCATCTCAACTCGGTTGACGACATTCTCAACTCTGTTGTTGATGGCCCGATCTATCAGGCTCTCAACCTCCAGAGCGAGTACGACAAGGTGATGTGCTTCATCCTCGACGAGCGCACACGCGAGCTCATCGGCGAGAGCCAGCGCTGGGAAGACCTCGCACGCACCAAGACACTCGAAGCCCGTTGGAAAGCTTTCAACTGCGCTTCAACGCTTGGTCAGGGTACCTTCGACCCGAAGAAACACTATTTCCGTCCCATCCCGCAGTCGTTCCTCGATGACCTCACCAATGCTAACGGTCAGGCTCTCACCAAGGAGGAAAAAGCTGCCATGCAGAACCCAGGATATTAATAATCGTTGTTTAGATTGAAACCAAGCCCTCTCCACCGGACGCTTCTCCCAAGAAGCACCGGCGGAGAGTTTATGAAAAAGACACCGCTATGAAAAGATTCGCTTTTAAGATGTACCTGAAACCAGGTTGTGAGAAAGAGTATGCCAAGCGCCATGCCGCCATCTGGCCGGAACTGAAACAGATGATCAAGGAGGCCGGCGTGAGCAACTACAGCATCTTCTGGGACAAGGAGACAAACATCCTCTTCGCTTACCAGGAGTGCAGCAAGGATACCAACAGCCAGGACACCTCCGATGTAGACCCCATCACACAGAAATGGTGGGATATGATGGCCGACATCATGGAGGTCAACCCCGACAACTCTCCCGTCACCACCCCCATCGAAGAGCTGTTCCACATGGACTAAACAGTCCTGTGATCTGTAGAATTCCTAAATCGCTGATCGCGGAAACTAAGAAGATTTTTATACATTAAACGAAAAAATCTCATCAAGACTACAATAAGAAGATACAAGAAACACCCTCATACACACAAAAAAAGGCGATAGCAAAACTGCTATCGCCCTTTTTGTTATCGTATGATCGATGATCTGAGATCTGTTGATCGCTATCAGAAATAATATGCCAGACTGATCTGCCAGCTGTTATTACGGCTCTTGGACTTGCTCATGACCTGGTCCGACACGGTCGACGCAGCGCTTGACCACGTCACATCGGCCGTCTTGCCGCAAGCAATATTGTAGTTGGCTGACAACTGCAAATGCGAGGCAAGCATGAGGCCTGCACCGAGGTTAACGCTGAAATTGGATTTGCGAAACTCATAGCTCGACGTATCTGCCCACTTGAAGTTCTTGTCACCAACATTGATGCCCCATTGCGGACCACCAAAGAAATAGAGGCTGGCCACGTCACCCAATCCGAATCCATAGCGGAGGTTGACAGGGAAGGCAATCTGCTGTTGCTTGATCGTCTTGTCCTCTTTACCGGCATTCTCCACCTTGGCAGAACGCTGATCATAGAGTGCACTGGCATCCACACCCAAGCCAACGATGGGCAGAATGAACTTCACGGTAGGACCAAAGAAGAAACCAGCGCGATTGGAAGCATCCAAGACATCGTTTGACAAGGACATGTTGGTGACATTCAAGCCACCTTTCACACCAAAGTCGATTTGTGCCTGAGCCGTTGTTGCTGTCAGCAACATGCCGGCCACGCAGGCAAATACTGTTATTAACTTTTTCGTCTTTCTTTTTCTTTTAGGTTTATTACATTATTAATGACGCTGACGACGCACGGTGACACGTGCCTGACCGCCTGGTGTAACAGAACCGGAAGAGAGAGGCTTCGTACGCACGGAAGAGCGACGGCTGCGGGGCTTGGCACTCTTGAGCTTGATCTTGCCCTTCTTATCGAGCTTCGCAATGCTGTCCAGTGAGTCATGCTTGGCCGGGTCGCCCCAGATATGGGTCTCAAAAGCCTCAATCTCCTTGTCGATACGCAACTGCTCCTTACTGAGCTTCACCGAGTCTCCGCCAGCAATCTGCGCCAATGTCTTGCCGAGCATATTGGTGGTCTTGTAGATCTTGCCCCGGTAGCTGTTGGTGGCAAAATAGTCCTCAAGACTCATTGTGGCTGCATTGTTGAGGTTGCTCGTCATGATCGTCTGCTTGGCCAAGTAAGGCGCAAGGTCGTCATAACGGATCCAAAACAGTGGGTATTTGGTGGCACCATCGCCGAAGTCGTCTTCACGATACATCACCGGACAGAGCGCAAGGACCTTGGTATGGAAAGTAGCCGTGTTCTGGTCGTAATATGCGCTCTCCTTGATATAATAGCTCTTGACTTGTGCCGAGGGGATGTCGCTGTCGTCGATATGTACACCACGGTCAGTGCGCTCATAGAAGACGTGGTAGTCGTCGAGAAACTTCAACGGCTGGATACGCACACTCTCGTCGAAACGCTCATTGCCCGTGTTGACATCGTATGCGTAGGCGGCGATACCACCATGACGCGGACCGGCCATGACGAGTTTAAAGATATAGGTGAAGAGATTCATCTGCGTGCCTAAGGGCTCTGTGGGATAGTAGAGACCTGAGTTAGCCTCGTCCTCCAACTTGATCTCGCGATAGACATCACGACGCCACACCACGTCCTCGTTCATCTTCTGCTCCGTTGGGAACGATATCTGCGCCCGCAACGTCATGTTGTTGGCATTGGATTTCTGTGCCGTGGCAGCCTGCTGCTCGGCCCGGCGCGCCTTAGGCTGTGCGGTCATCTCCTGTGAAAAGAGGACGACCAACATCAGGAAGAATATCTTTTTCATCAACTCTTTCATTGGATCTATCTGTCTTTGAATACTGTCTAAAACATGTTTATCTCACCTTCACTTCCATGGCACCGGGCAGACTGCGCGTGATGCCGTCAGGACCGACGGCCTTGATCTCCGTGATGTAGAAGCGGCGGCCATGCGCCAGATGGCGGAACTGCTCACGCATGCGGTCGCTGAACGAGGCACCGGAAGTGGTCATCTGTACGGCATTGCCCATGTTGTCATAGAACACCGTGGAGAAGCTTACCACCCGGAACTGTATGTCCAGAATGCCATCATCAATGGCGGCGTTGAGCTGATAAGCGCCCATCAGGCTACCCTTCATCAGCCAACCTCCTTTGAAACGGTCGGTGCCCACGGAAAGATATGCCGTAGGATCGGGCAACTTACGCACGTGGAACGTGAAAGGAGGGAAGGAGCGCACCTGCTTGCCATCGCGCGCTGAGACATAGAAAGTGACATCGTGACCCACTGCAGACGGCACAGCTACATAGCGACCCGGCCCCACCATCGACAAACTGCCGCCCGTCATGCTCAACGACACGGCATTTTGTGGCACTCCCGGCACACTGACGCTCATCGGATTCTTATAGCCGGCATAGAGCACATTCATCAAGTCGGCCGCGATCGTTGCACCTCCCGGCACAGGAATGACCGTGTACTTTTGCAGGAAGTTACGCCGCAACACGTCACCTTTGGTGTTGTGCATGAGAATGTAACCGCTGAACTGATGCTCGCCGACTCCTCCCGCGGTGAAGCTGTATTGTCCGTTGCGCGTGTTCACTCTGGAGCCATTGACATAGATCTCTGGTTGCTGCGTCGTGTCGACAGCCGCCATGACAATGTTGGCCGAGAAACGCTCTCCGGGATAGAGCGTGGTCTTCTCCGGCACAACAAACGCACTGAGCTTGTTGACACGGATGTCTTTCATGTCTATATTTGATACAAGCGTGTGAAGCACTTCGCCTTCGGCATAGCGCACATCGTTTTGCAATTTGGAGAGAAGCGTAACAGCAGCTGCCACCGGCATATCCTCAAACATATATTCCTGCCAGTTCTTACCAAGCGTATTGGGCTTACGTGGCACATTCGTGGAAAGGTTGCTGGCAATGATCTTGCGCTGACGTGGGTCAGTGACATATTGCAGGATGTTCTCACGATAGGCATTGATGGCTTTGAAGAGTTTCTTGCCCTTGCCCGTGATAGGCGCCAGCATCACTTCACTCGCAGCATCGATATTGTCGTCGTTCTTGATATTGTGGACATCACCGTCAAAGCCGTCAGCCTTACGGACGATGGCCTCCTTGAGTTGTTGGGCAAAATCATAGAGCGAGTCACTCATATTCTTCACATGAGTGGCTTTTTCAAACCATTCGCGAACCTTCTCGGGATTGGCTTCCATCTGGTGGCGAAAGTCACCATAGATGGCTTCGTTCTCCGAAGAGGCATTGGCTGTGGTGCGGTTGAGACTCTCCTCGACAACGGAAAAGCCGTTGAGCACCTCAGTAGAGATGTTCAAGGCAAGCATGGCCAACAAGACGATATACATCAAGTTGATCATCTTCTGACGGGGAGAGACCGGTCTTTTCTTGATCGCCATAGCTTATTGTTGTTCTTGCTGCAAAGGAGCGGCAGCCTTCATATTCACGGTCATGGCCTGGATCATACGGGCATAGATCTGATTGAGTTGCTCGATCTGCTCTGCCATCTTGCGTGTCTGCCCATTGATCTGGTCGATAGTGCCAATCTGCTGGCTGGCACCTTTGAGTTGCATCTCATAGACCTTGCTGATACCCGTCAGCGTACGGTTGAGATTCTCCATCTCCTCGCTGTCGCGCGTCAGCCGCCCGCTTTGCTCATTGACTTTCTTCAATGTTTCAACCAACGCCTTAAGCTCTTCGACATAGTTGCCTTGAGCCTCATTCAGCGCCCTGGCTTCCTCCTCGCTCATCTGCGGCACAAAGTTAGGCTGCGACTGAGAGGTTACGGCCTGAGCCGGAGTCTCCAATGGCTGAGTTGCCGCGTTGGAAGCCTGCGGCTGCACCACGGTATGCGACGGGGTTACCGTCTGTGGCTGAACAGCCGTTTGCGGTTGAGCCGATGACTGTGACGAGGCAGCATACAAAGGAGCTGGCTGCGGAGAGACAGAGCCGGCAGTTTCACTTTGAGCCATCGCTGAAGTCTGGGGCGGTTCATGGATACCAGCCTCTTCAGCAACGGACTTTTGTTCCTCTTTGGTATAAGAGAACTGTCCGCTGGCGAGATACTCCTCTGTCATGTGCGTGGGTATGTCGCGGCCGTCTGCCGTCTTGTCGAATGGACGGTCAAAGGCAGAGATGAAGAACACAAAGACCTCTGTGCCCATACCGACAAACAACATGATGTTGGCTCCCGGCAAATGCGTGAGCTTAAACAAGGCACCCAAAATGACGATAGAGGCGCCCCAACTATACGTATAGTTCAGGAAGGTCTGACCATCTACCGTGTCCATCCATTTTTGGAGGCGGTACACCAAATTGTATTTGCTATGCTTTGTCATAATACTTATCTTTTCTGTTTTCCTGTTACGGAGTTGGCCAATGATCTGACACAACGGAAACCAATATACGATCGGGGCTGGTTTTGATATTCCCATGAGCGCCATGCCGAACGGATGAAGCTCTTGGGATCTTTCCACGAACCGCCACGCACACTTTTCTTTTTCAACTTATAGGGGTCCTCCTTTGCTGCGTTATAACGCAACTGGGGGTTGAGATCGTTCATCGCGTCCACGCCGGCCTCGGTGTAGACAGTGCTGGTCCATTCAGCCACATTGCCGGCCATGTCGTAAAGTCCGTTGGAATTGGCAGAATAGCTGCCCACCTTGGCGGCAATCAGATTGCCGTCCTTGGTATAATTACCGCGGTCTGGTTTGAAATTGGCATAGAAACATCCATTGCCATTCACCACATCCTGGTTCTCCCAAGGGAACTCGTTCTGATCCTTACCACGTGCGGCATATTCCCATTCGGCCTCTGTCGGCAGACGGTAACGCTGTACATAGCGTGCCTCAGGGCCTAAGCCCTTGAGCAGGTAATCGGTACGCCAAGCGCAGAAGGCGTTGGCTTGCTCCCATGTCACGCCGACAACAGGATAGTCGTTGTAGGCCGGATTGGAGAAATAATTGCGCAGGTAGACCTCGTTATCAGAGTTCTGAAAGTCATTAACCCAGCAAGTGGTGTCGGGATAGATGTTCACGATGTAGGTGTTGAGGAAGTCCCAAGGTCCGGACAGCGGACGGTTGATCGTCTGCCGCACGATATTGCCATCGTCATCGACGTAGGCTGTATCCTTACTGATCATCACCTCCTCATTCGGATCTACAGTGACATCCGTGTTGAGATTGCGGTCTGCCGGGTTCATACGGTTGCGGCGCAAAGCAGCAGTGACATAGTCGTAGACCTCATACTTATAGTTCATCTGCTTCCAGTCGAGCAGTTTCTCGCCAGTCACGGGATTAGTGACATAAAGACTCTCAATAGCCCGCTGCTCATCTTCGTTGGGTTTACGCGGCAAACGCTTATTCCAGTTGAGATGCGGCTTCACGGGATCTCCATTCTTATCCTCTGTGATCATATAGGACTCGTCACCGCCATAAGAAGGATCAGCCAAGCGAGTACGCAGGATGCTGTCCCTTACCCAATACAAGAACTGCTTATACTGTGAATTGGTGATCTCGGTCTGATCCATCCAAAAGCCATCCACTGAAATATCCTTGGTCGGTGTGGACTTACCCCAAAGACTGTCCTGCTGACTCAGTCCCATCTTCAGGAAGCCACGGTTGATGCGTACCATGCCATAAGGAGTAGGCTCGTTCATGACCTTACCGCCAACACCGACTACTTCACCACCGCGACCGGACGATGAAGCAGACTTGGCACTGAAGCATCCTGTCAAGAACAGGGAGCAGGTCAGGATACTCATTAATATAAAGATATATCTTCTCATATTCATCTTGATTTCATGTTATCGAACGACGGCAACATCAGAGGATTCTCACACTCTTATGAAGGTTGCGTCCCTTCTTCGTCAAGTTGAGATCATGCTGATAACCGATGAACAGCTCATGGCTGCCATTGCCAATGCTGATCGCAGACGTATAAACTTCATAGCTGTAACCCACTACGATGCCATGAAAAGAGCCGCCAAGCAAAACCGTCACGGAATTCGTGGGACTGTAGCCAACGCCACCATACAGCACTTTACCATTGTTTTGATAAAACAGTCGTCCCGTGACATCTGCATGATAAGCAGTGCCGTCCGTACGGGCAAGCATTGAAGTTCGCAATGATAAAAACGGAGAGCGGAATTGAATATTGTATCCACCGGTTAAATAATAGGTACGGTCAATTTGCAATTCCTGACGCTCACCCAGTGTGATCAATGGAGCCATGGCATGCTGAACGGAAAGACCGGTATACCAATTGTGCCGTTGGTAATATAAACCTGCGGCAAGGTCAATGCCATTGCCCGAAGCTGTAGCAAAAGCGGGATCGTTGGCATCTTCCACATCCAGTTTGGAAGCATCGAAGCTCTCGTTCAAGAAAGAGACCTGAGCTCCAATGCCCAGTTGTCCGCCTAAGAGCTTGGTACGCAAAGCATACTGAAGGCCTAACTTCTGATGGGTGAAAAGACCGAGCTTATCGTTCTGGAACTGAGCACCGACACCATGGAAAGACTTCAACGCATAGAAAGGCATGTCGGCCGAAAGATAAGCCGTCTGGGGATTATGCTCGAAGCCAGCGAAGTCCAACGCATAGGCCGCGACGACATTAAGCTTGCTCTGCTTACCGACAGCAGCAGGGTTGAAAGAAGTCTCCATGTCGAAATAATGACTGAAGGAAGGGTCATACTGAGCCCTGGAAATGCAAACGCACCCCCATAGCATAAATAATATGATGTATAACTTCTTTCTCACAAAACAATAACGCTCTAAAACTTTCTTTATTGTTTTCTTGGGACTATCAGAAAAAAAAAGCCGTTCCCCGCGGAACGGCTTCATCAGTCAGGCACTAAAGCAAATGCCCGTTAGTATTCGTCCTCATTCCACAAAAAGTCATCTTTTGTTGGGTAATCAGGCCATAGATCTTCTATACTGTCGTAGACATCGCCTTCGTCCTCAATCTCTTGAAGA
This sequence comes from Prevotella sp., assembly GCA_052355365.1. Lineage (GTDB taxonomy): Bacteria > Bacteroidota > Bacteroidia > Bacteroidales > Bacteroidaceae > Prevotella. The sequence continues at coordinate 12,733 of DAWDCC010000046.1, read as the reverse complement.
TTCTGAATCACTTCATCTGGAGCGCCAGAACGTACAGCATAGTCTATTAACTCATCCTTCGTGGCTGGCCATGGAGCATCCTCCAACTTGGAAGCCAAATCTAGTGTCCAATACATAGTCTTAAGTGTTAGTCAATTAATTTTGTGGCGCAAAAATAAGCAAATTATTCGAAAAACCAAATTATTCGCTTACTTTTTTATTCTCTTGTCCTTATTATAATAGTTTTTTATACAAACAGAAAGGTTATTAACGACTCTTTAATAGTTAACCTTATCAACTAATAGTTGACCTTATAAAGATGAGGGTGTAACTTGGGATTGAAAAAGACAATAGCTTCATTGTATAAATCAAAACAGACGGTGGCACCTGCGTCAATAGCCATTCGCATGGAATCCCTGCAAGAAAGAGAACGAGACCGAAGATCAAGAAGTATCACAACGGAATCGTCAGACACATGCTGCAACGTCTCTTCCAAAGAATCGTTTACTGATAATAAAGCTATCTCTACCCTATTTTGTAACTCTAAAACACATTTGGATTGATGGCTGCCTGCTAAAACATAAACCTTGTATCTTTGTAAAAGGTCAACGCTACCAAAGTACCACTGATGCGGTCCAAAATAATTGGATAACCTCAATAATAGCTGTCCTATCTTTCTTTCATCCTCATCATTAGACAACGCTTTAAGATCTTCGTAAGCATAATAGGGCCACCGCTCCGTAATCACTTCACAAAGGAAACGATAAGCAAACGGTGACTGCACGCCAAAGCCTCTTGTGCGCGGTATGCGCAAAAGTGTAGACAAGAACTTATGTAACGAAGAAAATATTGTTAGCATAAGTAAGAAACGAAGTCTACACGAATATATTGTCTGTCTACCGAACCTGCTACAAACGGGTAGAAAAGAGAACGCCAAAAGAATGGAAATGGAGAATTATGATAAAGGAGGCTTCCCGGTATTGCCTTTCTCTCCCTTTTAGGGAGAGTTAGAGAGGGTCTTCTAATATCTAATAAACACAAAAAGCCCAAAGAAGAAATATTTAGGACCCTACTGCTGCGTATTATCTGAAAGAAAACTCGTATTTTTGCACCAGTTAACAAGTAAAGCGACCTCCCTGCTCCATCGCTCTGATGGTGCTAGGAAGTTCTATATATAATTAATGTGTAACCAGGAACAGACAACGACAGCGAGGATGGAAGCGCTCTTCAAGCGTTTCTACCGACCACTGTACCTCTATGCACTGACCTTTCTCCGCGAAGAAGAGCAGGCCAAGGACATCACAGGTGGCGTCTTTCAGACAGTTTGGGAGATGCTGCGTGAGGGCAGTCTGGCTCCCGACGACCGGCAAGCAGTCGGATTCCTCTACACGACCGTACGCCACCGTTGCCTTGACAAACTGAGACACGACAAGGCTATAGACCGCTACACACGCCTGCAGGCGGGCACGACACCACTTGGCACAGAGGAAGAAGTAATGGAATTTGAGCAACGCATACTGCAGGTAAAAGAAGCCATCGAGCAGTTACCCGAGCCGGAGAAGTCCATCCTCAAGTGCACCTATTTTAAAAAGATGACTTACCAGGAGACAGCAGAGCTATTCCACACCTCGGTGAACATGATTCACAAACGGATGAACAAAGTATTCAAGATGATGCGGAAAATGTTAAAAGAGGGATACACATAGGCACCGACAGCACGTTCTCAGCGTACTATTACCAAAATTACATCATCTATGACAACACGAAACAACAATATTCCTCCCCAAGGAGCCAATAGAAAGTCCTCTCAGGAAGAAACAGTTCAAGACAACCGCCTCATGTTTCTCATTGAGCGCGCGCTCCGCGACGGCACTCCGTCACCCGATGTTGAGGTGGCATTTCAGGCTTGCCGACGCCGGGTGGAAGCACAGGAGACCGTTAAAGCTGGCAACGAAGCACGGGAGATCGCTCGAAAAGTTGCAGAAGCAAATGAAGACGGAACCGACACTACATCTCCGTCACGATGGGCCGTGGTGGGTAAAGTGGCATTGGCCCTCGCTGCATCCCTGTTGCTTTTCTTCACCCTCGTACCCAAGGGTTGGTTACACAATGACAGCCGGCCGGCACAAATCATTACCGCCAAGAGGATGACAACTATCGACGAAGCCCACCAACAAGGCGGCGTGTCGCTCGTGGCAGGTGACAAGGTCCTCTCCACCGTCTCGGCCCGGGACCATGGCATCACCGTTCTTCCTGACAACATCATCAAGGTGGAGCGCAGTGCACAGCGTGATGCCGAGGCCTACACCCTGCATGTGGCCGAGGGCAAAACGGCTCAGCTGATTCTGCCCGACGGCACCCATGTATGGCTCAGCGTGGGCAGCGAGATAGCCTTCAACAGCCGCTTCGGCGAAGGCGCCCCACGACGTGTGGCTCTCCGCGGCGAGGCTTTCTTCGACGTACACCACGATGCCGCATCGCCCTTCACCGTTGATGCCGGTGAATGTTATACCACGGTGTACGGCACACAGTTCAACGTGCGCAACGTAAAGGGTGCCGCAACACAAGTGACACTCGTTAAGGGTAAGGTCGGCGTGAACAGCCAGAGACAAACCGTCATGCTCCGCCCCGGACAGCAGGTCATCCTCACCAATGGACACATGGAGACGCAGGAAGCCGACATGGACGTGGCACTGAGCTGGAAGGAGGGACATTTCTATTTTGACGGGCAGACGCTCCAAGAGATTGCCGATGAGATAGGGCGCTGGTACGGCATGCCCGTAAGCTATATATCGGACGCCGATATCAACACACGCCTACATTTCAATGCTGAGCGCAGCTGGCCCGTCACACGCGTCATCGATGAGCTTAACAAGATTAGCCATACAAAGGTAGAGATTCACGACAACAGACTTCGAATAGGTTGATTTTAGTTTTAACATTTATTTAGGGCACAATACTTTGAGGCTTGGCGTATTGACAATAAGTAAGAGAGCAGAATAAACATTTAATGAGTATCAATACTTTATTACCGATGAATCATGCAATGAGAAAAGCCGGGCTCCGACAGGGACGACAAAGGCGCACGCTGTTGTGCCTGGTACTGCTGTGCTGGTGCACCATAGCCCTGGCACAGGTGAGAAACCGTATCTCCGTATCATTCAGCAACGAGAGAGCCACCGTAGCTCTGAAGAAGGTGGAGAAACTCTCGGGTCTGAAGATACAGTACAATTACGACGACGTCAACTTCCGTGTGACGCTTAAGGCTGACAACCAAGCTCCTGTAGCTGTTGTCAACCGACTCATCAGCGGGCACGGTCTCCATGCCGACCGTAAGAATGACTATATTGTCATCATGCGTACAGCCAACATCCCGCACGATAAGAATATCGGTGACGGCAAGCACCTCTTAGGTATCGTCATTGATGAGAACGGCGAACCCATCATTGGCGCCGTCATCCGCGACCGTGCCAACGGGCTGGGCACTGTGAGTGATGCCGACGGCAAGTTCTCCATTGAAGCAAAGAGCGACCGAATCGTGCTCAACGTCAGCAGCGTAGGCATGAAGGATAAACAGTGGCAGGGTAATCGCGTTGATTACGCCGCCATCATGCTCGAAGACAACGCACAGGAACTCGACAATGTCGTCATCACCGGTTACCAGCAGCTCGACCGCCGCAACCTCACCAGTTCCGTCACCAGTGTGAAGATGAGCGACATCGACCGCCCGGGAATGAGTAGCCTTGACAAGATGCTGCAGGGACGCATCCCCGACCTCGTTGTCAGCAATGCCAGCGGTGAGATCAATGCCGTGCCGAAGATACGCATCCGTGGTACCAGCACCCTCATCGGCGACCGTGAGCCTCTTTGGGTCGTTGACGGCATTATCGTCAGCAACCCTGTCAACCTTTCAGCCAGCGTGCTCAACGACCCTGACTACGTCAACCGCATCGGTAACGCAATATCCGGTATCAACCCCCAAGACATCGACCGTATCGACGTCCTCAAGGACGCCTCGGCCACAGCCATCTACGGCACACGCGCCGCCAACGGCGTCATCGTCATCACCACAAAGAAGGGACGCGAGGGCAAACCCATCATCTCCTACAACTATACAGGCACCTACCGCCGCCGTCCACGCTATTCCGACCGGAAGATAGACCTCATGGACTCAAAAGAGCGCACTGCCGTATCCCGCGACATGGTAGACATGCACTATAAGTATCCGGCTTCCATGATCCTCGTGGGCTATGAAGATGCCATCGACAAATACTACAGCGGACAGTATTCCTGGCAGCAGTTCCAGAACGCTGTCAATGCCGACGAAACACGCAACACCGACTGGTTTAAGTTACTCTGCCGCGACGCCGTCTCTTCTGACCACAGCGTCAACATCTCCGGAGGCTCCGACAAATTCCGCTACTACGCCTCCGTGGGCTACACCGACGATGAAGACGTTATCAAAAACAACTACAACAATCGCCTCACGGCCTCTACGAACCTCGACTTCAACCTCAGCCAGAAGTTCGCCCTCTCATTACAACTCAGTAGCTATCACAGCAAGAAACGATACGACAAAGTCAACACCATCGACTATGCCTACAACACCAGCAGAGTGATACCGGCGTATAATGACGATGGCACCTATTACTTCTACAAGGGAACGGCTCAGCAGGGTTCGTTCAACTACAACATCCTCAACGAGCTCGACAACAGCTACAACCGGCAGAAGGACAACGGCTTCAAGTCGACCTTCAATCTCAAATACACCGCCAACGACTGGCTCTTCTTCAATGCCATCGCCTCTTACTCCACCGCCAACACCACACAGGAGGGCTGGTATGGCGAGAAGAGCTATTATGCTGCCAACGAGCGACAAAGCGAATATGGTATCGCTCCCGAACAGCCGTCAATGAGCAAAATGCCCTTCGGCGGTGAGCTGTCGGAGAACAACACCGAAATGACAGCATGGACCGTGCGTCTGCAGGGCAACATGAACAAATATTTCGGTGCCAACCTCCAGCACAATATCAACCTCGCCGTCGGTGTCGAGGCCAGTAGCACTCATTACACCGGCAACAGCTTCACCCAGCGCGGCTACTACAACGACCGCGGTAAGAAGTTCGTTACATCCATTCCCGATACCTACACCTCTTACCTCACCTGGCTAAGCACTAACATGCCCACCATCGTCGACACACGCACCAACCTGCTATCAGCCTACGGCACGCTGTCCTACAGCTACAAGACGCTCTTCACTCTCAACGCCAACACGCGCTACGACGGCAGTAACAAGTTCGGCGACCGTTCCAATGAGAAGATTCTTCCCGTCTGGTCCGTCTCCGGACTCGCCAACGTCCTCGACATCGCCAACTGGCACCCGAAATGGGTTGACAACCTCACATGGAAGATCTCCTACGGTGGTCAGGGCAACATGCTCGACGGACAGACACCGGTACTCACTATCACTAAAGGTGCTCTCAATACTCACTACAACGAGATGACATCGACTGTGGCCAACTTCGCCAATCCAAACCTAAAATGGGAGCAGACACATTCTTTCAACACTGGACTGGAGATGAGCTTCCTCCACAACCGCCTTATGATGGAGGTGGAATACTACCACAAGATGACCGTCGACGCTTTTATGAACAAGACCATCAGCGACGTCAACGGCTTCACCTCCTATGTCGTCAACTCGGGAAAGATTCTCAATAAGGGCTACAACGTCTCCGTTACCGCCACGCCTATACAGACAAAGAATTGGAACTGGCTGCTCTCTGCTTCTCTCTCCAAAATCATCAACCGCATGAAGACTACCCCCGGTGGCGACACCTATAAGGTCAGCGACTATCTCGACGGTACAGCTTTGGTCAACGGAAAAGCCATCGGCACCTTCTACTCCTACCGCTTCATCGGCCTCAATCCCAACAATGGCGGCCCGCTCTTCGATGACTGGCAGGACAGAGCCAACGAGCTCGTCGGCCTCGACAACTATGAGACAGCCATGCGTGTCCTTTCCCTCTCGGGCAGAAGAGACCCGGACATCACAGGAAGCATCTCCTCAACGCTGACTTACAAGAACTGGCGACTTGGCGTCTTCCTCGACTATGCCGCAGGAAACAAGGTACGACTCTTCAAGCTCTACAGACAGAATGGTGGCAGCAGCGACCCCGGACAAATCTACCCGCAGTATAACCTCAACCGAGCCGTGCTTAACCGGTGGAAGAAACCCGGCGACGAGCGCTACACCAATATACCTGCTATCATGTCGTCGGACACTCCCGGTTACTACCAGTACAGCCAGCACTGGTCCAACGGCAGCAACTACCAAGGCGTTGCCATCGCTACCGATGCTTGGACAATGTATGACTACAGCGACCTCCGTGTAGTCAGTGCCAACTATCTACGCGTGGCCAGCATCAGCCTCACCTATGAGCTCCCTGCCAACACACTGCGGCAACTCCATATTGAGCGTCTCGCCATGACCTTCACTGGAAACAATCTCTACACCTTCTGCGACAGCAAGCTCAAAGGGCAGACTCCCACACAGTCTGGCTTCGCCGAGGTGCAGCTCTCTGACACGCCCTATTTCACCCTCGGTGTCAACATCCAATTCTAATGCTTATCCATTATGATACATACTATATATAAATATGTCTGCGCCGCAACCCTATTGCTCTCCCTCATCGGTTGTGGTGACTTTCTCAAGGAGTACAGCCAAGACACGGACTACGTCGACAGTTGGGAAGATCTCAATGAACTTCTCATTGGCAGTTGCTATTTGCCACAGTATCAGTCGAACACGCTGGCCCAGGCCAGCGATAATCAGTACTTCCTTCATTTCCTCGGTGACGAGCTCGACGAAAACCTCTCCACCTACGACGACAACTACATGGAGTACGATGGCAAGGAGCGCGTCTTCGGCTACTTCACCTGGCAGGCACGTTCCGGACAGAACGACAGCTACACAGGATATACTACAGAAAACGGTAACTGGGAACAGATGTATAAACTTATCAACGTGGCCAACAATGTCATCTACAGCGCCTCAAAACTTAAACAAAACGATCGCGCCGCACAGATGGGAAAACTTAAGGTCGACGGTGAAGCCCGTTTCTTGAGAGCTTACTACTATTTCTTCCTTGCCAACCTCTATGGAAAGGCTTATGATCCCGCCACGGCAGCCACAGACCTCGCAGTGCCTATCAAGACCTCCGAAGAGGTCGAGGACAAGTCGTTCCGACGTAACACCGTGCAGGAGGTCTACGACCTCGTCCTCACCGACCTCGACATCGCCGACAAGGAGCTCACAACCTATGGCGCGCAGCCGAGCAAATACCGCGCCGACTCCGTCGCCGTGCACTTCCTTAAAAGCCGCGTCTATCTCTACATGCAGAACTGGGAGATGGCAGCACGCTACGCACAGAAGGTCATTGACGAGCACCCTACCCTGCAGAACCTAAACGCCCTCAACCAAAAGACGGGACTGCTCAACGCTACCTCGCCGGAACTAATCTTCTCCATGGGAGGTAACGCCATGCCCTGCTACACAATGAACTATATCAAGAGCTTCACCATCACCGACAAGATTTACGGACTCTATAGCGACAACGACCTACGCAAGAACAAGTACATCTGGACCAACGGCGACTTCCACGGATATGCCAAGGTACCCATCAAGGGCACAGATCTCTCCCAAGAGCCCACCGCCCCACAGTATTACTTCTACGCCTACTATTCGCCCTACGCGTTCAACTATGCCGATATCTCCGACAAGTTCTGCTTCCGTACCGCTGAGGCTTACCTCATCAAGGCCGAAGCAGAGGCATATATGGGCCACGAAGATGCTGCCCGTCAGACTCTCAACACTCTCCGGGCACAGCGCTATGCCTCCGGCACAAACTATGCTGTCACCACCACCGGTGATGATCTCATCAAGACGATACGCAACGAGCGTGAGCGAGAGCTCTGCCTCGAAGGACAGCGATGGTTCGACCTCCGCCGCTACCGCGTCTGTCAGGTACTGCCGCAGAAAGAGGCTATCACCCACCACTATTACTATTACGAGAACCGCAACTCGTCCACACGCACGGCCCTCCACACCTTTACCCTCGGATCCGACGACTGGGGATGGGTGCTGCCTATTCCGCAGGAGGTTCTCGGCATCAACAGTGGCATGAAGAACAATGAGCGCGGTACGAGAACCTATACCTCTACGGCTCTGTAACAATTACCTATTCACAAAACACAGTAATTATGAGACATTACTTCATCTATATACTCGCCCTCACAGCCTGCCTGACGATAGCCGGCTGCTCGGACGACGACGGCCTCGCGCCGTCCTACGCCGACAAAAACCGCTTCATGGCCACTGACAGCGCCACCAACGCCGTTTCGGCACTGCGCAACAAGTTCTACTGGGAGACGGGCTCCTATCTGCTCTTCAACGACACGCTGCGTCACGAGGCCATAGGCACCGACGCTGCAGGCACTCCCCTCTACGCCAACGAGCTCCTCGACGTGTCCTATGTCATGGCATCAAATGCACAGCAGACGGCGTTCAAGTATCAGTATCTCAAACTGTTCAGCGACATGGAGCAAGGCGTAACCTTCCTCAAGACCTACATTCTGCCACATCTCGGCCCAAAGTTGCGCCCCTTCTCCTGGCTCCTTGTCAGCCATATCACACGCTACACCGTTTCTGACAATGTCTTCTCCTATGACGCCAAACCCCAATGTGCCGTAGGCAACAGGGCCACAGCACTGGCCCTCGACGTACTTAACGGAGCTGATGACGAGGTCATGCAGACCACAGCAGCCGGCATTCTCGTCGACCTACTCAGCACCAAAGTGGCGCAACAGCCTGCCAAGGCTCTCAACACCTTTACACAGTACTCTGCAGCGTATTACAACCACGATGTCGCAGAACCTCACTATGACGATGACGCTAACATGCAGGATATGTACAACGCGGGATTCATCGACGGCTATTACTCTTGGGGATTTCTATTCTATGGCCACTATCCCACCCAAAGCGACGACATAGCATCCTTCGTCAAGCTCGCCCTCACAAAGACCGAGCAGGAGGTAAGCACGCTGTATGCAGACTATCCCACCATCATCACAAAGTACCACACCATAAAGCAACTGCTCACGGAACTTGGATATGTCTATTGAGAAAAGATAAGAAAACCCTTAATAAAAAGAAAACAATGAACTGCAAGAATATTCTTTTACTTCTCGCTGCCATCCTGCTGACAGTCACAGTGCCACTGCTGACGGCTTGCGGCAGTGACGACGACTTGACAGTGCCCACCGTCACACCTACCGCCACCGGCGAGTTTACCGATACACGCGATGGCAATGTCTATCACTATGTCTCCTACGCTGGTCTTGACTGGACAGTGGAGAACGCCCGCTATGATACGGGCAGCGATGATACGCGCTCCATTTATCTCTCTAAAGATGCCATAGGCGATGACGAGGGCACAGCAGCACAGAATACCCTCAACACATACGGATATCTCTATACATGGCAGGGGGCCCAGAAAGCAGTGCCAGATGGATGGCGTCTGCCAACCGACGACGACTGGAAGATGCTGGAGATGGCGCTCGGTATGACACATCAACAGGCTGATGCCGACGGATGGAGAGGTTCTGTACAAGGGACACTGATGCACCAGAAAGACGGCACAGGCCTCGACATGCGCTACGGCGGATTTATGGACGGGTTGTCTACTTCCTTTGCCTCGAAATATTATTTCATCCAGGCCATGGCCTACTACTGGACAGCGACCCCAGGCGATGACAATCAGAGCACGGCATACATGCGTAAGCTGATGTACAATCATCAGGATGTATACCGACATACCACTTCAGTGAAAGACAGGATGAGTGTGCGCTTCGTTCGCGACACACCAGCTAAACAATAAAGAACAGTTATGATAACAAAAGACTTTTTCAATGCTATGAATAGAAAACAACTCTTCATAGCTATTGTCAGGCATATTGGGACATCCATGCCCGGGAAGTTACTTGCCGCCCTGCTGTGCCTCACAGGAACCTCTACAGTATGTGCACAACATGACAGTTTTCATATCCATGGAACCCTGCCACTGCCAGACGGCACTGCAGTGGGACTGCTTGTCAACACCGATACGGCCCGATCGGTAGAGATGTGTACAGGCGTACTGCACAACCACACCTTCTCATTTACCGGAAAGGTAGACAGACCACGCACAGCGACCTTCATCACCAACAATCTCAACATCGTGGAAAAGAACCACTGGCCCGTTGACTCCATTCATTGGAACTATATCAGCCTCTATCTTACCAACGACGAGATTCTCATCACCCCAGAGCTGAAGGTAAAAGGCGGACAGGTACAGGATGACTTCAACGACCTCCTCGCTGTGGACGAAAGCGGTGGAGCAGCGATGGCGCCGGACCTCTTCTTCCACTTCATAGACCGTCATCCCCACTCTCCTGTCGCCGTCGATCTTGCCCGACGTCTTCTGGAACGAGCATACAACCTCACAGCAGAACAAGTCGACCATCTCGACCGCACGATCACCTCTGTACCTGATGACACGACGGGTCTACAACTGATGAAACAGCAGATAGCACAAGCACGTAAGACGGTGAAAGGTGCTCTTCTCCAAGACCTCGAACTCACCATGACTAACGGGCAGAAGGCATCGCTCACACATATCGTGGCTGACGCACAGCAACACAAACCGGGATATGTTCTCGTCGACTTCTGGGCCAGTTGGTGTGGCATCTGTCTCGCCGCCATGCCAGACATCAAGGCTCTCGCCGAGGAATACAACTCAAACCTTACCGTAGTAGGCATCTCCATAGACACAAAAGAGGAGGCTTGGCACAACAGCATGAAGAAGCACCACGAGCCATGGAAGCAATATCGTACCACACAACAGGGCTACAAAGACCTCTTCACCAAATACCAAGTGGGCAACGGAGTGCCCTACTACTTGCTCATCCGCCCCGACGGCAAAGTTCTCTCCGCCATGTCTGGGCCAGAACAAGTGAAGGAAACGCTCGATAGCCTGCTCACTAAATAATTACCATCACAATGATATCATCCATGAGAAAATTCTTTCTTCTATGCTTGGCGCTCTGCCTCTGTTGGAGCACCAGCGCACAAACCCAACGTTATCATGTCACCGGCACCGCAGAAGGCACAGAAGATGGCGACACGATCTATTTGGCCGTCATGACCGGCTTCTTCAGTCTTGAACCTACCGACACAACAATCGTCCACAACGGAGGTTTCTCCTTCGACGGCACCATCAACGGTGCCGACATGCGCGTGGCAGTAGCCATGCACAAAGGTCAGATGGTTGGTATGACCGACTTCATTCTGGAGAACGCTCCCATCAGCCTGCAAATATTTCCACAAGACAGCAACAAAAAACCCGTTGTTAAAGGAGGACAGACACAGAAACTCTATGACGAAGTTACAAAGGAAGACGACGACTTCAGCAAGCTTATGGACAAACCATACGAACAAGCCAACGACTCCACACTGCCACAAGACGTACGCAATAGGGCACAAGCCCAACTGGACTCGCTACGTAAAGTTAGCGCTACTCGCCACTACGACTACATCATGGCTCATATCCCGTCTCCCATCAGCGACATGCTATTGCAATGGTATGCGCAAGATATGACGGAAGCGCAAGTTAATTCGATCCTCGACAAGATGACGACATCGAGTGTACAGTATCAGTATTACAAACAAATGATGGCGGAGCGACGTATTTCTAAAGCCACAGCAATAGGCCAGCATTATACCGACGTCACGCTAAAAGGCACTGATACCAAGACTGATGTCCGCCTGTCCGACTATGTGGATAAGAACCGCTATACACTTCTCGACTTTTGGGCCAGCTGGTGCGGCCCCTGCCGTGCGGAGATGCCCAACGTGGTGAAAGTATACAACCTGTATCATAGCAAAGGACTGGAAGTCGTAGGCGTCTCTCTCGACAACAACCACAAGGCGTGGGTCAAGGCCATCAATACTCTGAAGATGCCGTGGCCACAGATGAGCGACCTTAAAGGCTGGCAAAGTGCTGCTGCAGCGGCCTACAACATCCGCGCCATCCCTGCCAATGTCCTCATCGACAATAAAGGAAACATCATAGCCAAAGATCTCAGAGGTGAGGATCTGCTAAAGAAGATAGAAGAACTGATTAAACAATAAAGATTCGAAGAATATAAAACATTAAAGTTTCTCGAAGAAAAGAAAAATACCGTAAGATAAAGGCACCACAAACACGTGGTGCCTTTTTTATTTCATCACAAGCCTGTAAACAGCTTATTAAAACAACGAAGTAAGGTCATACTTAACTAATACACACCTTAATTATATTGCTACCAGAATCGTCTAACAATCTCTTAGGAATCCAACGATCTTAATTAATTATCAAGAGGGAATTAAAGAATTAACAGCGCGACAATAAGAATAACGCAACAACAAGAATCAAACCACCGCATATTATATTTATTTTAAAGAATTAAGGGTGATGTGGTAGGGGCAGGCCTTATGCCCGTCCTAACAATCGTGGAAGTAATTCATCATCTTACGATGTTGCATGCGGGCATTAGGACAGGGATACCCCCCGCCCCTACCCCATTACCAAGAAAGCCCTCGAAAACATTGCTGTCTTCAAGGGTTCTTGTATTTGAAAGAGGGCGGCCTCCTACTCTCCCGCATTGCATTGCAGTACCA